>JAGAIZ010000020.1 GCA_017626325.1 Lachnospiraceae bacterium | reverse complement strand
CGGACAGAGCAAAGAGAAACCGCAGCAGGCAGAGGTTATCGCAGTAGGCCCCGGCGGTGTTGTTGACGGCAAAGAAGTGAAGATGGAAGTAAAGGTCGGAGATCAGGTAATCTATTCCAAATATTCCGGAACAGAAGTTAAGCTTGAAGAAGACGAGTACATTATTGTCAGACAGAACGACATTTTGGCAATTGTAGAGTAAGCAGAATACAGGGATTTATCAGGACATGAATCTTTGCACCGGGTCAAAAGACGCGGACGAATATTAGCAGAAAGTGAAAAAGATCAAAAATAAAAGCTGAATACAGGAGGCAGATTATCATGGCAAAAGAAATTAAATATGGCGCAGAAGCCAGAGCAGCCTTAGAGGCTGGTGTAAATCAGTTAGCAGATACAGTCAGAGTAACACTTGGACCCAAAGGAAGAAATGTTGTTTTGGATAAGTCCTACGGTGCTCCGCTGATCACCAATGACGGTGTTACGATTGCAAAAGAGATCGAGTTAGAAGATGCATTCGAGAACATGGGTGCACAGCTTGTGAAAGAAGTAGCTACTAAGACTAATGATGTGGCCGGTGACGGCACTACAACAGCTACCGTTCTGGCACAGGCAATGGTAAATGCAGGCATGAAGAACCTGGCAGCAGGCGCTAACCCGATTATCTTAAGAAAAGGTATGAAGAAAGCCACAGATACAGCAGTAGATGCAATCGCTAAGATGAGCTCCAAGGTAAACGGCAAGGAGCATATCGCCAGAGTAGCAGCTATCTCCGCAGGCGACGAGGAAGTAGGACAGTTGGTAGCAGACGCTATGGAGAAGGTGTCGGGCGACGGCGTTATCACCATCGAAGAGAGCAAGACTATGCTGACAGAGCTTGACTTAGTAGAAGGTATGCAGTTCGACAGAGGTTACATCTCTGCATATATGGCTACCGATATGGATAAGATGGAAGCGGTTCTGGATAATCCGTATATCCTGATCACAGACAAGAAGATTTCCAATATCCAGGAGATTCTGCCCATCTTAGAGCAGATCGTACAGTCCGGCGCGAAGCTGCTTATCATTGCTGAGGATGTGGAGGGCGAAGCGCTTACGACATTGATCGTCAACAAGCTGCGCGGCACATTCAATGTAGTGGCTGTTAAGGCTCCCGGCTATGGCGACAGAAGGAAAGCAATGCTTGAGGATATCGCAATTCTGACAGGCGGTCAGGTAATCAGCTCCGAACTCGGTCTGGAATTAAAAGACGCAACGATGGATCAGTTGGGACGTGCAAAATCCGTTAAGGTTCAGAAAGAGAACACTGTTATCGTAGATGGCGAAGGCGATAAGGCTGCAATCCAGGCAAGAATCGGCCAGATTAAGAAGCAGATCGAAGAGACTACCTCCGACTTCGACAGAGAGAAATTACAGGAGCGTCTTGCTAAGTTAGCAGGCGGCGTTGCAGTTATCCGTGTAGGCGCTGCGACAGAGACAGAGATGAAGGAAGCGAAGCTTCGTCTGGAGGACGCTCTTGCGGCGACGAGAGCAGCCGTAGAGGAAGGCATTATTTCCGGCGGCGGTTCCGCATATATCCATGCGTCCAAAGAAGTTGCCAAGCTGGCGGACACATTGGAAGGCGATGAGAAGACAGGTGCGCAGATTGTGCTCAAAGCGCTGGAAGCTCCTTTGTTCCATATCGCAGCCAATGCGGGTCTGGAAGGCTCCGTTATCATCAATAAAGTCAGAGAATCCGAAGTTGGCATCGGCTTCGACGCATTGAAAGAGGAGTATGTCAACATGGTTGACGCAGGTATTCTTGATCCTGCCAAGGTGACAAGAAGCGCATTACAGAATGCTACCAGCGTAGCTTCCACATTGCTGACAACAGAGTCTGTTGTAGCCAACATCAAAGAAGCTGAACCTGCAATGCCTGCAGGCGGCGGAATGGGCGGCATGATGTAAAACCCGGCGGGTTTATTTTCCACGCGGTATATAAGCATATAATAAAAGGGACACGATACGTCTTGGGCGTATGGTGTCTCTTTTGGTATACAATGGCGCTGCTGTTTATGATCTGACGCAAGAATATTTTGACTTACATATTATTTCCTATTATAATAAACAATATCGGTATCATAATCAAAGCAAACGGCTGGTGAGAAGAGCATGACAGAAGAAAAAAAAGAAGTTGTATTTGATGATGGAAGAATTGAATCGATTGAGGAGTTTCAGTCTCCCGAGGTTCTATATGAGGAGCTTATTGCCCGTGTGCGTAAGTATCATCCTTCGGACGATATATCTTTGATTGAGAAGGCATACAGGACGGCTTCTAAGGCACATAAGGATCAGGTGCGTAAATCCGGGGAGCCTTATATCATTCATCCGCTGTGTGTGGCAATCATCCTTGCTGATTTGGAACTTGACAAAGAGACGATTGTGGCGGGACTTTTGCACGATGTGGTGGAAGATACCATTATGACGGACGAAGAGATCAGCGAGCAGTTCGGGGCGGATGTGGGGCTTTTGGTGGACGGCGTTACCAAATTAGAGAAATTGAATTTCCATGGAGAGCATGGTAATTATGATAAAGATGCGGAGAAGCTGGAACGGCAGGCGGAAAATCTGCGTAAGATGTTTCTGGCCATGGCGAAGGATATTCGTGTTATTTTGATTAAGCTGGCGGACAGACTGCATAATATGCGTACGTTGCAGCATATGCGGCCGGAGAAGCAGCAGGAGATAGCCAGAGAAACGCTGGACATCTATTCGCCCATTGCCCAGAGACTCGGTATTTCCAAGATTAAAGTAGAGTTGGACGATTTATCTTTAAAATATCTGGAGCCGGAGGCTTATTATGATCTGGTAGATAAGATCGCGGTTCGCAAGAGCGTGCGGGAGAAATATATCCAGACTATCGTTGACGAGGTCAGCGAGCATATTAAGAACGCAGGAATCAAGGCGCAGATCGACGGCCGTATCAAGCACTTTTTCAGTATCTACAAGAAAATGAAGAACCAGAACAAGACCATAGACCAGATTTATGATTTGTTTGCGGTGCGTATTATTGTAGACACAGTGAGAGACTGTTATGCGGCGCTGGGTGTTATCCATGAGATGTACAAGCCCATACCCGGGCGTTTTAAGGATTATATCGCCATGCCCAAGGCGAATATGTATCAGTCCCTTCATACGACGCTGATAGGCAGCAGCGGGCAGCCTTTTGAGATTCAGATTCGTACTTATGAGATGCATAAGGCGGCGGAATATGGTATTGCCGCTCATTGGAAATACAAAGAGGCTTCCGACGGCAAGAAGGTGGAGACGCAGGAGGAGGAGAAGCTTGTCTGGCTGCGGCAGATTCTGGAATGGCAGCAGACGGCGGGGGACAATCAGGAGTTTATGAAGCTTCTGAAGAGCGACTTAAATCTCTTTTCCGACGATGTGTACTGTTTCACGCCGACAGGAGATGTGAAAAACCTGCCGGCAGGCTCTACGCCCATCGATTTTGCCTACAGTATCCACAGCGCCGTAGGTAATAAGATGATCGGCGCCAGAGTCAACGGCAAGCTGGTTACGATCGACTATGAGATTAAGAACGGAGACCGGGTGGAGATTATGACATCCCAGAACTCCAAGGGCCCCAGCCGTGACTGGCTCAATGTGGTAAAGAGCACCCAGGCGAAGAATAAAATCAACCAGTGGTTTAAGAATGAGTTAAAAGAAGATAATATTGTAAAAGGCAAGGAACTGATTCAGTCTTATTGTAAGGCGAAGGCAATCAATGTTCAGGACATCGTGATTCCCAAATATCAGGACGCTATTATGAGAAAGTATGGTTTTCACGATTGGGATTCTGTCCTGGCGGCAATCGGACACGGCGGACTCAAAGAGGGTCAGATTGTCAACCGGATGCAGGAGCTGTATGATCAGGATCACAAGAAGGAGATGTCCGACGCCGAGATTATGGCGGAGATTGAGGGAAACGCGTATAATCGGGCAAGAGAGAAGAACAGCAGCGGTATCGTGGTGAAGGGCATTCATGATGTAGCGGTACGTTTCTCCAAATGCTGTAATCCGGTGCCTGGAGATGAAATTGTTGGTTTTGTTACAAGAGGAAGAGGTATCTCCATTCACCGGACGGACTGCGTCAACGTTTTGAACCTGCCGGAAATCGATCGTCACAGGCTGATTGACGCGGAGTGGCAGCACACGGATGAGACGAACGGCAAATATTATGCCGAGATCAGTATCTATGCCAATAACAGGAACGGTCTGCTGGCGGATATCTCCCGCGCGCTGACGGAGAAGGATATTGATATTATGGCGTTAAATACCAGAACCAGTAAACAGGGGACGGCCACCATGTCCGTCAGCTTCGAGATACGAAGCCGGGAAGAACTGCAGCGTAATATCGACAAAATAAGGACGATTGAAAGCGTTATCGATATTGAGAGAACGACGGGTTGACACAGGCAGCCGGATAGGTAAACAGAGATGGAGGATGGAAAATGGCTCAAATTAAAATTGGTCGTCTGATGTTGGGAATTGCGCAGACGAATTGTTATTTCGTATACAGAGAGGGCAGTCAGGAAGTAATTTTCTTCGATCCGGCGGATAAAGGCGATTATATTTATGATAAACTGCAGGAAAAGGGCTTTCAGGTAAAAGGTATTCTGCTGACGCACGGACATTTCGATCATATCTGGGGAACCAATAAGCTGCGGGAGTTATCCGGCGCGCCCATTTATGCTTATGAAGAAGAGCGGGTGCTTTGTGAAGACGCCGTTGTGAATGTGTCCGAGCAGGTAGGCAGACCGTACACGGTGATTCCTGACCGCTATCTGAAGGATGGCGAGGAGATTACGATAGCGGGTATTACCTGCAGGCTGATTGCTACGCCCGGACATACCGTCGGAAGCTGCTGCTACTATTTCGAGGAGGCGGGGATTTTGATTGCCGGCGATACCCTTTTTGCGGAGTCGGTTGGCAGGACAGATCTGGCCACGGGAAGCATGAGCGCTATTGTCAGGTCGATTAAGGAGCGGCTTTTCGTACTGCCGGATGAGACGAAGGTATATCCGGGACATGGAGAGGCGACCACGATCGGACACGAGAAAGCGTATAATCCGTTTGTGCAGTAAATCAAACGGTACCGGAGCGATGATTTAAGATACGTGAGATGTCAAAATGTAAGGATAGGCGATTGAAGGAGGATTCAGTTGCCTATTTTTGTGAAGGGAGTTTACCGGGTATGGAAACAAAGAACAGAAGTCTGGCGGTGTTAAACAGAGACGTTATCAAATACATTGCAATGTTTACGATGCTGCTCAACCACATCGTGCACAGTCATGTGTTTGCATTAAGCCCATTGGTGAGTATTGTGTTTGAGGATATTGGGTATTTTACTGCTCCGGTCATGTGCTTTTTTATGGTGGAGGGCTTTCAGTATACCAGATCGCGCTGGAAATACGGAGCGCGGCTTTTCGTGTTTGCGCTGATCTCACAGATTCCATATGAACTGGCGTTTCGTTGGGGGCAGGCGAATATGATATTTACCCTGTTTCTGTGTTTTCTGATTCTGGTCGCTATGGATAAGATAGAGAATACGTTTCTGTGTACCGTAGTCTGTACCCTGCTTGTTATGATAAGCGCGGTGAGCGATTGGGCGTTTCTTGCTCCGGTTCTGACGATTCTTCTGCGGCAAAGCGGTACGAGCCGTAAGAAGATGGCGGCCAGCTACGGCGTTGTGTGTGTTGTATTCGTCTTATTAAATATGGGAAATCTGACGGTGCAGCCGGGTAATCCTTCGTGGTCGGTTGTCTGTCAGGCGGCAGGAACCGGAATCGGTATTCTGGCGGCAGCGTTTACCGTCCTGGTGTTGTATAACGGTAAGCGCATGGAGCATGGGAAGAATTTTTCCAAGTGGTTTTTCTACATATTCTATCCGGCGCATCTGCTGGTATTATATTGGTTGAAGACCTTTGTATTTGTATGATAGAATAGGTTGCAAATCAGACTGGAAGGAAGAAGCTTCGGAATGGAGCTTACAGCGTATGATGGAAAACAGACCCTCTGACAGACAACTTCAAATCAGGCGGATTGCGGAAGAAATCCTGAGTCTCGCCCATGATGGGCTTCTGATTAATATGCGATTCCTGGATGTGGCGCTTTCGAAGCTGCGGGTGGAATGCAGGGAAGCGACAGGGGCGCATCTGTTTGACGGCGCAGGGCTTTATTATGACCCGGTGCTGCTTCTGCGGCAGTATGAGAGAGAGCCGAACTATGCGGCGAGGCTGTATCTGCATACGCTTCTTCACTGTATCTTCTTCCATGGATATGAGACGGATAAGTTGAGCCGGGAGAATTGGGATCTGGCGACGGATATCGCGGTGGAGAATACGATACAGGAAATCGATCTGCATCTTACGAGGCTGTCTTCTGACGACGCGCTCAGAAACAGGCTGGAGATTCTGAAGAAACAGGCTGGCGGGCTGACAGCGGAGAAGCTGTACCGGCATTTCCGGGTAGAGGAGCCGTCTGAGAGAGCGCGGGAGGAATGGCATAAGCTGTGTCACTATGACGAGCATTTGTATTGGGACAGGAGAGAAGAATTAGAATTATCCCAGGCGGAGTGGCGCAAGCTGAGCGAGCGGATCAAGGCGGATTTAAAGAGCTTCAGCAAGGACAAAAACAACGCCGAGAGCATGGAGCAGAATCTGAAGGAAGCCACAAGAGAACGCTATGACTACGCCGCATTTCTTAAGAAATTCATGGTCATGGGCGAGACGGTGCAGGTCAATGACGACGAATTCGATTATATCTATTATACCTACGGTCTGAGAACCTACGGCAATATGCCCCTGGTGGAGCCTTTGGAATATAAAGACAGCAACAAGATTAAGGATTTCGTTATTGCCATCGATACTTCGGCATCCTGCCGGGGTGAGATTGTGCAGGCTTTCCTGCAGAAGACCTACAATATCATGCAGCAGAGCGAGAATTTTTTCAATAAGATCAATGTGCATATCATTCAGTGTGACAGTCAGGTGCAGCAGGACACTAAGATTACGGAACGCGGGGAACTGGAAGAATTTATGCGTAAGGGCAGGCTGACGGGGTTCGGCTCTACGGATTTCCGCCCGGTCTTTGCGTATGTGGATAAGCTGCGGGAAGAGAAGGAATTTGACAACCTGAAAGGACTGCTGTACTTCACTGACGGCTACGGCGTCTATCCTGAAAATATGCCGGATTATGACGTGGCGTTCGTTTTTCTCAGGGAGGATGAGAACGCGCCCAAGACGCCGCCCTGGGCGATCCGGCTGATTCTGGAAGAAGAGGATATCCAGGAGGAGTCGCAGACAGTATAAGAAGCAAGAATGATTGTGCGGGAATGAGGAAAAGATGAATATAAAAGAAGCCAAAAATTACATTAAGGACTCTGTTAAGCTATATTTAAAAAAGGATGAAGAAGGAGAATACCGCATTCCCATCGTGCGGCAGCGCCCTATTTTCCTGTTGGGAGCGCCGGGCATCGGCAAGACGGCGATTATGGAGCAGATCGCACAGGAGCTGCAGATTGCGCTGGTATCCTATTCTATGACCCATCACACGAGGCAGTCCGCGTTGGGCCTTCCTTTTATTACCCATAAGGAGTACGGGGATTTGTCCTATGAGGTGTCGGAATATACGATGAGTGAAATCATCGCGTCGGTTTACGACGTGATGGAGGCAAGCGGTCTGAAGGAGGGTATCCTGTTTCTGGACGAGATTAACTGTGTGTCGGAGACGCTGGCGCCTTCCATGCTGCAGTTTCTGCAATATAAAGTGTTCGGCAGGCATCAGGTGCCGGAGGGATGGGTGATCGTGACTGCGGGCAATCCGCCGGAATACAATAAATCTGTGCGGGAGTTCGACGTGGTGACACTGGACCGTATGAAGATTCTGGAGGTGGAAGCTGAGTATTCGGTGTGGAAGGAGTATGCCGGAGAACGGGGCATCCATACCGCGATCACCAATTATCTGGATATGAAGAAAGAAGATTTCTATCAAGTGGAGACTACCGTGCGGGGCAAGAATTATATCACCGCAAGAGGCTGGGAGGACTTATCTCAGATGTTAATTCTCTATGAGGAAGAAGGGCTTGCGGTGGAAGAGTCTCTTGTGGGGCAGTATCTGCGCAACGACCGTGTGGTCAAAGAGTTTACGGCCTACTACGATCTGTATCGGAAGTATCAGAATGACTACCGGGTGGAAGATATCCTGTCCGGCAGGGTGAGCGAGCAGGTGAAGGATAAGGCGAGAAAAGCCGACTTTGACGAGCGGTTGTCGCTGATGGGAATGTTAATCGATAAGAGCCAGCATGACATCCGGGAAAACATGCAGACTTGCGAAATGCTGGGGGAACTGATGAACCCTTTGAAAGCCCTGAAAGCGAAAGCGGAAGCAGGCTGCAGCGTGGAAGAGCTGCTTGGGCTGCTTAAACAGCAGACGGAAGGAAGGCAGAAAGCCATGGAGTCTTTGCAGAAAGCAGGCGCTTTATCCGCCAGAGATAAGCATAAGAGCCGGGCTATCGTGCGGTTCCTGGAAGCTTGTGAGAAGCAGCTTAAGGTAGAGAAAGAAACGGATGCACAGACGGCTTTTGCCGGGATAAAAGCGTGCTTTGACGGGCAGGTGGCGCAGTACAGGGAAGATACCGGGAAGGTGAAGGAGAGACTGCATTATCTTTTTGCTTTCGTGGAGGATACCTTCGGCTCCGGCAACGAGATGCTGATTCTGGTGACGGAATGTACGGTGCAGCAGGACAGTGCGAAGTTTATCAGCATGTACGGCTGTGAGGACTATCAGCGGCATAACGAAGAACTGATGCTTACCGAACGTGGCGACAGGCTGATCGCGCAGATTCGCGAGTTGGAGATATAATTGCCGAAGGCCGTCGGCGCTGCCGGGGACTTGGCGATTAATTGCTCCGACGCGTGTCATCGCAATAAATTGCTCTGACATGGAGGATTGGAATGATTTATGATAAGAGAACTTGATACACCTCAGGGGGCGCTGCAGTACAGGCAGACGGACGGTCAGACAGAGATCGTAGCCTATCGGGGCAAAGATACGGAGTTAGTGATTCCGGAGCGGATTGCGGACTGCCCGGTGACCAGCATTGGCAGGAAAGCTTTCTTAAGCAACAAAATGCTCAGGCAGATCACCCTGCCGGAAAGTATTTTGCGTATTGACGACTGGGCGTTTGCTTACTGCGCTAAACTGACTACTATGATCCTGCCCTATCATAAGATGGAAATCGGGCAGGGAATTTTCAAGGAGTGCGGCAGACTGGAGCAGATTATCGATGAGCAGGGCGACAGGAGCAAACGCCGGACGATGGACGTGGCATATCTGCTGGCGGCGACGATGAGCAGGCTGGACGCCTTTTACCTCTTTGATTTTGAGAATGCGGGCACGGAGGAATGGCTGGCACAATGGGATGCCAGAATGCAGACTTTTATGTCTCTTGACGACACCGACGGGTTTTCTAAGATGCTTTTGTGCGGGGAAGAGGATTACGGCAGTAAGGAAAATAATCTGGATTACTATCTGGAGCAGAAGCGCAGAAGCAAGGTCAGGCTGGCGATGCTGCGGCTGATGCATGACTACGGACTCAGTGAGCCGGTGAAAAACAGCCTGAGAGAGTATCTGCTTAACCACAGTAAGGGACAGTCCACGGAGGAAACCTGGCGCGTGGTGCTGGAGGAGCATGGAGACGAGAAGGAATATTATCAGTTTCTGATCGATCTTGGATGCGTTACACAGGGCAATTTCCAGGCTTTGATGGCGGACATGGGCGACAGACATACGGAGATGAAGGCGTTTCTGATGCGTTATCACAGCAGCCGGAGCGAGCCGGAAGATGCGTTTGCGGCATTTTCATTGTAAATCCGACAACTTATGAATGGCATGGCTGAACTGTTACGTTTTGTGATACAATTTTCGTTTTGGATATTGCGGAATATGGTTTTGTGTGGTAATATATAACCTGTTCGGCAAGTGTGACAATAACTTTTTAGAGCGTCCGGGAAAGGAGCAGGTGCACGGAATGGGAGTACTTAGAATCATATTGACAGTTCTTTATATTATTATTTGTATAGCGCTTGTTATATTGGTATTGATGCAGGAAGGCAAGACAGCCGGCTTGGGAGCGGTAAGCGGTGCGGCTGAGACATATTGGGGCAAGAACAAAGGCCGTTCCATGGAAGGTAAGCTTGTCAAGATCACAACAGGTCTGGCAGTCGGGTTTATGGTATTGGCGGTTGTTTTGAATCTGACCATATTTTAAATGTGAAAGCACTCTGCATAAGGGTGCTTTTTTGGTATGTGCACAGATTAGAAAACCGTAAAATGGGAATCTTATATTGTGGTGATTATCTGAATGAAAAGAGAACAGGACGAGAAATTCGAACAGCGGAAAAAGTTAATAGTCGAGTTGGTAAACGATGAAGTATATGTGCCGATGAAGGAAAAGGAACTGGCAGCGTTTATGCAGGTATCCAGGGAAGACAGAGACGCGTTCAGACAAGTGCTGCAGGCGCTTTTGGCGGAAGGACGGCTGCAGATTACGAAGCAGGGCAAATACATGAAGCCGGATGAAGAGCAGTTGACGGGTACTTTTATCAGTCACGCCAAGGGTTTTGGATTTGTGGAGATCGAAGGACGTGCGGAAGATCTGTATATTCCCGAGGATCAGGTAAACGGCGCTTTTCACCAGGATACGGTACTGGTAAAGCTTCTGCCGGGGCAGCGCGGAAAGCGTCAGGAAGCCGCTGTCGTTAAGATTCTGGAACGCGGTATGAAGCAGATCGTGGGTACCTATGAGCAGTCCCGAAATTTCGGATTCGTTATTCCCGACAATACGAAGATCGGCGTGGATATTTTCATTCCCAGGGAACGTTCTAAAGGGGCGGTCAATGGGCATAAGGTAGTGGTGGAACTGACTTCCTACGGTGATGACAGACATAAGCCGGAGGGCAGGGTCGTAGAAATCCTGGGGCATATCAACGATCCGGGCGTGGATATTATGTCTATTGTCAGAGGATATGGACTGCCCGTCGAATTCGGTGAGAAGGTCATGAATCAGGCAGAGCGTGTGCCATCTGCGGTACAGGAGGCTGACAAGAACGGCCGCATGGATCTGCGGAAGCTGCAGATGGTGACGATAGACGGAGAGGATGCCAAGGACCTGGACGACGCGGTGAGTCTGTATATGGATGAAGCGGGGCTTTATCATCTGGGAGTGCATATCGCGGATGTGAGCAATTACGTCCAGGAGAATTCCGCCCTGGACTGGGAGGCATTGGAGAGAGGAACCA
Source organism: Lachnospiraceae bacterium (assembly GCA_017626325.1). Classification (GTDB taxonomy): domain Bacteria; phylum Bacillota; class Clostridia; order Lachnospirales; family Lachnospiraceae; genus UBA3282. Next base: position 17,205 of record JAGAIZ010000020.1, on the reverse strand, counting down.
GTGTGTATCTGGTGGATCGTGTGATTCCCATGCTGCCGCACAAGCTGTCTAACGGAATCTGTTCCCTGAATGAGAAGGAAGAGCGTCTGGCGCTTAGCTGCCTGATGACTATCAATGAGAAAGGTGAAGTAACAGATTATCAGATTGCAGAGACAGTTATCTGCGTAGACCGAAGAATGTCTTATACTTCAGTCAGAAAAATTCTGGAAGACAGGGACGAAGCGGAGAGAGACGCGTATGCGGAGCTTGTTCCCATGTTCGAACTGATGGAGAAACTGGCAGCGATCCTTCGCAGGAAACGGCATAAGAGAGGTTCTATAGACTTTGATTTTGCAGAGAGCAGGATTCTGTTGGACTCTAAAGGACATCCGGTGGAAATCAGGCCTTATGAGAGAAACGTGGCGACTAAGATCATAGAAGATTTTATGCTTATCGCGAACGAAACGGTGGCGCAGCATTTCTTCTGGCTGGAACTGCCCTTTGTATATCGTACGCATGAGAAGCCTGATCCGGAGAAAATCATGAAGCTGTCCACGTTCATAAGGAACTTCGGCTATCATATTAAATTGACGGGAGAAGAGGTACATCCGAAAGAATTACAGAAGCTGCTTGATAAGATTGCGGATACGGACGAGGAGACGCTGATCAGCAGACTGACGCTGCGCAGTATGAAGCAGGCCAAATACACCGTAGAATGTACCGGGCATTTCGGTCTTGCCTGCCAGTACTACTGTCACTTTACATCTCCGATCAGACGTTACCCGGATCTGCAGATTCACAGAATTATCAAAGAACAACTGCACGGCAGAATGAAAGATGACCGTATCAGGCATTATGAGGAAAGACTGCCGAATGTGGCAAGACACGCGTCCAAGATGGAACGCCGCGCAGAGGAAGCCGAGCGGGAGACGGATAAGCTCAAGAAAGCGGAATATATGGCTGACCGGATCGGAGAGGTCTATGAAGGCGTTATTTCCGGTATCACACAGTGGGGCATTTATGTGGAACTGCCTAATACGGTGGAAGGGCTGGTACATGTGTCTACTCTGCCGGGGGATTATTTCTATTATAATGAAGATACCTATGAAATGGTAGGACGCGATACGGGAAGAACCTATAAACTGGGTGAAAAACTCCGCGTTATGGTGAAAGGAATAGATAAATTGACCAGAACGGTCGATTTTGAACTTCCCTACGATGATGACGAGGAAGAAGCAGAGGATCAGATCGGGAACCCATACGAAAACAATAGATGAACCTTTGTAAATTCGTAAACAATGTCGATATCAGCATATAGTCGGCTGGAAAAGAGGTGAGATGAAAGATGGCAAAAGAAGCAATGAAGCTGGTAGCCAATAACAAGAAGGCTTACCATGACTTCTTCATAGAAGAAAAATATGAGGCGGGGCTTGCCCTTCACGGCACGGAAGTAAAATCCCTCAGAATGGGCAAGTGCAGTATTAAGGAGGCGTTTGTCAGGATCGAGAACGGGGAGGCTTTCGTATACGGCATGAATGTAAGCCCTTACGAAAAGGGTAATATTTTCAACAAAGACCCGCTGCGGGTCAGAAAACTTCTGCTGCACAAAACGGAGATCAGGAAGTTGGCAGGCAGGATGTCTGAGCAGGGCTATACGATTGTGCCGCTTCAGGTTTATTTTAAGGACGGCAGGGCAAAGGTGGAGATCGGCCTTGCCAAAGGCAAGAAGCTGTATGATAAGAGACAGGATATTGCCAAAAAGGATCTTAGAAGAGAGCACGAAAGAGAATTTAAGATTAAGAATCTGGGATAAAATGCCGATATTTCTTGTGACAGGAAGTACCGAAGCAATTTAGCGCGGAGGGATTGCCTGTATGGCAGAAATGTGTTATAGTAACAGGGCGTCCTATCAGGATACCGCAATTTTAATATGGGCCAGTCAAGGTTTCGACAGGGGTCTTGCAGCTGGAGAAGCTATCCGCAGGCTGATGCGTCAAATCGCGAATCTAAATATAAACGCTGAAGATAATTTAGCATACGCTGCCTAATGGCAGCTGTCCGCCTTAGTGCACCTACACATTAAGATCCGGGCATCGACTATGTAGGAAACGACGCCGGGGACGCCTCTTACCGGCGGGCGTATCAGAGGCTACTGAGCGCGCGGGGGTGTTTGTCTCCTTGCGTGTGAGGGAATGAGGAGTCATCCGCAATGACAGACTATGATAGTAGAAGGACAGGGAATGGGCTTTTGGACACGGGTTCGACTCCCGTCTGGTCCACTCGAAGCGGCACAAACGAACTGCCGTCCGACGGCAAAACACATATTGCAAACACGATTTTCGTATGTATAGTACGAGTAGGTACTGTAACGGAGATGAATATTTTTCGCAGCTTGTCCATATAATATAGTATCTTTATGATTTCGTGGAGGTATAATATGGCAAGAGGACAGAGAAAATCAATAGAAGACAAGATCGCGGAGAAAGAAGAACTGATTCATGCGCTGAATATCAGGCTGGAAAAAGAAAAGGAGGAATTGAAGGCTCTGGTAAACGAGCAAAAGCAGCAGGAGGTGGAGACCCTGTATGATTTCCTTAAAACGTCTGATCTGAGCGTATGCGAAGCTACGGAAGCGTTACAGCAATACTTATCGGATAAATACGAAGCAACAGCATAAGACCAGGGCTGGAAGAATGGATGGCACTCTTCCGGCCTGTTTTCTTTTGTGAAATATTGCATAACAGATTTTTTTGCGCAGACGCATATTTTTGTGCAGGCTGTATATTTTTCCCTAGACAGTGCAAGAATTTTAGATTAAAATAAATAATAAGCAATTATACTTTTACAAGAGAGGGAGTCATTATGAGTCAAGGGAAAAAGCAAACAAAACCAATTTCGGGTAAAGTTGGTTTCTTTCATTCTGTAAGGACTAAAATAGTGTTATGGCTGATTATTGCGATGGCAGCGTTAGCTGTATGCGTATCTGCTGTTTTTATTCAGAATGTGAAAGATCATCTGATGGAGCTGAATCAGAATTATTTATACGATCTGGCAGTGGCTTATAATCATGAAATCGAACAGTTGATTGATATGCAGGGATACAATACCGCTACGGATTATAATAATCTGTCGCAGACATTGGGAGATGTCGGCGTTGCAGGCATCGAATCCAGTTATGCATATCTGGTGTCTGCGGACGGTACGATGCTGTATCATCCTACGAAGGATAAGGTGGGGCAGCCGGTCGAGAACAGCGTTGTCCAGGGGGTTGTAACGCAGCTTCAGTCCGGAGTTGTGCCGGAACCCGAGGTGGTAGGATATGATTTCAAGGGGACCATTAAATATGCGGCATATGCGATTACGGAGAAGGGCAACTGTATTCTGGTTATCTCCGCCGATGAAGATGAGATTCTAAGTCCCGTAAGGGAAGTTACCAGCATAGGAATAATCTGCGCGGTTGTTCTGGTGATTGTGTTTGCCCTGATCGGTTACTTTGTAGTAAACAGAACTGTTAAGCCGATCATCGAAGTGACACATATCGTCGGCAAGCTTGCAAACATGGATTTCTCTGAGAATGAAGGGAAGGAGCGGCTTGTCTCCAGGAAAGATGAAACAGGCATGATGAGCAGAGCTGTGGCGGAGCTTCGTAATCAGTTGATGGGTGTGGTATCAGATTTAAGGGATCAAAGCCAGCGGCTGTTCAACGCTTCCGATTCCCTCAATACCAATGCGTCCGAGACGGCGTCTACCGTTGAGCAGGTAGAGAAGGCTGTGGCGGAGATCTCTGACGGAGCGTCTTCCCAGGCGGATGAGACACAGAAAGCGACAGAAAACGTTATTCTGATGGGCAATATGGTAGAAGAGACGGCGCAGGAAGTGGATGATCTGATTTCCAATGCAAATCAGATGAAGCTGTCCAGTGATGAAGCATCGGCAACTTTATTAGAATTAGAGAAGATTAATGCGCAGGCGAAACAGGCGATAGACGTCATACATGAACAGACTAATACGACGAATGAATCCGCGATGAAGATCAGGGAAGCGACGTCCCTTATCACATCGATCGCCGAGGAAACGAACCTGTTGTCTCTTAATGCGAGTATTGAAGCGGCGAGCAGGGCAGAGGCTTCGCCGTGGTGGCAGGGCAGATTCAGAAACTGGCGGAACAGTCCAATGAGTCGGCAAGGCAGATCGAGGGCATTATTGATTCCCTGATTGAAGATTCACAGAAGTCTGTTGAAACCATGGATGAAGTGAAAGAGATCATGGATAAGCAGATCAGCAGCGTTGAGAAGACGGACGAAATATTCGGTCAGGTGAAAGAAGGCATTGCGGCGTCTATTGACGGAGTAAACAGAATTGCGGACAAGACCCGCAGGCTGGATGAAGCAAGGGTAAATGTCGTAGACGTTGTCCAGAATCTGACGGCAATCGCGCAGGAGAATGCGGCAAGTACGGAGGAAACATCCGCTTCTGTTACGGAAGTAAGCAATATCGTATATAATATTTCTGAAAATGCTTCGCAGTTGAAGCATGTTGCCGACGGATTGGAACAGAACATGAATATATTCAAGATGTAATTGCATAGAAAAGACAGCCTGCAAAGGTTGTCTTTTTTAGAGAGGACAGAATAATGGACAGAAACAATGAAGATCTTATCGTGGGCGGCTATAAATTTGCGACCATTGCCGACGCGGAGACGGCAAGAATGGAAGAGCAGAAGGTGGATAATCTGGAGAAGCATCTGGATTACAGTAAACCGCAGAACGTACTGCTTGTATATAACAGGGCGATTGAAAACAAGATTTTTCTGACGCCGGTAGGGTTTGCTTATTTGCGGAAGATGCAGAATGAAATGGTCAAATGGGGAGTTCCTGAGGATAAAATTCAACCGGTGCCCTTGTATGGGACTTTCAGCAACAAGACGGAGAATAATAGTTCGATCAGGCGAAGCATAGCGGCGAGAAAACCGAAAGTAGAATACAAGGGACGGTTTATCACCTCGGTGCTGATTAATGTAATTATGGTTTTGTTAGTCATTTCGATGTTTGTAGTGTCCTGGAAGAGCGACGTGCCTAATATTATCAATTACAGGACTGCCGTTCTGAACGAGTATTCCGAATGGGAACAGCAGTTGACGGAACGGGAAAAAGCGGTAAGAGAGGCGGAGAAAGAATATAATCTGACTCCATAGTTTTATAAAAAACATATTTTGTCACAATTTAAACATAATTATACCGTAAAATGAATCTATAAAAGAGTCATGGCGTGCGAAAGATGACAAGACGGTTATATGGCGGAAAGGTGTGATGATATGGATAAACTGAAAATATTAGTAGTAGACGATGAGAGCCGTATGCGTAAGCTGGTTAAGGATTTTCTCATAAAAAATAATTATGATGTGCTGGAGGCGGAGGATGGCGCTGCGGCTGTCGATATTTTCTTTGAACAGAATGATATTTCGCTGATTATCCTGGATGTGATGATGCCTAAGATGGACGGGTGGCAGGTATGCAGGGAAATTCGGACCTATTCTAAAGTGCCTATTATTATGCTGACGGCGAAAGCGGATGAGAGGGACGAACTGCAGGGATTCGAATTAGGCGTGGACGAATATATTTCGAAACCTTTTAGTCCCAAAATTTTGGTGGCGAGAGTGGAAGCTATCCTGCGGAGAACCAATCAGGCGGGAGCGGATGAATTGTTGGAGGCAGGCGGCATCAGGATCGATAAGGCGGCCCACAATGTGACGGTAGACGGACAGCCGGTTGAATTGAGCTATAAGGAATTCGAACTCCTGACTTATTTCGTGGAGAATAAGGGAATCGCGCTTTCCCGCGAGAAGATTCTCAACAGTGTCTGGAACTATGATTACTTCGGCGATGCCAGGACCATCGATACCCATGTGAAGAAGCTTCGCAGCAAGATGGGTGAGAAGGGCGACCTGATTAAGACGATTTGGGGAATGGGCTACAAGTTTGAGGCGGAATAGATAAATTTTACTTTTCCTTTACCTGTTCATGATTTTATGCAAAATTTTACCATGCTATAATAAGCCAGGCGAAAGAGAGATGCATTACGCAGGCTGGGTGATTTGCCTGTATTCGCAGTTTGATGGAAAGGCATGGTTAAGAGTATGGCGAAGAAGAAATATCTGGCGATGAAGTGGAGAATCACGCTTACAGTGGTCCCTATTATCAGTATTATTACAGTACTTTTTTTTACTTTGATTTTCCTGTCCGTAAAAAATTCGATTGTCAGTCAGGTGACGGATGCCCAGAATATAGTCGGGTATGTGGCTTCTGAGAAAGTGCTGGAGGCCCTAAACAGGACCTGGTATATGCAGGCGGCGGGCATCGGGCTGATGCTGGTTCTGATTACGGCTGCCAGCGTTGCCGCGATCGGCAGACAGATGAAGGTACTTGAGATTACCAAAGAAAATATTATCGCTATCATGAATGGGGATTTTACGGTACATATTCCTGTCGCCAAATCTAAATGGGAAAATGAGATCACGGATATTAATACGAACCTGAATGAGTTTATTACCAAAATGGACAATCTGCTGCGGGAAATAGAGCTGACTACGAAGAAGCTGTCAGATCACTCGGAAGAGTTCTCCATTATGGCGGAGGAGTTAAATGCGGATACGGGAACGCAGAGCAGATCGCTGGACGATCTGACCGTCTCCATGGGAGATATGGCGCAGAGCGTGCAGACGCTGGCGGAACATGCTACACAGTTAGCGTCTATTGCGCGGATAACGTATGATTCGGGGATGGAGACCAATACACAGATTCAGGATATGGTGGCGGCTTCTAAGAAGACGGGAGAGGACATAGATGTCCTGGATATATCTATGCGGCAGTTGGAAGGTTCGATGGACGAATTGACGCTCCTTGTGGCGAATGTCAGTGAGGCGGCTAAGAAGATCAATTCCATTACGGAAATAATTAAGGAAATTGCGGATCAGACGAATCTTCTCTCCCTGAATGCGTCGATCGAAGCGGCGCGGGCCGGAGAGAGCGGCAGGGGCTTTGCGGTTGTGGCGACAGAGATCAAGACACTGGCGGATACATCGGCGAAGAATGCGGTGGCAATTGAGAAGCTGATAGATGATGTCTCCACCCTGGTATTGAAGACGGAACAGTCTACGAAACAGAGCAGAAATGATATTCGGGAGAATTCCGGGCTTTTGCGGGAAGCCTCCGAAACCTTTCATTCGATTATGAGTATTGCTGACGATGCGGGCAGGGCGTTAAACGATCTGACCGGACGGATTACCAGAGTAAACGATATTGCCGTGGAGATGGCGGCGATTACACAGCAGCAGGCGGCGGGAAGTGAGGAAGTGCTGGCGACCACGGTTACAGTAGACGAGCTGGTGCTGAAAACCAAGGAAAAGAGCGAGAGAATCCGTATCGGAACGGAAGCTTTACATATCGCTTCGGCGGATTTGAATCGGGAGATGCAGTATTTCTCCATATAGAATAAATAAGGGATATCGATAAGAGTGTATCAACATTGCATGTAAATGAAGATATACTCTTTTTTTGTTGCGTTAAGATAGATGAAGTTTCAATAACCTTTCTTTCTACAGGCTTAAACTTTCTAAAAAAAATCTTAAAAAAGGGGGGCGCTACTTTTTTTTATTAAAGAAAAGATGTATTTTAGAAGATGTGAAAGAAAGCATATTGTAAGTAGGGCAATATCAGGAGGAGAAAGCAATGAAAAAAAGGTACGTGAAACCGTACAGTAAGATGCTGGCCGTACTGCTTGCTGCGTCGTGCGCTGGTTCAGTGATTACCGGCTGCGGCCAGACAGAGGCAGAAGAAGAGACGGTAAGCGAAGTTATTCCGGTGCAGGTGCAGACGCCTCAGGCGGGCACACTGACGCTGAAAAATGAGTTTGTGGGAACGATCAGTCCACAGGAATCTGTTTACGTGCTTCCGATGGTATCAGCGGAGGTGTTAAGCACAGAGATTTCCGTGGGAGATACCGTAGAAGCAGGGCAGGTATTATGTAAACTTGATTCAGAACCTGCTGAGTTACAGCTTGCCAGTGCGCAGGCGCAGTATAACAGCGCGGCTGCAGGCGTGAATTCTGCGCAGGTGGGATATGAAATCGCGCAGGCGCAGTATGAAGGGACAGAAGCACAGCTTGATGCGCAGATGGGCGGACAGAAGAACCTGCAGATGTATCAACTGCAGATTCAGGTGGACGGTATCCAGGGAGGCATTGATGATATCTATGAACAGCTCGATGATCTGGCGGAGGACAAGGCGGATGCCAGAGACAAGAAGGATGATTTGAAATCTGTCAGGAATCAGGCGCGGGCAGGCGCGAAGGCTGCGGAGGCCAATTATCAGAGGGCAGCGGCTGAGGTGACGCGTTTGGAGCCTGCGGATTATAATGCCCTGCAGGAATTGATCAGAGATGAATTCAATAATGACCAGAGCGCGTATGAATATGCCTTAAAGCAGGCAAAAGAAGATCTTGACGCGGCCAAGGGAATGCTGGAGCAGGCGCAGTCTGCGGCAAGCGCTGCGGAATCCGCTTACGAGCAGGTAAAAGCAGGCATTGAATCCATAGAAGACGGTGAGGAACAGTTAAACAATACCCTTGCGGATACATATAAGAGTCTGGAACAGGCGGAAGCCATTAAGAATATTACCGAAGAGCAGGTCTACAGCGACACCCAGAAGATTGTGGATGCCAATAAGAAGACGGCGGCGCTCGGTGTGGATTCCGCCGCGGCAAGTGTGAATCAGGCACAGGTAGGCGTGGCAGGCGCGCAGGTTGCCATTGACAGCGCGGAATACCAGCTTGATATGTATACTCTGACGGCGCCGATCAGCGGCGTGATAGAGGCTGTCAATGTGGAAGTCCATGATTTCGCCTCGGCCGGAAACCCTGCTTTTATTATATCGAATAAAGATACCATGACAGTTACCTTCTATGTCAGCGAAGGAATCCGTAATACGCTGTCGATAGGACAGAAGGTACAGGCGGACCGCAACGGCACAGTGTATGACGCGTCAATTACGGAGATCGGCAGCATGATTGACCAGACTACAGGCCTGTTTGCTGTGAAGGCATGTGTCAACGCGCCGGGTGACAGCCTGCTGACAGGAACCAGCGTGAAGATTATTGCGGATACATACAGCCAGGAGAATGCCCTGCTGATTCCGTATGATTCCGTTTACTATGATGACAGCCAGCCTTATGTATATGTAGCGGTTGACGGCATCGTAGAGCGAAGAGATATTGAGACAGGTATTTTTGATGAAGAGACGATTACCGTGTTGTCAGGTCTTGACGCCGGTGATGTACTGATTACAAGCTGGTCAGCGAATCTGCGTGAAGGGGCCGAGGTTTCCATTCAGACGGAAGACGGAAGCGATACGCAGACGACTGACAGTGAGACGGCGGACAAGACAGAACCGGCGGCGGATGACGCGGAGGAAGATACAATGTCTACAGCAGACGACGCGGCTGAGACAGACGCTTCCGGGATACAGGAAGCAGCGCCGGCAGATGCAGAATAGGATGGAGGCGACAGAATGAATTTGACTAAGTTAGCCTTGAAACGTCCTGTGTCAATGGCGCTTATCGTTTTAGCATTGGTAGTATTCGGGCTTTCCGCCGTGCCGGGGTTCCAACTGGAACTGACGCCCGACATGGAGATGCCCATGCTTTTGGTATACACCATTTATCCGGGGGCGGATCCGGAGAGCGTGGAAGAACTGGTAACCAAAGAAGTAGAGACGGCGGGCGCGGAGCAGAGCGGTGTGTCCACCTATACGTCTCAGTCTGCGGAGAATATGTCCATGGTTATGTTTCAGTATGATTACGGAACAGACTTAGACGACGCTTATATGGATTTGAAGACGGCGTTAGATACGGCGAAAGCGTCTATGCCGGATGATGTGCAGGAACCTATCGTCATGGAGATGTCCATGGATCAGGTGGATACGATGGATCTTTCTGTCACCGCTGTGGGCGACAGTGATGTCTTAAGCTATGTCAATGATACGCTTGTACCCGAATTGGAGACGTTATCAGGCGTGGCGGATGTAAGCGTATATGGAGGACGGGAGAATTATATTCGGGTAGAACTGGATTCCCAGGCGATGAAACAATACGGCGTTACGATGAGCGGTATCGCGCAGACTATCGGCGCAATGGACTTCACCATACCGGCGGGACATGTAACCCAGGGCTCGCAGGATATCGCGGTATCCAGCAGTACCGATATTTCCGGCGTGGTACAGATTCAGAATATTCCGATTACTACGGCGAGAGGTCAGGTTATCCCCTTATCGGAACTGGCAAGAGTCACAGAAAGTACGCAGGATGCTGACAGTATCAGCCGTTATAATGGAGAAGAGAATGTATCTATCGGCATTAAGAAGAAAAAGAGTTACGGAACCGTAGATGTGACCAGATCAGTAGACAAGGTTGTGGAAACGCTGCAGGCGAATAACGATACGGTAGTGATTGAGACGGTTTATAACGCCAGCGACATGATCCTTTCCTCATTATCTTCTGTAGGCAGCACACTGGTGCTGGGCGTAGTCTTATCCATGCTGGTGCTGTTTATATTTTTCGGAGATCTGCGGGCCAGTCTGATTGTCGGCAGTTCCATGCCGATCTCGCTTTTTGCGACAATGATTGGTATGAATATGCTTGGATTTACCTTCAACGTGGTTACCATGGGAGCGCTCGTTATTGCGATTGGTATGATGGTGGACAGTTCCATCGTCGTACTGGAGAGCTGCTTCAGACTGAAGGATCAGACGGGAGAATATCACGACGCGGCGTTAAAGGGAACTAAATTCGTGACAGCGTCCATTATTGCGTCGACGATTACTACGGTGGTTGTGTACCTGCCGCTCAGTACGATGAATGGTCTGTCCGGTCAGTTGTTCGGTCAGCTTGGCATGACAATCATTATGGCCATGCTTGCGTCTCTGGTGGTGGCGATGACCATTATTCCGCTCCTGTTTTCGAAGTTTAAACCGCAGGAGAAAAAGGAGCTGCCGATTAATAAGGTGCTGCGTAAGTTTAATGCGGGTTATGAGAAGCTTCTGCGTAAGCTGCTGCCCAGAAGAGGGCTGGTGCTTTGCATTTCAGTGCTGCTTTTGGTAGGCGCGTTTATGCTGGTAAGCCATATCCACACGGAATTGATGCCGTCTACGGATGAAGGCGCTTTCTCCATTACGGCGAGTTTCCGTTCGGGAACGAAATTAGAGACGATAGAGCAGCAGACGAAGTTTTTAGAGGAGATGGCTGAGGAAGATGTTAATGTGGATCATTATTCCTACAGCGTATCGGGTGATTCTGCGTCTCTGACAGCGTATCTTGCGGATGAATGCGAATTGTCCACCGCAGAAGTTGTGGAAGCTTATGCTAAGAAACTGGACGGTATTTCCAACATGGATATCAGCATAGAGTCAAGCGGAGCCAGCATGACCAGTATGATGAGCGGCGGTATTGAGATCGATCTGGAAGGACGTGATCTGGATGATCTGAAAGCCGCTTCCAAGCAGGTACAGCAGATGCTCAGACAGATACCCGGCGTAATACAGGTATCTTCAGATATGGCAGATGCGACCACGCAGGCGGAAATAGTAGTTGATCCGGTGAAAAGTATGGCGGTAGGGCTTGCACCCGCACAGGTGGCCGGCGAAATGTACAGCGCGCTCAGCGGAACGGAGGCTGCAAAACTGACCAGAAGCGGTAAAGAATATGCCGTCCGGGTGGAATATCCGGCGGATGAGTTCGAGACCATGAATGACTTGATGAATATGACTGTAAGTTCGCCCTATGGCACACAGGTACCGTTGTCGGAAATTGCTGTTGTAGAATATAAGGACGCGCCGGTTACCCTGGTGAGGGTGGACGGCGTCTACCAGGTGGCGGTAACCGCAAGCACCACAGAGGCGGCCAAATATACGGCGCAGGAGGCGGTGGATGCTGCTATGGAAGAGATGATTCTTCCCAGAGGAGTGGAATTGGCGACCAGTACGCTGGATCAGATGATGATCGACGAATTTACCGCTATTATTAAGGCGATCGTCATATCTGTCTTCCTGATTTTCCTCGTTATGGCGATGCAGTTTGAGTCTCCCAGATTTTCCGCAATGGTTATGATGAGTATCCCCTTTGCTTTAATCGGCTCCTTCGGACTGCTGTATCTTACCGGCGCTACGCTTAGCATGGTATCCCTGATGGGTGTCCTGATGTTAGTGGGTATTGTTGTAAACAATGGTATTTTGTATGTGGATACCGCTAATTCGCTCAGAGAGGAAATGCCCTTAGAGGAAGCGCTGATTCAGAGCGGACAGCTTCGTCTGAGGCCGATCCTGATGACGACTTTGACCACCATTCTCTCCATGGTGCCTATGGCATTGGGAATTGGCGAAGGTTCCGTCATTATGCAGGGTATGGCGTTGGTTATTATCGGCGGTCTGGTGGCTTCTACTGTCCTGATTCTGTTGTTGATGCCGACCTTCTATCTGATTATTGATAAGCGGAGCAGGAAGGAACGCAGGCAGACCAAGAAGGCAGCAAGGAAGGGAAGAAAGCAGGAAGCCATAGAAAATAATGACGAGGATAAAGAAGAGCAGAAGTAAGCGGAGAATGTAATAAAAAGAGAAGATTCATATTCTTAATATGGAAAACAAATGCGGCAGCCGGGAGGCTGCCGTATTTGTTCAATTGTTATAAATTCTTATTTGACTTCGGACAATTTTACAATATTGTTTTACCGCAGATTAGACTGCAATAAATTTCTCATAGAATTCATCCTGAGGACAGGGCTTACTGTAGTAGTAACCCTGGATGTAATCGGGATCTAACGAAGTGATTTTGGAAAGCTCCTCCGTCGTCTCGATGCCTTCCACCACGAGGCGAAGCCCAATGCTGTGCACCATATGAATAATATGTATCATAAGCTGCCGCTCGTAATCGTTACGCAGGGATTTTACAGTAAAATTACGGTCGACTTTAACAATATTAGGTCTCAGGTCACCGATATTCTGCAAATTGGAATAGCCGGTGCCGAAATCGTCGATAGCGATCTGAATACCGGCTTTTTTAAGCTTTCTCCATACGTTGTGAACCGCAGTATTGTTCTCCAGATGTCCGCTCTCGGTAAGCTCTATAATCAGACTGCCGGGGCTGAGCTGATACTGGTTCAGTGTGTCCATGATATCTGCGAATACAGGACTCTTAAGCAATTGAATATAAGACAGATTAATGGATATCTTGAAGTCAGGGAAGTATATCTGACATTTTTTGCACATTTTAACAGCCTTGCGCATAATCCATTTCCCAACAGGAATGATCAGCCCGCTTTCTTCCAGGATCGGGATAAATTCCATGGGAGAGAGGAACTCGCCCTCCTGCGTGCGGAAGCGTAATAAAGTCTCCGCGGAATAAAGCGTCTCATCCTCTGTAGAGATGATCGGCTGAAAATAAAGCTCGAATCCTTCAAAATTATTGGATACGGACTTGCGTAAATACCTGAGTATCGCACGTTTGCGAAGAAAAGCCGTATAGTCCAGTTCCTGAAATAAATATACCTGGTTTTTGCCAAGATCCTTAGCGGCATTTAGTGCGAATTCCGACAGCTTCATGGATTCCTCATAAGTGAGCGGAATAATATCGCTGCAGGCAACGATGCCGCCCGATATGGTGTAGAGGGCTTCATACTGATTCTGTGCCACCAGTTGATCTACGGCAGAACGGATCGTATGATATAATTCCTTCATATCGGAAGCTGTGCAGCCGGATATATCGAGTATGATAAATTCGTCAGAAGGCAGACGATATACGTACTGATTGGCAGACAGGCAGTTCTGAATACAGGAAGATACCTCATGCAATACATAATCTCCATATTCGACGCCGAGACGCTCGTTGATCGATTTAAAGTCGTCAATGCCAATGCGCAGCATAAAACCGCCGGACAGGTCGGAAAACTGCGCCAGTTGTTCTTCAAAAGCGGTTTCCTTCAACAAACCGCTGATATTGTCGGCGTTCGGTTTCTTGCCTATTTCGTTAATACAGCCAATCATAAGAAAAGGCTTGCCGCAGGAGTCCTTGATGACGCGTCCGCGGCAATTGATCCAGATAGGGGAACCGTCCGAACCCAGCCAGCGATAACGCAGATTATGCACCGTTTTAGTACCGTTTAATATCTTCTTTAAGTCTTCGATCAGCATTTCCAGATCTTCGTTATAGACAAACTGTCTGTGAGTCTCCAGAACATTGTGAAAAACATTTCCGGGGATAGCAAAACGTCTGGCTGCCTGTTCGGAAATATAATAGACGTCATTCTGTAGATTGTAGGCATAAAGATAATCGTTCATGCAGGAGGAAAATTCGGCGGCGATTTGTTGATACATGTTAAAAATTTCCTGATTATTATCTGTATACATTTAGGCCTCCCTTCTTTTACGAAAAAACCGCTATATTTCTAGATTATACGCTGATTTTCATATATTTCAATGATATTTCACAGTTTTTTCACGTTTTATCTATATATTGACATATGAAAGATGGAATGATAACGTTACAAAAAAGGCGGGAATTATCTATGAAATATTCTATGAAAAGACAGTTTGCCATGATGTTTATCATGTTGGTGACGGGCACGATTCTGCTGTGTCTTATTTTAAATTCTACATTGCTGGAGAAGTACTATATTAACAACAAAGAGAATGCATTGGTGAAAGCCTACTATAGTATTAATCAGGTCTCCAGCGAGGGGGATATTACCTCGGATGAATATGATATTGAACTTCGGAAAATATGTGAAAAATATAACATTCATGTGCTTGTGGCGGACGGCGAGTCGGAGATCATCAAAGCTTCTATGAGCGACCCGGAAATAGTGATAAAGCAGTTGTTTGATAATATTTTCCGTGGTGTGGATGAAGACCATCTGCTTATAAATGCCGATAACTATAAAATGCAGATTATCACAGATTACAGGACTAAGACCGGCTATATCGAAATGTGGGGCGTGCTTGACAACGGTTATCTTTTCCTGCTTAGAAGCGCTCTGGAGGGGATTCAGGAAAGTGTGGCGATTTCCAATCATTTTCTTGCATATGTGGGCTGCGTTGCTATCTTTGTCAGCGCCCTTTTAGTAATCTGGCTTTCTAACCGGATCACGAAGCCGATTCTTGAACTTGCCGATATTTCGGAGCGCATGAAGCATTTGGATTTCGAAGCGAAGTATACCGGTAATGATAAGACGGAGATATCTGTTCTGGGGAATAATATTAACGAATTGTCGGAAACTCTGGAAATTACGATTTCAGAACTTAAGACCGCGAACAATGAATTGCTCAAGGATATTGAAAGAAAGAACAGAAAGGACGAGATGCGCCAGGAATTCCTTTCTAATGTATCTCATGAGTTAAAGACTCCTATCGCTTTGATACAGGGATATGCGGAAGGGCTGAAGGAAGGTATTAATTCAGATGATGAGAGCCGTGAATTCTATTGTGACGTCATAATGGATGAAGCCAATAAAATGAACATTATGGTCAAAAAGCTCCTTACCCTGAATCAGTTGGAATTTGGGAACGATATTGTAAGTATGGAGCGGTTTGATATTGTATCGCTGATTAAGAACTATATTGCTTCTTCGGATATTTTATTAAAGCAGAAAGAAATATCAGTGCGGATGGAAGATTATTCACCTGTTTATGTATGGGGAGATGAATTCAAAGTAGAAGAAGTATTTATGAATTATTTTTCCAATGCGATTAATTATGCGCAGGGTGAAAAGATTATAGATGTTAAGGTACAGAAAAATGATCAGAAAGTCAGAATCTCGGTTTTCAATACCGGAAGCCAGATTCCGCAAGAAAGTATCGCGCATTTATGGGAGAAATTTTATAAAGTGGATAAAGCCCGGACAAGAGAATATGGCGGAAGCGGAATCGGCCTTTCTATTGTAAAAGCAATTATGGAATCCATGAATCAGGAATACGGCGTGATCAATTATGATAACGGCGTGGAATTTTGGTTTGAACTTGAACAGGCATAAATTATGAGGTATAATAACAAATACGGTACAATAATAAATACGAAAGTTGCTAGATAATAGGAACGGATAGTATAGATGGGAGAAAATGAGGGCTCCGTGAAGAAAATAAATATTTTATTATGCGGCGTCGGAATTGCCTGTATCCTGACAGGGTGCGGTAAGACCATGCCGGAACTGACAGAAGAAGAGAATCAAATTATTACGGAATATGCAGTGGGTCTTTTGCTGAAATATGATAAAAGCCATAACAGCCGACTGGTGGACACGTCTGCATACGACCTGACGGAAGATGCAGAAGAGCCGGAGCAGACAGAAGAATTGCCGGAAGAAGAGCAGCTTGCGTCTGACACTGCAGAGAGCACGGAAGTGATTGATGTAAGCCAGGATGAAGAGACCTTACCAGCGTCAATAGAAACTTATTATGACATACCGGATGTTGCGTTTCAATATACAGGGTATGAGCTTACGTCCTCATATCCGTCCGAAACAGAGGGAGAGGATTTGTTCTTTGCGATGAATGCAACCGAAGGCGCTGAACTGTTGGTCTTAAAATTCATGGCTGTCAATACGAGCGGCAATGATACGCAATTAGACATGCTGGATCGGGGGGCAAGGTTCAGGGTTTCTGTTAATGGAGAGAAAAGTACAGGAGTGCTTACTACGATGCTTCTTAATGATATGCAGACTTATGATGCGGTTTTGCCTGCCGGTTCTTCCGTGGAACTGATCAGTATTGTAGAAGTGCCGCAGGGAACGAATATAGAGTCTCTTGCATTGATTTTACGCGGTAATGATGAGAGCGTTACGATGACTTTAGAATAGAAAGATAAAAAAGATAAAAAAATATCAAAAAATGTGTTGACAACCTTAAAATGTGATGATATACTCAGATTCGTTGCTGAGGAAAACACAGAGACACAGCAACACAGCACCTTGACAAATAAACAGTAATGCAACCCTGAAAATTCGAAAAGAAAATTCAGAGAGTATCGAACAGATACAACCTAAAAACAGTAAGTTTCCGGAAGGGAACGAAGACGGATACAGAAGAAGCCAAGCTTGTTCTGGTCCGGATCAGACAAAAGTCTTTAAGACGAAGATGGGGAAAAAGCGCGAAGCGGTTTTTCTGGTTTCCGGCTTTAGACGAAAACTTTTTT
>JAGAIZ010000019.1 GCA_017626325.1 Lachnospiraceae bacterium | reverse complement strand
TGAAATTGCACAAATTGTATAACCAGCACAGCCGCGCTTTCGCTCCGTTCCAGACGCAGCGGACACTAGGCTCGAAAAGACCTCGCCAAGTGCCGGCGTCTTCCAAGGGGCTGCTTATGGTTATACAATTTGCACAATTCAAGTTACACTGTAGCGAGTTTCGCAATTACCTAATCTTATCAAACAGGAAAGGAAATCATTATGAAAGACAGACTCACTCTATATACCAAGTATTTATTAGACATGATGTTTTATATGGGCATTATAGTTATTATAACGCTTCCTTTGAGTATCAGGTTTTATGGCCGGTATAATTCTTATTTTGCGGACAATTATTATTCCCTCTGTGTGATTTTCTTTCTCTCCGGCATCTTCGCGGTGCTGATCGTGAAGGAACTTCGCAGTATGTTCCGCTCCGTGCTGGATGATGACTGCTTTATCAGAGATAATGTAACGAGTCTGGAACGCATGAGCATTTACAGCTTCTTTATCGCGGTGATTACCGCCTGCAGGCTTTTCATCTATCTGACTCCGGCAGTACTTGTTATTATTCTTGTATTCGTAATCGCGGGATTATTCAGCAAGGTTCTGGCAGGCGTCTTCGACAAGGCAGTTACTTATAAGCTGGAAAATGATCTGACAATATAATAATCAAAACCAGACAGAACAAAAGGAGAATCAAAATGGCCATTATCATAAATCTGGACGTCATGATGGCGATGCGCAAGAAAGGACTGACCGAACTGGCAGGCGAAATCGATATTACCCTTGCGAATCTTTCCATCTTAAAAAATAACAAGGCAAAAGCAATACGTCTTTCCACCCTGAATGAAATCTGCAAAGCGCTTGACTGTCAGCCAGGAGATATTCTGCAGTATGTACCTGATACAGAAGATGAAGACGAAGCAAATGCCGGAAAAGATATATAAACCATAAAATATCGTAAACAGAAAGGAGTACACCATGGAACAAATTCAAACAAATCATACCCCTCAAAACAATCCTTATGAAAATAACTTTTCTCCCGATGATTTTCCCTTCTTCGGTATTGGCAGTATGCTTTACGCGATTTTCTACGCATTCTGTCTGTACCGCAACGCTTCCGGTATCACTTACCCTTTTTTCGTCGCCGGAACCCTTTGCTATTTCTTCTTCTCTATGAGAAAGTTAAGGGTTCCTTACAAAAAAGACAGCGTTTTCTATATCGTTAGCATTGTATTACTCGGTATATCCAACTGCCTTACGACTTCACCGCAGCTACTTTTTTTGAATAAGCTCGGCCTTTTTCTGCTTTCTTTTATACTAATATTGCATACAGTATACAATGACAGAGATTGGAATATGCCGAAATATATTATGGCCATATTAAAGACAATCTGTACTTGCTTTTCATGCCTTTTTCGTCCCTTTACAGACATGATTTCTTATTTTGATGCCCAAAAACAGGAGAAAACGGGTAAAAAGAGTTATGTTTTGCCGGTTTTGATTGGTATCGCCATCACGCTTCCGCTGCTTCTTGTAATAACGATACTGCTTTCCAGCGCGGACATTGTCTTCGCCAAAATGCTTGACGGCATATTTGATTTTTTTAATTTTACAACTATATTTGATATAACCTTTCTTATCATAGCTGTCTTCTTCTGCTCCTATGCTGTTTATGCAGCCTTATGCAGACGAAATGTAGAGGAACAGACGACATACGGCAAGCAACTAGAACCTGTTACCGCTGTCATTGTAACGGCGTCGCTCTCTGTCATATATCTTATTTTCAGTATAATTCAAATCGTATATCTTTTTATCGGAAATATGCAGCTTCCGGAGGGCTATACTTATTCCGGTTATGCCAGAGAAGGATTCTTCCAATTGCTTGCCGTATGTATTCTCAATCTGGTTTTGGTATTGGTATGCCTGCATCTGTTTCGTGAAAATATTGTACTGAAAATCATTCTCACGATTATCTGCGGCTGTACGTATATTATGATTCTGTCCAGCGCGCTACGTATGATTATGTACATTAACTGCTATAATCTGACCTTTTTAAGAATTTTTGTACTCTGGTCTCTGGCAGTTATGTTCTTCCTGATGGCAGGCGTTGCTATCTCTATTTACAGCAGAAGCTTTCCGTTATTTACTTACAGCCTGGCGGTTACAACAGTTTTTTATATCTGCCTTTCCTTTGCGCATCCCGATTACTGGATCGCGAAATATAATTTGAATCCGGCGCACCTGGAGTATTCGAATGATTATGATATATATGATGACATACCTTATCTGTCTACCTTATCCTCTGACGCCGCGTCCGTGATTCTGCAGGAAGAATCGAATCCTTACTTATCCGTCATTCCAGGACTTTCCCCGAAAGATATTATGACGATGAGCAGACAGGACATAGAGGATTACTGTAACACATACAACATACCTTACCGATATGAATCTCTGTTTTGGATCAGGAATTATTATTCTGATTTGGAGGAATCACTACAGAATATGCATTTGAGAAATTTTAATTTTTCACTTCACAGGGCGGATGCATATATACAGTAATAATTAAAATTTTCAGAAATCTGCATTTAAATAATCTGTCTATGTATGTATAATTTTCTTTTATTTTATCATACTAACAGAAACTCATTTATATTATTTCTAACCCATTGAATATAAGCATTTACGAAACTCTTCACAACATAACTTTAATTGTGCAAATTGTATAACCATAAGCAAGCCCCTTGGAAGACGCCGGTACTTGGCGAGGTTTTTTCGAGCATAGTATCCGCTGCGTCTGGAACGGAGCGAAAGCGCGGCTGTGTTGGTTATACAATTTGTGCAATTTCAATGACAAGGAAAGAGTTTCGAAATTACCTACTACTGAATACGAAGAAAGGAAGCTTCCATGAATCCACAGGTACTACATCAAATATCTTACGGTTTATACGTAGCGGCATCCAAACACGATAAGAAAATGAATGGATGCATCATTAATACCGTTATGCAGGTAACGGATAACCCAAAGCAGATTATTATAGCAGTCAACAAACAGAACCTGACCTGCGACATTATCGAAAAGTCCGGTATGGTGTCCATTTCCATACTTTCTGAGACAACGCCTTTTTCTCTCTTTGAGCATTTCGGATTCCAGAGCGGCAGAAACATAGATAAATTTGTAAATTATCCTTTTGCTTTAACGCCGCAGGAGCTTCCTTATCTGACAGACCACACTACAGCATATCTGGACTGTAAGGTAATAAGCAGCTATAATTTAGGTACGCACATGATGTTTCTGGCTGTTGTGACAGACTGTGAAATAATATCTGGTGAAAAACCAATAACATATTCTTTTTATCACGAATATGTTAAACCGCAGCAAACCTCCTCCTCAAAGAAAGGCTGGCGGTGCGTCATATGCGGCTATATCTATGAAGGAGAAGAACTTCCTCCTGATTTCATCTGTCCCTGGTGTAAACACGGAGTAGAAGATTTCGAGAAAATTGAATAATACCGTAACACTTATCCGATGGTAAGATCAGATCCTTACTCTATTCCTTCTTCCATCGCGCGCAGCTTACAGCCATTATCGTAGGAATTTATTTCACATATTTCCGCTTTACCGGATTTCTTACAGAAAGAACAAGCAGGGCAGGGCTTCCTCTCTCCCGCAAAGTCACGAGGCTCTCCCGCAAGTTCTTCATTATGCCTGCAGTCTCTGCACCAGCAGTCGATACATTCTTCGTATAAATTTACAATCTCAGTAATATAATCAAATAAATTTAACTGTCCCTCTATCTGTTTTTTCATTGGAATACCATTACTTTTCTATTTTTATTTATTATACCTTTTGTTTTTTATCTAATCAATGGCGTGCAACCTGCTCTTTACATAGAAATATTCAAAAGCAACATCAAATTGATAGCCTTTACATCGGTTTTTTCCTACAATAAACACATAATCTATATTACTTATTTTCATTCGCGATAAAAAATAGTACTATAGAACATATCAGAAATATGGAGGAAAAATATGAGTTTAGGAGAAAATATACAATTTTTACGCAAAAAAGATAATATCACGCAGGAACAGCTTGCGGAAATGCTGGAAGTATCCAGACAATCCGTATCGAAATGGGAATCTGACGCTACATATCCTGAAATGGATAAGCTTCTGCAGATATCTTCTGTTTTTCATTGTACCTTAGATGATCTTATAAGGACAGATATCAGCACTCAGTACATTGAAGATAACGCACATTATGATGCCTTTTGGAATAAGGCCAGCAAAAAAATAACATTTGGAGTGGGACTTATTTTGTTTGGTCTTTCTTTTATACTTTTTCTGAATGCTGTTTTTAGTAATATAAGTTTTATAGATGAATTATCAGGCATGATATTTATTATTTTTGTTACGATTGCAGTCCCTTTCTTTATTATTACAGGCATTCAGAGTGATCATTTTACCAGGAAACATCCTTATATTGAAGATTTCTATTCTGAAGAAGAAAAAGAAAAATTTCATCAAAAGTTTATTGTCATGATTACCACAGGCGTTATACTCATTCTCATTGGCATAATACTTATGATTGGACTTACAGAAATGATACCTGATTTAATTAACGAAAATAGTATAATTCAGACAGACGATCTTATTGCATCCTTTTTCCTTCTGATAATTACAATCTCTGTCTCCCTTTTCGTTTATGCCGGCATGCAGAATGGAAAATATAATATCAAGCATTATAATCTCATGCATGATCATGATTCTGTTACCTATAAGAATGACAAAAAGACAGGAATGATATGCGCATGTCTTATGATGACAGCCACTATAATTTATCTGATCTTAGGATTCGTGTGGAACATGTGGTATATTGCCCCCGCAATATTCGCTCCCTTCGGCATAGCCTGCGGAATTGTTTCCATTATTATCAACCGCAACAACAATGAAGAATAAATAATCCACAAATATAACCAGGAAAGATAAAATTAATTTTCTTTCCTGGTTATTAACAAAAATCTCTTAATGAATAAAATGTGTATAAGCCATATCCCAGTATTTTACGGGAATATCCGGCCATTGAACGTTTCCTTCTTTTTCACGGCATAAGTCCATAGCCATTGTCAGGCACGGCGTTGTATAATCTTCCCCTGTCTCCAAAGCATGTGTTACCAGCTTTGCCCAATAAGGGGCTTTCTCATACAATCCTGATGATTCCAATTCTTCTCTGACACGACCCACATCATAAGGTAACTGAAAGAATTCTTCCTCCCAGCCGAAAGGATGATTTACATCCTCTATGCTATGCAGGATCATATACTGGCTGCGCCCTTCATAATACCACGGAACGCCTACAGAACCGGGATGAATCAGTTTCTTCTCTCCATACATCCTGCTTTCCTGAATATGAGTGTGCCCGCTGATCAGTAAATCCACGTCCAGGCCTTTCATAATAGATTCCATATTCTCATTATCCGGTAAAAGCAGTTCCTTAGAGGAGGTCAGCGAACCATGACAATACCGGAATTTCCTGTAATTCTTCTTATCATATACTCCATGAATCTCAATCGATTCAAAGAAATCCATATCCTGCTCTGACAGATTTTCATAGGTATAGAGAAGATTACCGCTGGCGGAAGAATAAGTCCATCTTTCCTGCGGATTATTCCTGTGATTTAACATATAATCCTCTCTGTTGCCGCGGATAAAATAACAGCGATACCTTCTCTGCATCTCATAAATGATACGCATGGTTTTCTGCGGATAGGGACAGTCAGTAATATAATCCCCGATAAAAATGAATTCGTCCGCTTTATGCTCCAGTGCGTGTGCTATGCAGGCCTTAAGAGCAATATGATTGCCGTGTATATCTCCCATTACTGCAAGCTTCATATTCATCCTCATTTCTGAGCGATTCTAATCTAATCCTCAGACTCCTCTTTCGGCAGATTTACTTCCTTACCGTCATCAATCTCTCCTATGCCATAGCGCTCTTCCTCCGGAATATCTTCCATCGCGTCTTCAATATTCTCGAATTCTTCTTCGCCGTTGCTTACTCTTTCACGAACCTTCGCAATTCTGGCAACTTTCACACCGCTGTCCAAGTTAATCATTTTTACGCCGGAAGTAATTCTTCCAAGAGTAGAGATATCATCCATACGAAGCTGAATAATCGTTCCGGCATCTGTTATCATCATGATCTCATGATCATCATTCACAGCTTTAACACCTACGACGTCGCCGGTCTTATCAGTAATCTTATAGCATTTTACACCCTTGCCGCCTCGCTTCTGAACAGTAAATTCATTCAGATAAGTACGCTTACCCATACCGTTCTCAGATACGATCAGAAGAGAATCACCCTGATGATCTAACTGCATGCCGACGATCTCATCGCCATCCGAAAGACTCATACCAATTACGCCCATGGAAGATCTGCCCGTATGTCTTACGTCCGTTTCTTTGAAACGGATACACATTCCCAATTTAGTAACTAGGAATATTTCCGTATCTTTAGAAGTTGCCTTAACCTCTATCAGTTCATCGTCTTCTTTGAGATTGATTGCGGCAAGTCCGTTCTTTCTGACATTCCTGAATTCCATAATGGAAGTTTTCTTTACAGTTCCTTTCTTCGTCACCATAAAGAGATTTTTGTCTTCCTCATAATCTTTGATCGGTATCATAGCCGATATTTTTTCACCAGGATTAAGCTGCAGTATATTAACGATCGCAATACCTCTCGCTGTTCTGCCCGCTTCCGGTATCTCATATGCCTTCAGACGATAAACACGCCCAAAATTGGTAAAGAACATCAGATAATCATGAGTATTTGTCATGAGAAGATCCTCTATATAATCTTCCTCAATCGTCTGCATACCTTTTATGCCTTTACCGCCCCGGTTCTGCGCCTTGAAATTATCCACTGTCATACGTTTCACATATCCCAGGCTTGTCATGGCAATTACAGTATTGTCTCTTGGAATCAGATCTTCCATGTTAATATCATAGACGTCATATCCAATCTTACTTCTTCTTTCATCACCATATTTCTCAGCAGTCAATAACATCTCATCTTTAATAACGCCAAGCAGCAATTTTTCATCAGCAAGAATTGCTTTTAACTCCGCAATCTTAGCCAGTAACTCTTTATGCTCATTCTCAAGCTTCTCTCTTTCCAAGCCTGTCAGAGCGCGCAGACGCATATCTACGATCGCCTGTGACTGTACGTCGGAAAGACCGAAGCGCTCTATTAATCTTTCCTTTGCGATCTGTGTAGTCTGACTGCTTCTGATAATCTGAATCACTTCATCGATATTATCAAGTGCAATCAGTAAGCCCTGTAAAATATGATCTCTTTCTTCCGCCTTATTCAGATCATATTTCGTCCTCCGTGTCACGACGTCTTCCTGATGCTTGAGATAATAACCAAGCATATCCAGAAGGTTCATGACCTTAGGCTGATTATCCACAAGCGCCAGCATAATAACGCCGAAAGAATCCTGCATTTGGGTGTGCTTATACAACTGATTCAATATTACATTGGCATTAGCATCCTTGCGAAGTTCTATGACAATACGCATACCTTCCCTGTTTGTCTCATCACGAAGATCCGTAATACCATCAATTTTCTTTAATTTGACCAGATCGGCAATCTTCAGAATCAGATTAGCCTTATTCACCATATAAGGAAGTTCTGTTACAATAATACGGCTCTTGCCATTAGGCATAGTCTCTATATCTGTAATCGCACGCACTCTGACCTTGCCGCGTCCGGTACGATATGCCTCTTCGGCGCCTCTGGTACCCAGAATAATTCCACCGGTTGGAAAATCAGGAGCTTTGACGATCTCCAATATTTCATCCATTTCCGTATCTCTGTTTTCCAGAACCCTGTTATCAATGATCTTTACTACCGCATTCACTACTTCTCTTAAGTTATGGGGCGGAATATTGGTAGCCATACCGACCGCAATACCGGAGGTACCGTTGACCAGCAAATTAGGATAGCGGCTCGGCAATACGGTAGGTTCTTTCTCCGTATCATCGAAGTTCGGCACGAAATCCACTGTATTCTTGTTAATATCCGCAAGAAGCTCCATGGATATCTTACTCAGTCTCGCTTCCGTATAACGCATCGCCGCAGCGCCGTCTCCGTCCACAGAACCGAAATTGCCGTGACCGTCTACAAGAGGATAGCGGGTGGACCATTCCTGTGCCATATTAACCAGCGCACCATAAATAGAGCTGTCGCCGTGAGGGTGATACTTACCCATTGTATCGCCGACAATACGCGCGCTCTTTCTGTGCGGCTTATCAGGTCCGTTATTCAATTCGATCATGGAATACAGAACTCTTCTCTGTACCGGTTTCAAGCCATCTCTTACGTCAGGCAGCGCGCGCGCCGCAATAACGCTCATGGCATAATCGATATAAGAGTCTTCCATTTTCTTCTTCAAATCGACTTCTTCTATCTTATCAAAAATTTGATCATCCATTTACTTGTCCTCTCTCAGACTTTTCAATACATCAGATATCCAGATTCTTAACAAACTTGGCATTTTCCTCGATAAAAATCCGTCTGGGTTCTACTTTATCGCCCATCAGGGTATTGAATGTAAGATCAACCTCAGACTCTTCCTCTTCATTCATATTCACACGCAGCAAAATACGTCTTTCCGGATCCATAGTGGTCTCCCACAACTGATCCGCGTCCATTTCGCCAAGTCCTTTATAACGCTGAATCTTATTATTCTGGTCACGTCCTACTTCCGCCAGAAGCTTCTCTAATTCGTCGTCGCTGTACGCATACCAGATCTGTCTGTTCCTCTCCAGCTTATACAGAGGAGGCTTCGCCAGATATACATGCCCTTGCTTAATCAGTTCCGGCATAAACCGGTAGATAAAAGTAAGCATTAACGTAGCGATATGAGCGCCGTCCACATCCGCATCCGTCATAATGATAATCTTATCATAACGAAGCTTCGTAATATCAAAATCATCATGAATGCCTGTTCCGAACGCGGTAATCATAGCCTTGATTTCCGCATTGGCATATATTTTATCAAGCCTTGCTTTCTCGACATTTAAGATCTTGCCGCGCAGCGGTAAAATAGCCTGCGTCGCACGGCTTCTTGCGGTCTTCGCAGAACCGCCTGCAGAATCTCCCTCTACGATATAGATTTCACAATTCTTCGGATCCTTATCAGAACAATCCGCCAGCTTACCGGGAAGAGAACTTCCCTCCAACGCCGTCTTCCGACGGGTTAAATCCCTCGCCTTTCTGGCGGCTTCTCTCGCACGCTGAGCCAGAATAGATTTCTCACAAATTGTCTTGGCAACCGCAGGATTCTGCTCCAGGAAATAAGTAAGCTGCTCGCTTACAATACTGTCAACTGCGCCTCTCGCCTCAGAATTACCTAATTTCTGCTTCGTCTGCCCCTCAAACTGGGGATCCTCTATCTTAACGCTGACGATGGCCGTAAGACCTTCCCTGATATCCTCACCTGACAGATACGCCTCACTGTCCTTTAATAATTTATTATTTCTCGCATAATCATTAAAGGTTTTAGTCAAAGCATTTCTGAATCCAATCAAATGAGTACCGCCCTCCGGCGTATTAATATTATTGACGAAAGAATAGATACTCTCATTGAAAGAATCGTTATGCTGCAACGCAACTTCTACATAAACGCCGTTCTTCATACCTTCAAAATACATTACCTGTCCGTATAACGCTTCTTTGCTCTTATTCAAATATGTAACGAATTCCTTAATACCGCCTTCGTAATGGAACTCTTTCTTCTGTTCCTTCTCTTCCCTGACATCCTCCAGTATAATCTTAAGACCCTTTGTCAGAAAAGCAGTCTCCCGAAGTCTTGTTTTCAACGTATCAAAGTCGTATACTGTTTCTTCGAAAATCGTACCATCCGGTTTAAAATGAACCGTAGTGCCCGTTTTATCAGGTTCACATTCTCCGACTACTTTAAGAGGATAGCATACATGACCTTTCTCATACCGCTGCTTATATATCTTACCTTCCGAGCATATCTCTACTTCCAGCCAATCAGATAAAGCATTTACAACAGAAGCGCCCACACCATGCAGGCCTCCCGATACTTTATATCCCCCGCCGCCGAATTTACCGCCGGCATGAAGAATCGTGAATACTACCTCAACTGCCGGAATACCTGCTTTATGATTAATGCCGATAGGAATACCGCGTCCATTATCTACAACTGTAATAGAATTATCCTGGTTGATTGTTACATAAATCGTATCGCAGTATCCTGCCAATGCTTCATCTACAGAGTTATCTACAATTTCATATACTAAATGATGAAGGCCTCTGACAGAAGTACTTCCAATATACATACCAGGCCTTTTTCTTACTGCCTCAAGACCCTCAAGAATCTGTATTTGATCCGCGCCGTATTCGTTAGCCATGATTAACCTCGCCTTTCCCTCACGCTTCTTATACTACTATTTTACCATTATCAATCTGAAAAACTTTGTCGATTTCAAATCTATTATTTACAAATTCATCCAAACCGGTACAAGTAATAATAGTCTGGATATCTCCAATCGTGCTCAACAGATAATTCTGCCTGTTGCTGTCAAGCTCCGACAACACGTCGTCCAACAGCAGGATCGGATTGTCGCCTGTTATTTTCTTCACAAGCTCTATTTCGGATAATTTCAAAGATAAAGCCGCCGTTCTCTGCTGTCCCTGGGATCCGAATTTACGGATATCAATAGTGCCAACCATAAAGGAAAAGTCATCTCTGTGAGGCCCGACAGTAGTCTGTTTTAGCTTAATATCCCTGTCCTGACTCTCTAAGAGCGCTCTTTCATATTCTTCTATGGTTACATTGGGTTCATATTGAATGACTAATTCTTCTTTATCTCCCGACAGTTTCTTATGAATATTCAAAATAATATCGTTAAGCTGTTCTACGAATAACTGTCTTCTCTCTATAATCTTGCTTCCGAAGGATACAAGCTGGGAATCCCATATATTAAGCGTATCTCTCAGAGACGGATTAAAATACATATCCTTGAGAAGCTTGTTTCTCTGATTAACGATCTTATTATAATGATTCAGATTATAAAGATAGAACTGATCTAACTGACATAATTCCATGTCTACGAATCTTCTTCTCTCAGCAGGCCCGTTCTTGATAATACTCAGATCTTCCGGAGAAAAGAAAACTACATTTAATAAACCGAGAAGCTCAGCCGCTTTTTTTATTTTCTGGCCATCGATTGCAATTCCTTTCGTTTTGCTTTTGCGAAGGTGCATGTCAATCCTCATATCCACGCCGTCTTTTTCCAGATAAGTTCTGATATGAGCTTCTTCTTTATCAAAATTAACAATATCCTTATCCTTACTGCCCTTGTGGGATTTCGTAGTGGCGCATAAGAAAATAGCCTCTAAAATATTCGTCTTGCCCTGCGCGTTATTGCCATATAAAATATTCGTTCCGCTACTGAAATCAATATGTAAGGAATCGTAATTTCTAAAATCCGCTAATTCCAATGATTTTATGATCATTAGTTTTCTACCTTAACCTGTTGTCCATCAAATTCTATCACATCGCCCGGATATAATTTTTTACCGCGCTGCAATTCCACTTCGCCGTTTACTTTAACATAGCCTTCCTGAATCTCCACTTTTGCTTCCACGCCTGATTCAACAAGCCCTGCTAATTTCATTGCCTGGCCAAGCTTAATAAATTCGTCCCTTATCGTTATTATTTCCATCTTTCCTAATCCTATACACTTTGTATCCTATAAAGATTGCCAGTTTTAATTTACAGTTGTAAAGTTGACCGGCAGAATCAGATAAATATAGCTTTCCTCAGCATTTCTGATAAAGCAGGGAGCCTTAGGATTCACCATATACAGATCTACTTCCTCATCCTCAATGACACGAAGCGCATCGATTAAGAATTTCGGATTAAATCCAATCATCAGATCCTTTCCTTCTTTGGCAATATCTATTTCTTCATCCATACTGCCGACTGTGGAATTCATCTTTAATTCCATAGATCCATCCGTAATGCTGATAATAACAGGCTTTTTGTCCCCTTCTTTTACAAGAAGAGTCGCTCTGTCGATACAGTCTAATAACTCTTTCTTATTAATCTTTACCTTTGTCTCGTAATCGCTGGAAAGCATCTGATCGATTTTAAAGTATTCGCCCTCTATCAATCTTGAAACTACAACTGTATTATCAAATTCAAAAAGAATATGCTTGTCCGTAAAGAAAATGCTGACGTCCTTTTCCATGTCTCCCGGAAGAATCTTACTTACCTCGCTTAATGTTTTGCCCGGAACTACTACTTTCCTGTTTTCATAAGAATTCTTCAAAGCAATTTTGCGAATAGAGATTCTATGCCCGTCCAAAGAAACTACCTTTAAAGTATCGTTATTGATTTCAAACAATTCTCCCGTCATTAATTTATTATTATCATTATCAGCGATAGAGAAAATTGTCTGCCTGATCACTTCTTTTAATGTAAACTGGGTGATCATAACAGAATCATTCTTCTCAATGTCGGGAAGATAAGAGAAATCTTCCCCTGATTTGCCGATGATATTGAATTTTGCTTTTTCACAGGTAATCGTTGTCTTATAATTATGATCTGTTTCGATCGTAATATCACTGTCGGGAAGCTTTCTTACGATTTCAAGGAAAATTTTAGCATCCAGGGCAATTACGCCTTTATTTATAATCTCTCCGTCGATTGTCGTCTCGATTCCAAGCTCCATATCATTGGCAGTCAGTTTGATATTGCCGTTTCGGGTATCTACAAGAATACACTCAAGGATAGACATGGTAGTCTTGCTTGGAACAGCCTTAGATACAATTTGCACGCCAGTTAAAAGATTTGATTTACTACATACAATTTTCATCTGTGTATAAATTCCTTTCTTCCTTAATGAACAATATGGAACGTCGCCTTAAGTTATTTATTTAATAATTATTTAGTAATCTTAATAATAATAGGTGTTAATATGTGCATAACCCTATTTATTATACTATTTTTCAATAGAAAAGAAAATGTTTAACGTGTGAAAAACTTCGGATAACATAAGAATAACTTTTTATTTATCAACAACGGCTTTTGATACGGATGAAAGCCGCAATATGAGAATTCACATGAAATAACAGCTTTCTGACATGCCGTATGGACAAGTCTGTTGATAGCTCCTGTTCATCAGACAGGGTTGATTTTTTTCTTTATGATATCTATTTTATTCTTCAGTTCTTCGTTCGTCTGTAATTCTTCCGTAATCTTATTGATACCATGAATGACAGTAGTGTGATCTTTCTTGCCAAGAATCTTACCGATGTTGGTAAGGGAGGTTTCCGTAAGAGTCCTGCACAGATACATAACGATCTGTCTGGGAAGAACGAATTCGGAATTTCTCTTTTTGGAAGTGATATCCTCAGGATTAACGCCGAAATGCTCAGACACCACATCTATAATAAGATAAGGCGTTATTTCTTTCGGTTTATCAGGATAGATCACGTCTTTAAGCGCTTCCTCCGCGTAAGAAAGATTGATATCTACTTTATTTAATCTGGAGAAAGCAATAATCTTATTAAATGCGCCTTCTAATTCCCTGATATTGGATTTGATGTTCTCGGCAATATATTTGAGTACTTCGTCATCGATTTCCTTGTGATAAACTTCAGCGTTTTTCTTAAGGATTGCCATTCTTGTCTCATAGTCGGGCGGCTGTATATCCGCAATCAGTCCCCATTCAAACCGGGAACGGAATCTTTCTTCCAAGGTCTCCATGTCTTTAGGAGGTTTATCGGAAGAAAGGATGATCTGCTTTCCGGCGGAATGCAGCGTATTAAACGTGTGGAAGAATTCTTCCTGCGTACTTTCCTTTCCGATGATAAACTGTACGTCATCTACCATAAGTACGTCTACCGTTCTGTATTTCTCTCTGAATTTGTTCATTTTGATAGCGTCGCCGCTTCTGATACAGTCGATAACTTCATTGGTAAAATTCTCGGAAGTAACGTACATTACCTTCATGTTTGAATTTTGTTCCAATATAAAATGTCCGATGGAATGCATCAAATGCGTCTTACCAAGACCGGCTCCTCCGTAAATATAGAGAGGATTGTATACCTGACCCGGGGACTCCGCCACTGCCAGGGAAGCCGAATGCGCCAGTTTATTATTGCTTCCCACTACGAAGGTGTCGAATTTATATTTTGGATTTAAATTTGCGTGTTCATAATTAATATTGTAAACAGGAGAAGACACCGTTTTCTCTTCGGGCATATCGTTTCTGATATCCTTCTCCAGAATAAAAGTTATATCATATGTATGATTCATCATTTCAGAAATCGTAACCTGAAAGAAGCTTTTGTATTTAGAAGAAATATAGTTGAGCGCATGCGCCTGATCCGAGGGAATCAGTATTGTTACAACATTATCCTTTACCTCATAGAAATCCAGCGGATCTATCCATGTAGTATAAGAAATATCAGAAAGCTCATATTCTTTCCTCAGCGTCTCTTTGATTGCGTCCCAATTTTCTTTGATAGAATCCATGTTCCTTATAACCTCTTTACTGTTTAAAATATTACATCGAAAATATCCTATAATATATAATAATATAAATATTCTAAAAATTCAAATAATAAGTTGTCCACATAAACCAGGTTGAATTCACACCGATTATCAACAAGTTGACATATTTATTTTATTGTTTTCAGGGATGTGTATAACTCTCAGAATTTTTATGAACAGTATCAACATTGAATTTTCTTAGAAAAAAAAGATTTTTGAACATGCATTTTAAAAGTTATCTACAACTTATACACAATATGTGGATAGATTTATGTAAAGTGGATAAATATAGAAATTAAACAGTAAAAGCAGATAAACTTTATTTTTGGCAGATTTCTGAAAAATAAGGTTTTAGAGCCTTTTTTCAGTATTTTTTATAGAAAAAATAGGCGTAGTTACTTGACGTTTCTTCATTAATTATATATAATCAACATGTTGTTTTTCCAAAATGGTTAAAATATGTTTACCTTATAGAAAGTTAAGGTTTATGTGAAGGAGGTGCATCGAAATGAAAATGACTTATCAGCCTAAGAAAAGACAGAGATCTAAGGTTCATGGCTTCAGAGCTAGAATGAGTACTCCGGGCGGAAGAAAGGTTTTAGCAGCAAGACGTGCAAAAGGAAGAAAGAAATTATCAGCATAGGCCGCATTTATGTGGCCTTTTTTTCTCCGTAAATATTTTTTACGACATAAGGATTAGCAGTAAAACCTGTCGGAAAGGTACGGTTTGAAAATGGTATTTTCGGAATCTTTAAAAAAGAACAGTGATTTCCAGAATGTTTATAAGAATGGTAAGAGTTACGCTAACAAATATTTAGTAATGTATGTATTGGAAAACAACACAAACAGAAACAGACTGGGAATATCCGCCAGCAAAAAGGTAGGAAACAGTGTTGTAAGGCACAGATTTGCCAGACTGGTGAGAGAAAGTTACAGACTACATGAAAATATATTTAATAGTGGTTTAGATATAGTAGTCGTTGCAAGAAAAAGTGCGGCTTTCGTGGGATATGCAGAAATCGAGAGCGCGTTATTACATCTTTCAAAGCTTCATCATATTATCAAAGTATATTTTTATGATGAGGAAAATTAGAAATTGATATGAAAAAGTTGTTGATATGTCTTATTAAATTCTATAGAAAATATATTTCTCCGATGAAAAGTACGAAGTGTCCGTATTTTCCAACCTGCTCCGAATATGGTCTGGAGGCGGTAGAAAAATATGGCGCTTTAAAGGGCGGTATGCTTGCCGCGTGGAGGATATGCAGATGTAATCCTTTTTCAAAAGGTGGTTATGATCCGGTTCCTTAATGGCTGCATGAATGAAGTAAAGGAACGAAATACTCAAAAGGAGGTAATTTATAGTGTCAAATATTCTGTTGACACAGGATCCCGGTAAAATTATAGGACCTGTTGCCAAAGTCCTGGGTTATATTATGGAAGGTATCTTTTATGTTTTGGATAAGATAGGCATTCCTAATATCGGACTTGCTATTATTTTATTCACGATTGTAATATATCTTCTCCTGATGCCTCTTACGATCAAACAGCAGAAGTTTTCCAAATTATCTGCTAAGATGAACCCTGAGCTTCAGGCAATCCAGAATAAGTATAAGAATAGAAAAGATAATGATTCCATGATGGCTATGAATATGGAGACGAAGGCTGTATATGCGAAATACGGCGTATCACCGTCGGGAAGCTGTATACAGTTATTGATTCAGATGCCTATTTTGTTTGCGCTGTATCGTGTTATCTATAATATGCCCGCCTATGTAGGCAAGATTAAAGAAGCATTTTTTCCTCTGGTGGATAAGCTGATAGCCCAGGAGGGAAGCGCGGAATTTCTGCAGAGCTTTTCCAATGCCAATATGTATGCGAAGCAGTTTGCAAATGAGAATTTTACAAGCGGCGTTACGACATATGTCCAGAATACTTATATCGATGTATTAAATAAAGCGTCTACTACAGAATGGCTCAGCATTAAGGAGCATTTTTCGGCACTGGCGGGAGATGTGGATCATACGCTTGAACTTCTTAATCAATATAATAATTTTCTGGGATTAAATATCGCTAATTCCCCTTCTTATACTATGAAGGAAGCGTTTAGTACAGGTTCTTATCTTATGGCGGTTGCGGCACTTATTATCCCGATTTTGTCTGCTGTAACACAGTGGATTAACGTGAAGCTTATGCCGCAGCAGACAGCACAGCAGGACAGCAAGAATGCCAATGATACGCAGGCAGCTATGATGCAGTCTATGAAAACCATGAATATGATGATGCCGATTATGTCAGCGTTCTTCTGTTTTACATTACCTGCAGGTATGGGACTTTACTGGGTAGCCGGCGCGGTGGTCAGAAGCGTACAGCAGGTGCTTATTAATAAACATATTGATAAGATGGATCTGGATGAAGTAATTAAGAAGAATGAGGCCAAGGCTAAGAAGAAAATGGAGAAAGCGGGAATCAAGGCAGAGCAGATGGCGGCATATGCCAATATGAATACTAAGAAAGTAAGCTCTGTTTCCAAAAACGCTTCCAGGCCTTCCATGACTCGTGAAGAAAGAGAAGAATCGATCAGGAAATCTACAGAATATTATAATCAGAATGCGAAACCGGGAAGTATGATGTCTAAGGCAAATATGGTTAAGCAGTATAATGAAAAGAACAATAAGAAATAATGCAGGAGGAATTAAAGATGGAATTTATAGAAGTATCCGCTAAAACAGTGAATGACGCAATTACAGAGGCATGTCAAAGACTGACTGTTACAAGCGATAAATTAGAATATGAAGTAATAGAAGAAGGTTCTTCGGGATTTCTGGGTATTGGTTCCAGACCTGCTGTGATCAGAGCAAAAGTTAAATCTTCTATAGAAGATGTAGCCAGAGATTTCTTAAAAGACGTTTTTGACGCTATGAACCTTGCCGTAGTCGTGGATGTGAAATATGATGAAATCAATAATTCCATGGATATTGATTTAAGCGGGGACGAAATGGGCGTCTTGATTGGCAAGAGAGGCCAGACATTAGATTCTCTGCAGTATCTGGTATCTCTGGTAGTAAATAAGGATGTAGATAATTATATCAGGGTTAAAGTTGATACGGAAAATTACCGTCAGAGAAGAAAGGATACGTTGGAGAATCTGGCTAAGAACATCTCTTATAAAGTTAAGAGAACAAAAAGACCTGTATCCTTAGAGCCTATGAATCCTTATGAGAGAAGAATCATTCATTCGGCGCTTCAGAATGACAAGTATGTTACAACCCACAGCGAGGGCGACGAGCCTTTCAGACACGTAGTCGTCGTATTGAAGAGATATGATAGAAACGATAGAAGATCTGATAGAAATTATGACAGGAATTTCGATAGAAATCAGGCGCAGGAATAAAAATTATTATCGTATGTAAGTTCTATGAAAGTAAAACGACAGAAATATTGTATAGAAACTTTTGAAATAAGTTTTGTATGCAGATTTTTGTCGTTTTTGATTGACAGCAGAAAATTTATGATGTGATAAATTGAGTTGAAAAGGTAAAGGGTGGAAATGAAAACAGATACGATTGCTGCGATTGCTACTGCTATGTCTGACTCCGGCATCGGCATCATCCGTATCAGCGGAGACGAGGCAATTCAGATTGCGGATAAAGTATACAGGAACAGAAAACTTCAGAAAGCTTTGACGAAATATGAATCCCATACGATTCATTATGGATTTGTTGTGAAAGAGGACGAATCCGTGCTCGATGAAGTGATGGTTTCCATTATGAAGAAACCTAAGAGTTATACAATGGAAGATACGGTGGAAATAAACTGTCACGGCGGTGTCCTCATGATGAAAGAAATTCTGATGACCGTTATACGTGCCGGGGCAAGAATCGCGGAACCGGGTGAATTTACGAAGCGGGCTTTTCTGAACGGCAGGATAGATCTTACGAAAGCGGAAGCGGTTATGGATATTATTCATGCTAAGAATGAATTTGCCCTGAGTTCTTCCGTGAAACAGTTAAAGGGTTCTGTATCTGATAAAATAAGAGGTCTGAGAGAAGATATTTTGTACGAGATTGCTTTCATAGAATCAGCTCTGGATGATCCGGAGCATATCAGTCTGGATGGGTATCAAGAAAGATTATCGGATAAGACAGATTCTGTTTTGAAGGAATTAGATCATTTATTGGATTCAGCCGATGATGGAAGAATGTTGAAGGAGGGAATTAATACCGTCATTGTAGGGAAACCAAATGCGGGTAAATCTTCTTTATTAAACAGACTGATCGGAGAAGAAAGAGCAATCGTAACGGATGTAGCGGGAACGACCAGAGATACGCTGGAGGAGACCATATCTTTTGGCGGTATTACGCTTAATATGATTGATACCGCCGGTATCAGGGATACAGAAGATATTGTAGAGAAGATTGGCGTGGAGAAAGCGAAGAAAATTTCAGAAGATGCGGACTTGATTCTCTATGTTGTAGATTCTTCTGTGGCATTGGATGAAAGCGACAGAGAAATCATAAAGATGATTCATGGAAAAAATGTTATAATTCTGCTTAATAAATCTGATTTAAATGAAATAGTAAGTGAAAATGACATATACAGGATGATGGAGGATATCGGCAATCAGATTGATACGAAAGAATCTTATCATGATGCGAAAATAATTAAGACTTCTACCAAAGAAGAAAACGGAATCGATGCTTTAACGGAATTGATCAAAGAAATGTTTTTTCATGGCAAAGTATCTTATAATGATGAAGTATATATTACGAACATGCGTCATAAAGAAGCGATAATGGATGCCAGGCAGAGTATGCTGCAGGTCAGGAAAAGCCTGGAAATGAATATGCCGGAAGATTTCTATTCCATTGATCTGATGAGCGCTTATGCTTCACTTGGCGTTATTATAGGAGAAGAAGTCGGAGAAGACTTAGTGAATGAGATTTTCTCTAAGTTCTGTATGGGTAAATAAGGAAATGAGGATTAATATGCCGGAAATCAGGGAAAAAGTAGATGTATGCGTTGTTGGTGCAGGTCATGCGGGATGCGAAGCGGCTCTTGCCTGCGCGCGTCTTGGATTGGAGACGGTAATTTTTACGGTAAGCGTGGACAGTATTGCAATGATGCCATGCAATCCGAATATAGGAGGAACGTCTAAGGGCCATCTGGTACGGGAGATAGACGCTCTTGGCGGAGAAATGGGTAAGAATATAGATAAAACCTTCATTCAGTCCAAGATGTTAAATCAGTCTAAAGGACCTGCGGTTCATTCTCTTCGCGCACAGGCGGATAAGGCGGAATATTCCAGATCCATGCGCAAGGTATTGGAGAATCAGGAGCATTTGACAGTGAAACAGTCGGAGGTTTGTGATCTTCTGACAGAAGAATATAATGCTTCTTCTGCAGATTCTGATATAGCGACTAAGAGAATTATAGGGGTCAGAACTTTTACCGGAGCTGTTTATGAATGCAAGGCTGTGATACTTTGTACAGGAACCTATCTCAAAGCGAGATGTCTCTGTGGAGAAGCGATTACCTATACAGGGCCGAACGGATTACAGCCGGCTAATCATCTGACGGATTCTCTTCTCAGTCTCGGTGTGGAGATGCGCAGATTTAAAACAGGAACGCCGGCAAGAATGGATAAACGTTCCATTGATTTTAGTAAGATGGAGGAGCAGTTTGGCGATGAAAAGGTAGTTCCTTTTTCTTTCTCTACGAATCCTGAGGATGTGCAGATTGATCAGGTGTCCTGCTGGCTTACTTATACGAATGGTAAAACACATGACATTATCAGAGCGAATCTGGACAGGTCTCCTATTTATGCGGGAATTATAGAGGGAACCGGACCAAGGTATTGTCCCTCGATCGAAGATAAAGTTGTAAAATTTGCGGACAAAGAAAGACATCAGGTATTTATTGAGCCGGAAGGACTGCATACGAATGAAATGTATGTGGGAGGTATGTCTTCTTCTCTTCCTGAAGATGTTCAGCTTGCTATGTACCGGACAGTGCCGGGACTGGAACATTGTAAGATTGTAAGAAATGCTTATGCCATAGAATATGACTGTATCAATCCGAGGCAGTTATATCCTTCTTTGGAGTTTAAGGATATTAAAGGACTTTTCAGCGGCGGGCAGTTCAATGGAAGCAGCGGATATGAAGAAGCAGCGGCTCAGGGATTGATTGCCGGAATCAATGCGGCTCTTTCTATTCAGGGGAAAGAACCTGTAATATTAGATCGTTCTCAGGCTTATATTGGTGTTTTGATCGATGATCTTGTTACCAAAGAAAATTTCGAGCCTTATCGTATGATGACTTCGAGAGCTGAGTATAGGCTTCTGCTTCGTCGGGATAATGCGGATCTCAGGCTTCGTAAGATTGGCTATGAAGCAGGACTTGTTTCCAGAAAATTATATGAAGCAACCGTTCGGAAAAAGAAGCTTATTGATCAGGAAATAGAACGGTTGAAAAATACGGTAATCGGAGCGGCCAAAGAAAATCAGCAGTTTTTGACTGCACATAACAGTGCGGCGCTTAAGACAGGTACGAATCTGGCAGAATTGATGTGTCGTCCTGAATTATCTTATGAATTGCTTGCCGAAATCGATCCGAAGCGTGAACCTCTTCCGGAGGATGTGATCGAGCAGGTAGAAATTGAGATTAAATATGAAGGATATATAGAAAGACAGCTTCGCCAGGTAGAGCAGTATAAGAAGATGGAAAAGAAATTAATTCCGGCTGATTTGGATTATAATGCCGTAAGCTCTCTTCGTCTGGAAGCCAGACAGAAGCTGATTGCTTATAAACCTATATCGGTGGGACAGGCTTCCAGAATTTCCGGCGTGTCTCCTGCGGATATTTCCGTGTTGTTAGTTTATCTGGAGCATTATAACAGATCAAGGTAATATAAAGGAAATGGAGATTATTATGAAAGAGATTGATTGCAATAAGTATCAGTTAGATTCTTTTGTGAGAGACTTGGACAGTTTGCATATTACCCTGAGTGAGAAACAATTGAAACAGTTTATGACATATTATGAAATGCTGGTGGAATGGAATAAGGTGATGAACCTTACGGCAATTACTGATTTTCAGGATGTCTTAAAGAAGCATTTCGTTGATAGTCTTTCTCTCGTAAAGGCTTATGATCTGACGAAGTCTGTGTCAATTATTGATATTGGTACGGGAGCAGGTTTTCCGGGAATTCCGCTTAAAATTGCTTTTCCGAATCTGAAGGTGACGCTTCTGGATTCTTTGAATAAGAGAATTAATTTCCTGAACGCTGTCATGGAAGAGATTGAGCTGAATGATATAAATGCTGTTCATGGAAGAGCGGAGGATTATGCAAGAAAGGGTCAATTAAGAGAACAATATGATTTATGCGTATCGAGAGCAGTAGCAAATCTTGCTACATTGTCGGAATATTGTCTGCCTTATGTGAAGGTCGGCGGATTCTTTATTTCCTATAAATCAGAGAAAATTATGGAGGAGAAGACAGCGGCTGAACACGCTATTTCTATCCTGGGCGGTAAGGTGGAAAACCAGGTAGAATTCATGATACCGGATTCTGATATATACAGGAATTTGTTTGTTATAAGAAAATGTAAAGAGACACCTGGTAAATATCCACGCAAGGCGGGGACGGCAGCAAAGGAACCATTATAATAGTTATGTAAACTAAAATTATTGTTTTATGTATATACTACTTTTATGTGTATATTATTTCAGGCTTACTTTATCTTGTACAATCCTTTTATTTGTACAGAGGGTAAAGTAAGCCTTTTATTATCATAGAAATATATTGATTTGTTCCAGTACGGTATCCGGCGCTTCCAGTTGCGGAAGATGTTTTGTTTCCGGTATATATACCTCTTCAATTGCCGGATTATAATATTTATAGTTTTCTATGGTTGTCTTTATATCTTTTTCTTCCGATCCGCCAATCATAAGAATACTGTTATTAATTTCTTTTAATTCATGAACAATATTCATATTCATATATTTACCCAAATAACTTGCGTGTGCACATTTAGAATTATAATTTCCAAGATGTGCGGCTTCCAGATAATTATATAGATATTTGTCCTTTACTTCTCCTGAATGGCAGAAATATTCTTCTTTAAACGTTTTTTCCAAAGTATGCATATTGACAAGAATATGATATGTAAAGGTTCCAAGGACAGGTATTTCTAATAGAAGCTTCAGAAGATTCGTCTCCTTGGATGGAATTTGATTCTGCAGGTATAGGCTCTGCGGATTAATGCATATTATCTTATTAAAAATTTCAGGATTATTATGGCATGCCATAATAATGAATGGTACAGATTCCCCTGTTACAATGACAGATGTCTTCTTGCCGATCACATTTTTAACAAAGTCACAAATCATCTGTTCATACAGATTATTCGTATATGTCATGGAAGGCTTGTCTGATAAACCATATCCTAATAAATCAAGAGAATAAATTTCATGCTTATTTGTCAGGTTATTAATTAATCTGTGATATTCATAATTGGAACTGCCGACTGTCAGATCATGAACCAGAAGAAGCGGACTGCCGGCGCCTTTTTTCTGATATCTGATTTTACCGAATCGCCATTCATAATATTTGTTTTCTGAATTTTTCAGAAGGTTTTTGGCGGTACACATAGAAGTGTGAATACGATTTATCACATGAATGGAAGAAATAGATGTCGTCGTTAATATTGCAATGGTTGCAAGTTTTTTGTTCATATATCAATTATGCCTTTCTGATAGTTTGATTTAATAGATTTCATAAAAGTTGTTGTTAGAAATATTATACTGGATATTTTAATTGATTACAAATAAAACCTTTTCTTCCCAAAAAAATTAGTATATGATAAAAATATCGGTTGCTTTCAAATAAAAAAATTGCGGCGCAAGGAATAGCGCAGAAATAAGGATTAAATATGAATGAACAATTTAAACAGCTTTCTGTTCTGGAAATACAGGAGAAAGAAAGACAAAGAATAGCCAGAGATCTTCATGATTCTTCATTACAAAATTTAACTCATTTAGTGCATAAGGCGGAGTTGTGTTCTCTTTATATTGATCAGGATCCTATTAAAGCAAAATTGGAGTTAGCTACAATAGAGAAAAATCTTCGAAACGTAATTGACGATATTAGAAATTGTATCTTTAATTTACGCCCAATGCCTTTTGATGATCTGGGTTTGAAGGAAACAATAGAAAATATGATTGTTCTGATGAATCAGGATAAGCAGTTCAATGTTGTCACGGATATAGATGATATTGAAATAAGTATTTCTGATTATGAGAAAAACTTGTTATTAATATCAATCTATCGGATTATTCAGGAGTGTGTACAGAATTCTATTAAACATTCCAAGGGAAATGAAATAAGAGTGAAAATCAAAGATTCAGAAAATGATTATAAGATATTGTTCCAGGATAATGGAATCGGATTTGATGAACAGGAGGCGTTAAAGAAGGATAAACATTTCGGATTATCTGTTATAAAAGAAAGAGTTTCTCTTTTAGGCGGCAGTATTGATATGGATACGCATCATGGTACTATCATCAAGATAGAAATTCCAAAACTACTCTAAAATATGCTGAGAATAATGCATCTTGTAATTTCTAATGCGTGTCATTGTAATAAAATGTTCAGAAATCTCATAGCTTCTTCGCAACAAGTTGCTTAGGCATGAAGATTAGGTTAGCAGAAAGGTATAGGTGTTGAAATGAAAATACAGGTAATGATTGCAGATGATCATAGTCTGATACGGGAAGGCATCAAGCAATTGTTAGAATTTGATGGCAGTATAGAGGTGATTGAAGAAGCTTCTAATGGAATAGAATGTCTGCAAAAATTAGAATCTGTTTCTCCTGATGTTTTATTGTTGGATATTAATATGCCTGAAAAAAATGGAATTGAAGTGCTTCAGGAATTGAAAAACAGAAATTCTAAAGTAAGAGTTCTTATTTTAACAGTGCATAATGAGTTGGAATATTTATTGAAAGCAGTAGATATTGGTGTGGATGGATATATATTAAAAGATTCAGAATCATCGGAATTAAAAAAAGCAATTCAATGTATATGTAAAGGTGAAAGTTATATACAGGCCAGTTTAATTCCTGCATTAAATAACAGGTTAGCAAACAGAGATATCGATAAAGATAAAATAGATTCTCTTACAAATCGTGAGATGGAAGTATTAATTCAGGTTGCAAATGGAATGTCTAATAAGGA
Organism: Lachnospiraceae bacterium; assembly: GCA_017626325.1. GTDB lineage: Bacteria > Bacillota > Clostridia > Lachnospirales > Lachnospiraceae > UBA3282. The sequence continues at coordinate 65,926 of JAGAIZ010000019.1, read as the reverse complement.
AATAGCTACAAATCTGAAAATAAGTGAAAGAACAGTTAAAAATCATATTTCAAATATATTTAAAAAGATTGATGTTTCAGATAGAACACAGGCGGCTGTTTTTGCTATTAAAAATAATATAATTAGGCTTTTTTAAATGTTTCACGTGAAACATGTCCCTCTTTTATAGATTATGGACACAAGATAATGTTTCACGTGAAACAATATGACCCAATATCTTGTAAAAGAACCCGTGAAACATTTTTAATATCAATTAAATAGGTTCGTGAAACATTTCTAATGGAAAATATTAAGCGGTTATTGTAGAAGTTTTGTATAGATTATCATAAAGTTTAGTGTTATAATTTAAAACGGACGAAAAAGAAATAAGAGAGATGTTCTCGGAGAGAGCGTTTTGTCGAAAATACAAAACGAAAGGTAAAACAAAATGGGAAGAACAATTGCAATTGCAAACCAAAAAGGCGGAGTTGGTAAGACAACAACTTCTATTAATTTATCTGCTTCATTAGCTGCTAAAGGAAAGAAAGTATTGGTAATTGATACGGATCCTCAGGGTAATACAACAAGTGGATTTGGAGTAGAGAAAAATGATTTGGATAATACGATTTACGAGTTAATTCTGGGTGAGTGTTCTATTAATGAATGTATTCTCAGTGAAGTTATTCCAGGAGTATCTATTATTCCATCCAATGTAAATTTAGCGGCAGCCGAGATTGAATTGATCGGAGTAGATAAGAAAGAGTACATATTAAAGAATGAAGTTGACTGGGTTAAGGATAAGTTTGATTTTATTATTATTGATTGTCCTCCGTCATTGAATGTTTTGACGATTAATTCTATGACAACGGCAGATACAGTATTGGTACCGATTCAATGTGAGTATTATGCATTGGAGGGATTAAGTCAGTTGATTCATACGGTTAATCTTGTCAAAGAGAGATTGAATCCTACGCTTGATATGGAAGGTGTAGTTTTCACAATGTATGATTCAAGAACTAATCTTTCTATGCAGGTGGTAGAGAATGTTAAAAATCATTTGAATCAAAATGTATATAATACTGTAATACCTAGAAATATAAGATTAGCTGAAGCTCCCAGTTATGGAATGCCTATTAATATGTATGATCCGAAGTCTGCGGGGGCGGAAGCATATATGTTATTGGCTGATGAGGTAATTAGTAGAAAGGATGTATAGGGTATGGCAGCGAAAGCAGCGAGGGGTTTAGGCAAAGGATTAGATTCACTAATTCCTATTTCAACACCAAAGGCAGACGTAAATAATGGGTCTGGTGATAAAAAAGGAGAAGAAAAAGGAGCAGAAACAATTGTCAAAATTACAATGGTTGAACCGAATAGAGAGCAGCCGAGAAAAAATTTTGACGAAGATGCGCTGCAGGAATTGGCGGATTCTATTAAGCAGTTTGGATTATTGCAGCCTATTTTGGTACAGGATAGAAAGACATATTATGAAATTATTGCCGGTGAGCGTCGTTGGCGTGCTGCCAAATTGGCAGGGTTAAAAGAAGTTCCTGTTATTATCCGTGATTATACCGAGCAGGAAATCGTAGAGATTTCTCTGATTGAAAATATTCAGCGTGAAGATCTGAATCCGATTGAAGAGGCACAGGCTTATAAGAGACTTTTGACTGAATTTAATCTGAAACAGGATGAAGTAGCAGAACGGGTATCCAAGAGCAGGACTGCCGTTACTAATTCTATGCGTCTTCTGAAATTATGTGATGAAGTTCAACAGATGATAATCGATGACATGATTTCCACCGGACATGCCCGGGCTTTAATTTCTATCGAAGATCCGGAAGAGCAATATACGCTTGCTCAGAAAGTATTCGATGAAAAGCTTAGTGTCAGGGATGTAGAGAAACTCGTCAAGAATCTGAATAAGCCGGAGAAACCTAAAAAGAAAATTGCAGAAGATAAGAGTCTCGAGATTATTTATCAGGATGTAGAAGAAAAATTGAAGCAATCTCTCGGAACTAAGGTTGCAATATCTTCTAAAGGCAATGGCGCCGGCAAGATCGAGATTGAATTCTATAACCATGATGATTTGGATAGAATCATAGAACTTCTTTCTCAAAATAAATAAATTTCATAGATATAGTAGATAGAAAGGCATAAGATAAATGAATTATAATTTACTGGAGCAATTGGGATTAGGCAATTTCGATCTCACATATCTGTTTATTGTTTCTTTTGGATTAATCCTTATCCTAATTATTTTGACGATTATACAGACAATAAGGTTGAATAGTCTATCTAAGAAATATAAGAAATTTATGTCTGGTAAGAATGCTAAAAGTTTAGAAAAGGATATTATGGGTCTTTATGAAGATAATAAATTCGTGAAGGTATCCGCCGAAAAGAATAGAAAAGATATTCAGACATTGTATAAGAAATTGGAAAGTGCATATCAGAAAATAGGAATTGTGAAGTATGATGCATTTAATCAAATGGGTGGACAGTTAAGTTTTTCACTTGCTTTGTTAGACGAAAATAATAATGGTTTCATTCTGAATTCTGTACATAGTACGGAGGGCTGCTATTCCTATACGAAGGAAATCAAGAACGGGATATGCGAGATTTCATTAGGCGATGAAGAAAAGAAAGCTCTTGATGCTGCTATGGGGATCGAAACAGAAGATTAAACAATAATTATGTATTTTAGAATTAAGTTTTAGAAAGTAAATATTTAATACTTAAATATGTGATAGGGAAAACAAATGAAATTATGTAAGGTCGATGATTTAACAGGAAAAGAAATTCTGGCAAAGGATGTTGTTACATCAGAATATCAAATTCTGCTTTCTTCAGGAACACCTTTGAAACAGGATTATATCCAGAAGCTTAAGGAACTGGAAGTTAAAAATGTATATATTAAAGAAGATGAACCGGATACCAAAACGGTAGTAATTCTCAGAGAAGAAGTAGAAGAAAATTTTAAATCAAAGGTAAAAAATATTCTGGAGAAGCATACTTACAGTCATAATGAAGAATTGATTGAATTATGCCAGACAGCGGATCATATTATCACAAACATTCTGGAAGAAGATGGCGTGGTAGAGAAAATATATGATATCAAAGGCAGAAGTTCAGATATCTATGAACATTCAATCAGTATCTGTAGTTTGGCAACGATTGTTGCGTTGAAGATGGGTCTTCCACAGCAAACTGTACATGACATTGGTGTCAGTTGTTTGTTGCATGATTTAGGATTGAGATATTTAACGATAGAATATGAAAACCAGAATTTATCAGAGTTATCTGAGGCAGAATACGGAGAATACAAGAAGCATCCGGTATATGGATATTCTGCTTTGCGCAGTGAAAATTGGATTTCCAATGTAAGTAAAAATATGATATTATATCATCATGAGCGTTTTGATGGATCCGGTTATCCGCTTCGGGCAACAGAGATTCCGAAAGAATGCCGTATTATACAGGTTTGTGACGCTTTCGATGAGATGATTTGCGGTATAGGATGTGAGCGCGCGAAGGTATATGAAGCGATAGAATATCTTAAGGCTTATAAGGATATTAAATTTGATGGCGAAATTGTCGATATCTTCTTAGAGTTTACGGCAGTATATCCAGCCGGTTCTATTATCAGGACAAATGAAGGAGAAATCGGCGTAGTATTGTACCAGAATAAAGAATTTCCCGACAGGCCGGTTATTCGCATTACCAAAGATAAAAAAGGAAATAAAGTCGATGTGATTAAAGACCTGGTACAGATCAATAATATATTTATAGAAGAAGCTATTGAGTAGATTTATATAGTCATGACAGATTATAGATATCGGACAAAATAAGAGGAGGGAACTTATTATGATAGACATTAAATTTCTAAGAGAGAATCCTGATATCGTTAAGGAAAATATCAAGAAGAAATTCCAGGATGAAAAGATCGGTTTGGTAGATGAAGTTATCGCCTTGGATGCTGAGGTGAGAGCAGCCCAGCAGGAGGCTGATGAGATTCGCGCCAACAGAAATAAGATTTCTAAGGAGATCGGCGCGCTGATGGGTCAGGGTAAGAAGGAAGAAGCGGAAGCAAAAAAAGCAGAGGTAGCAGCCAATGCGGCAAGACTTGCGAAGCTGGAAGAGAAAGAGAACGAACTTCGTGATAAGATTAAAAAGGATATGATGACTATCCCGAATATTATCGATCCTTCTGTACCTATTGGTAAGGATGATTCTGAAAATGTAGAAATTCAGAAATATGGCGAGCCTGTGGTTCCTGATTTCGAGATTCCGTATCATACGGAAATTATGGAGAGATTTAACGGCATCGATATGGATGCGGCCGGACGTGTGGCAGGCAACGGTTTCTATTATCTCATGGGAGATATTGCAAGACTTCATTCCGCGGTACTTGCTTATGCCAGAGATTTTATGATTAACAGAGGGTTTACTTATTGTGTACCGCCTTTTATGATCAGAAGCGCTGTGGTGGACGGCGTTATGAGTTTTGCGGAAATGGATGCTATGATGTATAAGATTGAAGGAGAAGACTTATACTTAATTGGTACTTCTGAGCATTCCATGATTGGTAAATTTATTGATACCATTATTCCGGAGGAACAGCTTCCTCATACGCTTACGAGCTATTCTCCCTGTTTCCGTAAGGAGAAGGGCGCTCATGGTATCGAGGAGAGAGGCGTGTACCGTATCCATCAGTTTGAGAAGCAGGAGATGATTGTTGTATGCAAGCCGGAAGAATCTCCTATGTGGTTTGATAAATTATGGCAGAATACGGTAGATTTATTCCGTTCTATGGACATTCCGGTCAGAACGATTGAGTGCTGCTCCGGCGACCTGGCTGACCTGAAAGTGAAATCCTATGATGTGGAAGCATGGTCTCCCAGACAGAAGAAATATTTTGAAGTAGGAAGCTGCTCTAACTTAGGAGATGCACAGGCAAGAAGACTTCGTATCCGTGTCAACGGCAAAGACGGCAAATATTTTGCCCATACCTTAAATAATACGGTAGTCGCACCGCCGAGAATGCTGATTGCGTTCCTGGAGAATAATTTACAGGCGGACGGTTCTATCCGTATTCCCGAAGTACTTCGTCCTTACATGGGCGGCATGACAGAGATCAGATGATTACCGCACGATTAATTACTGCGTTTTTAAGGAGGTGAAATCTTTGCATAAGTTCATGCGGGCTATTGGCTTTAGTAAATTAGACAGACGGGAAGAGCAGAAGCTGATTACGGATATTATTATGAATGCATCCCGCCGTTCTTATACGTCCAACGGAGAAGAAACGATACTTGCAGAATTTTGTGAAGATTTCGCCCAGGATATGGGAATTTCAGTCTGCGGTGAATTTGACGCGGAGGATAAATTTACATATGATTATTTCTATCCTTATCTGCGTGGAACCTGTGTAAGCTCTCATGAGGACGTGTCAGTGGAACGTCATGCTGCAAAAGAATCCTATGCGGGAGTCTGCGACGACATTAAGGTGGGAGTCAGTCTGATTTTTTATTTGCAGAATATCATTCCCTATGTGAAGGCACAGCATATGAATATACTTCCCATCAAAGGCACGAGTCTTACTTTGTCCGGATTGTCAATCAGCGGTAATATTATACTGCCTATTGGTAAGAATGAGAAGGAGAAGCAGAAGATACAGCGGGCGTCCAGAAACAGGAATCAATTAATCGACGCCGCGCGCCGGGGTGATGAGGACGCGATCGAGAGTCTTACCTTAGAAGATATGGATACCTATACTTCTATATCCAGAAAAATCCAGACAGAAGATGTCTTCAGTCTTGTGGATACGTATTTTATGCCCTATGGAGTAGAGTGCGACCAGTATTCTGTTATGGGAGAAATTATCGACATCTCGTTGCGGACTAATCGTATAACGAAAGAAGAAATTTATGTCATGCGTCTGAATTGCAATGATTTGCAGTTTGATGTATGCATTAATAAAATGGATTTGTACGGAGAACCCCAGGTGGGACGGAGGTTCAAAGGAATAATCTGGATGCAGGGATATATTAATTATCCGAATTAGATTGCAGTTTTATTGTAATTAGGCTATAATAATATAGATATATGTTGGTGTAGCACAGTGGATAGTGCAGCCGCCTCCTAAGCGGAAGATCGGGTGTTCAAGTCACCTCACCAACGTTTGAAAGCATTGAAAATACTGGATTTTTCAATGCTTTCTTTTTATTTCTCATTTTGTTCTATACAGCTAGTTCCTGCATTTTTATCAGGAATTTTTCCGCTGCCTTTGTGAAGGTCTGATATTTTTTCCAGATTACATAAAGAGGTGTCTCGGCTTTGGGCAATAGTGGCCGGAAACATAGATTGCTGTCGCCGCTGACATTGATGATTTTGTCAAAGCACAGGGCGTATCCAATCCCTTCATCAACCATAATAGAACCGTTAAACAGCAGATTATAGGAAGCTACGATGTTCAATTTTTCCTGATTGCATTGAAGCAGTTTTCCGACCTCGGTATTGCGTATCATCTGTCTCGAAGCAATGAGAGGCTTGTCCCACAGATCCTCCGGTGCGATAAATTCTTTTTCAGCAAGAGGGGAATCCCGACGCATCAGAATCCCAAAGGAATCATTTCCCGGAACCTTCAGATATTCGTACTTGGCAGTATCAATTTCCCGGCACAGGAAACCAAAATCAATAAGCCCCCGGTCCAGATTTTCCTCTACGCTTTCTCCATCGCCGCTGATAATGTGCAGATGAATACCCGGATAGTGTTCCTGAAGCTCCTTTGTGGTTTGAGCCAGAAAACGCACTCCGTCTGTTTCCCCAGCGCCTATGGTAATATCCCCGGCAATGAAGTCATCTGAAGTTGCGATTTCATGCTCGGCCTTTTGTACAAGCTCCATGATTTCTTCTGCCCGCTTACGGAGAATCATCCCTTCTTCCGTTAACGTGATCCGGCGGTTGCCGCGAATCAAAAGCTGTTTCCCCAATTCTTCTTCCATATCCTTGAGCTGGCGGGAAAGTGTGGGCTGAGACAGGTGCAGGGATTCTGCCGCACCGGAAATGCTCTGTTCCCTTGTGACTGCCAGAAAATATTGAAGCACTCTTAATTCCATAAAATCTCCTCCATAATCGGTATATATCTTCCCAAACGTTGCATTTTTCGGGAAGCAGCGTAAATCAACTCACACTCCGGTTCGCTGAACGTGTACCTTCCCGAACGCTCCGCTTTTCGGGAAGTAGCGTGAATCAGCTCACACTCTGGTTCGCTGATTCACTTCATTATAGCGTCCTTTGATATGCTTGTCAACTATACTTGAATATCCGATATAAGTATTTGCTATTCTATATGCGCAAAAGTACAATAAAAATACCAACAGAGCATTTTAAGGAGGTTTGAACCATGATGAAAAGAACATTTGCCGCAATTCTCTCTCTGGCTGTGCTGATGATGGCGCTCAGTGGATGTGGCCGGACATTGGATGCTACAGATACAACGGTGGCAGAGGATACAAATGACAGCGATATAACAGAAACAGATGAAACAGCAGCGTACACTCTGATTCCGCTGACCTCAGAGATTACGGAGCTGGAAGATGGATTTTATGCAGTGCGCTATGAGGGCGATTACGGATTTGATGAATTCATTGAGCAGGGCGGCGCATCTTCTGACAGTGAAGTTGTCGCTTATCTTTCAGAGCAATTACTTTCCGGGCTTGACTTGGGATTCTTAGGAGATATTTTCGGATGCAGCACCATTGCAGCGACGGGTTCTGAGGGAGAAGCGCTGTTTGGCCGGAATTTTGACTGGAATACCTGCGAGACCATGGTGGTTGCTTCTGTACCGGAAAACGGGTACGCCTCCATCTCTACAGTGAATATGGACTTTATTACACAAGGTGCTGGCGGAGCCGTAGGAACGGCGCTCCGTTTGGATGAAGTGCGAACTTTAGCGGCTTTATATGCGCCTTTGGATGGTATGAATGAGGCTGGTCTTGCCGTATCGGTCAACATGATTCAGGATGGAGAAACGATTGAACAGAATACGGAAAGATCAGATATTACAACCACAACGGCAGTACGTCTGCTGTTAAATCAGGCTGCTACCGTAGATGAGGCACTGGCGCTCTTGGAGCAATATGATCTTCACGCTTCCATGAATATGATGATTCATTTTGCATTGGCGGACAAGACTGGGCGCAGCGTAGTTGTAGAGTATATTGACAACAAGATGGTGGTCACGGAGACGCCAGTGGTTACAAACTTTTATCTTGCTGAGGGAGATAAATACGGTATCGGTACATCTCAGTCCCATGAGCGGTATGAGATACTCACGGACAGCTTGAGCAGCCATGACTCCTACACAATCCCGGAAATGCGGGATGCTTTGGATAGCGTGAGCAAAGACAATTTTGAGGAGTTTGCCTCCACGGAATGGAGCGCCGTTTTCAATCTGGATACCGGAGTGGCTCATTACTGGCACAGAGAAAACTATGAAAACCAATATACCTTTGCAATCAGGGAGGACTAAGGCCATGAGATATTTGAAACTACTTTGGGATCTGTTTCGCTTAAAACGGGATACGAAAAAAAGCAGCCGGCAAATCCGCAGGCTACAGGAAGAAAAGTTGCGCAATCTTCTTTGGTTTGCATGGAAATATTCTGATTATTACCGGCACGCCTTTGAAGCAGCCGGCATTACAGAGGAAACAGTAAGGACAGCCCCTCTTTCGGATTTTCCTGTCATAGATAAAGGGCAGCTTTTACAAAATTTTGATGATCTGATTACCGTATCAGATGTCACGCAGGAGGAAATCCGGCGCTTTGATGCCGAGGAAGCCACAAGCCGAAAGCCATATAAGGACAAATATCATGTAGTACATTCTTCCGGCAGTACAGGGAAACCCGGATATTTCTTATATGATGAGAAAGCATGGAATACGATGCTGTTGGGAATCATCCGCGGGGCGCTGTGGGATATGTCCATGCCGGAAATCTTAAAGATGCTGGCACATGGTCCCCGTATTGTTTATATTGCGGCAACGGATGGACGCTATGGCGGAGCCATGGCTGTGGGTGACGGCATTGATGGCGTGGGAGGCAAACAGCTTTATCTGGACATCAACCTTCCGCTGACAGAGTGGGTCAGGCAGCTTCGGGAGTTTCAGCCGAATATTGTGATCGGCTATCCTTCCGCCATGAAAATCATGGCGGAACTGATGGAACAGGGACAGGTGGATGTAAAACTTGTCCGGGCTGTTTCCTGCGGAGAGCCTTTGGGAAGGAGTCTGCGTGCGTTTCTGGAGAATCAGTTCCATACGCCAATCGTTAATATCTACGGCGCCAGTGAATCTCTGGCGTTGGGCGTGGAGATTGATCCAAATGAGGGCATGCTTCTGTTCGACGATTTGAATGTGATAGAGGTGGAGAACGGGAAAATGTATCTGACCTGTCTTTATAATTTCGCCCAACCGCTGATCCGGTATCAGCTTTCGGATAACCTGACATTGAAGCAGTCAGAGGAGGGCGGTTCCTGTGCCTTTACCAAAGCAGTGGGGCTTCTCGGACGAAATGAAGATCTGCTATGGTTTGAAGATGGAGCAGGAAACCGGGAATTTTTGCACCCCCTTGCCATTGAGGGATTCTGCATCGAAGGACTGGTGGATTATCAATTCCGACAGGTAGGAAAGGATACATTTGAAATGCTGGCGGAAATATCGGATACGGCTTCGGAGGATGAAATCCGAGGAGAAATGCTCTGTCAGATGAAAGGTATTCTGAGCGAAAAAGGGCTTACCTATGTGCAGTTTTATGTACGATTTGTAGAAGAAATTCGTCCGAATCCCAGAACCGGCAAGAAGCAGTTGATTTCCGCGGAGCAATGAGCCAAGTAGCCGTGCTTGCACGGATATTTGGCGAATGCCGCGAGAGTCAAATATCCCGCAGTTTTATTGCGGGTATTTGACTGCGGATGAGAAAGAGAGGTAACAGTATGAAAGAAATTTTGCTGAAAGGCACAAATATATGCAAGGCGTTTCCAGAAAACGGCACCGAAACTCAGATACTGCAATCCGTCAACGTAGAAGTTTATAAGGGAGATTTCACCATTATCATGGGAGCTTCCGGCGCAGGTAAATCCACGCTGCTCTATGCGTTAAGCGGCATGGATTCCATTACCGGCGGAGAAATTACCTATAAGAATCAGAAAATCAGCAGTTTTTCGGAAAAACAAATGGCGACGCTTCGGGCAAAGGAATTTGGCTTTGTGTTCCAGCAGACTCACTTAGCCAGCAATCTGACACTGCTTGAAAATGTGACGGTGGCTGGATATGTAAGCAAGACCGCCAGCCCAAAGGAAATACAGGAGCGGGCATCCCGGCTTTTACGGCAGATGCGCGCAGAAAAGGCTGCTGGCAGGCTGCCCTCTCAGGTATCCGGAGGCGAAGCACAGCGGGCTGCCATTGCCAGAGCAATGATTGGAAATCCCGGTCTGCTTTTCGCAGATGAGCCTACCGGAGCCTTGAACAAAACAAACAGTGAAGAAGTGCTGAACCTATTGTCCGGCTTAAATCAGAATGGACAGAGCATTCTGATGGTTACCCATGACGCGAAAGCAGCAATTCGGGGTAACCGCATCCTCTATCTGGAGGATGGACAGATTCTGGACGAGCTGACGCTGCCGGTTTTTAAGGAGACGGAGGCAAAAGAACGGGAAGAAACCGTTACCGCATGGTTGTCCTCCCTTCAGTGGTAAGGAGGGGCGTATGGGAAACAAAGTAATATTCAAAGCAAATATCAAGCGGCATCGGGGTGCGTTAATCGGCGTTTTTATCCTTGTATTTCTCGCCTGCGGCGCACTGGGGACAGTCCTCAATGTCTGGCTCAATTCGGGACGCTATGTACATGGCGAGCTTACACGGGCAGGTTTTGGCAGTCTGACCGCATGGGTATCCGGTCTAACCGATGCCCGCTCCCTTGCCAATGAGATGGAAAATCTCCCCGAAGTTTCATCCGTGGAGATTCAGAATCTGATTTTTTCTAATTATACCGTAGACGGGCAGGAATCGGACAGCGAAGGGCAACTAATCCTGTATCACAGCGAAGAAATCCGGTATCGCTTTTTTACGGACGATTTGCATGGCTATCAGGAACAGCCGGAGGCGATTTCTCCTGGAGAAATCTATGTATCTCCCTCTCTGGTGTCCATGATGGGGCTTACCCTTGGGGATGAAATCAGTTTCCTCATCGCCCGCTCCGGCAGGGATAAAGTGTTTACGGTGGCAGGTTTTTATGAAGACCCATTTATGGGAAGCTCCATGATTGGTATGAAGGGCTTCCTGATTGGTGAGGAAGATTTTCAGGAAATCCGGCAGGTGATACAATCCTCCGGCATTGACGCTCTGGCAAGAGAGGGCGCCATGCTTCATATTTTTGCCGCAGACCCGGATACCATGACTTCTTCCAATTTGAATCAGACCATCAATGATAATACCTCCCTATCCTCCTATGTGGAGTTTATCCACAGCGAGAATGCCATTGCCGGATTCATGCTGATTTTGCAGAACGCTTTTGCCGCCATGCTGATGGCGTTTGTGGCAGTGCTGCTTTTTGTCGTGGTGATCGTGCTGGGATACAGCATCAGTTCCGGCATTGAAGCTGATTACAGCAACATGGGAATGTTGAAAACAATAGGATTTACTGGTGGACAGCTTCGCAGCATCTGGCTGGCACAATACCTGACCGGTATCCTCGGAGGCATGGCTGTAGGTCTTGCAGCAGCCACTCCGCTCAGTCATTTGGTCAGTAATACGACGCTGACCACCACGGGTATCTACATCCCGGCTCATTTGCCCATTGGCTGGTGCCTGCTGGCGTTTGGTATCCTTTTGGGGCTGCTTATGGGGTTTATCTGGCTGAAAACCCGTCCTATCCGTGATATTGCACCAATGAAAGCAATTCGGGGCGATATAGGAGCTGCCGGGAAAATCAAAGTATCACGCACACCAATTTGGGGAAAACATTTGCAGCTTGGCATTGCCCTCCGGCAGCTCACTACGGGAAAACGCCGGTATGCAGGAGCCTGTATGGTGGCTGTCCTGCTGGTGTTCATTGCATCCATGATCGGGCGGATGGACAGTTGGCTGGGACCGGACGGTAAGGGCATGATGGATGCCTTTAATCCTGCTGACCATGACATTGGTGTTCAGGTCTTTGGTGAGCTGCCCATGGAAGAAGTAGAGGATGCAATCCGTTCCTACACGGACATCACAGATGATTATCTTCTGGCCATGCCGAATGTGGCGGTAAACGGAATGGATTATACAGCCAATGTGATTACAGAGCCGGAGCGGTTTCATATTCTGGAGGGACGGACCTGTCTGGAGGATAATGAGATTGTTCTGACGGAATTTGTGGCAGCTAATCTGGGCGTGGGCATTGGCGACACGGTGGCGGTTACAGGTGACAGCGGCAGTGGGGAATATATCGTTTCCGGCATTTACTCCTGTGCCAATGATATGGGTGACAATGTAGGAATGAGCCGGGAAGGCTATTTGAAGATTGGGCAGGATGCTCCGCAGCTGTGGTGCCATCATTATTTTCTGAAGGATACGACACAGAAAGAAGCAATTAGGTTGGCGCTGGAAAACGCTTATGGCGGTGATATTCATATCCATGAAAACACATGGCCGGGGCTGTTCGGTATCATTTCTGCTATGCAGGCTCTGATGGTATTTCTATATGTCATGGTGGCGATATTCATCTTGGTGGTAACAGTGCTGACCGGCAGCAAGCTGTTAGCCGCAGAACAGCGGGATATGGGAATTTATAAAGCACTTGGTTTTACAAACAGGAGTCTTAGATTATCCTTTTCTCTGCGGTTCGCTATGGCCTCGCTGCTTGGATCCGCCATTGGTCTTATATTGGCGAATTTCCTGACAGACAAAATCGTATCTGCGGCGATGAAGCTGGCAGGTATCAGCAATTTTGCTTCAGCGCCATCTGTGGTCAGTGTTTTATTGCCTGCTCTGACGGTGACGCTTCTGTTTGCCGGCTTCGCTTTTTTGACAGCAGGCCGATTAAAGAGAATAGATGTAACAATTTTGATCTCCGAATAAAGATAGACACAAGGGACTGTTTTAACATGCTTAAAAGCTATATCTAAGTATTTGAACTAAGTATTTGCTATATCTATGTGTGAGCATTATACTATAGCCAGAAACAAAAACATATAGAAACCAAGTGCGCTAGCGTACTGTCTCATTCTGCTGAAAGTGAGTGAGACAGCACACTAGCGCAGGAAAGGAACAATTATGAAAATAACAATGAAAAAACGCATTCCCCTTATCTTGGCGCTTGCGCTGACCATTTTCAGTGCCGGTTGTGGGCGGACAGAGCGCCAGGCAGAAACGCAGGCCAATGGTAGTGAATCGTCTGCTCCTTCCACCAGTGAATCACAGGATACGGTACAGACACCGGAAGATGAGGAAGATGCCGGGTTAGAAAGCAATGTGCAGGACGCAGCTGCTACGGACCTGATCGTCCGGTTCGGAGATACCGGAGAAGCATTTACTCTGCATCTCTATGATAATGAAACGGCAGCCGCCATTGCCCGTCATGTGGGAACCGCTGACTGGAGACTTCCCATCTATCACTATGACGATTACGAAAACTGGGAAGTCATGCAGTATTACGATATTCCCAGCCGCTATGAGATTCCCTCCAATCCGGAAAGTGTTACTACCGAGCAGGCCGGGACGGTCTACTACTCCGAACCGAACCGTATTATCCTGTTCTATCAGGACGCAGAGGTCTCTGGAGAATATACGCCGGTTGGTTACTTTGACTACACGGAAGACTTTGTGACAGCAGTGGAGGAAAATCCGGTGCTGGAAGGTTGGGGAAATAAAATCGTTCAGATTAGCGACAGCGAGTAACGGGAGAATTTGATTTAGAAGGGCGGTTCGGAAAAGAGGTAAATATGATGGTAAGACGTTCCGAAACTCAAATTGTGCAAAACCTGAAAGACGCAGGCTGCACGAATGATTTCATTCAGGCTTTCATGGCGTCTCTGGAACAGGGAAAAACTTCAGATGGAGTGAAGCTGCTGCAGAAGCACAGGAAATTTCTTCTGGACAGCACCCATGAATGGCAGAAGAAAATCGACTGTCTGGACTATTTAATCTATCAAATGAAAGAAAACTAAAACTTGTAAAGGAGCAAATACAATGAAAGAAATCAAGCAAGCAATGTTAACCGGCGAGCGCGCTCTGTTTCAGGGTCAGCAGCTTCGCATCTTCGATTCCATCTTTGCTGATGGCGAGTCTCCTCTGAAGGAAAGCCATGATATTGAACTGTTTGGGAGCATGTTCAAATGGAAGTATCCGCTGTGGTATGCAAAGGATATTGCGGTAAAGGATTGTACATGGTTCGAGATGGCAAGAGCAGGCGTTTGGTATACGGATCGTATCCGTGTAGAGGATTCTGCCATTGAGGCTCCGAAGAATTTCCGGCGCTGCCACGATGTGACCCTTCGCAATGTATCTTTTGCTAATGCGGCGGAAACCCTTTGGAGCTGTGACGGCGTTACCATGGAACAGGTGACGGCAAAGGGCGATTACTTTGCCATGAACAGTCAGAACATGGTGATCCGTGGCCTTACTCTATATGGAAACTATTCCTTTGATGGGGCAAAGAATGTGGAAATTCATAATTCCCGCCTGCTTTCCAAGGATGCTTTCTGGAACAGTGAAAATGTGACGGTGTACGATTCCTTCATTTCCGGAGAGTATCTGGGCTGGAACGCAAAGAACCTGACCCTTGTGAACTGTACCATCGAGAGCTTGCAGGGAATGTGCTATATCGACAACCTGGTTATGAAGAACTGCCAGCTACTGAATACGACGCTGGCGTTTGAATATTCCTCCGTGGATGCAGAAATCACCGGCAAGATAGACAGTGTGCTGAATCCGACCAGCGGTGTGATTCGGGCCGATGAAATCGGAGAACTGACGATTGAGCAGGATAAGGTAGACCCGGCAAAGACAAAGATTATTTGTAAACAGAAAAAGACGGAAGCGGCCTGATACAGCAGATACCGGAAAGGGAGGTGGGAAAAATGGCAGGTTTTCTGCTGCGCGGAATCCTGATTGGCTTGCTGTTCGGTGTTCCGGTAGGCGCTGTTGGCACCATGACGGTACAGCGTACCCTTCACGGCGGTGTAAGAGCGGGGCTTCTGACAGGGCTTGGTTCTTCCGTAGCGGATTGCATTTATGCCTGTATCGGCGCTTTTGGGCTGACCATCGTTTCTGACTTCCTTCTTCGGTATCAGACGGCTATTCATTTGGTGGGCGGCGGCTTTATTCTGCTGATGGGTATTGCCGTTTTCCGAAGAAAACAGGACGGGCAAAAAAAGACGGAGCAGGAGGAAAGAAAATCAAGCCAGTTTTTAACCTCTTTCCTGATCGGTATTACAAATCCGGCAGCAATTTTGACCTTCCTGTTTGCCTTTTCCTATTTTGGTATCACAGGACAGTCTAATGCTTTCCAGAGTATTGCCCTTGTAGCCGGAGTATTTATCGGAACTTATATTTGGTGGGGTGTGTTGTCCTTTGCGACAGACTTCATCCGAAAAAAGGCGGGAAATGTAAATTTCCAAAAGACAAACAAAATATTTGGATCACTGCTGATTTTGTTCGGTATTGTGATTTTTATTTCCGCGAAGCAATGAGCCAAGTAGCCATGCTTGCACGGATATTTGGCGAACGCCGCGAGAGTCAAATACTCAGCAGCTCTGATGCAGAGTATTTGACTAAGACATTATTTTAGGAGGAACAATTATGAGTGGACATATTGCAGCATTGAATGACAATGTATCGAGAAAAAAGGTGGTATATCGGAACCGTTATGGTCTGGAGGCTGTGGGTGAGCTGTACTACCAAAAGGACATGAACATGGCCGAGAAGCATTCGGCGCTGATTGTGGGCGCTCCCTACGGCGGCGTCAAAGAGCAGGGACCTTGTGTTTATGGCAGTGAGCTGGCCCGGCGAGGCTTTGTGGCGCTGACCTTTGACCAGTCCTTTATGGGTGAGTCCGGAGGCTTTCCCAGAAACGTATCCTCCCCGGACATTTTCGTAGAGAACTTCAGTGCGGCTGTGGATTATCTGGGCTTGCAGCCCTTTGTGGACCGGGAGAAAATCGGCGTAATTGGCATCTGCGGTTCCGGTGGTTTCGCTCTCTCTGCCGCTCAGATGGATACCCGTATCAAGGCAGTGGCGACTATGAGTATGTATGACATGAACGTGGCCTCCCGGCTGGGGATGGACAAAGCGGCGGTTCAGGCCGCTAAGGAACAGCTTGCCCGCCAGAGATGGCTGGATGCGGAGAACGGCTATCCGGAGTATGTTCCGTTCTTCCCGGAACAGCCCATCGATCAGGTTCCGCAAGAACTGGAGGAGCCTAACGCCGAGTGGTTCCGGTTCTATGCCCTGAAGCGGGGTCATCATCCCAATGCCAGAGGCGGCTTTACCACCACCAGTAATCTGACCATGATGAACTTCCCTCTGCTTTCCTACATTGACGAGATTTCGCCCCGCCCGATTTTGTTTGTGGTTGGCGACCGCGCCCATTCCCGTTTCTTCAGCGAGAATGCCTACGCCGCCGCTGCGGAGCCGAAAGAAATGATCGTGGTGGAGGATGCGGAGCATATTGACCTGTATGACCGGACAGATCGAATCCCCTTTGACAAGCTGGCGGATTTTTTCGGAATGAATCTGAGGTAACTTTTGGAGGGAAAAAGAATGAGTAAGCATATTTTGATTTTGTCAACCAGTTTAAGAAAGAACAGCAATTCCGATGCGCTGGCAGAATCCTTTGCAAAGGGAGCCAGAGAAGCAGGCAATCAGGTGGAGCAGATCAGTCTGCGGGATAAGACTATCGGGTTTTGCAAGGGCTGCCTTGCCTGCCAGAAAACGGGGCGTTGTGTGATTCATGACGATGCAGATGCCATCGCTCAGAAGATGCTTCACGCTGATGTGCTGGTGTTCGCCACGCCCATCTACTACTACGAAATGAGCGGCCAGATGAAGACCATGCTGGATCGAGCGAATCCGCTCTTTATCGCGGATTATGCCTTCCGGGACATTTATCTTTTGACCTCCGCTGCGGAAAATGAAGACCATGTGGACGAGAGAGCTGTAAATGGATTGGAAGGCTGGATTGCCTGTTTTGAAAAAGCCAGACTGGCAGGAAAAGTGTTTGCCGGGGGCGTTACAGAACCGGGCGAGATAGACGGGCATCCGGCACTGCAAGAGGCGTATAAGATGGGTAAGAACGCATAAAGAAAGGACTGGCAAACCATGAGAAAAATTTTATCTTTGATGTTTTTGACCTTCCTCGTATTTTCTCTGGCAGCCTGTGGCACAGAAGGAGAACAGCCAGATATGGCATCAACAGTGGAAAATACCGTGTCATCGGAAATCACGGAACCGGAGGAAAGTGCAGCTTCAGAGCCGTTAGAATCAGAGGAACCTTCGGCTTCGGAGGAAGAATCTAAGCAACAGACAGAAATCGTGGAGGACACAGAGGAACCTTCGGCTTCGGAGGAAGAGTCTAAGCAGCAAACGCAACCCGTGGAGAACATAGAGGAACCGACGCAGGTGCAGCAGACGGTATCTGGCGAACAGGATAATTCGGAGGAGGATACAGAGATGAAGATGAACGTACAGGTTGGCGGCGCGGTTTTTTCTGCAACGCTGGAGAATAACGAAGCAGTTTCTGAATTGGTGGCAATGATGCAGGAGTCACCGGTTGTGATTGAAATGAGCGATTATTCCGGTTTTGAAAAGGTCGGGTCTCTGGGAAGGAGCCTTACTGCCAGCAACAGCCAGACCACAACTCATGCGGGGGATATTGTTCTTTACAACGGCAATCAGATTGTGATTTTCTATGGCTCCAATTCCTGGAGTTATACACGACTGGGACATATTGACGATCTGACCGGATGGGAAGATGCCCTTGGCAGCGGAGATGTGACGGTAACCTTTTCGCTGGAGTAATCATTCACGAAAGCAGTTTGGAGGTGCGAAATGCCATACGATTTTGACAAACAAATTAATCGCAGGAATACTAATTCCCTGAAATGGGATGTGAAAGAAAACGAGTTGCCTATGTGGGTGGCAGATATGGATTTTGAAACAGCGCCGGAGATTCAGGTCGCAATCAGGAAACGGGCGGTTCACGGCGTGTTTGGATATTCCACTGTGCCGGAGGAATGGTATCAGGCGTACATAGGCTGGTGGAAACGCCGTCATGATTTTCAGATGGAAAAGGACTGGCTGATTTTCTGTACCGGAGTGGTTCCCGCTATTTCCAGCATGGTGCGTAAACTGACCACACCGGCAGAAAAGGTTCTGGTGCTGACGCCGGTTTACAATATCTTCTTCAACTCCATTGTCAATAATGGACGGCAGGTGCTGGAAAGTCGGCTGAAATATGATGGAGAAGCCTATCAGGTCAATTTCGAGGATCTGGAGCAGAAGCTGGCTGATCCGCAGACCTCCATGATGATTCTCTGCAATCCTCATAATCCGGTAGGAAAGATTTGGGACAAAGAGACGCTGGAGCGAATCGGAGAGCTGTGCTGGAAACATCATGTGGTAGTCGTGTCGGATGAAATCCATTGCGATCTGACAGATCCCGGCTGTTCCTATGTTCCCTTTGCATCTGTATCCGAGCATTGCCGGGAAAACTGCGTCATCTGCATTGCTCCAACCAAAGCCTTTAATCTGGCAGGATTGCAGACGACGGCGGTGGCGGTTCCCAATCCGGTTTTGCGCCACAAAGTTTGGCGGGGCTTAAATACCGATGAAGTGGCAGAACCAAACGCTTTTGCCATAGATGCGGCTATCGCTGCCTTTACAGAGGGTGCTGACTGGTTGGATGCACTGCGGGAATATATTCTGGAAAATAAAAATACAGCGGCGAAGTATATTCGAGAGCAGGTTCCCCAAATAGAAGTGGTTCCCTCTCAGGCAACCTACCTCCTGTGGCTGCACTTAGGCAGAATGTCCGGATCTGCTGCAGAAGCGGCGGAATATATCCGGGAAAAAACAGGTCTTTATCTTTCGGCGGGAAAACAGTTCGGCGCAGGAGGCGGGAATTTTCTTCGGATGAACATTGCCTGTCCACGGACGGTACTGGAGGATGGTCTCCGCAGACTAAAAGAAGGAATTGCAGCCTATGAAGAATTTGTCATAAATCGCTGCTAAAGGAGGATATCTGGGTGAATTTACAAGATTTTCTGAACTATCTAAACAGCGGGAAAACCGTTGTTGCCGGTTCTGAAATACATCAGTATATGTGTATGCTTTCACAGGAGGCGCTGAGGCTAACCGCAGAGCTGAATAACAGCTATCGAACGCCAGAAGAAATCCGGGAGATATTTTCCAGACTGACTGGCAGACCGGTTGATGATACTTTCAATATTTTTCCGCCCTTTTATACGGATTGCGGAAAGAACATCACAGTGGGAAAAAATGTGTTTTTTAACAGTGGCTGCCGGTTTCAGGATCAGGGTGGAATTTATATTGACGATGATGTGCTGATTGGGCATAACGTGGTGCTTGCCACCTTAAATCATTGTATGGTTCCTGAGCGGCGGGCGGATATGGAACCGGCCCCTGTCCATATCGGAAAGCATGTATGGATTGGAGCTAATGCGATGGTGCTTCCCGGCGTTACCATTGGGGACGGTGCGGTCATTGCTGCCGGTGCAGTGGTTACGATGGATGTTCCTGAGAATACCGTTGTCGGCGGTGTTCCGGCAAAAATCATCAAAAAAGTTCCTGTAAGCGAACAGAAAAAGGAGGAACTTCGCCATGCAGTATAAGAAATTTAAGGATGGGATTTCCCTTTCCAGACTGGGTATGGGCGCTATGCGTCTGCCGGTAAAGAGTAGCGATGCTGAGATTGACTATGAGAAAGCAAAGGCAATCATTGACGCAGGGATGAAAAGCGGAATTAACTACTATGATACTGCCTACGTATACCATGGTGGAAAGTCCGAAGAATTTCTGGGGGAAGCCCTGAAAGCATATCCCCGCGACAGCTTTTATGTGGCGGATAAATACAATCTGCAGGCACAGCCGGACTTTGAACGCCAGTTTTCCGAGCAACTTCGGCGTCTGCAAATGGATCATATTGACTTCTATTTGCTGCATGGGATTCAGGATAACTTTGCGGAGGAAATCCTGAACAATGGCTGTATCGAGTATTTTGACAAACTGAAACAGGAAGGAAAAATCCGTTATCTGGGATTTTCTTTCCATGGAAGTCCACAGATGCTTGAGCGGATTATTCAGGCATACCCTTGGGACTTTGCCCAAATGCAGCTCAATTACTATGACTGGTACTGCGGCAATGCAAAAACGTTTTATGAGATGCTGGAACTGGCTGGTATTCCCGTTATGGTCATGGAGCCGGTACACGGTGGGATGCTGGCAAATCTGCGGCAGGAGGCGGCGGATATACTTCAAAGGTTAGATTCGTCCTTCTCACAGGCCTCCTGGGCTATGCGCTGGGTGATGGATCATCCACAGGTACAGGTGGTTTTGAGCGGAATGTCTGACCCGGCACAGCTTGCGGATAATGTCCGAACCTTTGATCAGGCAAAGCCTTTGACAGACTGTGAATATGCCGCTATTCGGGAAGCGGCACAGCTTCAATATGCTGCCGTTGCAGTGGCTTGTACCGGGTGTCGGTATTGCTGTCCGAATTGCCCTATGGGGTTGGATATTCCCCTTCTGCTCCGGGCATATAATGAGGCGAAGATCGGCGGTGCATGGCGGCTGACCAGCGTTCTGGCGCTGCTGGAGGAAAAGCGTCCAGCAAGCTGTATCGAATGCGGAGCCTGTACCAAACATTGTCCTCAGAGCTTTGATATTCCCGGATATATGAATGAAATGAAACATATGATGAATAGATAATCAGGAGGTAAGCAACATGTTAAGCAATTTCAGTTATTCTAATCCGACCAGACTGCATTTCGGCATGGACGCCCTGCAGGCGCTGAATAAAGAACTGCCAAAGTACGGTGCTAAGGTGATGTTGGCCTACGGCGGCGGATCTATCAAAAAGAATGGGATTTACGAGCAGGTCATGAATCTGCTGGAATCCAACGGCAAGACAGTCATCGAAGACAGCGGCGTTCTTCCGATGAGCGGCGGCTATAAGGTTCTGGATAAGAATGAGATCATGCAGATTTTGCGGGAAAGCATGTAAAGATTTTGTTCTGCGGGAGCGTTGAGACAGAAAACGAGGGAAATATTCCGGAATTTGCAGTATAACAAATTAAAGATTGATATTTTAGGCCGAGTAGTATATGTGGACAATAAAGAGATTTTTCTTACCAGAATGGAATTTGATGTACTTTACTTTCTGACATTAAATTTCAATATTGCGTTTACAAAGAAACAAATATACGAATTGGTAAGTAAAGATAATTATACAGAAGCCGCTTATATCATTAAGAATGTTATTTATCAGCTTAGCAGATGAAAGACAGTAAGAAATGATGATGAGCATATCCTTGACAATAAAGCAAAAATTTCATACAATAATCTTGGAAACCAAGAAACAAGGAAACAAAGAATTTTGAATAAATCATTATTAACTTGTATATAATATGAAAGGAGGGCATGAGAATGCCAGTAGCAATAATGAAAGGCAGTGTTCCTATGGAAATGAAGAAAGTCAGTATCTCTGCAAAGCGACAGATCACGATTCCCCAAAAGTTCTTCACTATGCTGGGATTTGATACAGAAGCAGAATGCATGGTGAGAGGTAATGAACTGGTAATTCGCCCGACAAAGACAAATTCAGGTGGGGAGTTTGCAGAGCAGATATTAGCAGATTTGATAGCACAAGGATATAGTGGTGATGATTTACTTGCTCGGTTTAAAATTGCACAGAAAGAAGTTCGTCCGGCAGTGGAAGAAATGCTTGCTGAGGCAGAACAGGTTGCTGGTTCAAAATCAGAGTTTGCTACTTATGAGGATGTCTTTGGAGCGGAGGAGGAAGAATGACGGAGGTAAGATTTCTTCCTCCTGCGGCGAAATTCCTTAAGAAACTGAAGGATAAAAGATTGAAAACGCTGTATCAGGAAGCTGTAGATAAAATTTGTGAAAATCATTTGGTGGGAGAGCCAAAGACAGGTGATTTATCAGGTGTATATGGATATGATATTTACTACAATAAGACAAATTATGAATTGGCATATACAGTTGAATATCTGGAGGACAAGGTTATTGTTGTAATTATGGCCGGAACCCGAGAAAATTTTTATGAACAGTTGAAACAATATATGAAAAATAGGTAATTTCCAAG
Organism: Lachnospiraceae bacterium; assembly: GCA_017626325.1. Taxonomy (GTDB): domain Bacteria; phylum Bacillota; class Clostridia; order Lachnospirales; family Lachnospiraceae; genus UBA3282. The sequence continues at coordinate 43,564 of JAGAIZ010000019.1, read as the reverse complement.
AGGAAGCACTTTAATGACGGAAACAGTAAGAGAAGCAAAAATACTGAGTTTGAAAGCATTGAAAATATCAGTTTTTCAATGCTTTTTATTTGTTAATCGAGCTACTGTACAAGTATCTTATTCATATCATCAATTAAATCCTGCAGAGTAATGGATTTCATTTTTTCCCGCATGGCATCCTGTATGGCGAAAAGTTTGTTATCCAAAACGGCATGAACATTTTTGCCAACAGGACATTCCGGGTTTGGATTTTCATGAAAATGGAATAATGCTTCCTCTTTCTCAACGGCGTCAAAGACATCTATCAAAGTAATGTCCTTTGGCGCTTTTGCAAGGGAGGAACCGCCCTCTCCGGCCTTTACTGTGACAAGTCCGGCCGCTTTGAGCTGTCCAAGCGTATTACGGATAATCACAGGATTTACATTTACGCTTCCGGCAAGGAACGTGGATGTTGTCTTTTCTTTGCCATCAAATTCTACGATTGCCAGCAGTATGTGTACCGCAATCGGAAGTCTTGAAGAAAATTGCATCTAAATCACCTCATATTTTTTCCCATTATAATCAAGAAGAGATGTAATGTCAATAATTACAGCGTTTTGAAATTTAAAAAAAGTTGTGTTGTAAGTGTTGACATTACAACACAAAAATGCTATATTGCAGTTGTAACCAAATTAATTACAACAAAATTTTATGGGAGGTATTAAAAATGAAAATAGCAGTTGTTTGTGCAAACGGCAGAGTAGGAAGACTGGTTGTGAAAGAGGCTATTGACAGAGGACTGGATGTAACAGCTATTGCGAAGGGCGAGAACCAGACCGCAGCAAAGCAGTATATCTGCAGGGACTTATTTGACTTGACGGCAGAGGATGTGGCCGCTTATGATGTGATTGTGGACGCTTTTGGAGCATGGGCAGAGGAAGAACTCCCCAATCACAGCAAGTCTCTGATGCATCTGTGCGACATCGTTTCCGGTACAAAGAAACGTCTTGTAGTGGTTGGCGGCGCCGGAAGCCTGTATGTGAATCCTGAGCATACCGCTGTCGTATCTGACGGTCCGGATTTCCCGGCGATATATCTGCCGCTGGCAAAGGCACAGGGAAAGGCTCTGGCAGATCTGCGCGGGCGTAAGGACGTTGCGTGGACATTTATCAGTCCTGCCGGTGATTTCCAGGCAGAAGGTGAACGCACTGGAGCGTACATCCTGGCCGGTGAGGAACTGACCCTGAATGAGCGGGGAGAAAGCATTATCAGTTACGCCGATTATGCCATTGCCATGGTTGATGAGATTGTAAGCGGCAGCCATATTCAGGAGCGTATCAGCGTTGTAAGAAAGTAATTTCGGAAGTTGTCCGATATGGCCGATGAGAAACCGCCTGTGCGGATTTCTCATCGCCCTGTCGTGTAAAACGCTCTGAAATGGAGGATAAGATTGAAAAATCACTCTGATGAGCTGATTGTTTCAAAAACTGAGTAAACTCAGTTGACAATTTGAGTCAGAGCCTCAAATTGCCTTGATCGCAGTCGGAAATAAAAGTATTCCTTCGGAAAATTTTGACATTTCCGACGCGTGTCATCGCAATAAATTGCTCTGACATGGAGGATAGTATGAATCAGAATGAAAGAAGGCAGATATTGATCCGTTCCTTATTGAAGGAACGACCGGAATATCAGGAATTAGAGATTCCGCATAGCAGTGATGAGCAGAAAAAACTGCTCCGCAGTCTGATGAATATTCGGATGGCCGCTCCTGTCAGTGAGGAATTTCAGCGGATTCAGGATGAGTATTTACAGGAAGAAAACAGAGACAGAGGCATTGTGGAACTTTCGGCTCTTGCGCCTGTTCAAAACGAAATTTATTTGTGGAGAGGCGACATTACAAGGCTTGCCTGCGGAGCGATTGTAAACGCGGCTAACAGCGGAATGACTGGCTGTTACCAGCCCTGCCATAACTGTATTGATAATTGTATTCATACTTATGCCGGGATACAGCTTCGGAATTATTGCAGCAATCTGATGGAAAAGCAGGGGTATGAGGAACCGACTGGAACCGCGAAAATCACCCCGGCCTTCAACTTGCCGTGTCAGTATGTGATTCATACGGTTGGACCGATTGTGCGGGGAGAGCTGACGGCGCGGCATTGCAGACAGCTTGCATCCTGCTATCGTTCCTGTCTGGAACTGGCAGACCAGAATCAGATACGAAGTATTGCGTTTTGCTGTATTTCCACAGGGGTATTTATGTTTCCTAATGAAAAAGCTGCGGAAATTGCCGTACAGACAGTAAAAGACTATAAAGCCGAGACCGGCAGTAAAATTGAGGTGATATTTAATGTTTATAAGGAACTTGACGAACAAATCTACAGAAACTTACTCGGATAAATTAATACGGCTGAAAGACGCATTGAATGAAGCGGATGCAGTTGTCATCGGGGCAGGTTCCGGGCTGTCTGCTGCCGCAGGATTTACCTATTCCGGAGAACGTTTTGAGAAATATTTCCATGATTTTGAAGAGAAATATGATATCCGGGATATTTATTCCGGCGGGTTTTATCCTTTTCAGAGTCTGGAAGAATATTGGGCATGGTGGAGCCGTCATATTTGGGTGAACCGCTATATGAACGCTCCCAAACCGGTATATAATGATCTGCTTGCACTGGTACAGGACAAAGACTATTTTGTACTTACGACAAATGTGGACCATTGTTTCCAGAAGGCGGGATTTGATAAGCACAGGATGTTTTATACTCAGGGGGACTATGGTCTGTTTCAATGCAGCGATCCCTGTCATAATGACACTTATGACAATGAAGACATTATTCGCAGGATGGTAGAGGCACAGGGATTCACGATTACAGACGACAATGATCTGGTAATAGAAGGAGGCAGATTACCGGAAATGGCAGTTTCATCCGAACTGATTCCTTACTGTCCGAAGTGCGGAAAGCCAATGAATGTGAACCTGCGCAGCGACAATACATTTGTGGAGGACGAAGGATGGCACGCCGCGCAGAACCGTTATACGGATTTCCTGCGGCGGCACGATGGATTAGACATTCTGTTTTTAGAATTAGGCGTCGGGGCAAACACCCCGGTTATTATCAAATATCCGTTCTGGCAGATGACGGCAGCAAATCCAAAAGCGGTTTATGCCTGTATCAACTATGGGGAGGCTTATGCGCCGAGAGAAATCGCAGGCCGCTCCGTCTGTATTGATGGAGATATTGGGGAGGTACTGGAACAATTATAAAACAACAGATTCAATTACACTTCTATGATATCATTTATCGGGTCAAACTCTGGTTAGAATAATGGGTAGAATTGATATGTTTTCATTCTATAATTTGGGAAACAGCACGGAATTTAAGGGTAATACTCGCTTGCATTTGTGGGCATAATGAAAAATATCAGGTCAAATCGGGTCGCTATTGAATCAGAATCGGGTCATATGCGTTGACGCGATTTGATATAATATGTCCAGCGAATGAAAGCAAGGGAGATGGCACTATGCTTTTTGGGGAAAGTGAAACCGTAGAACTCAAGGAAGTCGTTGTAGACGATATAAAAAAGGAAATTATGCGCTGCTTAAATCAGGAGCTTACATTTGAAGCCGCAAAAAAAGAATTTGTCATTCGGAACGTGGAGTTTGGACCACAGCAAATGCGGACTTTGAAGCTGATTGACCAGGATAACCTTTACACCAACGCAGGTCTGCTTTTGTCCGATCAATGCGTCCATACGATTAAAGTCGCTGTTTTTCAGGGAACGGATCAGACAGTTTTTAAGGATCGCCGGGAATTTACCGGATCGCTGCTGCAGCAAATGAATGAAGTTTATGATTTTATCGACTTTCACAATCAAACCCGTGCAACCATAGAAAAGCTGTATAGAATTGATGTCAGGGACTACCCGGAAATCGCCGTCAGGGAGGCGTTGCTCAATCTGCTGGTTCACCGTGATTATTCCTTTAGCGCCAGCGCGCTGATCAGTATTTATGCTAACCGGATTGAATTTGTATCCATTGGCGGATTGATGCCGGGAATTGACCTGGAAGATATTATGCTGGGCATTTCCGTATGCAGAAATCAAGATCTTGCAAATGTGTTCTACCGGCTGCATCTGATTGAGGCTTACGGTACCGGCATGGGGAAGATTATGAGGGCATACGAAAGTATGGAAGAAAAGCCTTCGATTGAAACAACCAGGAATGCTTTTAAAATCATATTGCCTAATATTAACGCAAAATATGAAACGGGAAATGTTTCTGCACCGAAAGATGAATCAATCAAAAGTTCTGCTGTCCGGGGTGAGAAAAGCCTGAGCAATGAGGAAAGGGTATTGGAATATGCTCAGTCTCATGGCACAATTACAAGAAATGATGTAATCGAATTGCTTGAAGTAAGTACATCTACCGCTTCCAGAGTCATTCGGAAAATGGTAAAAAGCAACCTGCTAAAGCGGAATGGAAAAGCAAGAAGTACCTATTACACTGTTATACAGTAATAAAATGGAGAGGTGTTCGATCAAGTCAAATAATCAATAATAGTTGATTTTTCTTTTTTCAGACATTATTCTTATAATGTGAGAGATTATTAATATTTCGCTGGAATACAAACACGCTTATACGAAGGGCTGGTAGTGGATAATCATTAGGATTGTGCCGAGGCGCCATTTCTTCGCCTGGCGAAATGGATAATAAACTTATTTACAATAACTATGTTGATTTGGACTGACGGTTATGAATTATATTATACTTGATTTAGAATGGAATCAGAGCAGCACCGGTAAAGAGGAAGTGAGTAAAATCCTTCCCTTTGAAATCATAGAAATCGGCGCTATCCGATTAAATGAAAACCGTGTAAAAACCGGTGAGTTTAACGAATTGGTGAAGCCGCAGGTCTATCATGAGATGCATCGTATTACCGGTAAGTTGATTCACCTGGAGATGGAACAGCTTAAGAAGGGGCGTCCTTTCGCTGAGGTAATGGAACGTTTTCGGGAGTGGTGCGGCGAGGACTGCATGTTCTGCACCTGGGGGCCTTTGGATTTAGTAGAATTGCAGAGGAATATCAGATATTATGGTTTGGAGCCCCTTGCGGACGGTCCGTTTCCATTTCTGGATGTGCAGAAATTATTCAGCATCGCTTATGAAGACAGGAAGTCGAGAAGGACACTGGAATATGCAATCGATTTTCTGAAGATTGAGAAGGACATTCCTTTTCACAGGGCGTTAAGCGACGCTTATTATACGGCGAAGATATTGGCGGGCTTAGAAGAGAAGATATTGTCCAATTATTCCTTCGATGTGTTTCATCTGCCCAGGGATAAGGACTCGGAGATACATGTTACCTTTGATGATTATGCGAAATATATTTCCCGGGGGTTTGCGGACAAAGCGGAGGCCATCGAGGATAAGAAGGTAATGGAAACGAAGTGCTATCTGTGCCGCAGAGGGCTTCGTAAGAAAATCCGTTGGTTTACGCCCAATGGAAAGCATTACTACTGTGTCTCTTATTGTGACAGGCACGGCTATATGAAGTCCAAGGTCCGTATTCGTAAGGCGGAAGGGGATATGGTGTATGTGGTGAGAACGGATAAATTCATCACAGAGGAGCAGGCGGCTGATATTCGCGAGAGACAGGAGAAATCCAGGCAGCAGCGCAAAGAAAAGAGGGCGCATAAGAAGCACCCTCAATGATTGCATGAATTGTGTAAGCAGGAACCTTAACATAAATGGCTGCCTGATTTTAAAAGTCAAAATCGTCAAAGTCGGAGCGGATTCTTGCCCTCCGGCTTTGTTTTCTTTTTACCCGGTTTTTCCTGCGGTTTGCGTTTTTGTTGTTGATAATCAACGCCCGCAGAACGAATAAGATAATGACAGCCGCCGCAAGAACCAACACGCTTATAAGAACCTTCTTTACATTGATAAAGATTGTATCCTGTTGGGGTTCGGCTTCTGTCCTCTCCACACTGATATCGGCAGCAGTCATGTTCGTGTCGAAATCGTAGGATGATACGTTGTTTCCCGCAAGATTCAGATAGGCGCTGCCCACATAGGTATCATGATAGGAATAGTTGATCTGTGCGATTCGGTTTTCATCGGATACGCTGTAATCGATCTCAGAATCCAGATCGCCGAAGGATACGGTGTTGGGTATGATGACGTAGCTGTCGGTGTCTATGGACAGAATCGGATTGGAGCTGCCGACGATATCGTTACCAATCTGAAAAAATCCGGTAGGCTCTATGGTATAGCTCCTTTCGTTCTCCGAGATGTTCATGATCTGGAAGTTGTGGAAGCCATAATCGAATAACTCTACCGTATCGGTGAACTGTGCGGGAGATTCCTCTTTGAATACGATGCAAATCAGTTTCATGCCGTTCTGCTCCGCGCAGGTGACGAGGGTCTGTCTGGCTTCGTTGGTAAACCCTGTCTTGCCGCCGCAGATACCGTCGTATGGGATCTCGCCATTGATCAATTTATGTTTGTTATTCAGGTAGAAATCGTCCGGCTGGGTGGCAGTCGCCTCGAAATGATAACGGGAGGTGTTGCCGATTTTGGACAGCATTTCATTCTGGAAAAAAGCATGAGAAATCAGCGCCAGATCATAGACGCTGGTGTAGTGATCATCGTCATACAGGCCGTTGGCATTGACAAAATGGGTATCAGTGCACCCAAGCGCATTGGCGCGCTCGTTCATCATGGCGACGAAACCGTCTATTGTGCCGCCGATGTGTTCCGCCACCGCGTTGGCTACTTCGTTGGCTGAACCGACCAGGATACCGTAGAGGCATTGTTCCATAGTAATGGATTCTCCGGCGTCCATACCCATATTGGAGCCATCAGCGGGGACAGTGAAGACAGCCTCCCTGGTAAATTCTACCATATCGTCCAGATTGCCCTGTTCCATGGCCAGAAGGCAGGTCATAATTTTGGTAGTACTGGCAGGATAGAGCTTTTCGTGAATATTTTTCGCATAAAGAATCACGCCCGTGTTGGCGTCCATTACAATGGCGGCTTCCGCACTGACCTCAGGTCCTATCGGCCAGTTATCGATTTCGTTGGATTGGATTGGAAGGGATTTGCGCTCCTCAGCCTCGGCTTCAAGCTCCTCTGTGGTGGCACAGACGGTGAGGGTATCAGAGCAGATTCCCCCTAAAAAAAGGGAAACGGAAACAAACAGGCAAGCGATAGGCTTCCCTTTGGATTTCAAATGTTTTATATGTGAAAAGAGCATTGTCTTGTAACCTTTCTGTCTATGATGCAGTATATGCCGACAGGGCGGCAATGTATGTTAAGCTGTCAGTTATAATCATAGTATATCCTGTTTTTTACATTCCTTATAATCATACACTATTTTTCGGAAAAACTGTAGTCAATTCACAAAAAATACAAAATCTGATCGAGTAATGTTTCTAAAACAAGGACTTTGCGAAGAATGTAAAATAGTGTAGAATAAGGGTACGTATAAAATGAAATCAGAATAAATAAAGAGGAACGAATATGAGACTTCGTAACATAACCGGTTCTAAAGAGATGATCGCGGAAAGCGATTATGTGATTCATGAACCGGAAAAACATAAGGGCAGATGGCATGAACGCTTCGGAAATGAGCGTCCGATCCGTATTGAGATCGGCATGGGAAAAGGCAGATTTATTATGGATCTGGCGAGAAGCAATCCCGATATAAATTACGTAGGGATTGAGAAATATTCAAGCGTCCTGCTCCGTGGTATACAGAAGATGGAGGAAGATCCGCTGCCGAATCTGTTTTTTATCCGTATGGAAGCGGAAGAAATTACGTCCGTATTTGACAGAGACGAGGTAGACAGAATCTACCTGAATTTCTCAGACCCCTGGCCCAAGGACAGGCACGCGAAGAGAAGGCTGCCGTCCCGTGAATTTTTGAAGCGGTATGATGAAATACTAATACCGGAGGGTGTGATAGAATTTAAGACGGATAATCATGATTTATTCCGGTTCGCTCTGGAGGAATTGGAACCGGCGGGCTGGCGGCTTCAGCAGATGACTGAGGATTTGCACCACGACCCGGAGATGATGCAGGGCAATGTGATGACGGAATATGAAGAAAGGTTCTCTTCCATGGGAAATCCGATTTATAAATATATTATTTCCAGACAGAGAGCTTAAATTACATGTTGATTTACGAAAAAGCGAAGCGCTTTGGAAAAGGAGGCAATGATGGAACACAAATTTACAGCAGCTAATTTTGACAGTGAGGTATTGGCATCGGAAGTGCCGGTGCTGGTGGATTTCTATGCAGACTGGTGCGGTCCCTGCAAGATGATGGCGCCCGTGGTTGCCGCTCTCGCAGAGAAATATGACGGCAGGGTCAAAGTAGGAAAATGCAACATCGACGACGAGGACGGTCTTGCAAGAATGTATCGGGTAATGTCCATTCCCACGATGAAGATTTTCGTAAAAGGGGAAGTAATCGCTACGATTGTAGGGGCTGTACCTCAGGAAGAACTGGAAGCGGAAATCGAAAACGCGCTGAAATAAGATCAGGGAATGCTAAAAATGAAAACTCTATGGAAGCCGAAGCATCCATAGAGTTTTTGTTTTATCCGTCATTTGCCCTGATGTGTAATTCACACAATCTATGACTGCGCGCCTGCAGTATTCAAATCTTTGGAATATAGAAGCTTCAATACAATAGGCGTCGCGATGGAAGACACCAGAATCAACAGGATAACTGCCGTAAAATAATCCGCTGTCAGAAGTCCCGCGGCAAGTCCTTTCTGGGCTACAATCAGGGCGACCTCTCCTCTGGTCATCATGCCGACGCCGATTTTCAAAGAGTCGGACCAATTGAATCTGCACAGCTTGCTGACCGAGCCGCAGCCGATAATCTTGGCGAGAAGGGCCGTAATAACGAAGCAGATACAGAAAGCGAACAGCTTGCCGTTCATGGAATCGAAGGAGGTCTTCAAACCGATGCTGGCGAAGAAGATCGGACCGAAGATCATGTAGGAGCTGACATCGATCTTACGCTCGATATATTCATTATCGCTTAGGTTGCACAACACGATTCCCGCTACATATGCGCCGGTAATATCGGCAATGCCGAAATACTTCTCCGCTACATAGGATAAGGCGAAGCAGAATGCAAGGCTGACGATAGGAATACGTCTTGTATGCGGGTAACGGCTGTCCAGTTCCAGAAAGATCTTAAAGATAAGGAAACCGCCGATAATGGCAACAGCGAAGAATGCTATTGTCTTCACGATAACCATACCCGGATTGGAAGTGGGGTTCTTAAATCCAATCACGAAGGTCAGGACGATGATGCCGATTACGTCATCGATAATCGCCGCGCTCACAATCGTGGTGCCGACCTTACTCTTGATCTTACCAAGCTCCTGCAGGGAAGCCACGGTGATGCTGACGCTGGTGGCAGTCATAATGGTTCCTATAAAAACCGCTTTATAGAAGTTTTCGCTTCCCCAGGGAGCTGCGCCGTAGAATGCCATATATAATAATGTGCCAAATAAGAGCGGAACGAAAACACCCACGCAGGCAATCAGGAAAGCGACCGGACCGGTTTTGATCAATTCCTTTAAGTCAGTTTCCAGGCCTACTGCGAACATGAGAATGATAACGCCGATTTCCGCCATCTGTGTAATGAAGTCAGATTGTCCGACCCATCCTAAGACACAAGGACCGATTATAAGCCCTGCGATAATCTGTCCGACGACCTGCGGCGCTTTACATTTTCTGGCCAGAATACCGAATACTTTGGCGAAAAACAGAATGATAGCCAGATCTCTTAATACTTCATATGCTTCCATAACAATTTCCTCCAATTATATAGTTAATGCCGTCGATATAGTTATAGTCTTAAAATAAAATGATGTCAACTTTTGTGTAAAAATATTTTTAAAAGCAGAGCTTATTTCTGTATGATTTAGAAATAAGCATAATAGTTCAAATTTTCATCAAAAAAAATCATTTACTGTGAATAGGGAACGTGATATAACGGGAAAAAGAAACAGCTTTACTGGAGGAATGGTTATGAATCAGAATATAACGGATATGACCGAGGGAAATTCCCTTCGATTGATTATAAAATTTACGATACCCCTCTTGATAGGGAATGTTTTTCAACAGTTATATAATATGGTAGATTCTGTGATAGTGGGAAACTATGTGGGCGCTAACGCGCTTGCGGCGGTAGGCTCCTGCGGTTCCGTGAATTTTCTTTTCTTCTCATTAAGCTCGGGGCTTGCCATCGGTATCGGAATCCTGATTGCGCAGTATTTCGGAGCGAAGAGAGAAAGGGAGATCAAGAGGACTATTGTCAACGGTGCGTATCTTCTGATTGCGGCTTCCGTTATCGTGACGGTTGTTTCCTATATCTTTGCACCTCAGATACATCGTTTGTTATCCACGCCGGATGAAATTATAGGAGACGCAGTAGCCTATATGCGGGTCATCAGCGTGGGAATTATATCGGTCGCATTCTACAACGGGATTGCGGCGGTGCTGCGTGCCCTTGGTGATTCTAAATCGCCGCTCTATTTCCTGATTTTGTCCAGCATCGTCAACGTAGTACTGGATTTGTTATTTGTGCTGCAGTTTAATATGGGAGTGTTCGGTGTGGGCTTCGCGACGTTGATTGCCCAGATTGTATCGGCGGCAGCCTGTCTGATCTATGCCTGCCTGAAGGTGCCGTATTTTAAGATTGCAAAAGAAGAGTGCGCCCTCGATATGAGCGTGGTCGGCAGGGCTTTCCGGCTGGGGATTCCGGTAGCGTTACAGAATTCTATGATAGCGGTGTCCTGCATCGCTCTGCAGGGTGTGGTAAATCAATTCGGCGCTACGGTGATGGCGACCTATACGATCATAGGAAGAATCGAACAGATTGTACAGCAGCCCTATGCTTCCCTAGGAACGGCGCTCACTAATTTCACCGGGCAGAATATGGGCGCGGGATTCAAGGATCGTGTGAAAAAGGGATATTGGCAGTGCGTGTGGATTGTGCTTGGCTTCAGTATGATTCTGATTCCGATTGCGTATCTGTTCGGCGAGCAGATTATCGGCTTCTTCGTCATAGAGCCGGAGGTTATTGCCATGGGTGTTACGGCGTTAAAGATAAACAGTCTGTGCTATTTCGCTCTGGGTATGATTTATATTCCCCGGGCGCTCTTAAACGGGTGCGGGGATACGGCTTTTGCGGTGGCGAACGGCTTTACAGAGGTGGCCTGCAGAATCGTGTTCTCGCAGATCTTCACCAGGATTCCGCAGCTTGGCTATTGGGGAATCTGGATTACGACGGCGGCTACCTGGACGATGACGGCGGTGGTCTGTGTGCTTCGATACGCCAGCGGAGTGTGGAGAGGGAAGAAAGTAGAAGGATAGCGTCGTGCTCAGAAAAGTACGGGGAGATTAAGTAAAAGGTAAAAACAGAAGACGAAAATAAAAACCGGAAGCTTCCAATGCTTCCGGTTTCAGTGCAATCGGGGTGACGTGATTCGAACACGCGGCCTCTACGTCCCGAACGTAGCGCTCTACCAAGCTGAGCCACACCCCGCTATTACGGACAATTAAGATAATACAACATTTACGGAGTACTTGTCAATGCTTCTTTTAGAATATTTTTTAATAGACAGGGTATAATAAAAACGCAACATTTTGTATGAAAATGTTGCGTTTTCTTTGTTACATACAATATATCGGAGTTTATTTTTGGAACTTTAGGTCTTTTTTTAAAATTTTTTAATTTCTTTTTCAATTCTAAATTGCCAAACTAAATTCCACCTGCATTCTCCCTTTTCCCTCAATCTCAGCCGAATGCACATTCTGAAACCTTGTATCATGTTATAAATGAATATTGCGGTATACATCGTCCCGTTCATCTTGTTCTATGCAGAGATAACGTTTGGTGATCTTATAAGAAGAATGATTGTAAATATTCATGAGCATGGCAGGCGGGACGCCTTGTTTCCATGCGTGGTATCCGAAAGTTTTGCGAAGGGAATGACAACTGATATGTTCTTCTAGACCGGTGTGAATGGCGGCTTCTTTTATCAGGCGGTATGCCTGTGTGCGGGTGATGGGAAGAGATTTATTCTTAGCGCTGGGGAACAGATAGGAGGTTGGCTCAGGCAGTTTATAGATTTGATAATAATAATCCAGTATTTGTAGTACGGTGCTGTTCATTGCCACCACACGTTCCTTGCCGGTCTTTTGTTCTTTTAAAACGATATGTTCCCGAAATTGCTTCTTCTTTATGTCATAGACATCTTTCCATTGTAATTTCAATAGATCGCTGATGCGAAAAGCAGTGTTTAATCCTAAAATTACCAGCGTGTAATTTCTCAGATTCGGTTTTACTTCCAGATAATAGTTTTTAAATGTTTCCAGGTTGTCTCTGTTTTTAATAGGGGCAGTTGTGCTCATTGTGTAATCTCCTTTACAACTAAATGTAATATTTTCTTCTATCTTACAACTATTTGTGTGAATGTAACATTTTCACACAGAAAGTTACATTGCAAGGCAGCAGCCATTACGTGTCGGTATGCTGACCGGCGATCTGCAGAACAGATTGTTGACGAATACGGACACAGTATTAGGAAAGAACAGGGAGGTTGAGAACATGTTAAGACTGACAGTGAGCACAGAGGAATACCTGCAGATCGGCGAGGATGTGAAGATCGTCTTTCTGGGCGGTAGTAAGAATCACTTACGAATCATGGTAGATGCGCCTAAAGATTTGAATGTAGTCAGAAGCAAGGTCATTGAGAATAATGCGAAAAGTGAAGAAGAGAGAGCAAGTCTGCCGCATTATTATGCAGTACCGGATCTGCCGGAGAAATACCGGAAGAAGCGTATCGTGGTGAATGACGCTGTCAAAAGTGAGAAATTCACGAAAAGAATAAATAAACAGGAAATCGTCAGAAAGCATTGATAAGTTAAAGCGCCGCCGGAAAACGGCGGTACAGAGCGGTAATAGTCCGGAGCATCCTGGGGGCTTCGGGATTATTATAAAACATTTAGCCTAAAAACGGCTAGATACAGAGATTTGCTCCGCAAACTCTGAAAATCAAAACAATAATGCGGCAAACGGATTTGCCGTCACGCAAAATCAAGGAGGAAAACAGTATGGTAGTAAAACACAATATCACAGCAATGAACTCTAACAGAATGTTAGGAATCACAACAAGCGCGCAGGCTAAGTCCACAGAGAAGCTCTCTTCCGGTTATAAGATTAACCGTGCGGCAGATGACGCAGCAGGTCTTGCAATCAGTGAGAAAATGAGAAAGCAGATCAGAGGTCTTACACAGGCTTCCGCTAATGCACAGGACGGTATCTCCTGCGTGCAGACAGCAGAAGGTGCATTAAATGAAGTGCAGGATATGCTGCAGAGAATGAACGAGTTATCAGTAAAAGCTGCTAACGGCACAATGTCTGAGTCCGACCGTGAAGCGATCCAGAATGAAGTGGATCAGTTGACAACTGAGATCGACCGTGTATCTGAGACAACCAAGTTCAATGAGACCTATCTGTTGAAGGGTGATCAGGATGTGTCTAAAGTTGCTACTTATAAGTATGGCAACTATACAACTGGTGTGGCGGCAAAAGTTGTAAATGCTGATGGTGATACAGAGCTTGAAGCAGCTAACGGGCTTACCATGGAAGTTACTTTTGATGTAAATGCTAAACAGGATGACCAGAATGCCCTTGCTAAGGCTTTAGTCAGCCAAGGAGCAGCTATCGAATACAGTTCTTCTTGGCCAGCAACAGATGCCGCAGCAACGGAAGGATATAAGCTTACTTTAAACGGTTCTGCAGGTACTAATTATACTGCTGTTGCTAAAGCTGATGGTGTATCATTTGAGATTCAGGATGTAAATGGTAATGCAATTGCAACCATCGAAGTAGGAGGTGGCACTGCAGTTGCAAAGAAGGGAGATCCGGATGTAAATATCAGCACGACTATTACAGCCACAAAAGCAACTGCGGCTCAGGTTAAGGATGAAATCGCTGCTATTTACGATAGAGATGGAAATAAAATTGCGGCAAATGCATTGGATAATTATTTTTCATTAGATACAGATGGTAATACGGTAGCCAGAGTAGATGCACCGGATGCCTATGATGCGCTTGGCAATAAAGTTAAACTCGCAGATTATACTGCTTTGGTATCCGGTGAGAAAGATTTGACAGGCGCCTTAACATTGTCTTTGCATGTAGGCGCTGATGCTACATCTAATAACCAGATTTCCATTAATCTGAAAGCTATGAGCGCTAAGGGACTTGGCGTAAATGGATTAAAGGTAGACGGTGCAGACGATACCAATGCCTTAAATGCAATTGATACGATCAAAGAAGCTATTCAGAAGGTTTCCGATCAGAGAGCAGAGCTTGGCGCCGTTCAGAACCGCTTAGAGCATACAATCAATAACCTGGATAACGTTGTAGAGAATACAACATCCGCAGAAGCTCAGATTCGTGATACAGATATCGCTACAGAGATGGTACAGTACTCTAATAACAATATCTTACAGCAGGCAGGCACATCCATGCTGTCCCAGGCTAACCAGTCTAATCAGTTGGCATTGTCTTTACTTGGATAAACAAGAGTTTATTGTGAAATGCAGTGTATTACCATGAGTCTTTCAGACGGACTCACAGACAGCCGCATCCATATGGGTGCGGCTGTTTCTGTGATTATTTTCGGATGTAGTATTGTAGTAATTCAATAAGATCTTATACTTTAGATGTATGTTTAAAGTTGCTATCATTATTTGTTTAGAACATTTTATGTTACTTTTTTAGAAGTATATCATTCTTTTTTTGTTTGTACTCATTTTTCTTTTCATCCGGTAATTGATCGATCAGTGTCTCGACCAATTCTAATAATTTGTTATAGGTTTCAAATTGTTCGTCTGTCATATTATTAACCTCATTATTCAAATTATCACCACCTTTTCAAGTGGTATTATATCATAATATCAATCCTTATTCAATTATCAAAGCACATTTTTAGACGGAATATCGACCGATTTTATATATGTCTTTGTGCAGCAGAACTTCTATCCAAAAATAAAATCAGGAATCATTTGGCTGTGTAGCCGGATACCATAAACATAAGACATGATTGCCATGTCAGATAAAACAGATACAACCGGAAAATGGCTGTACTAAATATTTATCATGAAAAAGAAAGATCAGCAAGAGCAAAACAGCTTTCCATATGTAGAAAAATATTTTGCAAATATTCCAAATTAGAATGATGTATTTTCGGGATCACTAGATATTGTATAAATTATTCTGTATGAAATATTTCATGCAATATATTGATTGTGCAGTTTGATCACTCACAGAAACAACCGCACCCATAAGGATGCGGCTGTTTCTGTGATTATTTTTGGATATAATATTGTGATAATTCAATAAGATCTTATACTTTAGATGTATGTTTAAAGTTGCTAAAATTGTTCGTTTAAGGTTGTCGGGGGTGAAACCGTTACGCCTTTATTTTTTGCAAATTCAAGTAGATTATTCAAGTCTTGATACAGTTTATTGTTAAGCAGCAATTGACAAGCATAAGCAAAAACTGCAAGTTCATTTTGATTCATATTATCATCTCCCATAATTATCACCACCTTTTCAAGTGGTATTATATCATAGTATCGATCCTTATTCAATTATCAAAGTACATTTTCAGACGAAATATCGACCGATTTTGAATATGTCTTTGTGCAACAGAACTTCTATCCAAAAATAAAAATCAGGAAGTATTTGGCCGTGCAGCCGGATACCATAAACATAAGACATGAATACCATGTCAGATAAAACAGATACAACCGGAAAATGGTTGTATTAAATTTTTATCATGAAAAAGAAAGGTCAGCAAGAGCAAAACAGTTTTTTACATGTAGAAAAATATTTTGCAAATATTCTAAATTGAAATGGTGTATTTTCGAGATCACTAAATATTGTATAAATTATTCTGCATGGAATATTTCATGCAATATATTGATTGTGCAGATTATCAAAGCGCCGTAAAATAACAGTGCCGAATGATAGACGAATCCCTGAATTTTTTTATATAATAGAACATACGACAGCAATAACGTTAAGATAAAATATTTAACTATATTTGAATCGACCGGTTAATAAAGTCGGATCATACATATATGATAGAAAGGATTCTGAAATGGACAAGCATCTGCTTAAGATTCCGTGCAATGCAATGCCTTTTATATGCGAGGCAGATTACAGTATCACATTAGGAACCATGATCCATGCAGACAGAACGGCGCCTTTTCATGTGGCAATCTATCTCTTACAGGGAGCCATGGAGATTATAGAGGATGGGATTACGTACCGGATTGCGCCGCAGCAGCTTTTTTTCCTGAAGAGCGGCGTGCATCATTGGGGGGAGAAATCCTTCGAGCCGGGTTCCGCATGGTATTATGCCCATTTCTATTGTGAAGAGCCTGCGCCGCAGATGGAGGAGCTTCCTCAGGGCATCTATTATGATACCAAGGTATGTCTGGAAAGGCATGCCAATGAGAAATACGTTACACTCCCGAAATTAACGGACTGCAGCGAGCGGACGCAGATTAAGAGGGATTTCGAGAAGATGCTGGACGCGCATGTGCATGGCAACATACCTCAGGCATCCGTAAGGCTGTGGCAGATCTTCTTAGAGTGTGCGAAGAGCGCGCAGGATGATTCGGTGGGCAGCGAATATGTGAAGAAGCTGCGGGAATATATCAGGCAGCATTACGCGCAGGGCTTCTGCGCACAGGATATCGAGGATGTCTGCGGGCTTTCTTATAAATATGCCGGAACCTTATTTAAGGAAGCCACGGGACAGACTATTAAGGAATACCAGTGTATGCTGCGGCTTCGCAGGGCGGAGCAGTTATTGAAGGAAACCGATAAGCCCATTACGGAGATCGCGCAGATGGCTGGATTTGCCGACGTATTCTATTTCAGTAAGGTATTCCGAAGAGAGCGTGGGTGTTCTCCCAGCGAATACCGGAGGACTTATGTGCCTGGCATCTGACAAATCGGAAAATAATACAAATAATTAAGAAAATTTTCCATTTTGTGAGAGATTACATAAGATTATAATACATAATATAGAGACTGCGGGGAAGAAGCTCTGTAAGGAGATTTCAGACGATCCGGCGCGGTCAGTATGGACAAACGGAGGGTATGCAGATGGGCGATTTAAAACTAGTGAGAAAATTTGAAGTAGGAGTTGGCTTTTTTAACCGTTATGAGAAGCTGGTCAAAGATGTGGTGCTTCCTTATCAGGAAAAGGCATTGAATGATCAGATCGAGGGCGCGGAGAAGAGTCATTGCATTGAGAATTTCCGTATGGCGGCGAAGAAGATTAAGACCGGAGCCTGCGACGGAGAATTCTACGGTATGGTATTTCAGGACAGTGATGTAGCCAAGTGGCTGGAGGGTGCGGCTTATTCGCTGGCGCAGAATCCGGATGCGGAACTGGAGAAGCGGTGCGACGACATTATTGAACTGATTGGAGAGGCACAGCAGAAGGATGGTTATCTGAATACGTATTTCACGGTGAAGGAGCCTGACAAGCGGTGGACGAATCTGCAGGAAGCCCATGAGCTGTACTGCGCCGGACATATGATTGAGGCGGCGGTTGCTTATGCGGAGTGTACAGGCAAGTCCAGGCTGCTGGAAATCATGTGCGGTATGGCGGACCATATCTATAAGCATTTTATCGAGGAGGGCGCAGAGGGCTATCCGGGTCATCCTGAGATTGAGCTTGCGCTGATGCGGCTTTTCCGCTGTACGAAGGAAGAGCGGTACAAAGAGCTTGCGATGCATTTTATCAATATGCGCGGAGTGGACAGTGAATACTTTGTGAAGGAAAAGGAGAAGCGGAACTGGACGGTATGGGGTGCGGATCCCGGGGATAAGGAATATGCGCAGAACGGCGCCCCTGTGAGAGAACAGGATAAGGCCGTGGGACATGCGGTGAGAGCCGTATATCTCTACACCGGTATGGCGGATGCCGCGATGGAGACGGGCGATACGACTCTGACGGAAGTATGCAGGACGCTTTGGAATAATATTACCCAGCGCAGGATGTATGTGACGGGCGCTATCGGCTCCGCCTATGAAGGGGAAGCCTTTACGAAGGATTATCATCTGCCGAACGATACTGCTTATGCGGAGACCTGCGCCGCTATCGGTCTGATTTTCTTTTCCAATAAGATGCTGTATCTGGAGAGAAAGGGCAAATATGCGGACGTAATGGAGCGGGCGCTGTACAACTGCGTACTGGCGGGAATGCAGCTTGATGGAACGAAGTTCTTCTATGTGAATCCGCTGGAGGTACTGCCGGGCATTTCCGGGGAAGCGCAGACTCATAAGCACGCTCTTCCGGTGAGACCGAAGTGGTTTGCCTGCGCCTGCTGTCCGCCTAATGTGGCGAGACTGTTGTCTTCTATTGCGGAATACGCGTGGCATGTGATTCCGGGCGCGTTGTTCTCTAACCTGTTTGTAGGGGGAACGCTGGATTTAAGCGACAGCTTCGGCGGCAAGGTTACGTTGGAGACGGCATATCCTTATGACAATAAAATCAGGTATCATTTCGCACCGGAGCAGGAGACGATGTATGTACCGCTGGCCATCCGCATTCCGGCATGGAGCCGGAATACGAAGATTACCTTAAACGGCAGAGAGGTAAGATGTGAGATAAAGGACGGCTACGCATATCTTCACGGCAATTACAGTGCGAAGGACGTAGTGACGGTAGAGCTTGATTTATCTGTCAGAAGAGTGTATACAAGCAATAAGGTATCTGCCAATACAGGCAGGGTGGCGATTCAGAGAGGTCCGCTGATCTACTGCATCGAAGGTGTTGATAATGAAAATGATATTTTATCCGTAAGCCTGAAAAAAGATGGTGAGATTACGGTCAGCGAATATCTGCCTGATAAGCTGTGCGGCATACAGGAGTTGTATGCGGAGGGTTATCGTGAGACCGTAAGCGACGAGCTTTACAGCTTCGACGCGCCGGCGGAGGAAGCGTGCAGGGTAACGTTAGTGCCTTATTATACCTGGGGCAACCGGGGGCTGAATCAGATGAGAGTATGGATTCCGGAGGAAGCATAATCTGGCAGGGTGTTCCGATTTTTACAATTTAATACGGTTATTTGTGATAAGATAGCAATAACAACGTTGCAGCGCTTTGGGTGAAAGACGCAGGGCCGCGGCATAAGAAGGAAGGTATCTGCACCGACAAGGACGTCGGGACAGGTACCTTCTGTCGTTTCAGGATTCTAATAGAAAGTTTTCTATTGGCGGGAATAAGAATCTATCGGGAAAGGATGAGGGATATGGAAAACAGGATTGCGGAGCATCCGATATTGGGAGTGCCGGAGAAGGGAAGAAAGGTAACCTTTACTTATAATGACAGGCAGGTGGAAGGGTACGAGGGCGAGCCGATTGCGGCGGCGCTTAAAGCGGCGGGACTGATGGTTCACCGTTATACGAAGAAGGAGCATAAGCCCCGGGGCATTTTCTGTGCTATTGGCAGATGTACGGATTGTGTTATGGTGGTGGACGGCAAGCCTAATATCCGTACCTGTGTTACGCCGCTTAAGGAGGGTATGAAAGTACAGACGCAGTACGGCGTAAGCGGGAAGCCGTTTGAAGAGCAGTAAGAACAGAAATGGACATTTGTGTGCGTATTTAAGTTTGAAGTTGACAGAAAGGCAAGGGTATTAACATGAAACGTTATGATTTGATTATAGTCGGCGCAGGTCCTTCCGGCCTTTCGGCAGCCGTAGAGGCGGCGAAAAGAGGACTTAAGACCGTGGTGTTTGATGAGAATGAGAAGCCGGGCGGGCAGCTTTTTAAGCAGATACATAAATTCTTCGGCTCTAAGGAGCATAAGGCGAAAATCAGAGGCTTCGTCATCGGCGAGCAGTTACTGAAGGAGGCGGACGAGGCAGGCGTGGAAGTGGTGCTGAATGCCACAGTGATTGGTCTGTATCAGGATAAAGAAGTGGTTGTGCGTATCGGAGAAGCGGTGCATCATTATAAAGGCGACGCAGTGATAATCGCTACCGGCGCGTCGGAAAATATGGTGACCTTCGAGGGCTGGACGCTGCCCGGCGTGATCGGCGCGGGTGCGGCGCAGACGATGATGAACCTGCATGGTGTGAAGCCGGGCAATAAGGTGCTGATGTTAGGCTCCGGCAATGTGGGCCTCGTGGTCAGCTTCCAGCTATTACAGTGCGGCTGTGAGGTAGTGGCGCTGGTAGATGCCGCGCCGAAGGTGGGAGGCTACGGCGTCCATGCGGCCAAGGTGGCGAGAACGGGCGTGCCTTTTTATTTATCTCATACAATTGTGAAAGCGGAGGGCGAGGAATGCGTGACGGGAGTCACGATTGCGGAGGTGGACAGTCATTTCCGGTTCATACCGGGTACGGAGAAGCATTTTGATGTGGATACGATCTGTCTGGCGGTTGGGTTGTCGCCCATGTCCCAGCTTCTTAAGATGGCGGGCTGCGAAATGGAGGATAATCCGAAGCGGGGCGGTCAGGTTCCTGTCTGTGACGAGTATGGGCGCACGTCTTTGGCCGGTGTGTTTGTGGCGGGCGATGTGTCCGGTATCGAGGAAGCAAGTTCTGCCATGATTGAGGGCAGAATGGCAGGTATTGCGGCGGCAGAGTATCTGGGTTACATGGACAAAGAGGAGATGGACAGGAATCTGGCTGATTTGGACCAGGCCTTAGACGGGCTTCGGCAAGGCATGTTTGCACCGAAGAACAGAGGCAAAGATATCGAGACTACAGACGAAGGCATTCCGGTGTCGAAGAATCTGTTAAAGCATGGTTTCGTAGCGGATGAAGAGATTGAGAGGTTTCCCGGTGTGACACATGCCAAAGGCATTCATCCGGTGATGGAGTGCACGCAGAATATTCCCTGTAACCCCTGTCAGGATGCCTGCCCGAAACACTGTATCCGTATCGGCAGCAATATCACGGCGCTTCCGGCGGTAGAAGAAGGCTCTGAGTGCGTAGGCTGCGGCATGTGCGTGGCGTCCTGTTCCGGTCAGGCGATTTTCCTGGTGGATGAGACCTACGAGGAAGGCTACGCGAGTATAACCATTCCCTATGAATTTCTGCCGCTTCCGGTGGTGGGAGAGAAGGGAGACGCGCTGGGAAGAGACGGCAGCAGGGTGTGTGAAGCACAGATTATCGGTGTTAAGAGCATTCCTGCTTTTGATAAGACGAATTTGCTTACCATGAAGGTGCCTGCAGAGTATGCGATGCGGGCCAGATTCTATAAGAAAGGTTAATGCAGGGATATCAGGAGGGAGTGTATTAAGATGAATCAGATCAATGACAGGTCGAGGGATATCGGAGCCTTTGTTCCGGCGCCGGACGACGATATGATTATTTGCAGATGTGAAGAGATTACCAAGGGAGAAATCAGAAAAGCGGTGCACGACGGTATGTTTACCCTGACGGAAATCCGCAGGTATTTAAGAACCGGCATGGGACTGTGCCAGGGGCAGACCTGCGCGAAGCTGGTTAAAGGAATCGTAGCGCGGGAGCTTAATATTTCCCCGGCACAGTTGGAGCCTGCCACCTCCAGAGTGCCTATGCGTCCCATCGAGATGCATGTTCTGGCAAATGAAGGAAAGGAGGACGAATGAGATGAGTAACTGTGCGGAAGTTGTTATTATCGGCGGCGGTATCATCGGCTGTGCAACTGCTTATTACCTGGCGAAAAAGGGGACGTCTGTCATTGTGCTGGAAGGAAGCGACCATATCGGCAACGGCGGCTCCTCACGAAACGGAGGTGGCGTGCGCCAGTCGGGACGCGATCCCAGAGAGCTGCCCCTTGTCATGTATGGCATACAGCATTATTGGCCTACGCTTTCCGAGGAATTGGAAGTGGACTGTGAATATCATCAGGACGGCAATCTGCGTCTTGGCAAGACAGAGAAGCATCTGCAGATTCTGCAGGGATTGACGGACCGTGCCGTGGCGGTAGGCCTGGATGTGCGGATGATAGATGGTGACGAGGTAAGGGCGATTAATCCTTATCTGTCTCAGGAGGTCATTGGCGCAAGCTGGTGTCCTACGGATGGGCACGCGAATCCGCTTACCACTACCCTTGGGTATTATAAAATGGCGCGCAGGCTGGGCGTTCATTTTATTACCGGAGAGAAAGTGACAGGGTTAAAGAAAATCAAGGGAAAGCTTCGGCAGGTCATTACGGAGAATACCGTATACGAGGGAGAAACAGTGGTACTGGCAGCAGGTCTTGACAGCAGGAAGATTGCGGCCAGTGTGGGAATTGATATTCCTATGCAGGCGGCGATGCTGGAAGCGCTGGTGACAGAGGCGGAGCCTCATATGTTCGACCAGATGTTAGGTACGGCGGAAGCGGATTTCTACGGACATCAGACGAAACACGGCTCCTTCGTGTTCGGCGGCTCTTCCGGTCTGGAAGGCTTTACGAAGGACAATGGAACGCCCGTAACCAACTCCCTGACAGCGCCTTGTATCTGCCGCGGCATTATGAAATATTTCCCTATTCTCTCAGACGCGAAGATTGTGCGCACCTGGGCGGGCTGGATGGATAAGGTAGTGGACGGCGTTCCGGTTCTGGGCAATGTGGAAGAGGTTCCCGGTCTGGTGCTTGCCTGTGGATTCACCGGACACGGTTTCGGCATCGCGCCGGGCGCGGCAAGCCAGCTTGCGGAGCTGATTGTGGACGGTACGACTCACGTGGATTTAAGCGACTTGCGCTATGACAGATTTAGGGCTAAAATATAGAGGGAATCAATGAGATAGCGTATGCAATGGAAAAAAGATAAATTAAAGCCTACACAACCGTATTTTGTACTGGAAACAGATGCTTTTTATCAGGAAGTCTTTCTGCAGCAGGGGATATCCCATTTCTATCGTTTCGCGCTGCATGACAGGAAAGAGATTGGAGTCGTGCCGGACGGCTGCGTGGATATGCTGTTTGAATATCGGCCCGACGGCAGGATAGAGAGCTTCGTG
The DNA here is from genome assembly GCA_017626325.1 of Lachnospiraceae bacterium. Taxonomy (GTDB): domain Bacteria; phylum Bacillota; class Clostridia; order Lachnospirales; family Lachnospiraceae; genus UBA3282. The sequence goes on along the minus strand of JAGAIZ010000019.1, from coordinate 20,517 downwards.
TGCGGCAGCGTGCTGACCTATGAGAAGCATCTGTGGGAAAGCGCAAGCGATGTGTTCGGCGTGCGGTTTATGCCGGGGTATCAGCCCGCGGGTCTGAATATACGGCAGAAGGATTTGGTGAACCGGAAGCTGCCTTTGGCTGAAGTACTGGAAGATACGCATCTGTATGACGTTATGGCAGAGGAATATGATTTCTATCAGAGAATCCGTATTTTCCTGCAGCAGTATACGAAGGCGGTACGCAGGCAGGAGAAGCCTTTTGGCAAGCAGGAGCTTGTCCTGGAGGTGAAGCGGCTCGTATACCAGTCGGACGGTAAAATCAAGGTATCGCAGCTTCAGGAGCTGACAGGCTACAGCGAGCGGTATATTAATAAGGTGTTTGTGGAGGAGCTTGGCTTTTCGCCGAAGACTTTCTGTAAGATCATACAATTCCAGTGGGCGCTGGAATTTCTCAACTACGGCGCGCCGGATAAGATGACGGATGCCGCTGTGGCGCTGGGGTATTATGATCAGGCGCAGTTTATCAGGGATTTCAAACGGTATGCGGGGATGACGCCTAAGAAATATCTGGATTACCGGAAGAAGGAAGAATATGTGGACAGGGTCATAGAGAACGAGAACAGAAGCTGAGGATACAGAAGTATCGATATCAGGATTCGGTAATGACAATGGGGTTCTGATTTATACAATTTTTATTCTGATACAAAGTGTAAAGTGATGTATAAATAAATAAGGCACAAGGCAAAGACGTCTGACGGCATGAAGCTGCTCAGGCGTTTTTCTTATGTTAAGAGAGGAGAACGGTTATGGAATTTGCAAGAATCGAAATTATAACATCTATGAATAAGCTGACGGCGTTAAAAGCGGCGTTGAGCAAGGCCGGAGTCAGCGGCATGACGGTAACGCAGGTAATCGGCTGCGGCGTGCAGAAGGGTACTTATGAATATGAGACAGAGCTTCACGCGGAGATGGAATTGCTGCCCAAACAGATGATTACGATAATCGTAGAGAATGAAATCGTAGATAAAATTATCGAACTGATTAAGAAAGAATTATATACGGGACACATCGGAGACGGCAAGATATTCGTATCGCCCATTAGCCAGGTTATCCGCGTCAGAACCGGAGAAGAGGGAATGGACGCGCTGGCATAGAGGCAGCAGGGAGCGTTACGAAAGCATGTTAGGTTATGGAGGAGATGTGTATGGAAAAGAAATTAGGATTACCCAGCGTCATCGCGACCGGCGTGGGACTTATTGTAGCCACAAGCTGTCTGATGTCTCTCGGACAGGGCGCCGGGGCTATCGGGACTTCATTTGTCTATGCGATGCTGATTGCCTGTGCGATTAATATCTGTACGGCATTGTCTATGGCGGAATTAAATGCGCTGATGCCGAATCTGACGGGAGGCCTGGCGCAGTACACCCTGGCGTGTATGGGACCCTTCGCGGCGATTGTATCGATGGTAGGCGGGTATCTGGTGTGCAATACAATCTGCGGTTCCGTGGAGTGCGCTATGTTTGGCAACTCCATCAACGCGGTTTTCGACACCAGTATTCCGTCCGGCGTGTTCTGTGTCATTCTGCTGGTTGTGTTGATCATCGCCAATTTAAACGGTATCGACATGTTTGCCAAAATACAGAATCTTGTTGCTTACGGACTGATTCTCTCCCTTGTGGTTATGGGGATTATGGGAAGCCTCGGAATCGGTACGGGAGAGAGAATCGAGCAGCCCTTTGTGCTCTCGTCTTCTCCTTCTGATATCTTCTCTCTGGTGGGTCTGGCGTTCTTCCTGTTCCTGGGCTGTGAGTTTATTATTCCCATTTCCAAGAGCGTGAAGAACGAGAGGAGAAACGTACCCCTCGGGATGGTGCTCAGCCTCCTGATCGTATGCGGCATGGAAATTCTGGTGATTTTCGGCATGCACAATTACACGGACTGGGGAGAGCTTGCCGTTAATACATCGCCTCATATTTTCTACGGCAATTCATTGCTGGGAACGGCAGGAAGCATCTGGATGATACTGGTGTCTATCTTCGCGGTAGTCAGTACCGTGAATTCCGTTATCAGTTCGCTGCCGTATATATGCGCCGGAATGGCGAAAATCAATCTGCTGCCGGCAGTTTTCCAGAAACGGAATAAGAAAGGCGCGCCCTATGTGGGAATACTTCTAATCGGCGGTATTATGATTGTCATAAACGCCACAGGGCTATCCACCAGCGATCAATTGTCATTCCTGATTCTGATTGGCTGTGTCTTCTGGATGGTGGCGTATGTGATTTCCAATGTCAATGTGCTGATTCTCAGAAAGAAGCTGGCGAAAGCGCCGAGGACCTTCAAGGTTCCTTTGGGTCCTGTGATTCCTGTACTGGGAATCGCCGGAAATATCTTCATGATTGTCAATATAGACGGCAATCCCGAGACGCGGTTACTGATTTATCAAATCTGTATCGGTATTTTCCTGGCGCTTGGTATCTACGCTGTCGTCTGGATTAAGAAGGTCATGAAAAAGCCCTTGTTCAAGGCTGTGCCAATGAAGGACGTGATGGCCATGGAGAATGATTTGTACATGATTGTGCGCCGGAACGCCGCACATAAGAAATAAGAAAAACAGGCGTCAACAGAAGAATGCGGCCTGATAAGGAGGAAAAGAAAATGGACTATCCCAGAATTGATTTTTTATATTTAAGCGAGGAGGACATGATTAAAGCGGGCGTGAAAGACATGGCGGGCTGTGTGGAGGCCATGGAGGAAATGTTTAAGCTGTTGAAAATAGGCGACTACCGGATGGGCGGCGCCAATGGCAACTCCCACGGCTGTATGGTAATGTTCCCGGAGAAATCGCCTTTTCCGGAAATGCCGATAGACGGCCCCGACCGCAGATATATGGCGATGCCTGCATATCTGGGAGCGCCCTTCGATATGGCGGGTATGAAGTGGTACGGCTCCAATGTGGCGAATAAGGAGAAAGGACTGCCCCGTTCTATTCTCACGCTGATTCTGAATGACAAAGATACCGGCGCGCCGCTTGCCTTTATGTCCGCCAACATTCTGTCCGCGTACAGAACCGGCGCGGTACCGGGCGTCGGATTTAAATATTTTGCAAAAGAGGATGCGGCGACCATTGGCATCGTCGGTCCCGGCGTTATGTCTAAGACCGCGCTGGCGGCGGCTATGGCAGTAAGACCGGGCCTTAAAACAGTCAAGGTCAAAGGGCGCGGCAAAGCCTCCCTGGATGCGTTCATCCAGTATGTACAGGAAGAATATCCGGGCGTGGAAGTGTACGCGGTGGATTCCATCGAGGAAGCGGTGCGTGACAGCGATATCGTATCTGTGTCCACCTCCTCTCCTACAGGCGATCCGGCGCTCTATCCCTATATCGCGGAAGAGTGGATTAAGCCCGGCGCGGTTATTGAGTCTACGGCGGCACTCCGGTTTGATGATGATTTCATTATTAACCGCGCCAGAACCGTGACGGATAATATCAAACTCTACGAGGCATGGGAGGAAGAGATGAAGCCCAATGCTTATCACATCGTGCCGATTCCTGCAGTCCGCGTAATGGATCTGATTGCGGAAGGCAGGATGAAATCTGAGCAGGTGGATGATTTAGGAGACGTTATTATGGGTAAAATACCTGTACATAGAGACCCGGATGAGATCGTCATCTATTCTGTAGGCGGTATGCCTATTGAAGATATCGCATGGGGAACCATCGTGTACCGCAACGCGCTGGCAAAAGGTATCGGCGTAAAGCTGAATCTGTGGGAGACGCCGGAGCTTGCGTAACAAGCAACAGAGCATGAATTGACAGCAGAGAAAGCGAGGGTGCTATGCATTCTCGCTTTTGATGTAAAAGGAGGAAATGAAAGCATGAAAATTTCTCAAAGAAAAGTAGCGATTGTAGGATGCGGACTGGTAGGCTCTACTACCGCTTTTAGTCTGATTACGCAAGGCATCTGCGACGAGGTAATGATGATAGATATCAATAAGGAACGCGCCTACGGAGAAATGCTGGATCTGCAGGACACCATTGAGTATCTGAATAAGAATGTGAAGGTTAAGACAGGAGATTACAGCGATTGCGGCGATATGGATATCATTGTGATTACTGCGGGCGCACCGCCTAAACAAGGACAGACCAGACTGGATACGCTGGAGCTGAGCGCGAAAATCTGTAAATCTATTGTAGATCCTATTATGGAGAGCGGCTTCGACGGAATCTTCCTTGTTATTTCTAATCCGGTGGATATTATTACCCACTATGTGCAGTTCCTTTCAGGGCTGCCGAAGAATCAGGTAATCGGTACGGGTACGGCTATCGACTCCGCCCGTCTGCAGAATATGATCGCGCAGATTGCGAAGGTAGACCCGAGAAGCGTGCATGCATATTCCATGGGTGAGCATGGGGATTCTCAGATGGTGCCCTGGTCTACCGTCACCGTGGCGGGGAAACCTTTCTATGATGTTATAGCGGATAACAAAGAGCTGGTGGGCGATGTGGATCTGGACGAACTGGTATATAAGACCACGCAGGAAGGCTGGGAGATTCTGAACCGCAAGGGAACTACCTATTATGGAATCGCAACCGCCTGCGCGGGTATCATTAAGGCGATCCTGAATGACGAGAACCGCATCATTCCCGTATCTACTCTTCTGGAAGGAGAATATGGCGAAAAGAACGTCTATGCGGGCGTACCCACAGTGCTTAACAGGATCGGCGCCGCCGATGTTCTGGAAATCCACATGACGCCGGGGGAGCTGGCGCGGTTCAAGGAGTCCGCGAAGCTGATTCGGGAGTATACAGACAGGATTATGGAGATTCATCAGAGTTTGTAGTAATTGGAAATTCCATAATCTGTTGAAAAGAAATTTTAGTTCTCATAAAAAGTGATAGCCGTCAGGAATACCATAGTTTATAATAACAAAAAGCAGAGAGCAATGTATCTTCTGTTCAAATAATATCGTATGGTATCAATATTGCATAACATGTCCACGGCAAATATGTATTGTGCATTTATGGGTGTGCATGGAAGGAATGAGGACTATTATGAATAAGAATTTCGCAGAGAACTTATACCGCCTTAGAAAAGCCAAAGGTATGACACAGGAACAATTGGCAGGAGAATTGGGGATTTCCTTTCAGTCGGTTTCCCGCTGGGAGAATCAGCAGGGGTATCCTGATATTGAGATACTGCCGCAGATTGCCGCCTGTTTTAAGGTCAGTCTGGATGCGCTGCTTGGCTATCGGTCCGAGAAAATTATGACGACTCATTATGAGCAGAAGTATTGCAGCGAAGAATACTATTGGGGTAATCAGGTGTGGGACGGCTGTTATGAGGTTTTAAGAAAGAAGCCGCCGATGGAACCGCTTCGGCTACTGGACGTGGGATGCGGAGAAGGACAGGCGGCTGTTTTTTTCGCGAAGAACGGTTATGTGGTGTCAGCCTTCGACATCTCCGAGCGGGGATTAGAGAAAGGCAGGTACCTGGCGGAAATCTCCCATGTCAGCGTTGACTTTTTTCATGCAAATCTCCTGGATTATCAGGTTGAGAATGATTACGATGTGGTATATGCCAGCGGCGTATTACAATACATTCCGCAGGACAGAAGAGAGGAAATGATCAAGAACTTAAAAAGGCATACGAGACGGGACGGTATTCATATTCTGAATGTTTTTGTAGAGAAGCCTTTCTTAGAGACGCCGCCTGACTGGGAGAAGACAGAGTATTTCTGGAAATCGGGTGAACTTTTGTTGTATTATCATGACTGGAAGATCGAGTTGCTGGAAGAAGTGATCTTTGACTGCGATAGCGGCGGCGTGCCACATAAGCATTGTATGGATGTGTTGATGGCGCGGAGAGCATAAAGCAAGCAGTCTGAAAGGAAACAGTCGGAGAACGGATATGAAACTGCGGATTCTGTATGAGGATAATCATATTATAGTAGTGCATAAACCTGCGGGTATTGCAACGCAGACGGCTCGTGTGGGTCAGCGAGATATGGTCAGTGAGATCACAGCATATCTTGCCGGCAGAGCCAGAAAGGGCGCGCTTACCCAGTCGAAAGATGAGGAATCCAGGCTTCCTTATGTGGGAGTGGTACATCGTCTGGACCAGCCGGTAGAAGGTATTCTTGTATTTGCCAGGGACAGACAGTCAGCGGCGGCTCTAAGCAGGCAGATTGCAGATGACAGAATGGAAAAATATTATTATGCGGTGATCTGTGGACGGCAATTTCCAGATCAGGGGGAACTTACCGACTATTTGCTGAAGGATGGGAAGACGAACAGATCCCGCATTGTGCCCAAGGAGGTAAAAGGCGCGAAATTTGCGAAGCTGGACTATAAGATTCTGAAGCGGCAGCAGGCGGAAGCGCCGGAAGGTGCAGGGAAAGAGATTGCGCTGGCTGAAATCCATCTATATACCGGTCGGCATCATCAGATTCGGGTACAGATGCATAGCGCCGGAATGTCTTTGCTTGGGGATTATAAATATGCGGATCAGGAAACGATCCGGTTGTCGGAACAGATGAGGATAAAGGAGATTGCGTTATGTGCCTGCAGGCTGGAATTTGAGCATCCAAAGACAAGACGGAGAATGCAGTTTCAGGTTGTGCCGGAGGGTAAGAGCTTTGCCGCGTTTTCTACTGTGATATCTTCGCAAGCATTATAATCATAAGCATTATAATGAATACGGGAGTGCTTACAGAGCGATAGCAGAGATACTACGGCGTTCACGAATAGGATTTGGGAAATCAAACATAATAGAAATAAGTATTTGATAGGACATTGAGAAGCAGAAGGTTATCTTTTCTGCTTCTTTTTGAGTCCGCGCGTTGACGGCGCTTTTCGATGGCGCAAGATATAGATCTGAAGTGGGGTGTAGGAATGTCTGAGCGGCATGGATCTAAGCAGATTGAGACATTAAGGAACAGCAGGGTGCTGAAAGCATGTGCCGTGTCTGTTTTGGTTTATTTATTCTTTCGATATTTATTTACATTAATTGCGCCTTTTGCACTGGCGTTTCTCCTGATTACCTTATGCTATCCTGTGCTTAGCAGAATACAAAATAAGATTCCGATCAGAAAAAAGTTCCTGGCGGTAGGCCTGATTGCGCCGTTTTTGCTATTTATTATGGCGCTTTTGTGGGCAGTCATGGTGTTTGGTATTGAGCGGTTGGATTTTCTGCCGTCGTTTTGTACCCAGGCGGGTGAGCAGGCAGAGCTCTTCTTTCATCAGTGCTGCGGCAGGCTGGACGGCAGGTTTGGCTGGGACGGCGAAGAGATAGAGCGCTATATTATAGAGCAGATGACGGTTATTATGGAGAATGTGCAGATACAGGTAATTCCGCAGCTTTTGTCGTCTTCTTACAATTGCTTTAAAAGTGTTCTTTCTGTAATAGGATTTCTGGCGATTACCTGCATTGCGGCATTCCTTCTGGAAAAGGATTACACGCAGGCGGTGGAATGGCTGAAATCTTCGGATGAATTACGGTTTGTCCGGGCCGTACTGGAAGGTGTTTTGTCTTATATCTTAACATTTATTAAGGCGCAGGGAGTTATCTTGTGTGTTATCAGTATTCTGTGCAGCGTCACGCTGTATTTTGCGGGAATCGAGGGCGGCGGTTTCCTGGGGCTGCTTGCGGGAGCGCTTGATATGCTTCCGTTTATCGGAACCGGTATTGTATTGGTGCCGTTATCTGTCTGGCAGCTATTGAACGGACAGTATGTGAGGATGGTGGTCTGCATCGTTTTGTATGCCGTGTGCGCTTTGGTCAGGGAATGGCTGGAACCCAGGCTGATCGGCCAAAGGATCGGCATTGCTCCGGTGCTGATGCTGCTTGCGGTCTATGCGGGAGTCAGGCTGTTCGGGATAAGCGGAATTGTGAAAGGACCATTGGCGTTGATTGTAATCTATGAGATTATGAAAACAGGATTTGACGAAAAAGCGCAGTCCATATATGATGAATAAGGAAGAAAAGATTGTCTGAGGCTGCCGGATCAGTTGTACGGCAGGCACATAATATAAAGCGGGGAACTGATATGTCTGAAAAACTGCAGCAAACGGAAGAAGGCGGGGAAGTACAGGCAAATAACAAGACAAGCTGGCACAGGGAAATCGGACAGGGCATTATGACGGCATATTTTATCGTGATTGCCGTAATATATCCATTCTATGCACCGGGTGGATATGTGCGGATTGGAGAGGTGAAATATTTGTTTTTCCGTAATGTCACTTTGGTTACCATAGCGGTCATGATGCTTGTCATAATGGCTTCATTCCCGGGTAAACGGTGTGTGGGCAGGCTGGTGGAGCTGTACCGCCATATGTCTGTGACGGATTGGTTTGCGTATGGATATTTTATTGTAGTGATGCTGTCTTATCTTTGTTCCGCATATAAGGCGGATGCGTTATGGGGCGCGGATGGCTGGTATATGGGAGTCGTCACGCAGATGAGCTTTATTCTGCTGTATTTTATGGTTTCCCGTTTCCTTCCCTGTAATCGTAAGCAGCTTGCCGTATGGCTGACTGCTGCCGGGGGAGTGTTCCTGTTAGGGATTCTGAACCGGTATTCGGTCTATCCTGTTGAGATGGAAGGGCAGACAGAGACATTCATCTCAACGCTTGGCAATATTAACTGGTTCTGCGGATATTGGTCGATTATGGCGTCCATGGGAATAACCCTATATTGGAGCAGCGAGCACAGACTGGCGCGGGCAGCGGCAGGAATTTTCAGCATGGCAGCGATACTGGCAGGCATAACGCAGGGCAGCAGCAGCGCTTATCTTGTATTTCTGACCGTTTTTGGCGTATTATTAATATTTTCCGTGCAGAGTAATCGAAGGATTTACAGATATCTGGAGCTGTGCATGATCTTTGCGGTCAGTTGTCAGATTGGCAGAATAATGCGCTATATGCCGGGGCTTTCCTATAATTATGGCAATAATATTTATCCGACAGGCTCGAGGATAACGGATCTTCTGTTAAACGGCAATGCCGCGTTATGGCTGCTGATGGGAGCGGTATTGTGTTATGGATTTCTGCGTGTGTTGGAGAAGCGCTGCGGATTTCGGACAGAGCGCTGCAGGAATGGCGGCAGGATTTTTGCTGCGGTTATCGTATTTATCATAGGAATAGGATGTATCGTGCTGGTCATGCACAGCGGCATGCTGCATACAGAGAAGACGACAGAGACATTGGAGGCGGAGGAAGGCGATGGAGAGCCTTTCAATCATGATTGGGGCAACGGCAGAGGCGCCGCCTTAAACAGCGGACTCAAAGCGTTTGAAAGTATGGATATCGTACATAAGTTTGTAGGAATCGGACCGGATTGTTTCGCCATGTATGTTTATGAGATTCCTGAGCTGGCGGAACAATTGTCGGAGCAGTTCGGCAGCCAGAGATTAACAAATGCGCACAACGAGTGGCTTACCATATTGGTGAATACGGGAGCGCTGGGGTTATTCTGCTATGCGGGAATGTTCATGGTATCCATAATACGATATGCTGTCAAAGCAAAGGAGCAGCCGCTGTTATACGTGTTTTTGGTCAGCCTGCTGGCTTATACAGTACATAATATGGTCAGCTTTCAGCAGATATTGAGTACGCCCTATGTCTTTATTGTATTAGGCATAGGAGAAGGTCTTGTCTGCGGTAATCGTGCGGAGGATCAAATGAGAGGTCAGGATGAGTAATAAAATAGGAAGACAAAAGAAACAGCATGTAAATGCCGGAACAGAAATCACAGGCCAGATTATGGAATATATCCTGGCGGTCGTTATAATGGCGGTATGCGTTGTTGTGCCGCTGTATGCCAGAGATGGATATCGTCAGATCGGTAATGCCAAGTATGCGGCATATAAATCTATTATGATAACAGGTTTTTCGGTATTGCTGGCGCTGACGGCGCTTTATCTGTTCTTCCGGCAAAAAGAGAAGCGCAAATGGAGCGTGTCGCTTACGGATCTGTTCGTGATGGCATATCTGGTTCTGTCCGGATTCTCTGTGATCTCCGGGGGATTCTATGAGGACGCCTTGTGGGGTTGTAATGGCTGGAACATGGGGCTTTTGTCGCAGATCAGTTTTGTTTTGCTGTATTTATTCATTTCGAGATTTGGAAGATATTACAGGCTTATGACGTATGTTTTGTGCGGGACGGCGGCTGTGGTCTTTTTCATCGGAATACTGCATCGTATGATGATAGACCCCATCGGCTTCTATGAGGGTCTGGCGGATTACCAGAAAGCGCAGTTCTTGTCTACCTTGGGACAGGCTACATGGTATGCCAGCTTTCTGGCGGTGACGCTGCCTGTAGGGATAGCGGTTTTTCTGTACACGGAGAAGCGGGTGCTGCGCGTCCTGGGCGGCGTATATGTATTCCTGGGGTTTAGTACGCTGGTAACGCAGAACAGCGACAGCGCGTATTTTGCGCTGGCTGGCTGTATGCTCGTATTTTTCTGGATATCTGTGGAAAACGGAGATTATCTGGAACGGTTTTTGTGGATAAGCGCCCTCTTTTTTGCAGCAGGCAAGGTGATGTATTTTTTATTGAAGATTCATCCGAATCCGGCGCTGGAGTATGACGTGATGACGGAATTTATCTTGTGCTCGCCGGGATCATGGATTTTATTGGGGGTGTGTCTGGCGGCCTGTGCGGCGTTATATATCAGGAGGCATGTAAAAGGGTGTACGGGCCGAAAGGACAGTATGGACAGGCTGCGCCGGGGTGTGCTTTTCGCAGCAGCAGCGGCATTGGCAGGCATCGTGGCGGTGATTTATTTAAATGCCAGGGGTGTTTTGCCGGAGGCGCTTTCAGAGAAGCTGGGGAAGATTTCTTATTTCAACTGGAATGACGATTGGGGTAACGGCCGCGGCAGGATATGGAGCTTTGCGGTGCGCATGTATGGGCAGGAAAGCCTGCTTCATAAGCTGTTCGGCGTGGGGCCGGACTGCTTCAATGCTTATGTCAGCGCGTATCACAGCGAGGAAGCGGCGCTTCTGTGGGGCGAGAAGCTTCTGACCAATGCACATAACGAATGGTTAAGCATGCTTATTAACGACGGTCTGTTCGGGGCGGCGGCTTATATCGGAATCTTTACGACGGCGGTCTGCCGGTTCCTGAAAGCGGCATCCGGGCGCGTCGGTACTGCAGGCGCGGCGGATTCTGCGTATAGAACAGAGCGGATGATGTTGACCGGAATAGCGGCGGCGGTCGTTTCTTATATGGCGTATAATTTCTTCTGTTATCAGCAGGTGCTGTGCACGCCGTTTATTTTCATCCTGATGGGAATAGGGGAGTATATTACAGCAGCAGATGGGAAGAGTATAGGAGAAGGTAAGCGAAAGGGTTGACAAATAAGATATCATCTCATAGAATCATAAATAATAAGTTTATGATTCGCAGACAGCGGGAATGCCTTTGCTGTAAGGTGCAGAGCATACAGCGTAAAGGCAGAGAAGGAATATCTGACGTGGCGAGGAAGAGAATAGTACGGACAGGGAACGTGACAGAGAGAGGATCACAGGTGGAAGATTCTTACGGGAACTATTCGGAACCGGTCTTGGAGCCCTGTGTGAAGAGCGCAGCGTAGCGCCGGCGATAACGGTAAGAGAAGAAGAACGCTGATGCGTTAATTAGGGTGGTACCGCCGGATTTTCGGTCCCTTGTGGGATGGAAAGCCCGGCGTTTTTTTGTACACGGTGATAAATTTAATTTTGTAATTACCTGTAAATAAAATGAAAACGGAGGAGAAAGAAATGGCAGACAAGAAATTAGTGGAAGCGATTACTGCGATGGAAGAGGATTTCGCACAGTGGTACACGGACGTAGTGAAGAAGGCGGAGCTTCTGGATTATACCAGCGTTAAGGGCTGTATGGTGTTTCGGCCCGCCGGATATGCGATCTGGGAGTTGATTCAGCAGCAGATGGACGCGCGTTTTAAAGAGACGGGCGTGCAGAATGTATACTTGCCGATGTTCATCCCTGAGAGTCTTCTGAATAAAGAAAAAGATCATGTGGAGGGTTTTGCGCCGGAGGCGGCATGGGTAACATATGGCGGTTCACAGCCTTTACAGGAGAGATTGTGCGTCAGACCTACCTCGGAAACTCTGTTCTGCGATTATTATAGAAATACGGTGCATTCTTACCGCGATCTGCCCCAGGTATGCAACCAGTGGTGCTCGGTAGTCCGCTGGGAGAAGGAAACAAGACCTTTCTTAAGAAGCCGTGAATTCCTGTGGCAGGAGGGACATACCGCTCACGCGACAGCGGAGGAAGCGGAGGAGAGAACCATTCAGATGTTGAATGTATACGCGGATTTCTGCGAGCAGGTGCTGGCAATTCCGGTTATTAAGGGACGTAAGACGGATAAGGAGAAATTCGCGGGCGCAATCGCTACCTATACGATCGAAGCGCTGATGCATGACGGTAAGGCATTGCAGTCCGGTACGAGCCACAATTTCGGCGATGGTTTTGCCAAAGCTTTTGATATTCAGTTTACGGATAAGGACAATACGTTAAAATATGTACACCAGACATCCTGGGGTACGACTACCCGTCTTATTGGCGCGGTTATCATGGTGCACGGAGACAATTCCGGTCTGGTGCTGCCGCCTAAAATTGCACCTACCCAGATTATGATTATTCCGATCCAGCAGAAGAAAGAGGGCGTATTGGATAAGGCCTTTGCGTTAAAAGACCGTCTGAGCAATTTCCGCGTGAAGGTGGACGACGCGGATAAGAGTCCGGGATGGAAATTCTCCGAGCAGGAGATGAGAGGGATTCCGATTCGTGTGGAGATCGGACCGAAGGATATTGAGGCGAATAAGTGCGTCATCTGCCGCCGTGATACCAGAGAAAAGATTGAGGTATCTCTGGATGAACTGGAAGTAAAGGCAGGAGAAATTCTGGATAAGATGCAGACAGAGATGTTAGAGCGCGCAAGAGCGCACAGAGATTCCCATACCTACGTGGCGAAGAATATGGACGAGTTCCGGAAGCTTTTTAATGAGAAATCCGGTTTCGTTAAGGCGATGTGGTGCGGCAATCAGGAGTGTGAGGATCAGATTAAGGAAGAACTGGCTGTCACAAGCCGCTGTATGCCTTTTGAGCAGGAGAATCTGGGTGAGACCTGCGTATGCTGCGGCAAGCCTGCAAAGAAGATGGTTTATTGGGGAAGGGCGTACTAATCGGTATCCATATAGTTTGTGTAATTTTTAAAGCCCGCAAATACCTGCAAATGGGTTTTTGCGGGCTTTATGCCTGTTTTCAGAGTATGGCTTTTCAGAGTATGTATGAATTTCTATTTGTAAAAAGAGGCCATGGATACTATAATATTTATAAAATAGTGTTAAATTTGAAGCGCAGGCGCTTCTAATATACATAAATGTGAAAATGTGCAGAAGCGGAGACGAATATGAACCTGTCAGTGAATGGAAAAGAATATGAAATTCTGAAACTGTTAGGCAAAGGAAAAGGCGGTTACTCCTATCTGGCAACAGATGGGGGTGCCAGATATGTTTTGAAGCAGATCCACCATGAGCCTTGTGACTATTATCAGTTCGGCAACAAGATCGAGGCTGAGCTGAATGATTATAAAAGGTTGGAGAAAATCGGTATTTCCATGCCGAAGATGCTGGACGCAGACACGGAACAGGAACGCATTCTCAAAGAATATATTGCAGGCGACACCGTCTATGATATGGTGCTTCGGGATACCTTGCCGGAGGATTGCCTGCAGCAGGTCAAAGCGATGTGCGAGCTTCTTTATCCGGCGCATACCAATATTGATTATTTTCCGACCAATTTCATCATGCAGGACGGCATTTTGTATTATGTGGATTACGAATGCAATAATTATATGGATGAGTGGAATTTTGAGAACTGGGGCGTCAAGTATTGGTCTAAGACGGAGGAGTTCCTGAAGTATGTGGAGGAGCATTCATGAATAACAGATCTTTTGATCACAAAAGAATTGCAGAAGGGTACAAAGATCGCCCGTTTCTGCATAAACAGGTCATCGAACAGTTTCAGAAGGATTATGGAGCCAGGCAATATGAAAACGGTTTGGATGTAGGCTGTGGCGCGGGGCTGTCCGCGAAAGCATTGAAACTGATTTGTAAGAATGTGACAGGTACGGATATATCCCCGGAAATGATCGCTGTCGCACAGGAAATATGCGGCGCGGAGGGATTCACCTTTTTCCCATGTAAGGCAGAAGAAGTACCGTGTCCGGATACTTCCTACGATATTGTCACGGCAGCAGGCGTGGTGCAGTGGGTTGACAGAGATGCTTTTTTACAGAATCTGCGGCGCATCATGAGAGATGGCGGCGTGGCAGTGATCTATGATTTCTGCATCAGCGACCGCATGGAGGATTGCGAGTCATATACGGCATGGTGGCATGAGCAATATTTACAGGAATTTCCGAAGCCGTACCGCAACGAGCGGGTGTGGACGCAGGCGGATGTGGAGCCTGCGGGATTTACGATAGTGGAGCAGATACCGCTCACCTTGTCATGGGAGTTTGATCTGGATACCTTCATCAATTTTATGATGATCCAGTCAAATGTCAATGCGAAGATAGAAGGAAATGAAAAGTGTGTTGACGAAGTACGGCAGTGGTTTTACAAGACACTTGAGGATATTTTTACTTCCGGTAAGCAGACAGTGATATTTACTGGCTATAGCTGGTATCTGAAATCGTGCTATAATAAATATCAAAATACATAAAATATACAAAGAAAGGACGTATTCCAATGAACGTATTAGTAATAAACTGCGGTTCTTCCTCTTTGAAGTACCAACTTATCAACAGTGAAAGCGAAGAAGTATTGGCGAAAGGACTCTGTGAGAGAATCGGTATCGAGGGCAGCGCCATTACCCATCAGCCTGCAGGCGGCGCGAAGGTTAAGACAGAAGTAGATATGCCGAATCATACCGTGGCTGTGCAGTTAGTGATTGATAAGCTGACGGATGCAGAAGTAGGCGTAATCAAGTCTCTTAATGAAATCGACGCGGTAGGACATCGTATCGTACACGGCGGCGAGAAATTTGCCACTTCCGTAGTGCTGAATGATGAAGTGCTTAAGACCATCGAAGAATGCAACGATCTGGCGCCGCTTCATAACCCGGCGAACTTAATCGGTATCAATTCCTGCAAAGAGATCATGCCGGGCGTACCGATGGTCGGTGTGTTCGACACCGCATTCCATCAGACTATGCCTAAGAAGGCTTATCTGTACGGACTGCCTTTATCTTATTATGAGAAATACAAAGTGCGCCGTTACGGGTTCCACGGTACAAGCCATGATTTCGTATCGAAACGTGCGGCACAGATTCTCGGCAAAGATATTAAGGATTTGAAGATCATCGTATGCCACTTAGGCAACGGCGCTTCTGTATCCGCTGTGAAAAACGGCGAATCTGTGGATACTTCCATGGGACTTACGCCGTTAGAGGGACTGATCATGGGAACCCGCTCCGGGGACTTAGATCCGGCGATCATTACTTTCCTTGCCGGCAAAGAGGGAATCAGTGCGGAGAAAGTGATCAATATCTGTAATAAAAAGTCCGGCGTGCTTGGTTTATCCGATGGTCTGTCAAGTGATTTCCGCGATCTGGCAGAGGCAGCGGCAGAAGGCAACGAAACTGCGAAAGACGCGCTGGATGCCTATGCTTATCGTGTGGGTAAATATATCGGCGCTTATGCGGCAGCCATGAACGGCGTGGATGCGATCGTATTTACCGCGGGAGCAGGTGAGAATAATGCGGAGGTCAGAGCGCTGATCGGACAGTATATCGGATTCCTTGGAACGAATATTGATGCGGAGAAGAATAAGCTTCGCGGTGAGGAAGTCATTCTTTCCGATGCGGATGCCAAAGTTGCCACGATGGTAATCCCTACGAACGAAGAACTTGCCATTGCGAGAGAGACGGTAAGATTAGTTTGAAAGGAAAAAGCATGAGCAGAAGCCGTAAAAAGAAAAAAGGCACAGGCACGATCGTGTTTCTGTGCCTGGTGATCGTCATTTGTGTCGTGGTTCTTGCCGGGCTGTTTAAGGGAACTCTTGGCGATGGCATCAAGCACGTGGTAGTAGAGAAAGCCGCGGAGCAGATCATGGAGCAGTCGGTGCAGAAGGCGCTGGAAAATGCCGATGATCCGCAGGCCGCAGCCAAGGCAAAAGAGATCGTAAATAATATGGATGAAACCGACAAGCAGCAGGCGGAAGAGATTATTGAAAAGTATGCTGACACGGGTACAATATCAGACTGCATGGATATTATCAGCGACGGGGTTACTGAGGAATCTGTCGCGGAAGTCAAAGAGTATCTGCAGGAGAGCGTATCAGCCGAAGATATGCAGAAACTGCAGGAATTATATGAGAAATACGGCGGGGTACAGTAGGCTATTTAAGCCAGTACCTCGCTATATTTGTATCAGCAGCTTCTTTTGTGAGATGAAATTCTTTCATCAGTCTGTCTGCGGTCTCTTCCGCAGAACAGCCGAACTCCTGACAGAGCTTTACGAAAGCAAGGATACCTTGTGAAATGCCTGCTTTCATTCCTTTTTTAATTCCTCTGTTTTCCACTTGGTCTAATACTTCGCACATTGTGATGGATTCTCCTTTCTTTCGGTTGCAGGACAGTTCGAATCGGTTGTCCCCGGTTAAGGCATGCAGCATTTGGAGAAGAGCGTCTACATGTCTGATGATTTCGGGAGACGGGATGTAATTTTTATTTTTTCTTATCTGGACAAAATAGTCTGCAATGATACGAAAATCACTTTGAAAAAGTTGGAGTTGTTCTTCTGTCAGATATGCAATCTCAAAAATATTGATGTGATAATCACTGACATAAGGTTTTAGTGCTTCCGGTATGCTTATTCTTTCATGCAGCGTGCGCGGAGCATTCCATCTTTTTGTCCCAAAATATAAAATAATGGTAATAACAGGGTAGGGTTCCGGATGTTTTATCGTCTTGTTTACTGTGTTTTCGCTTAGTTGTTTTCTATAAGACGCACCATCATACCCAAGAACCCGGAGTATCATATCTTTATCTATTGTAGACTGGTTCTCGATTCCAAAGAGAGCAATTTTGGCATGTTTTTCCCAATACTTAGAAGTATCTCTGGTCTGTTGATGTATTTTTCCGTCTGCCTTATATTGGGTTTCCGTGCCTGCATCTGACAGTTCATTCTCCAGAACGATTTGCTTTCCTTGATAAAGCAGTACATTTACGATATCGGCAAAAACATCGTTGTAAGATTCCAGATATTTTTCTGAAAGGTCTTTTTCCGGCATATTTCCTCCTAATGTAATTACAGGAGGTTTCTTCTCTGTCCTGAGTTATCTTAGAAAATCTCCTGCTTATGTTATAAATGGATTTGTAAAGCATAGATTTTCTGAAATAAACAGAATATAGATGATTGTCATCGTAGAGTATAGAAATATATGCTTTATTGGAGCATATCACAAGCGGGATAATTTTGCAAGCAAAGATACACGTATTCTCATATTTGCAATAGAGTAAGTATTTAAAAGCAGTAAATGCAGAAATTTTCTTTATAAATAATTAAGAAATATGCAACCTTTTCTTAAGCTGGAGCCTCTAATATAATAGAGAGGTGTACTATATGGTGTAGTACACTATGGCAGGAATACAAAAGAGGGGCAAATAAGTGGGGCAGACGGCAAGGAACGGCAGACAGGCGTTTGAAAGTAATCTAAAGGTAATCGGAAGCGGCAGACAGTCGGTAAATTACAGAAGACAGGCGCAGAACAGCAGAAGTATACAGCACAGAGACGTGGAGCTTTGGGATCTGGACAGGGAGGACGCCGCACAGTCTGGACAGAAGACGGCGGGAAGGAAGCAGGAACCGCGTCGCCGCAGAGCGGGTAATCCACGTCCGGTCCAGTCTATCAAACGCCGCAGAGCCAAGCGCAGAAGGGTATATATGTACAGAACGATAGCGCTTTTCATTATTGTATTGTGTCTTGTTCTGATCTATTTCATGACAGGCGCGATTTACCGCTTCCTGCATAAGGATACCGGCAGAGGAATTGTGGAGATCCTATCGGACAAAGTAACCAAAGAGAAGATCGCGCCGCCGGAGATTACGGAGGATTATCTGGAAATCAACGATTATTCCCGTCCGGGTACGGAACTGAAAAAAGTCAAAAATATTTTCGTACACTATACGGCGAACGCCGGTACGACAGCGGAGCAGAACAGGAGTTATTTTGCCAATCTGGCACAGACGCATGAACGGTCGGCGAGCGCGCACTTTATTATCGGTTATGACGGTACGCTGCTGCAGTGTATTCCCCTTGACGAAGAAGCATATGCCGTCAAGACGCGCAACGAAGATTCTATTTCTATTGAATGCTGTTATCTGGCTGAGGACGGTTCTTTTACACAGGAAACGTATGATACGCTGATACATACGCTGGCATGGCTGATTGAGGAGTATGGTCTGTCTGCTGATGATATCCTGCGGCATTATGACTGCGGCGGAAAGCTGTGCCCGCTTTATTATGCCGAGCATGAGGATGCATGGCAGCGGCTGCTGGAAGATGTTGCAAATTATAAGAATCCGGAAGATGTCTGATAGAATACTGTCCCGCTCACATTCGTCAGATTAGCTGTCTGAATGTGAGCGGGACAGCATATTAGTGAAACGACATCTCCCGGATTGTTCTTTTCAATGGCAGGAGAGAATTAGGTGCAACGCTTAAGGCATCGATCCCCATTCTGATGAAGGTTTCTGTAAGGCTTAAATCCGCTCCGGCCTCTCCGCATATGCTGACCGGAATGCCTGCTGTATGTGCGGCATCCGAGGTCATGCGGATCATGCGCATGAGGGCGGGATGATGCGGATCATAGAAATCGTGAAGCTTCGCGTTATTACGGTCCAGCGCAAGCGTGTACTGGGCCAGATCATTGGTGCCGATGCTGAAGAAATCCACTTCTTTGGCCAGCTCCTCCGCTATCATTACGGCGGCGGGCGTTTCGATCATGATGCCGAGTATGGGGTCGCCGTAAGGAAGCTGTTCTTCCGCCAGCTCCGCTTTACATTCCGCCACAATTTCCTTGGCCCTGCGGATTTCCCAGAGCGAAGTAATCATAGGAAACATAATGTGTAATTGTCCCTGTGCGGCGGCGCGTAGGAGCGCCCGAAGCTGAATCTTGAACAGCTCGGGACGATTCAGGCAGATACGGATGGCGCGATAGCCCAATGCCGGATTTTCCTCCGGTTCCAGGGCAAGATAAGGGCTTTTCTTGTCGGCTCCCAGATCCAGAGTGCGGATGACCACATGTCTGCCGGGCATTCGTTCCAGCACATGACGGTAAATATGGTACTGTACTTCCTCATCAGGGTATTCCTGGGTATTCAGATACAGGAATTCGGAGCGAAACAGACCGATTCCTTCCGCGCCCTGTTTGACAGCGGATTCTATGTCGGCGGGGGTATTGATATTGGCATACAAAGCGATACGGTGTCCGTCCGGCGTTACCGCAGGCAGTTCTTTTAATGTCTGCAGTTCCCGGCGTTCCTTCACCATGGAAGCTTGTTTGCTCCGGTATTCTGCGATCAATTCTTCCGGAGGATCAATATATACACATTGTTTTGCGCCATCAATAACGGCCATATGTCCGTCCCACGCTTCTTCTATATCAATATGCATCAATGCGGGAACATTCATGGTTTTGGCAAGAATGGCCGTATGGCTGTAAGGGCTGCCCTGGCGGGTGATGAAGCCCAGCAGCCTGGAGGAGTTTAACTGCACGGTTTCACTGGGGGATAAGTCTTCCGCCATCAGGATAAAAGGCTCTGTGGCGTCCATAGAGCTTTCTTTCTTGCCGGACAGCAGGAAAAGCAGGCGGTTCATAATATCCTGGATATCAGCGCCGCGCGCCTGTATATAGGGATCGTCCATTTGGATAAAACGGTTCCAGAGTTCTTCTCCTACACTGTAGATGGCATACTCGGCGGTCTTATGATCCTGTATGATGGAATGAACAATGGCGTGATGAAATTGCCTGTCGGACAGCAGCATGCGGTGCATTTCAAATATTGCGGCTTCCTCAGGACCGATCTGTTCCAGAGTTTTGTCATGAAGCAGCTGCAATTGTTCCATAGTAGTGTGATAGGCTACCTGATAGCGTGACAGTTCTGCGTCGGGATCGGCTGCCACGGCGTCGTTTATAATGTTTTTCTTATGGCGGTAGAACCGGATCATTCCGATTGCTATCTCGGAAGAAATGGATTGTCCTGTAATAGTCAGCATTGGAATAACCTTTCATTATTGTAATAAATTGAAGCAGTCAGCATGAACTTGTGGCTGCTATACTGTATTTTGCTCACACCGGATAATCCGAATAATGAACAGGACCGGCATTGGGTGTGAACTGAAATTATTTTACCATGGAAAAGGTATGGAAGTATAGGAAAAACCTTGACATTTTCATTATATCACGGTACAATAATTCCCGCGAGCGGTAATCATAGTACATA
>JAGAIZ010000018.1 GCA_017626325.1 Lachnospiraceae bacterium | reverse complement strand
CTCAATGGCCGCCTTGGAGCCGGGAGCCACCACAGAGCCGATCACCTCGCCGTTCTTAAAGAGCAGCAGCGTGGGGATGGTGTCAATGCCGAAGCGCTGAATCAGCTGTGGCTCCTCGTCGTAGTTGATCTTGCCGGAGATAAGCGTGTCTGCGTACTGCTCACCCACCTTGTCAAAGGCCGGGGCAATACGGCGGCAGTAGGGGCACCACTGTGCCCAGAAGTCCACCAGCACGGGCTTGTCCGCACGGAGAACGTCGTTTTCAAAGCTGTTGGTCGTAATGGTAAGCATCGTAAAATCCTCCTATTTCTGTGTAAAAAGTCGTGTTTCAATATCTGTGATCGTAATGCGCGAGAGATAGGCGGCGCATTCCTCGTTCATGTTCCGGTACAGCGCGTCCATGACGCCCGCCATGCCGGAGCAGATGGCGCAGTCCCGGTCAATGTCCCCGCTGTGCCACGCACAGTCCACGAAGCGGGTATTTACCGCCTCTGCCACCTGCCGCAGGGTCAGCACCGCCGGGTCTGCCGTCAGGTGGTAGCCACCGTCCAAGCCCTCCCGGGTCTCCACCATCCCCGCCTTTTTCAGCCCCGCCAGCACGCGGCGGACGCGGGTGGGGTTGGTACAGATATTTTCCGCCAGCACTTCGCTGCTGAGGGAGCGTTCGCTGTGGCTCAGGCAGACCAGCGCGTGAACGGCCAGATTAAAGGAACTGTCCATGGTTATCCCTCCTGCGATAAACTGTACCCGTGATAAGCACAGTTTATACTGAAACTATAACAGATACAGTTTGGCATGTCAAGCTTTTTCGTCAATTTTTTCAGCGGAAGCCCTCCATAGCTGTTGACAACAGGGCGAATATGCGTATAATGGAAAACAAGAATAAGAATAGTTCTTATTTTGGAGGGGCGCAGTATGCCGAAATACGCAGAGGAGATACTGGCCGCCGTAACGGAGCTGCAGCAGCATCCCACGGCGGAGCAGGTGTTCCTGGAGATGAAGAGGGAGCATCCCAGCATTGCTCTGGGTACGGTATATAAGCACCTGACGGTTTGGCGGAGGAGGGGCTTTTGCTCCGCATCACCGAGCCGGGTTCGCCGGACCGGTATGACCGGACGGAACGGCACGATCACCTGATCTGCAGCCGGTGCGGGAAAATCACGGACGTTCGTCTGCCGGATATGCAGGAGCGGATCCGGGAGGCACCGGGGCAGGAGATCCTCTCCTACGACCTTAGGATCCGGTATATCTGCCCCGCTTGCCGGGAGCAGGAAAAAGACAACATTATGGAGGAGAAGCATCATGAACGCTAACGTATCGAGGCTGCTCAACGAGCAGATCAACAAGGAGTTCTACTCCGCCTATCTGTACCTGGACTTTGCCAACTACTACGCCGCCGTGGGCTTAGACGGCTTTGAGAACTGGTACCGGGTGCAGGCGCAGGAGGAGCGGGATCACGCCATGCTGTTCTATCAGTATTTGCAGAATAACGGCGAGGGCGTCAACTTTGAGGCTATCGCAAAGCCGGAGTGGGAACGAGGCGACCACATGACACCGCTGAAGAAAGCGCTGGAGCATGAGAAGCTGGTCACCGCCAGCATCGACGCCATCTACGCCGCCGCATACGAGGCCAAGGACTTCCGCGCCATGCAGATGCTGGACTGGTTCATTAAGGAGCAGGGCGAGGAGGAGAAGAACGCCGCCGACCTTATCACCAAGATGGAGCTGTTCGGCGGAGACAGCAAGGGGCTGTACATGCTCAACAGCGAGCTGAAGGCACGGGTCTACACCGCGCCCTCCCTGGTGCTGTAAGCCGGGCGCGGCTGCGGCTTTCGCATCAGACAAAAGGCAGACCGCATACAGGCGGCCTGCCTTTTCTTCTGTCAGACGGTTAGAGACGACTAACTATATATAAAACAGAAAGGAAATCAGAGCTTGAACGAGGAAAAACGCCCATGCCGGATCCGACGCAAAGGATCTTCTCCGCAACACGATCGTGGCCACCGTCAACAAGGTCTATCTGGATCGGTATCTGGAAGAATATCAAAAGCAGAGGGAAGAAGCCTCCGATGAACGGTAAGCATCGGCGCAGGGCGTTGAATAAGCATATACATACCACGAGCAGTCAGTGGACTCACCGGGATTTCCGCTGATTAGCTTTTGACTTCCAAAGGCTTTGCTCACAAAGGACCGTGATGCGGTCGTTACTCAAGCGTTAGCCTTCCAGAAGGTTGATCGCGCCCCAGATACCAAGACCTGCACCGAGAGCTACTACCAGAGTCTGCAGTACGCCGACTGCACTGTTGAAAAATGCCATAAGTTTGTCCTCCTTTGCCCGGATCCGAAGTATAGTTGGTGGATAACCGGGCCATCAGTAATGAAAAATGTGGGTATAACAAAGCCCTCCTCGAAGCCGCATGTGCACCTGCAGCCGGAGAAGGGCAGAAAAATAGCCAGAACTGATGATCAGTCAGTCCTGGCTATGTAAATGTATTCAGTTTGATAAATTGGAATATGTCTAACCGTTTTGTAAATTTACATTTTTGTACACTGTAAATAGTCTTTGAACAAATAAATACAGTATCTTAATAGTTCTCTTTTCTTACCTCAAAGTAAGCCTGTGGATGTTTACATACAGGACAAACTTCCGGTGCTTCAAGACCGACTACTACATGACCGCAGTTACGACATTCCCACATAGTTACGCCACTTTTCTTAAACACTTCCATAGTTTCAACATTCTTAAGAAGTGCACGATATCTTTCTTCATGAAGTTTTTCAATCGCAGCAACACCTCTGAACTGAGCGGCTAATTCCGGGAAACCTTCTTCTTCCGCTTCATTAGCCATTCTAGCATACATATCTGTCCATTCTGCATTTTCGCCTTCTGCAGCGTGAAGAAGATTTTCTGCGGTATCTCCAAGTTCACCAAGCGCCTTAAACCAGAGTTTTGCATGCTCCTTCTCATTGTCAGCTGTCTGCAGGAATAATGCTGCAATTTGCTCATATCCGGCCTTCTTTGCTACGGAAGCAAAATAAGTGTATTTATTTCTGGCCTGAGATTCCCCTGCGAACGCTTCCCAAAGATTCTTCTCTGTCTTTGTTCCAGCATACTTACTCTTTACAGGCGACTCTTCCACCTTCTTGAAAACAGATGCAGGCTGCTTACATAATGGACACTGCTCCGGTGCTGCCTCTCCTTCATGCACATAACCACAAATACTACATACCCATTTACTCATTTTTATATTTCCTTTTCGATTTAATATTTCACTCTTATCTTCATAAGAAGTGTGTAACATCTTTTCTGCCAATTCACTTAACGGCTTTCCATAAAACTCCTCATAAAGATGAATAATCTCCGGATTCTCATGACTCCGTCTGAGTGTCATCGCCTCATCCCTTGTATAGAGACTTGCAATTCTCGCTTTACGTACCTCGCCCTTATCCTTCATGATATCCTTTGGTTGGCCGCCTCCACCGATACATCCGCCCGGGCAAGTCATAACTTCCACAAAATGATACTGTTTTTCTCCCTGCTTGATGCCCTCAATTAGTTTCCTGGCATTGGCTGTACCATATACTACAGCGATATTCACATCTAAATCGCGAACCTTTAAAGTAGCTTCTTTGACGCCTTCATATCCCCTTACAGGTGTAAGGTTGAATAACTGTTCCGGTGATTTTTCTTTTGTAATAAATTCGTAAGCAGTTCTGAGAGCAGCTTCCATAACACCTCCGGTATTGCCGAAAATAATACCAGCTCCAGATGCATCTCCCATAAAATTGTCATATTCACCATCTTCAAGACTGGCAAAATCAATCCCTTCCTCTTTTGCCCACTTTGCAAGCTCTCTGGTCGTGATCACGTAATCCATGTCACGCATCCCCTCTACACCAAGATAATGAGCAGAAGCGTTCATCTCATCTCTGCGAATTTCAAATTTCTTTGCAGTACATGGAGTAAGTGCCACATTTACAATTGATTTTGGATCTATACCCTTCTTCTTAGCAAAATAGGTCTTAATTGTAGGTCCCTGCATTCCGATAGGGCTTTTCGCTGATGAAAGATTCGGAATCATTTCCGGATAATATGTTTCCACATACTTAACCCATGCAGGACAACAACTGGTAAACTGAGGTAAGGGAGCGTTTTTTTTGGTCATTCGCTCAATAAGCTCACTAGCTTCCTCAACAATAGTAAGGTCGGCTGCAAAACAGGTATCAAGGACATAATTTACGCCTAATTTTCTAAGCAACGAAACCATTTTCCCTTGTACAAAGCTGCCATCAAGCATACCGAATTCTTCCCCCAGCGCAGCTCGTACAGATGGTGACGTACTTACAATGACAATCTTTTCCGAATTCTGAACCTCTCTCTTTACATCCAAATATTCATACTTTTCTATAATACTGTCTACAGGACAGACATTTGCACACTGTCCGCAATTTATACACACAGCCTCTCCACAAGTCTGCTCAAA
The DNA here is from genome assembly GCA_017626325.1 of Lachnospiraceae bacterium. Classification (GTDB taxonomy): domain Bacteria; phylum Bacillota; class Clostridia; order Lachnospirales; family Lachnospiraceae; genus UBA3282. The sequence goes on along the minus strand of JAGAIZ010000018.1, from coordinate 1,183 downwards.
TGTATATGTACCATGCACACCTATGGCATTTGTACATACGTCCTTACACATTCCACATTTAATACATTTTTCTTCCAAACGAGTAATACTCGGATTATTTCCCTCGATTGGCACACGCACATGTAAAGGTAAATGATTCATCGTTTATCCTCCTAAAAATATAGACTGGCAACACTATAAACCCGTTTGTAAGCATACAAATATTGCGTTTCCATTGTACCACAACATCTGTATTTAGGTCAAAAGTTTTTGCATATACCGCATTTCTCTATATGAACTATGCTTCTTATAATGGATATATAAAGAAACTGCTTGGACTTATTTTTATGATGAAATTGAAATCTGTCTCGAATCCGCAGAAAAGCACTTCAAGTCCGCCCATCAAGTCAGAAATCGATCCATGGTTGACCGGTCGGATTTAGTTATTTTCTGCATAGAACACAATTCTGGCGGAGCTTATCAGACCATGCAATATGCAAAAAAGGCAGATGCAAAGATCATGAATCTGCCAGATGTACCTCGTTGACTTTCGCTTTATTTTTCTCGGAAAGGAAGAACATGAATAAAAAGAAACGAATAGCCATTCTATTTGCCGTCATTATTGTGGCAGTTGGGATTATAATTGCTGTGACTTCACATCAGAAAAAGGAAATGGACTTCGATGAATTTGCTGACCGTTTTGAAAAGAGCGCAGAAGAAGTTCTTGGAGAAGATGTAAGGAAGGTCTCCAAAACAGAACTCGCAGCCACTCTGACCTACGGAGACCAAAACGACAAGGATAACAATATCTACTACCGTATCCTGAAAACCACATTTTACGAAGGAGGCCCGGAAGAAATCACCGGATTACATACAGAAGCCCTGGGAGTGCTTTTCCCGGTTGACAGTATGGACAGCTGTGAGGAAATGATGATTCAGGACTGGCCGGGCGCTCTTTACAAGAAAGATGACACGGCATTTCTCTGTTGGACTTATTCTCCGGAAGTCACTTATGTTCTGGAATACACTCCAAGCAAAATTGATGATTCCGAAATCATCAAGATGGCTGAAAGTGCAGAACCTGTAAAATAAAAACCACAGTCTACACTTCAAATCGGAGCGTGACTGTGACTTTTTATTTATGCACGGGCATGATTTTTCTATCATTCCTTCTTGGAAAAATGTGATTTTATCACGGAGAGCG
>JAGAIZ010000017.1 GCA_017626325.1 Lachnospiraceae bacterium | reverse complement strand
GGGATAGCCAGAGGAACCCTTTATTATCACTTTAAGTCCAAAGAGGAAATTCTGGACGGAGTCATTGATCGAATGACGGAGCATATGATGGCGGAAGCGGGAAAGATCGCCCGGAATCAGGAACTGCCGGTTTTAGAGCGGCTGACGAAAGCACTCCTGTCTTTTAATGTGGAGACACCGATCGGTAATGAGGTGGTGGAGCAGATACACCGTCCGCAGAATGCACTTATGCATCAGAAGATACAGGAAACACTTCTGACAGGTATCGATCCGATCATAACAGAATTGGTGGAGGAAGGTATCAGGCAGGGCATTTTCTATACAGATTATCCGGCAGAAGTAGTTGAAATGACCATGTTATACGCCAATACCGCTTTTGACAGCATCGATACGGCTGATCTGAGTCCGGCGGAGTTAGAAAAGAAGATTGCCGGATTTATCTATAATGTAGAAAGACTGCTGGGGACGGAGAAAGGCAGCCTACAGGCGGCTCTTATGAAGATATTCCATAGAAGTGAGACATAAAAGCTAAAAGAGAAGCGGAAAGAAGCAGATTACAGATAATAGAAAGCGTACATTGTGCTTTCTATTATATTTTACTTACATATCGACAGACTGCCGGTCTAATAGAAAAAGAATTATAAATACATATACATAAGAGTTTTGAAGATGTTTAATTTACGCAATTATTAGGTCTTACAGTTCAAATTCGAAGGTCAAGGGAAAGGTATGGGAATGATAATGAAAAAGAAGAGCAACTTTAAAAGGTTTTTGCTGTTGTGGACAGGGGAATTGGTATCGGGGATAGGCGGTGGACTTACCAGCTTCGGTTTGGGCGTCTATGTGTTTGGACAGACAGGAAGTGCGGCGGACATGGCGCTCGTAACGCTTCTGGCTTTTCTGCCGACGCTTCTCTTAAGCGTTCCGGCAGGTGTTTTGGCTGACCGTTATGACAGGAGACTGCTCATGATGATTGGGGACGGATGTTCGGCAGCAGGTCTTCTGTTTATTTTGTTTTGCATGTTAAATGGCGGTGCGAGTCTTACGCAGATCTGCATCGGCGTAACGATAAGCTCGGTGTTTTCCTCTCTGCTGGACCCTTCCTACCGCGCCACAATCACAGATTTGTTAGACGCGGAGGAGTATTCCAGAGCCAGCGGGATGGTAAGCCTTGCGGGAAGCGCCAGATATCTTGTTTCCCCTATTCTTGCCGGTGCGCTTTTGACGGTATCAGATATCCGGCTGCTTCTGATCATGGATATCTGTACGTTCTTCCTGACCGTGATCTGTACCGGAGTAGTCAGGAAAGGGTTAGCAGCCAAAGCCGCGGAAGAAAAAGAGCCTTTTTTGAGGCTTTGCAGATCGGGTGGCAAGCGGTCACGGAAAAGAAAGGTGTTTTGCTCCTGATTCTGCTTTCTTCCGTTATGACCTGCTTTATGGGTGCCTTTCAGATTTTGGCGGAACCGCTGATCCTGGATTTCGCGGACAGTGCCACACTTGGGATCGGTGAGACGGTCTGTGCAAGCGGAATGCTGGTTTCCGGTTTGTTTTTGGGAGCAAGAGGAATCAAAAAAGGGTATGTGAAGGTTTTGTCCGCATCCCTTGCAGTGGCGGGGATTGCTATGATTATCTTTGGGTTGAAAGAAAATATCTATCTGATCTGCGCAGCAGGATTTTGGTTTTTTGCCATGCTGCCTTTTGCCAACAACTGTCTGGATTATCTTGTAAGAACCAATATTGCGGACGAATTGCAGGGTAGAGCATGGGGACTTATCGGATTCTTATCACAGATCGGCTATGTGGTGGCTTATGGACTGGCGGGGCTTCTGGCAGATGAGATTGGAGATCAGTTACAGATCGGCGTCGGCCGCGGAGCTGCCGCAGTGATCATCGCATCCGGTGTGCTGCTTGGTATTATGGCGTTGTCTGTTTATCCGATAAAGGCGGTTCGACAACTGGAGAACGTTACACCGAAAGCAGCAAGAAGTTAGCACTTGGAAAGGAATCATGATTACTATGAAAACAAGAATCTTATGGAATGATATAAAAGGCAACCGGCTTCTGGCTGTGAGCACATGGCTTTTTATGGCGGTGAGCGCGTTTATGTTCGCACTGACCTGTTTCCTTTTTGTGAGTTTGTTAGGCTCTGTTGATACATTGATGGAAAAGGCGCAGACGCCGGATTTTCTGCAGATGCACGCCGGTGAGATATCAGAAGAGGCGCTTGAACGCTTTGCCGAAGGCAATAAGAATGTACAGGAATATCAGACATTATACTTTCTGAATCTGGAGAACAGCGCGATTACTTTAAGCGGTCATTCTCTGGTGGACAGCACTCAGGATAACGGCGTCTGCGTGCAGAGCGGTAAGTTTGATTATCTTCTGGATTCGACCAATGAGATCATCCGTGTCTCTGACGGCGAGATCTATGTTCCAGTCTGCTACCGGCAGGAATACGGTCTTACAGCGGGGGAAAACGTGCAGATCGGTGAGGATATATTTGTCATCGGCGGATTCCTTCGGGATTCCCAGATGAATTCCATGATGGCGTCCTCCAAGCGTTTTTTGGTAAGTGAGTCGGATTACGAAAGACTGAAAAGGGTGGGAAGCGAGGAATACCTGATCGAATTTCTGCTGTATGAGGGAGCGGACGTAAATGCGTTTGCAACGGAATATACGGATGCCGGTCTGCCTTCCAACGGACCTGCTATTACGAAACCGCTGATCCGTCTGATGAATGCGCTTTCGGACGGCTTGATGATAATGGTCATTCTTTTGGTAAGTGTGGTGTTGCTGTTGATCTCCATGCTGTGTATCCGTTTTACACTGCTGACACAGCTGGAGGCAGACCGGAGAGAAATCGGAATGTTGAAAGCTGTTGGGATTTCCAAAGGCAATATCCGGCAGATTTATTTTCTAAAATTTCTGGCGCTGTCCGGTTTGGGAGCCGTGATCGGTCTTTTGCTTGCGATGCTTGCACAGGGGATATTATCGGCGCATATGCAGGAATTATATGGCGCGTCCGAGAACGGATCCATAGGATTTCTGGCGGCTTTCGCAGGGGTGGCGTTAACGGAAGGTGTTCTGCTTATTTCTGTCGGAAGGACGTTAAAGCGCACGGAAAAATTGTCGGCGGTGGAGGCGCTTGCCGGACAGCAGGGAGATCGTAAAGACGATAAGAGACGGATTCCTTCGCCGCAGTATCTGATCGTCACCTTGGTAATCGGGTTGGGTATCTTTATGATGACGCTGCCCCGAAATCTGTTAAGCACTATTTCCTCTCCCAAATTTGTCACGTATATGGGAATCGGAGACGGGGAAATCCGTCTGGATATCCGTCAGACAGAGGATATTGCAGGCAAGACCGGACAGATGGAGCAACTGCTTGCGGAAGATGAGCAGGTAGAGCGTTCTGTCACTCTGCGGACGACTTCCTGCCGTGTGTACCTGCCGGACGGTTCCCATACCGCCTTACAGGTGGAATATGGCGATCATACCGTCTTCCCGGTCACGTATGCGGCAGGAGAGGCGCCAATCGGGGAAAATGAGATTGCGTTGTCTTACCTGTGTGCGGAGGACCTGGGACTGTCTGTGGGGGACCAACTTCTGCTCTTGATAGAGGATGACGTACAGGAATACATCGTCTGCGGAATCTATTCGGATATCACGAATGGCGGAAAGACGGCAAAGGCGGCGTCTCTACATGGTGACGGACCTCTTATGTGGAGCGTATTTTATGTTTCGTTAAATGATTGGGCAGTAAGGCAGCAATGGCTGTCGGAATATGCGGATACCTTGTCTGATGGAGGCATCAGTGTGAAGGCGGTGGATATTCAGGAATATGTGGCAGACACCTATGGGCAGACGATCCGGGAGATCCGCATGGCGGCTCAGGTGGCGGTTATGGCAGCGGTTTTGGTGATGTTCGTCGTGGTGGTACTGTTTACCCGTCTGCTTGTGGCAAAAGACCGCGGTGATATTTCCCTACGTAAGGCAATCGGCTTTACCGGCAGGGATATTAAAGGACTGTACTTCTTCCGGTATCTGCCTGTGGTGCTGATCGGTATTTTAACCGGGATTGTGTCGGGCAATCTGTTGGGAGAAAAATTGGCAGGACTTCTTCTAAAATCACTCGGAGCAGCGGGCTTTCATTTCCTGATTGATTATAAAACAGTATGTCTTGGAATTTCCGCTATTGCCGTGGTTACGGTGTTTTGTGCGGTTTTATTCGGATTGTCAGAGATTAGAAATATCAGGGCATACGAGTGCTGCGTAGAAAGAGTGTGAGAATGCTGTAATGCCTAGGAATGGAGGAAAAAATGTCAGAAATATTAGTTGTTAAGCATCTTTATAAGGATGGCATCCTGAAAGATATCAGTTTTACTGTAAATGTGGGGGAAATGACGGCAGTCATGGGACCTTCCGGTTCGGGAAAGTCCACCCTGCTTTACCAGGTGTCCGGTATGGACCGTGCCGATTCCGGAAAAGTGTGGGTAGACGGTACAGAAATCTGTTCCTTATCGGAGGACGAGCGGGCAAAATTTCGGCTTGAGCGGATGGGATTTGTCTTTCAGCAGATGAACATGCTGAAAAATCTGAATCTGATCGATAATATTATGCTGCCCGCCAGTCGTCTTGGGAAAGGAAAAAGTTCCGGAAAAGAGATCAGCAATAGGGCAGGTCTGTTGATGCGGAAAATGGGAATTGAAGAACTCGCGGAACGCAGGATTACCGAGGTATCCGGCGGACAGCTTCAGAGAGCCTGCATCTGCAGGAGCATGATGAAGCAGCCGAAAATCTTATTTGCTGATGAACCGACCGGCGCGCTCAATCATGGCGCTGCGCAGGAGGTTATGGAAGAATTTACGCGGCTGAATCGGGAAGGAACCACGATCCTTATGGTGACACATGACAGTAAAGTCGCCGCCAAATGCGGCAGAATATTGTATCTTCTGGATGGCAGCATCAAAGGGGAATTGTCCCTTGCAGGTCTGCCGGAAGGGCAGCGCAGGGAAGAAAGAGTAAGTCGGTGGCTTGATGTAATGGGGTGGTAAATACGATAGCGGATGTCGATGAGATTTTTTTCGTTTTATGATTTATTAGCTGCAATCAACTTTCCTGCCGAACGTAAACATTATTTTGCACCTCTGATACCGCAAACGCACCATTTCAAAATAGGTATACGGCTGATAATTTCATATAATACCAAAGCTCCGGCAAACGCTGCAACACCAACGCATAAATACGTGACTATGACTGGCAGCGTAGTATAAATATGTAAATACCATG
>JAGAIZ010000016.1 GCA_017626325.1 Lachnospiraceae bacterium | reverse complement strand
TTTCGCCGGGCTTCTCGATGGCCGGTCCGCTTGTCACTTTCATATGCACGCCCATCTCGTTGGCTATGATTCCGGCAAGCGTCGTCTTGCCAAGGCCCGGCGGCCCGTAGAAAAGAACATGATCCAGCGTGTCGTTACGCTGCCTGGCAGCCTCAATATATATTTTCAGATTATCTTTCACTTTTGATTGACCAATATAGTCATCAAGTGTCTGGGGGCGCAGGGAACCTTCGATTTTAACATCTTCTTCTATTAAGTTGGTTTCTATCACTCTGTTGCCCATTGCGCTGTGCAGTCTCCTTAGAATATATATTTTAACGCGGCTTTTAGGATGCTTTCCACGGTGGCGTCCTCACCGACTTCCACCTTCCTGACCGCGGCCGTGGCGTCGGATGCGGAATATCCCAGCGCCACCAGGGCTTCGATCGCCTCTTTCTTCATGAGGTTGTCCGGCACTGTGCCGGCCGCACCGGCATGTGTTCTTACTGCGCCGTCAGCCTCCCTGTCGGCTCCGTACAGCGTATCCTCTAAAGATACCTTGTCGCGCAGATCCAGGATGACACGCTCCGCCGTCTTATTGCCGATACCGGGAGCCCTGGCAATTGCCTTGGCGTCCCCTGTCATAATCGCAAAGCGAAGCGCGTCCGCGCTCATGACGGAAAGAATTGCCAGCCCGCCTTTGGGGCCGATTCCATTTACCGTAATTAATTTCTTAAAGATTTCCAAGTCGTCTCTTGTCAGGAATCCATACAAAGACAAGGAATCTTCCCTGACCAGTGTATAGGTATATATTTTTATCTCTCTGCCAGGTCCCGGCAGTAAGTCAACCGTCGTCGACGATACTTTCACATTATATCCGATCCCATTGACCTCTACTACGATATTATCCTCTGTTATTTCTTCCAGAGTTCCCTTCAAATAGGCGTACATACTGCATCAATCTCTTTCTTTGTATTCGTATTCACGATTCCTGTACTTTCCTGTACTGCTGCAAATACGGCAGCATCTCCATCACTACAATTCCAAGCAGCGCTCCCGTCAGGGTTCCGGACGCAATCAGAACAGGCAGATAACTGCTTACCGCATAAGTCTCTACCACGAACATGGCCACCGTGATCTGACCGATGTTATGGAAGACGCCCCCAAGCACGCTGACGCCGACCGGAGAAAAGAAACCCAGTTTCTTACCAATCACCATCGCAGCCAGACTCAAAGCGCCTCCTGCAAGCGCATACAGAATAGTATACAGGTTGCTGAACATAAATCCTGACAAAACAATGCGCAGTACATTGACAAGAGCTGCTTCCCTGCACCCATGATGATCATATAGCAGCAGGAGCACTACCGCATTGGGCAGTCCGAGCTTAATCCCCGGTATGCCGAAAGAAAAGGGAATCAGCGATTCCACATAGGACAGGATCAATGCAACTGCCAGTAAAAAACCAAGCTCTGCCGTTCTCTTCATTATTTCACCATCCCATCCAACGTATCTTGTGTCTGCGAAGCGCCGGAAAGCTCCACGACCAGCCTGTGCGGCAGACAGATGATATTCTCCCGGTCCGCCGCTATGGCTTTATGACGCACGCAGATCTGATCCGGGCAGTCAGCCGCCTCCATATACACCTTACCGTCTGTAATAACAAGCAGATTATAGGAAGTATCTTCCATAATATCCGGTTTGTCGGAGAAGACAGTTATCTTAGGCAAAGACTCCGGTTCAGGATAGGTAATTAACAGATACCTTATGTCTCCTTTATCCCCTTCATCCGTATCATGCGTAAACATGTCTGACTGCGCAAGCGCCGCCGTATATAATGTCGTCCCGTCATATGTAACCGTAAGCGTCGTCCCGTCCTGTCTTCCGGTCAGAAGCCATAGTCCGGATAACACTGACGCCAAAAGGCACAGAACGATGAGAAAGATATCTGCTTTCTTAATATGTTGTTTTGTCACGGGCTCTCTTCTTAGCATATTATTATAATACCACATTCGAACATATGTTTCAAGCTTTGAAATCAATCTTTTGGAGCACCGTCTGTATATGATTCTGCAGGAAATTATCCTGAAGCTCTGATAATCCCTGCGCGTTCAATTCCTGCACAATGATATTGCAGATGGCTTCGATAATAAGTACTCTTCCGTCGTTGGTATTTAAATGATAGACATAATCCTGCGCCGACACATTCTCCCAGGCCGCGGCCGGATCGGGAACCTGATACAGAAGACCGATCATGTCTCCGATTTCCGAACAGGTGGCAAGCTTGCGCATTCCCCGGTGCATCCATTTATAATAGGGGGCGTATTTTTTGTTAAGCAGATACACCAACTGCATGATTTCCCGGATAAACTCTGTCAGCGCAAGCTCCGCCGCAATCCGCTCTCCGCGTTTCATGGAACGTGCATAGTTGTACTGTCCTGCCTGCGCCGCCTTAGCCATAGCATTGACGATTCTGCGAATCCAGACCTCACGTGGGTAGTAGGCAAGCAGGGCATTCCGAATTTCGCTGAATTTACCATAATTATCGACGAAAACTCTGCCGTTTGTGGCAGTCAGCAGCGCATGCTCATCCAGTGATAACCATTCCTGTACCGTAACAGGCGCGGTACAGCTTCCAAGAATCCCTGCATAGAAGTCTTCCAGACACAGAATACCGACTCTTCCTTTTCCCTGTTCTTCTTCCACTCTGCCCTGAAATCCCATAAATTCCCGCGGCAGTCTGTCATAGGCTTCCTGCATTGCCGCGCCGTATTGGTTGTACGCGGCCCTCGGCAGCCAGACGCAAAAAGAAGGACCGTAATCATGATCCTTCGATAATTCGTCGTCAAAACCGAGACATTCCGAACCAGCGCCTACCAAACCGGCGGCAATCTGCGCCTTAACCTGGGGAAATTGTTCCATAATCATCGGAATGCCGTATGCTTCATAATATTTCTCAGATAGTTCTAATCCCTTCACAGCCATCTCCTCTCTTCCTTACCGTCATTCGTCCCTACGCCTGCGTAAGTCTGCCTTGTATCTCTTTTGCTTTTTCCATATAATGCGCCTGCTTTGCCGCATCTCCCAGACGCTCGCATACTGCCGCGCAGTTTTCGCAGAGAATGGCATAGCTCATATTTTCTCCGAAATGCTTCTCTACTTCATGAAGCGCTTTCTCATAATATTCCAGAGCCCTGGCAAATTCCTGCATATGATAATAAGCTTCCCCGATACCTGCCAGTGCGCCGCTGTAATGCGCGTCATGCTCTTCGCCGCTGTTTTCGAACAGGGATAACGCCCTCTCTAACAGCGCTTTGGCTTCTTCATGCCGTGATACCTTGAAATAGAGCAGCGCGAGATTCGTCAGCGTAGTAGCTGTCTCCATTTCGCCGCCTTCTAATTTCTCTATAATGCGAAGCGCCTTCTCGGCGTATTGCACAGCCTCTTCATTCTCGTTCATTTTCTCCAATAAAATACTCATGTTGTTATAGAGTCCGGCATACCGGTAATCATCCGGCTTAAGCAGTCCGTCGTAAATCTGTACTGCCTGACGATAATACCGGAGCGCCTGCGCATAATCGCCGGCCGCGCGGTAAGCCGTCGCCGCATTCAACAGGGTAGTCGCAAAATGCTCCGAATGGTCTAACTGCAGCTCTTCCATCAGCAGAAGCACATCCTCCGCAGCCACGTACGCTTTGTCGAAGGCGGAAACACTTCTGTAAAAACCGATCATCTCGTTACAGATGGAAATATATGCCGCGTAATCCTCTTCCTCCTTTGCCTGCTGTAAGGAAGCGGTCAGAAAAGGATCGACCTTGTCAAGCTCCTGCTTTGCAAAATAAGAATCAAGCGTTTCATAAAATTGATCTACATTCATGGATATAAGCCTATCCCTTTCTGCTGTCATAATTTAAATTGAATTGCTAATACTGTCCGTTAAAAATCTGAGCAACCGGCGAGTCGTCCGATAAGATCACTGTCTTGTTATCGCCGGAGATACTTGCCTTGAGCGCATCCAGCGCACGGACGAAGGAGTAGAAATCCGTCTTCTCAGGATCAGAATACGCATCAGAAAGAATCCGCATATATTCTGCTTCTCCTTCCGCGATCGTCGCCTCCGCTTTGGCCTGTGCGTCGGAAAGCATAATAGACACTTCTTTATCTGTAGTATTTTCGATCATTTTCGCTTCGGATTTACCCTCCGCGGTATACTGCGCGGCAATATTCTCACGCTCGGAAATCATTCGTGTATAGACAGCCTGCTTGTTATCGTCAGGAAGATCCAGTTTCTTGACTTCTACCGTTACGATCTCGATTCCGTACTGATCCTCCACACTGTCGATCTGTTCCATGATTTCTTCTGTCAGGGATTTGATCTCAATAATCTCCTCGGTTTCAGCAGACAGCTCCATATCGTTGCCGATTGTTTCTGTCTCCGTCTCATCCACCGTAATCGTCATCTTGCCGTCCCGGCTCCTGATCACTTCATCCTGCTTCATGTTGGAAATTGTGTTTTTCATGGCATTATAGACGATGGCGTCGATTCTTCCCTCGGCATTACTGACCGAACAGCTCAAGGTCTGCGCGAATTTCAGCGGATCCGTCACATGCCACAATACATAGCTGTCTACAATCATAGTCTTCTTGTCTGACGTAATAACGTCGGAAGCCGCAATATCGTACAATAACAATTCCTTCGGGATGGTATCTACGGATTCCACGAAAGGGATTTTGAAGCTCAGCCCCGCTTCGGTCACCACTCTGTCCACACGTCCGAACTGTCTGATCAGCTTAAACTGGTTCTGCTTCGTCACGACCATACTGCCTGACAGAATGATAACTGCCGCAAGAACAATTAGCGCTGCGACTGCCCCGGCGGATTTAGACCTCTTGCCTTTTTCTTTCTTTTGTTTCTGTTTCGTACCGTCAGAATTATACCGTTCATATTCTGTACCCATATTCTGATTATAATCCGTCATCCTTTATTCCTCCTCTTCGGCGTCTTGGGCAGTTGCGCTGCTGATACGGCTGTCGTCATTTTCTGCCGTATCCTCCTTGACGAAGCTGTCAAGCGGAAGCACTGTGCTTGTATTGCCGTCTTTGCTCTGGATGATGACTTTAATGTCGGGAAGAATATCCTCCATTGCCTCGTAAAACATACGTTTCTTGGTCACTTCAGGATATTTCACATATTCCTGATACATGGAATTGAAACGCGCCGCCTGACCGTTTGCCTCATTGATTCTCTCCTGTTTCTGCGCCTCGGCGTCCTGCAGGATCTTATCGGATTCGGCTTCCGCATTCGGAATCTGTTCATTGCGGTATTTATTGGCATTGTTCAGCGCCGTTTCCTTGCCCTGTTTCGCGGTCTCTACCTGCTTAAAGGCATTTTCGACTTCTGTGGTAGGCGGCGTAGCGTCCTGAATCGTAATATTCACTAACTGAATGCCGATATCATATTCCTCCAGCTTATCGAGAATCATCTGCTTGATATTGGACTGAATCTCGTTTTTGCCGGTTGTGAGCACACTGTCCACACTGTAGGAGCCGATCGTTGTTCTGATACAGTTCTGCGCTATATTTTTCAGAATGGTTTCAGGATCCTGGGACGCGTATAATGCTTTGACCGGATCAGTCACTCTGTACTCCGCATAGAAATCGACGAAGATAAAATTATAATCGGATGTAATCATCAGGGCGTCCGCTTCTTCTCCGTCCGCATGATAACCAATATTAAATCCCTGAATAGTGGTATTAACCTTCGTCACGCTCTGTATGAACGGGATCTTGAAATGAAGTCCCGGAGTAGTCACCGCTTTCGGCGAGCCGAACGTACATACGACAGCCTGCTCTTCTTCCTGAATCGAATAGTAAGAATTGCTGACCAGAAGAAACAATAGTATCACGACCGCCATAATCTTGATTACAAGCAGACTGTTGCCGCCTGTAAGCTTATTACCGGACGTCCTTGCTTTATCTTTTTTTACACCAAACATAATCCGCCTCTCTATACTTTCTTACGTGAATCAATATGTATCTGTAAAACAATTCTCATTATATAACATATCTATCAGAAATACTAATTAAAATTATCGAGTAGGAGGCTAACCATTAGTTGATTAGCCGTCCTCTCACACCACCGTGCGTACGGTTCCGTACACGGCGGTTCCTTAGTTTTCACAAACCATTAGATAATGGTCA
>JAGAIZ010000015.1 GCA_017626325.1 Lachnospiraceae bacterium | reverse complement strand
GTGAGGTTGCGGGACAGAAGGAGGATTCGCCGACACTGACCTTCAATACGGTAAACCGTCATATCTCCAAGATGGCGTATATTAAGGTCGTATCCAATAAATCCCCATGGCTGCAGGGAGCCACATTGGGCGGAACTTATGTAAACCCGGCTTCCCATGGAGAGGGACGTTTTGTTGCACCGAAGGAGTGGATCGACAAGTTGTTTGCCAACGGACAGGTTGCAACCCAGTATGCGGATGCGGACGGCAATGTCTCCATGGATGAAGAGTGGAACATCAACGGTTCCTATGCTTCTATCGAGGGTATCACCTCTCCTGACGGACGCTGTCTTGGTAAGATGGCGCATTCCGAGAGACGGGGCGAGGGCGTTGCGATCAATATCTACGGCGAGCAGGATATGAAGATCTTCGAGTCCGGCGTGGGGTATTTTAAATAAGAGTTGTTTGTATTCAGAGGCAACCTCATTTATCCTGAAAAGGCAAAGGAGGGCAGCCTGAGACATAGCAAAAAGCAAGAAAAAGAGAGACCTTGTAGAGATGGAAAGAACATCTCTATGAGGTCTTTTGTAATTGGAGAAAAGCCTTGAAAAATAAGGAAATAAGAAGGATTTAAGCAAGAAAAATAGTAGAAAGTGGGTAGTTGAATCTGCTCTATCAAAGGGGGCAAGAGACGTCTTGGGAGAGGATAAGGATTTTTGCCTTTTCAGGATAATTGAGGCTGCCCAGGTACATTTATTCAGAGGCAACCTCTATTATCCTGAAAAGGCAAAGGAGGGCAGCCTGAGACGCCAAGTCAAAAGAGTAAAAAGTGGGAAAAAGAGAGACCTTGCAGAGACGGAACATACGTCTTGCAAGGTCTTTTCTGCGGTTATTTTTCAAGAATCTGCGGATTAAGAAGAAAATCATAAATGTTCATGGTCAGGATACCATAGTCATCATAATAAGGCTGCACGATATCTTTTGTAATAATGATCTTTCTGAAAGAATCATCAATCTTTCTGAATGGTCTGATTTCCTGCGTACGCTTTGCTTCATCCGGCAGCGAATATGCTGACTGGATATAACATCTCGAAGAGCCAAGATTACATACGAAATCGACTTCCAGTTGTTTGCGGTTCACTTTTCCGTCCTGATCTTTTTCCGCAATCGTGACAAGGCCGACATCTACTCTGTAACCACGCATACGCAATTCATTGTAGATTACATTCTCCATAGAATGGGTCTGTTCAAACTGACGGAAGTTGCCTCTGGCGTTGCGAAGCCCGAGATCAGAGAAATAATATTTTTTTGGAGTCTCAACATATGCCTTTCCTTTAATGTCGTATCTTTGCGCTGATTCGATTAAGAAAGAATCCTCAAAACAGTCCAAGTATTTTTTTATTGTCTTAGAAGTTATTTTGGACTTCTTTACAGTCTTAAAAGTGTTCTTTAACTTTTCGGGATTTGTAAGAGAACCAATGGCAGAAGAAAGGATATTTAACAAATTTTCCAATTCCCCAATGTTCTTAATACGATTACGTTTGAAAATATCCCGAATATAAATCTCGCTGAACAAATTCTGCAGTGTTGCAGCTTTGTCACTGGCATCTTCACGAAGAACAACAAGCGGAATACCGCCGTAAAGCATATATTCGGACAATCCCATATATTTATCGCCTTTATAGACAGACATAAATTCTGCAAAACTCAGCGGATACATGTGAATTTCATCTCCACGACCGGCAAACTCTGTTACAATATCTTTAGACAGGAATTTTGCATTGCTTCCGGTTACGAAAACATCCATATTATCTTTACGAAGGTAACCGTTCAACAAAGATTCAAAGCAGTCCATCAACTGTACTTCATCCAGAAGCAAATAATACATACCATCCGCAGTAACTTTAGAACGGATATATGACATGAATTTCTCCGGGTCAACTCCACGCTTTTCTTTTTCGATCTGAATGAGGCTTTCGCCAATCAAATACAAGTCATCGGCTGAGTCAAAAGCAAAACGAATAATGTGGTCAGCTTCAACACCCGATTCCAACAAATGATTATAGAAAATATTATTAAGCAAATAGGACTTTCCGCATCTGCGAATACCGGTAATTACCTTGATCAAGCCATTATTCTTTCGTTTTATCAATTTCTCTAAGTAAAAGTCTCTGCGAATCTCCATAAAACCGCCTCCTTAGGGAAGATTTTTGCAACTTGATACATTTTTCTGTTTTATATTACTACATCAAAAACCCCAAATCAATATGCACAGACGATTTTAGGGAAGATTTTTGCAATCTAATACAATTTTCTGTCCTGAAATATGTTATATATTATGATTAAAATAATATTCCTGTATTCATAGGTAAATTCCATATTGGCAATAATGCCAAAGTTATCATTTCATATATGCTCGGCACAGAAATCAATCAGATCATTCATGCTTTCATAGGTATATTTGCCATCGGCATAACACCATTTGCAATATTCTTCCTTGAGAAAACCATCTGTTTCTTTGTTGATATTGCAATCTTCCAAAGGCATTCCGCAGTATTGACAAATTAATTTTCCGGGAGAACCAAGAAGTGTATTGATAGAAACATCAAACAGTTTTGATAAGCGTTTTAAGATATAATTCCGTTCAAAAAGAATTGACATAGTAAACAAAAAAGACTATGATAGACATATCAAAGAAAATCTAACTTATGTGCAGTTCGCACATTCGGACAGTTTCTGTCGGATTTTTCTAAAACAAAAGTAAATAGGGCAGGAACGGGACAGAATATGTGATAGCTGTGAAAATGATGCGGTAAACGTATGATTGCGGATAACATAGCAAGTGGATATTTCTGTGAGATCCTGCCGGATATGGGAGGAACTCAGATGAAGAAAACATTGTGGTGGGAGAAACGCAAGGTGCATCGTCAGGTGAAGGACAGGCTCTTTCGATTCATTTTTGAGAAAGACAGAGAGGCTCTTTTGCAGCTTTATAATGCTTTAAATGGTACTGATTATCAGGATGCTTCACGGCTTGAAGTGGTGACGATTGAAAGCGCCGTCTATATTTCTATGAAGAATGATATCGCTTTTATGATTACAGGAGCAATCAGTCTCTATGAGCACCAGAGCACATGGAATCCTAATATGCCGATACGTTTTTTTATCTATCTGGCAGAAGAGTATCAGAAGTTTATCGAATTGGCGGAAGAAAGCCTGTACGGCGCACAGCAGATTCTGCTGCCTACGCCTCAGTGCGTGGTTTTCTACAATGGAGAGAAAAGCATGCCAGAGGAGCAGATGCTGAAGTTGTCAGATGCTTTTACAAATAAAACTGTGAAAGCGGATGTGGAGCTGCAGGTACGTGTTATCAATATTAACTACGGATATAACGAAAACCTGATGGAGAAATGCAGAGTATTGAAAGAATATGCCTGTTTCGTTGAAATATCAAGACAGTATACAGCATCGGGGGCTTCTGCACAGGAAGCGCTGAATGCTGCAATTGAATACTGTATCGGGCACAATATCCTGAGAGATTTTCTGAAAAAATATCAGACGGAGGTGTTGGGAATGCTGTTGGAAGAGTTTGATAAGAAAAAGTATGAGCGGACGATTAGAAATGAAGGAAGGGAAGAAGGCAGACAACAGCAGAAGGAAGAATTTGTCAGACAGCTTTTTTCCAAAGGACTGACAGCAGAAGATATTGCCGGATTGCTGGATATGCCAATGGAGCAGATTGAGCATGCGCTGCACTGATTACCATAGAATTGCAGCGGAAAGCTTTCTTCATGATATTTTATTTATAAGACCTAAGAGAAGTAAACCGGGAAATAAATCCTAAATTTATAGCCTTGCAAGGAAAGCATAAGCCCGATATAATATTATAAAGAAAGATTTGACACAAGGATATACAGCTCCTCGGAAGCAAAGCGCTTTTGGGGAGTTTGTGATGTACAGTTGATGCCGTATCTGCGGCAGGATGAGAGGAATTATGAGATTTCTTGGGAAGAAGAGAGAAGATAGGAGCAGCGAAGTGACGGAAGAGAACAAAAGCCAAAGTGCACAGGAAAATAGTAAGACAGGAGACGAAAAGACAGTATGCAATGCCGACAGCCAGAAACGGGAGGAAGAGACAGGGCAGAAAGCGGCCGAAGCGTCCGGTTATCGGTTTGCTCCGGATGTGAAGTTAAAGGAATGCAGATACTGCCGCGTTATGATACCAAAGGCGGCCAAAATTTGTCCTAACTGCAAAATGCGCCTGAAGAAGCGCTGGCTGCGTAATCTGCTGCTTTTGTTGCTGTTTACGGCATTGATTCTGGGCGGTGTGTACTGGTATCTTTATGAATATCAGGGACAGATGGTATCCGTTATGCGGACTGACAATTCGGCTGTTCCTGCAGAAGAAACGCAGCAGCAGACTGCGGCTGAGACGACACAAATCGATGAGACAGGCGTGACAGAGCAGACAATCGGGACAACGGGGATGACGGCGGCAGAGGAGGCTGTAACGGAACAGACTGCAAAGAAGCCGGTAGAAGCCGGAAGCAGAGAACAGGCTGCGGAAGATAGCGGAGATCTGGACGGGCTTCTTGGAACCCTGCAACTGCCGGAGGATACGACCGGAGATCGTGACGCGGTGAAGACAGACGATGGGAAACTGTCTGCAGAGCCGGAAGAGCAGGAGATTATTTGGCCGGAAGTAACAGAGGAGGATATCTGCGGCGCGGATGGCCCGGTGTTGGACTATGCGGATAAGGACAAAGTTGTTTTTCATGATTATTATGGCTTGTTTGTATACGACAGAGAAGCAAAAGAGGTGTCTGCTGCCGTTGATTTGGAAGCAATCGGCTGCCAGTATACGCAGGGGGATAGCGCCTGTGAGGTAACGGTAGACGAGAAGGGCGGGAATGTGTATCTGCACCCGGTGAATGCGGACGAAATGTATGTGTTTGCGGTAGAAGAACAGACCCTGACCAAACAGTCTTATACCGGGGAAGGCCCGGAACGGATTTTCGAGCTTAAGCAGACGAAGGACTGCGTGGAGAATGATCCAACCGTATTTAGAAGTGTTTCCTGCGCCGAGCTTTCCAAAGAAACTTATCTGTATCTGGAAAGCGGAAGCGGCATGGCACTGGATTTGTGCTATGTGGTAGAGCAGAATGCCGAAGCAAAAGAAAGGGTGTATCTGCTGCGTGACTACGGAACGCAGGAGTACCATACCGCAGAGACCGGCGGAGCAGACAGCGCAGAGAGTGTCAGGGAGAAAACAGTGCCGGATATACTGACTGACGGCATCACTGCGGACGGTGGAGCGGCAGAGGAAATGAAGACGCTTGCGGACGCTGAGGAAGTGGAGCCTATAGATGTCTCTTCTTATACAGAAGAGGAATTTAGGAACCTTTGTCAAAAGGTAAGCTACAAGGCATTGCTTCGGCTGCAGGATACTTATTTATATACCGGAGTAACGGTGGAGGTGACGGTATTAGAGCAGGTGGACGGCGGACTGTTTGATGATAACATTTACTATCTCTGCGTGGGGCAGGATGCGGACGGAAGAGACCGCTATTATATGATCAGGGACGACAGAGAGGAAGATGCCATGCTGATACTTGAAGGGGATGTGCTGCGGATTTACGGACAGTTGTTTGGAAGCTGTAAGGTTCCGGCGGATCTGGTGGCTTCACAGCCTGTTGTTCCGGCGCTGTCCATGTCGTACTATGAATTGCTGGATGAGTGAGCGTGGCGGAAGAGTACGGGAATTTTTTGCCGGAAATCATAACAATCATTGAACAGGACAAGCTCTTGTGCTATAATGAAGCGATTATGCGAAAGAATATTTTGAGAGGAAACAGGTGACAGAATGAAGGCATTTTTAATTTTGGAAGATGGCACTGTTTTTGAAGGAACTCATATCGGTGCACAGAAAGAAATCATCAGTGAGATCGTTTTTAACACCTCCATGGCAGGATATCTGGAAGTGCTGACAGACCCGTCCTATGCCGGACAGGCCGTCTGTATGACCTATCCGTTGATCGGTAATTACGGCATATGCAAAGAGGACATGGAATCTAAGAGACCCTGGCCGGACGGTTTTATTGTCAGGGAACTGAGCAGAATCCCCAGTAATTTCAGATGTGACATGACGATTCAGGACTTCCTGTCCGAAAATGATATTCCCGGTATTGCCGGAATCGACACGAGAGCGTTGACCCGGATTCTTCGTGAAAAGGGAACCATGAACGGTATGATTACCACCAATGAGAACTATCAGTTAGAAGAAATCCTTCCAAGATTAAAAGAATATACCACAGGCAAGGTTGTGGAGCTTGTAACCTGTCAGGAACCTTATACGCTGACCGCGGCAAGGGAGCTTTCCGACAACGGGCCGGTTTCCGGCAGTTCCCGGTTCAACAAGGAAGCGTATGAGAACGGCATTCGGGAGAAGAAGCCCAGCATGGTGCGGGAATTAACCGGAAAAGGCCTGAAAGTAGCTTTGCTTGATCTGGGCGCAAAGGATAATATCGCCAAATCTCTGGCAGCGAGAGGCTGTGAGGTGACGGTGTACCCTGCTTTTACCAAAGCGCAGGAGATTATCGATGCAAATCCGGACGGCATCATGTTAAGCAACGGTCCCGGCGACCCGAAGGAATGCACGGAGGTTATTGCCGAGATCAGGAAGTTATACGATACAGATATTACGATCTTTGCTATCTGCTTAGGTCATCAGTTGATGGCGCTTGCCACAGGAGCGGACACTTTTAAAATGAAATACGGCCATCGCGGCGGCAATCATCCGGTGAAGGACTTAGAGACCGGAAGAGTTTATATTTCTTCTCAGAATCATGGTTATGTGGTAGACATGGACAAGCTGGATCCCAAGGTGGCGACCCCGGCCTTTGTCAATGTAAACGACGGTACCAACGAAGGACTTGCCTATACCGGCAAAAATATCTTTACGGTGCAGTTCCATCCTGAAGCGTGTCCCGGACCGCAGGATTCGGGAGATTTGTTTGAACGGTTTATCAAGATGATGAGGGCGAAAAGTAACTCTAAGTAAGCAGAGAACGCTTACTAAGAGTTACTAAGTTTCGCCCGGAAGAATGCTTAAGGCATTCTTCCCAGAGGAAGGTTACAGACGGGTAAGCAAAGAAGGCTTACCGGGAGTTACTATAGAGATTACGTAATGGAGGAGAGAAGATGCCTAAGAATCCGAATGTAAAGAGAGTGTTGGTGATCGGGTCCGGTCCGATTGTGATCGGGCAGGCGGCGGAGTTTGATTATGCGGGAACGCAGGCATGCCGTTCTCTGAAAGAAGAGGGGATGGAAGTCATTCTGGTCAATTCCAATCCGGCGACCATCATGACCGACGGCGATATCGCGGATAAAGTATATATTGAGCCTTTGACCACGCATGTGTTAGAGCAGATTATTATCAAGGAGAAGCCGGACAGTCTCCTGCCGAATATGGGCGGACAGGCGGGCTTAAATCTCGGTATGGAGCTGGATGAATCCGGTTTCCTTGCGGCGCATGGCGTTACCCTGCTTGGTACCACGGCTAAGACAATCAAGAAGGCGGAGGACCGTCTGGAATTTAAAGAGACGATGGAGAAGATAGGAGAGCCCTGTGCGCCGTCTCTTGTGGTAGAGAATATTGAGGACGGCGTGGCTTTCGCCAATAAGATCGGCTATCCGGTAGTGCTTCGTCCGGCGTATACGCTGGGCGGTTCCGGCGGCGGCATCGCGCACAATCAGGTTGAGCTGGAAGAAATTCTGGCAAACGGCCTGCGCTTATCCCGTGTGGGACAGGTTCTGGTGGAGCGCTGTATCGCGGGCTGGAAGGAGATCGAATACGAGGTGATGCGCGACAGCGCAGGCAACTGCATCACCGTATGTAATATGGAAAATATCGATCCGGTAGGTGTGCATACGGGCGACAGTATCGTCGTGGCACCCTCCCAGACATTAGGAGATAAAGAGTATCAGATGCTGAGAAGCTCTGCGCTGAACATCATCAATGAGCTTGGCATCACAGGCGGATGCAACGTGCAGTTTGCCCTGCATCCCACCAGCTTTGAATATTGCGTCATCGAGGTAAATCCCCGTGTGAGCCGTTCTTCGGCGCTGGCTTCCAAGGCGACAGGCTATCCCATCGCCAAGGTGGCGGCGAAGATCGCGCTGGGCTACACATTAGACGAGATCAAAAATGCCATTACCGGCAAGACCTATGCAAGCTTCGAGCCTACATTGGATTATTGTGTCGTGAAGATTCCGAGACTGCCTTTTGACAAATTTATCACGGCCAAGCGTACATTAACAACGCAGATGAAAGCAACCGGCGAGGTTATGAGTATCGGCAATAACTTTGAAGGTGCATTAATGAAAGCGATTCGTTCTCTGGAGCAGCATGTGGACTGCCTGCGCAGCTATGATTTCTCAGACCTTTCCAAAGAAGAACTGATCGACCGGCTGAAGATCGTGGATGACCAGAGAATCTACATCATCGCGGAGGCGATCCGCAAAGGCATCGACTATGATACCATTCATGAGATCACCATGGTAGACCATTGGTTTATTGATAAGATAGCGATCTTGACAGAGATGGAGGCGGCGCTGGAGCAGGGGCCTCTTACCGTAGAACTGTTAAAAGAAGCAAAGAGAATCGAATTCCCGGATAATGTGATTGCCAGACTGACCGGCAGGACAGAAGAGGAGATCAAGAAGATGCGCTATGATAACGGTATCGTAGCGGCTTTCAAGATGGTTGACACCTGTGCGGCGGAATTTGCGGCAAGCACCCCGTATTACTATTCCGTATTCGGCTCCGAGACCGAGGTGGAAGAGACCCATCCGAAGAAAAAGGTACTGGTACTTGGTTCCGGCCCCATCCGTATCGGGCAGGGTATCGAATTTGATTACTGTTCCGTCCATGCTACCTGGGCGTTTGCAAGAGAGGGCTATGAGACGATCATCATCAACAATAACCCTGAAACGGTCAGCACAGACTTTGATATCGCGGATAAATTGTACTTCGAGCCGTTGACTCCGGAAGATGTGGAGAATATCGTCAATGTGGAGAAGCCTGACGGCGCGGTGGTACAGTTCGGCGGACAGACCGCCATCAAGCTGACGGAGAGCCTGATGAAAATGGGTGTGCCCATCCTCGGAACCAAAGCGGAGGATGTGGATGCCGCGGAGGACAGAGAATTATTCGATAAGATTTTGGAAGAGACAGAGATACCAAGAGCAGCAGGCGGTACGGTCTATACGGCAGAAGAAGCGAAGGAAGTGGCTAACAGACTGGGGTATCCGGTGTTAGTCCGTCCTTCCTACGTACTGGGCGGCCAGGGCATGCAGATTGCGATTTCAGATCAGGAGATTGAAGAGTTTATGGCGGTCATCAACCGCTATGAGCAGGATCATCCGATTCTGGTAGATAAATATCTGCAGGGCAAGGAGTTAGAGGTAGACGCGGTGTGCGATGGCACGGATATCCTGATTCCGGGTATTATGGAGCATATCGAGAGAACCGGCGTCCATTCCGGCGACAGTATTTCCGTATATCCGGCGCCCACAGTCAGCGAGAAGGTGAAGGAGACCATCGCGGAGTATTCCAGAAGACTGGCCAAAGCGCTGCACGTGATCGGCCTGATCAACATTCAGTTTATTGCGGTAGGGGACGAGGTATACGTCATTGAGGTCAATCCCCGCTCCTCCCGTACTGTGCCTTATATCAGCAAAGTAACAGGCATTCCGATCGTGGATCTGGCGACAGAGGTTATCATCGGCAAGAAAATCCGTGATCTGGGCTACGAGCCGGGCTTACAGCCTGCGGCGGATTATTTCGCCATCAAGATGCCGGTATTCTCCTTTGAGAAAATCCGCGGCGCGGAGATCAGCTTAGGCCCCGAGATGAAGTCTACCGGAGAGTGTCTCGGCATTGCCAGAACCTTCAATGAAGCGTTATATAAGGCGTTCCTTGGCGCGGGTGTCAACCTGCCGAAGCATAAACAGATGATTATTACGGTAAAAGACGCGGATAAAGGCGAGGCGATCGAAGTGGCGCGCCGTTTCGAGAAGCTGGGCTACACGATCTATGCTACCAGAAGCACGGCGGCGGCGTTAAATGACGCAGGCGTAAAAGCCAGAAAGGTCAATAAGATTCAGCAGGAATCGCCTACGGTTATGGATTTGATTCTGGGTCATAAAATCGATTTGGTGATCGATACGCCGACGCAGGGACGTGACAAGAGCCGTGACGGGTTCCTGATCAGAAGAACGGCGATTGAGACAGGCGTCAACTGCATCACCGCCATGGATACGGCGGCTGCTCTTGTAACAAGCTTAGAGAACGCGGCTTCCCAGGGCGAACTGACGTTAATTGATATTGCAACGATTGCGAAAAGGGGAAACTAGGATGGAGCCGGAAGTGAGCGTATGTCTCGTTTCCGGCTTTCCTTTGTGCAGCGGATATTGTATCGGACCGGCGGCGTTCCTGTATCCTGACAGGGCTGCCCAATGGAGTGTGCGGAGCAGGTCAGAGGCGGCTTTGGGGGAGCTGTGCAGAAGAAAAATGTGAGGATAGAAAGAGGATAGAAAATGTGAGGATATGAATACTGTCAGAAATTATCAGAAAGAGCTGGATAAAATCATAGAGAGACTGTCTGTAACAGGACAAGCTTTTGCCGGAAATCCGGCAGAGGAATCCAAACTGCCGCCGACGCTTTTGCTGCATAGCTGCTGTGCGCCGTGCAGCAGCTATGTGTTGGAATATCTGCGCAAATTTTTCAGAATTACGGTCTTTTATTACAATCCCAATATTTCCATGGAACCGGAATACCGCAAGCGGGTGGCGGAGCAGAAGAGGCTGATTCAGGCGTATAATGACGGACTTGTGGCGGCGGGGCAGATGCCAAATCATATTATAAAAGGACATATGGAAGAAGCCGATATCGTGTCAGGGCACATGCCGGAAGCGGATATCGGTAAAGGCTACACGCAGGGATACCCCATCTCGATCATAGAGGGCGATTATGAGCCGGAGAAGTTCTTCGCGATGGCAAAAGGCTTAGAGCAGTGCCCCGAGGGCGGCGAGCGGTGCTTCGCCTGCTATGAGCTGCGGCTTCGTAAAACCGCGGAACTCGCCAAAGCGGGAGCGTTTGATTATTTTACAACGACCCTGACCATCAGCCCTCTGAAAAACGCCGGGAAGTTAAATGAGATCGGTGAGCGGCTTGGGGAAGAATATCAGACCGACTGGCTTCCTTCTGATTTCAAGAAAAGGGGCGGCTATCAGCGTTCCATCGAATTGTCCAGAGAATATGGGCTGTACAGGCAGGATTATTGCGGCTGTATCTATTCCCGCAGGCAATGAGCAGGACAGATATGCCCGCGTGGATATCCGACTTTAAACAGGAACGGGAGAGACAAGAGGATGAGAAGAGAAACAGCAGGGCGTAACAGAGAAAACGGAATGGGAAAAGCAGAATGGAGAAAACAGGAAACGATTGTTGAGTTGCCTCCTCAAACATAGTATAATGAACAAGATTAAGATTAAGCATACGAATACAGGAAAAGGAATGGTTTTAAAATGAAAAAGTTTTTGGACATAATTTCGGAAGAAATGAAGAAGGCATTTGAAGCCGCAGGGTATGATCCGGAGCTGGGTAAGGTGACGCTCTCCAACCGGCCTGATCTGTGCGAATTTCAGTGTAACGGCGCGATGGCGGGCGCGAAGCAGTACCATAAGGCGCCGATTATGATTGCCAATGAAGTGGCGGATAAGCTGCAGGACAGTACCGTGTTCTCGGAAGTTACGGCGGCGCCGCCCGGTTTCCTGAATCTGAAAGTCAGGGAGAATTTTATCACAGCCTACATGAATGAGATGGAGCAGTCGGACAAATTCGGACTGGTTATGCCGGACAAGCCGCAAAAGATCATCATTGACTATGGCGGACCGAATGTGGCAAAGCCGCTGCACGTAGGGCATCTGCGTTCCGCTATTATCGGAGAGAGCATTAAGCGGATCTGCCGTTATGCCGGACACGATGTGATCGGAGACATCCATCTGGGTGACTGGGGCCTGCAGATGGGACTGATTATTACAGAATTAAAGCAGCGTCAGCCTGAGCTGGTATATTTTGATGATAATTATACGGGAGAATATCCGGCAGAGGCGCCTTTTACCATCTCTGAACTGGAAGAGATCTATCCCACAGCCAGCGCCAAATCCAAAGAGGATGAAGCCTATAAGGCGGCCGCCATGGAAGCTACCTATAAACTGCAGAATGGCGCCAGGGGCTACCGGGCGCTCTGGGATCACATTATCGCCGTGTCGGTGTCTGACTTAAAGAAGAATTACGCTAATCTGAATGTGGAATTTGATCTCTGGAAAGGCGAATCCGATGTGCATGATATTATTCCGGGCATGGTCGAGAAGATGAAGCGGGACGGATTCGCTTATGAGAGCGAGGGCGCATGGGTAGTGGATGTGAAAGAAGAGACAGATACTAAGGAAATACCGCCTTGTATGATCTTGAAATCCGACGGCGCGTCTTTGTACAATACGACGGATCTTGCCACGATTCAGGACCGTATGGAGACTTATGCGCCGGACAAGCTGATCTATTTGACAGACAAGCGTCAGGATTTGTATTTCGAGCAGGTGTTCCGCTGCGCGCGTAAGACCGGACTGGTCAAGGATGAGACAGAACTGGTGCATATCGGTTTCGGCACCATGAACGGCAAAGACGGCAAGCCTTTTAAGACGAGAGAAGGAGGCGTTATGCGTCTGGAGAACCTGATCCGTGAAATCAATGAGGAAATGAGCCGTAAGATTCATGAAAACGCTGAGACGAAGGGCTATCAGATCGATACAAAAGAGGCGGAAGAGACGGCCAGGATCGTGGGACTGGCGGCGATCAAATATGGTGATCTGTCCAATCAGGCGTCCAAGGACTATATTTTTGATATGGACCGCTTTACATCTTTTGAAGGAGATACGGGTCCCTATATTCTCTATACCATTGTACGAATCAAGTCAATTTTGGCGAAGTACGCGGAACAGGGAGGAAAATTGACTGACATAGTCATTGGAGAGGCGGCGAATGCATCCGAGAAGGCATTGATGCTGGAACTGTCCCAGTTCCATGCCATGATGGAAGGCGCTTTCGAGGAGATTGCACCGCACAAAATCTGTGCGTACATCTATGATCTTGCCAATGCTTTTAACAAGTTCTATCACGAGACAAAGATTCTGACTGAGACGGACGATGGAAAGAAGGCGGGCTGGATTGCGCTGCTTAAGCTGACCAAAGAGGTTCTGGAAACCTGCATTGAGCTGCTTGGTTTTTCGGCGCCTGAAAGAATGTAATATTTTTTCCTGACAAAAAATATAAAAAACTTTCATAAAACGCTTGACAAGCAGCAGTAATAAATTGTATACTAGCAAAGCGGGTTGCAGATGTGACCCGCGAATATGGGGTCTTAGCTCAGCTGGGAGAGCATCTGCCTTACAAGCAGAGGGTCATAGGTTCGAGCCCTATAGGCCCCATCAATTTCATAATATGGCGAGATGGCTCAACTGGCTAGAGCGTCCGGTTCATACCCGGGAGGTTGAGAGTTCAAGTCTCTCTCTCGCTATTTAGTTAAGACAGACGGAACCGTTATAAGAGCGGTTCCGTTTTTCTTGACAGGTGAAGTTCTCAGCACTACAATATAAATAATAGAATTGTTTCGATCAGAAATATTAGTATACGGTTAGACATGACTAATTACGAAGGGTCATGACCTATACAGAATGGGGGTAATATGCAGAGTAAAGATAATATTCAAAATGCTTACCGTCTGACGGGCAGCAATAGCTTCTATGACGGCATGATCACCTGCTCTACCGTTTCCGGCAAAGCTGTGTGCCGCGCTGTTTGGGGAATGGAGAAGGCAGAGTGTGATGCGTATCTGACCCATGCCCTTTCCGGCATTTCCACTGATTTTTCCGGGCGGCTGCTGGAGGTTCCTGTGGGTACGGGTGTTTTGACCATGCCGCTTTATCAGACCTTGCCAAAGGCAAAGATCACTTGTCTGGACTACTCTGCGGACATGATGAGGCAGGCACAGGAAAAGGCTGACCGGCTGAAACTTACCAATGTTCATTTTCAGCAGGGCGATGTAGGCGCGCTGCCCTTTGAAGACGGAAGCTTCGACTCTGTGCTGTCTCTGAATGGATTTCACGCCTTTCCGGACAAGGAGGCGGCATATCGGGAGACCTTCCGTGTACTGAAATCCGGCGGTACCTTCTGCGGCTGCTTCTATGTGAAGGGTGAATTTGCCCGAACAGACTGGTTTATTAAGCATATGTATCAGCCGATGAAGTTCTTTACCCCTCCCTATGAGACGATGGAGCGTCTGAAAGCGCGATTGAAAACAATGTATGACACAGTAGAAATCGGTAATGTGAAAGGGATTGCATGGTTTGTATGCCTGAAAGCCTAAGGAGGAATGTGGCGGAGGCAGATAAGAAAAGCGGAAGTGCCGCAGTATCACGGCCTTCCGCTTTCTATCGATCTTATACTGCCGTATGCTGGCTGTAGCGTTACAGCTTCTTTCCTGTCAGCAGTTCATAACCCTGTAAATATTTATCAATGGTTTTCTGTACGATATCTTCCGGTAACGTCCAATTATGTCCTTCGTTGCTCTTAAGCCAGTCTCTTGCGAACTGCTTGTCGAAGGAAGGCTGTGCATGTCCCGGCTCATATCCTTCCGCGGGCCAGAAGCGGGAGCTGTCGGGTGTGAGCATCTCGTCGCCCAGGACGATATTGCCGTCCTCATCCAGACCGAATTCAAACTTGGTATCTGCAATGATGATGCCGCGTGTCAGTGCGTACTCGGCACATTTTTTGTATAAAGCAATGGTATAGTCACGAAGCTTTGACGCGTATTCCCCGCCTTTGCCGGGGAATCTCTTCTCTAAGTATTCTACGCTCTGCTCATAAGAGATGTTCTCGTCATGATCGCCGATCTCAGCTTTAGTGGAAGGGGTGTAGATCGGTTCAGGCAGCTTGTCTGACTCCTGTAAGCCCTCCGGTAAGGTGATGCCGCACACGGTGCCGTTCTTCTGGTAGCTTGCCCAGCCGCTGCCCGTAATGTAGCCGCGGACGATACATTCTACCGGAAGCATCTCTAACTTACGGCACAGCATACTGTTGCCGTCAAACTTTTCCTGCCGGAAGAATTCGGGCATGTCCTTCACATCCACAGAGATCATATGGTTGGGCAGGATATCCTGCGTCATATCAAACCAGAATTTGGACATCTGTGTCAGGACTGTGCCTTTCCGGGTTACCTGGTTGTTCAGAATCACATCGAAGCAACTGATGCGGTCTGTAGCTACCATAATCAGCGTGTCTCCGTTGTCGTAGATTTCACGTACTTTACCTTCTTTGATTGGTTTCAATTCAGTCATAGTTACCTCCGTTTTGAAGTGTATTCTTATATGTTCTAAAGTCTGCTGCAGACTTTGAGCGGGGATACTTTTGCGATCCGGCATAAAACATGTTCCGAATCTTTCTACTATTAGTATACACGCCGAATCCGGTTTGACAAGTAGAAATCTTGGCTGACAGCAGGCAAAATGCTGTTTACAGAGGACTGCTCCCGCTGTTATGATACGATTCGTTTTTCTTTGTACGAAAAAAGAAACAGTGACTTATGGAAGGTTTTGGAATAAAATGGAAATAACATAACAGATGATAAAGGAGGAAGATGTATGGAATTAAAAGGCACAAAGACAGAGGCAAATTTAATGGCGGCATTTGCAGGAGAAGCACAGGCAAATACCAAGTACACCTATTATGCGTCCAAGGCTAAGAAAGACGGCTACGTACAGATCGCCAATATTTTTGAGGAAACAGCGGCGAATGAGAAGGAGCATGCCAAGATCTGGTTCAAGCTGCTGCATGGCGGCGCAATCCCTTCCACCACAGAGAACCTGGCGGACGCCGCAGAGGGCGAGAATTATGAGTGGACAGACATGTATGACAGGTTTGCCAAAGAAGCCAGAGAGGAAGGCTTCGACGAGATTGCGGCATTGTTTGAGGGCGTTGCTAAGATTGAGAAGGAGCATGAGGAGAGATATCGTAAGCTGTTAAAGAATATCGAGGATGCGGTAGTATTCTCCAAAGACGGAGACTGCATCTGGCAGTGCCTCAACTGCGGACATGTGGTGATCGGCAGGAAAGCGCCGGAGGTTTGCCCGGTATGTAATCATCCCCAGTCTTATTTCCAGGTCAGGGCGGAGAATTATTAAAAGACTTTTTTGTATCTTTTTGAGAACATGCTGTTTTGCACAGGAAGATCATTGTCAAAAAAATATCAATATGGTATGATATCAGCGTATTGTATCTCATACGAGAATAATAACAGGAGGATTAGTACCATGAAAAATGAAAAGACTTATGAACTTGTGCTGACAGCACTGTTCACCGCCATAATTGTCATTATGGCATTCACACCGCTGGGATACATCCCGCTTGTAGTCATCAATGCGACGATCATTCACATTCCGGTTATCCTTGGAGCGCTATTTCTCGGACCGAAGAAAGGTGCATTTTTAGGATTCGTATTTGGACTCACCAGTTTTATCAATAATACCTTTAAGGCGGCCACCGCGTCGGCATTTGTATTTTCGCCGGTACTGGCCTACAATGTAGACGGCGTTGCAGGCGTCTTTAAGAGCATATATATTTGCTTTGTACCCAGAATATTAGTGGGTGTGGCGCCGTATTTTATCTATCTTCTGATTCGTAAGCTTGTGAAAGGAGAGGGCAGAGAAGGCAAGATCTTTGTGGATGCGCTGGCATCTGTCATCTTGTATATTTCCGTTCGGGCCTTTTTAATTCGTTTGTTCCCGGAGACGCTGAGTACTGCCGTATGTACCGTGATCGGCATCGCGGCGGCTGTGGCATTGATGGCTGCGCTTACATTTACCGGGATAAAGAAGAAGTCCGCGAATATCGCCCTTGCATACGCAGGGCTTGCAGGCGCTTTCACGAATACGCTGTTCGTTATGAGCGGTATTTTTATCTTGTATAAGGATGCATATGCGCAGGCAGTAGGTGTGGCAGGCGAGGCCGTTTTGGATGTCATTATGGGCGTGGTTACCTTTAACGGCGTGGTGGAGGCTGTTGTGGCTGCCATTATCGTAGCTGGCGTCGGGCTGGCACTGACCAGGATTAAACCTGTTTACGGTATCGGGAGGCAGAACTGACATATGGCGTAAAGGCAAAAATGCTGCAGCCGCGCGGTTAACGGCAATCGTGTAAACAGGAAATGCAAAACAGGAAATCATGCAAAGAGAACAATACAAAGAGTAAGATGCAATGTAATGTGCCGTAAATAATGGTTCAGAACAGTATGCAATAAGGCATATGAAAACCATGCAGACGGAGCAATAAGACAGAAAATAAGAAGGAGGCAGCCGTATGATTTTAGCAGTCGATATCGGCAATACCAATATTGTCATCGGATGTATTGAGGGAGAAAAGGTACGTTTTGTGGAACGGGTTTCGACAGATCTGTCTAAGACAGAACTGGAATACGCAGTGGAGTTTAAGACGCTCTTTGATCTATACCGCATCGGTATCGAGGATATCACGGGAAGTATCATTTCTTCCGTAGTACCGCCGTTAAACAATATCGTGCGCTCTGCGATGGAGAAGCTTCTGCGGGTCAGACCGCTTCTCGTAGGACCGGGGGTAAAGACAGGGCTTAATATCCTGATGGATAATCCGGGGCAGGTAGGTTCCGATCTGATCGTCAATGCGGTTGCCGGGCTTCATTATTACGGGGCGCCGCTTATCATCATCGATATGGGCACCGCAACGACTATCAGTGTGGTGGATGCGAAAAAAAACTATGTAGGCGGTATGATCATACCCGGGGTGAAGGTTTCTCTGGAATCTCTGGTAAACCGTACTTCCCAGCTTCCCAGAATCAGTCTGGAAGCGCCGAAGAAGCTGATCGGCAAGAATACGATCGAATGTATGAAAAGCGGTATTGTCATCGGGCAGGCAGCCCAGATGGACGGTATGATTGAGCGGATCCGGGAAGAGATCGGCTCGCAGGCGACTGCGGTCGCCACCGGAGGACTGGCGGGCTGCATCATCCCCCACTGCAAGAATCAGATCATCTGTGATAATGAGCTGACCCTGAAGGGGTTAGGCATTATTTACCGGAAGAATACGGAACAGGTATAGGGAAGGCGGCTTTTCCCTAAAGAACGTTCATAGAAAGGCGGTTGCTTATGTTAAAGGGAAAACATATTGTACTGGGCGTGACGGGAAGTATCGCGGCTTATAAGATCGCATCGTTAGCCAGTATGCTGGTGAAGAAGCATGCGGACGTGACAGTGATTATGACGCAGAATGCGACCAATTTCATCAACCCCATTACCTTTGAGACCCTGACAGGCAATAAATGTCTGGTAGATACCTTTGACCGCAATTTTCAGTATAGTGTGGAGCATGTGTCGCTGGCGAAGCAGACGGATGCGGTTATGATTGCGCCTGCTTCTGCCAATGTCATAGCAAAGGCGGCCTACGGCATTGCGGACGATATGCTGACAACCACGCTGCTTGCGTGTACATGTCCGAAGATTTTTGCGCCGGCCATGAATACCCGCATGTTTCAGAATGAGATCGTGCAGGATAATCTGAAACGCTTAGAAAAGTACGGCATGGAAGTGATCCATCCCGCCAGCGGTTATCTGGCCTGCGGGGACACCGGGGAGGGTAAAATGCCGGAGCCGGAAGTATTGTATGAATATATCGTGAAAGCGCTGACCCCGAAGGATATGACGGGAATGAATGTGCTTGTGACCGCAGGACCCACACAGGAGAAGATGGATCCGGTGCGTTATATCAGCAATCATTCCACCGGGAAAATGGGATATGCCATCGCGGCGCAGGCTATGCGGCGCGGCGCAGAGGTAACGCTGGTATCCGGTCCGGTCAATATGGTTCCGCCCATCGGTGTGGAGGTGATTCCGGTTGTATCGGCAGCGGATATGGCGCAGGCTGTCAAGGAGAAAGCCGGGGAGCAGGATATTATCATTAAGGCGGCGGCGGTTGCGGACTACCGTCCGGCAGATGTGGCGGAGGAAAAAGTCAAGAAGAAAGACGACAGCTTATTCATCGCTTTAGAACGGACGGAAGATATCTTAGCGTACCTTGGCGCGCACAGAAGAGAAGGGCAGTTCCTGTGCGGTTTCTCCATGGAGACGGAGCATATGCTGGAAAATTCCCGTGCCAAATTGGAAAAGAAGAATATCGACATGATTGTGGCAAACAATCTGAAACAGAAAGGAGCCGGATTCGGAACGGACACCAATGTAGTAACCTTCTTAACCAAAGAAGAAACGGTGGAGCTTCCCATTATGAGCAAAGAAGAGGTAGCGGATGCTTTGCTTGATTATATTATGGAGCATAGAAACGCCTGACCTGCGGGGGAAAGGGCGGTGTCGCTTTTGCGCACCAGACAGATTTCCCGCTCCGGCAGCGGGCGGTCTAAGGCGACCTGAAAAACCTCGCCCCGCATAAGGGCACTCTGGGCGAATTTCTCGGGCACAAAGCCGATGCCGAGGTTGTTTGCGACCATAGGGGTGATTAAGTCTGTGGTGGCAAGCTCGATGTCCGGCTGGAACGTCAGCCCGGCCTGCAGGAAAATCGTATTCAGAAATTGTCTTGTGTTGGTGTCCTCAGAGACACTGACAAAGGGAAAAGCAGACAGGGAGGATAAATCCCAGGTCTGTTTTTTTAGTGCGGCAAACTGATTTCCTGCAATCAGGATGTCCCGGAATCCGGTAAGCTTTGTGATGGTAAGGTCTTTATCTTTATGATCGGAAGAGATTACCAGAATGGCGAAATCCAGCAGATTGTCCTTCAGAGCCTGCAGTTCACGGGGAGTGGTGCTGTTGGAGATATTGATTCTGATATCGGGATAGCGCTTATGGAAGGCGGTCAGCACGGGCAGCAGGTAGTGATGAATGGAAATCTCGCTGGCGCCGATCTTCAGATAACCGCTGGATAATTCCTGAAGCTGCCGCAGCATCATCTCCGCTTCCAGAATATGCTCGTAGGCGACCGCGATGTGATCATAGATCAGACGGCCTTCCGGCGTAAGCTGCATGCCGGATTTGGAGCGGACGAAAAGGCTGCATCCAAGCTCTTCCTCCAGACAGTGAATGGTATGAGTCACCGTAGGCTGGGACACGTACAGCGCTTTGGCGGCTTTGGTCAGATTCCGGTATTTTGCAACATAGTAAAAGGTTTTGTAGTATTGAAGATTAGCGGACATTTGCAGATTCCTTTCAAGTGTAATTGCAATCTGCATGTAATTGCAAAGCAGCAATGCAGATATATCCATAGATTATATCTATATTAATAATATAAAACATTGATTTTATTTATTGATACACTTGCAGTATACTATCTTCTTGGGGAAAATGCAAAAGAGGTTGAAGAAAGGTAAGGATTAACATGATACAGGATTTGACAGTGGGCGATTCCCAGAAGACGTTGGTCAAATATACGATGCCTATGTTTATCAGCGTGGTATTTCAGCAGCTTTATAATATAGCGGACAGTATGATCGCCGGCAAGTTCGCCGGGGAAGATGCGCTGGCGGCGGTGGGGGCTTCCTATCCGATCACGATGATTTTTATGGCTGTGGCTGTGGGGTCTAATATCGGCTGTTCGGTGATTATTTCCCAACTGTTTGGGGCAAAGGCATACGAGAAACTTAAAACAGCCGTTACGACGACCCTGATCACAGGTTTGATTTTGTCTGTGCTGCTGACAGTCGTCGGACTTTGCACAACCCCGGCAATGATGCGCATGATTCAGACGCCGGAGAATATTTTTGCGGACGGCGCGCTGTATCTGCGGATCTACATTGGCGGATTTGTGTTTCTTTTCTTATATAATGTGGCGACGGGTATGTTTAACTCGCTGGGAGATTCCAGGACGCCGCTTTATTTCCTGATCGGTTCTTCCGTAGGAAATATTATACTGGATATGATCTTTGTGGCGGTCTTCCACTGGGGTGTGGCCGGTGTGGCATGGGCTACCTTTATCGCGCAGGGGATTGCCTGTATTCTGGCGCTTATCACATTCAGAAGCAGGATCAGCGGGATTCAGACAGAGAGAAAGGCAGCGTTGTTTTCTATGGAGCTGCTTAAGAATATCAGCCTGGTGGCGGTGCCCAGCATCCTGCAGCAGAGCTTTGTATCGGTCGGCAATATCTTTATACAGAGTCTGGTCAATTCCTACGGTTCAGGCGTGATTGCCGGATATTCCGCTGCAGTCAAGCTCAACACCTTTATCATTACCGGATTTACGACACTGGGTAACGGCGTATCCAGCTTCACGGCGCAGAATCTTGGCGCAGGCAAGCCGGAGCGGATCAAAGACGGATTTGCGGCTGGTATTAAGATGGCGGTTTGTGTCGCGGTTCCCTTTTTCGTCGCGTACTTTTTCTTCGGCAGAAGCATGATGCTTCTGTTTATGGAGAATTCAGGCGGAACGGCAATGGATTCCGGCAGTACGTTTCTGCGGATTGTTTCCGTATTTTATTTTGTCATTTCCGTCAAGCTGGTGGCGGATGGCGTGCTGCGCGGAGCAGAGGCAATGGGATATTTTATGATTTCTACCTTTACGGATTTGATTCTGCGTGTGATTCTGGCATTTGTATTTTCGGCATATTGGGGCGCGACGGGAATCTGGATGTCCTGGCCGGTGGGCTGGAGTGTAGCCACGGTGTTGTCGGTTGTCTTCTACAGAAATGTGATAAGGCGGTACGCGGGCAATAAGAATCGGCATTGAAAAAGGAATTGATGTTGTTTTCCGGGGGAAGTATAATAGGAAAGTAGGTTGAAAAATCACTCTGATGAGCTGATTGTTTCAAAAACTATGTAAACTCAGTTGGCAATTTGAGTCAGAGCCTCAAATTGCGATGACATGGAGGAAACTATGAGAATCGGAATGGGTTACGACGTACATCGTCTGACAGAAGACAGAAAGCTGATCATCGGCGGGGTGGAGATTCCTTATGAGAAGGGGCTTCTCGGACATTCGGATGCGGACGTGCTTCTGCATGCTGTTATGGACGCCCTGCTTGGCGCCGCAGCGCTGGGTGATATCGGCAAACATTTTCCGGATACGGATCCGGCATATAAAGGGATTTCGTCTGTAAAGCTTCTGGAACAGGTAGGCAAGCTGCTGGAGGAACACCTTTTCCTGATCGAAAATATCGATGCGACGATTATAGCGCAGGCGCCTAAGATGCGTCCCTATATAGATACGATGCGGGCAAATATCGCGGAGGCGCTTGGAATAGAAGTCTCACAGGTGAATGTGAAAGCCACGACAGAGGAAGGGCTGGGCTTTACCGGTTCCGGGGAAGGGATCTCTTCCCAGGCGATCTGCATGCTGTCTTCTCCGGCGGAGCTGTATGACCGGGATATGGCAGCAAATGCTGGCTGTGCGGGTTGTGGGGGCTGTCCGAGACAGAACGGATAAAGGCAGTCAGACAGAGCAGATAAGGGAACATGCGCTTGACAAAATTCTTTGTTTTGCATATTCTATATGGTGTAGATTAAGAAAGGGAAGAGTACCTTTTACGGATGTGGCAGAGAGGAACCGCCGTCGGCTGGAAGCGGTTCTGACAAAAGGAAAGGGAAGTGCGCCCCGGAGTCTGGCAGAGGGAATAGTTTTAGCAGAGTATCTTTGTCCGGTTGACCCCGTTACAGGTTATGAGTGAGAGGCTGACAACAGCTTCTAAGCAGAGTGGAACCGCGGATAATTTCGTCTCTGATATGCAGAGACCGGATTGTCCGTTTTTTTGTCCCGATTCACGCTTTGCGTTCTGACGTATTACTGGTGAGAGTGAGTTGAGACACACAGTTTGGCAGAAATGCAGGAATGTATTTAGAAACATCATGTTAAAGCATTATGTTAAAAGCATCTGGAAATGATTTGAAGGTATTGATAAGAAAAGAGGAAGGATCATGGGACTGATTAGTCACATACGGGAAGAGATAAAGGTCATCAGAGAACGTGACCCGGCGATTCACTCTAACATGGAGGTATTCCTGTATCCCAGCTTTAAAGTGATGCTATATTATCGTCTGGCACACAAACTATATTTGAAACAGCACTATTTCTGGGCACGGTGGGTTTCCCAGAAGGGAGTGCGCAAGACCGGCATAGAGATTCATCCGGGCGCGCAGATCGGCAGGGGCTTTTTCATCGACCACGGCAACGGCGTTATCATCGGCGAGACTACGGTCATCGGGGACAATGTGACGCTCTATCAGGGGGTAACGCTTGGCGGTACCGGAAAGGAGCAGGGCAAGCGTCATCCCACCATCGGCAACAACGTGATGATCAGTACAGGAGCCAAAGTGCTGGGGTCTTTCAAGATCGGAGATAACAGTAAGATCGGAGCCGGAAGCGTGGTGCTGGAGGAAGTGCCGCCTAATTCCACGGTAGTCGGTGTGCCGGGAAGAGTGGTCAAGCGCAACGATCAGGCCCTGCCTCAGGATAAGCTGGATCAGGTGCATCTGCCGGATCCGGTCAGGGAGGATATCGTCGGCCTGCAGCATGCGAACGCGGAACTTACCAATCGCCTGCTTGACTTGGAGCGTGAGATGAAGCGGCTTCGGGCGGAGACATAGTCGGTCAGTAAGGACAGAAGAACGTCGGTCATGACGCAGCAGTTGAATGCACTGGCGTCGTCTTCGACATCATGCAGCATGTGTATGATGCGGTCTGGAAGAAAAATACAAATTCGTGCCTTGCACAGTGTATGCGGCGCATATACAGGATTTGCAGGCGTATCAGGAATGGAGGATTCAGATGAAAATTTACAACACATTATCCAGAAAAAAAGAAGAGTTCGTGCCTATCGAGCCGGGCAAGGTCAGCATGTATGTCTGCGGGCCTACGGTATATAATCTGATTCATATCGGCAATGCCAGACCGATGATCGTATTTGATACGGCAAGACGCTATATGGAGCACAAAGGCTATGCGGTTAATTATGTATCCAATTTTACGGACGTAGATGATAAGATTATCAAAAAAGCAAATGAAGAGGGGGTAGACCCCTCCGTGATCTCCGAGCGCTATATCGCGGAGTGTAAGAAGGATATGGAGGCCCTTAACGTGAAACCGGCGACTACCCATCCTCAGGCGACCAATGAGATAGCGGGCATGATCGACATGATACATACCCTGATCGATAAAGGGTATGCCTATGTGGCGGAGGACGGCACCGTATATTATAAGACCAGAAGCTTCAAACAGTACGGCAAGCTGTCCCACAAAAACTTAGACGATC
This sequence comes from Lachnospiraceae bacterium, assembly GCA_017626325.1. Taxonomy (GTDB): domain Bacteria; phylum Bacillota; class Clostridia; order Lachnospirales; family Lachnospiraceae; genus UBA3282. The sequence continues at coordinate 9,585 of JAGAIZ010000015.1, read as the reverse complement.
TGCGAAGCGGGAATCGTTCCCTGCTGGTATCGGGAGAAGACCAGAAGCAGGATCCGCTCGATTTCGTGCTCTGGAAGCCGAAGAAAGAAGGAGAGCCTTACTGGGAGTCGCCATGGTGTCAGGGACGTCCCGGCTGGCATATTGAGTGCTCCGTGATGAGCAAGAAGTATCTCGGCGATGAAATTGATATCCATGCAGGCGGTGAGGATCTGATCTTCCCCCATCATGAAAATGAGATCGCACAGTCCGAGGCAGCCAACGGCAAAGAGTTTGCCAAATACTGGATGCACAATGGGTTCTTAAATATTGATAATAAGAAAATGTCCAAATCCCTTGGCAATTTCTTTACGGTGCGTGACATCAGTGAGAAGTATGATCTGCAGGTACTGCGTTTCTTCATGCTTTCCGCCCACTACAGAAGCCCCTTAAATTTCAGCGCTGATCTGATGGAAGCTGCCAAGAACGGTCTGGAGCGCATTATAACAAGCGTGACGAACTTAAATTATTTGCTGGAGAATGCCGGGAACGAAGTCATGACGGAAGAAGAGCGGAAGCTGGCAGAGGAAGCGAAAGAATACATTGCCAAGTTCGATGAGGCGATGGACGACGACTTTAACACCGCCGATGCGATATCCGCGATTTTTGAACTGGTGAAGTTTGCCAATACCCATGTGACAGAAGGCGCAAGCAGACAGTTTATTCAGGCAGTCAAAGACGAGATCATTCTGCTGTCCGATATCTGCGGTCTGATCGTAGAGAAGAAAGAGGAAATCTTAGACGCGGATATTGAAGCGCTCATTCAGGAGAGACAGGAAGCCAGAAAGGCCAAGAACTTTGCGAGAGCAGACGAAATAAGAGATACTTTGCTTGCGCAGGGGATCATCTTAGAGGATACACGCGAGGGTGTTAAATGGAAGAGAGCATAACCATTTTAGAGGCGATCAAGAGAGACTTTGACTGTAAGGATGTGGATATCAGAACCTATTCCCCGCTGACTCTTGCCTATATCGGGGACGCTATTTATGATCTGGTGGTCCGCACCATCGTGGTGGAGCGGGGGAACCGTTCCGCCAATCATCTCCATAAGAAGACGGTTACCTATGTGAATGCCAAAGTGCAGGCGAAGATGATCGACGCATTGGAGGAAGAACTGACAGAGGAAGAACTGGCAGTCTATCATCGCGGGCGCAATGCCAAATCTTACACGTCCGCCAAGAATGCTTCCATCATCGAGTATCGCAAAGCGACCGGATTGGAAGCGCTCTGCGGTTATCTGTATCTGCAGGGAGAGCAGGAGAGGATGCTGACGCTGATTCGGGCTGCGCTTGATAAGCTTGGGATGGAGATCTGAATCATACAAAGAAAGGAATCTTACATGGAACACACAGAATTTACCATAGAAGGGCGCAATGCCGTGATCGAAGCATTCCGGGCAGGTCGGACGATAGACAAGCTTTTTATCCTGGACGGCTGTCAGGACGGACCGGTTCTGACGATCAAGAGAGAGGCGGTCAAACACGGAAGCCTGATTAAGTATGTGACGAAGGAACGGCTGGATCAGATGTCCGAAACAGGGAAGCATCAGGGCGTGATCGCTTATGCGGCGGCTTACGAATATGCGGAAGTGGAAGATATCCTGCAGAAAGCCAGAGACAAGGGAGAAGCGCCGTTTATCTTCCTGCTTGATAATATTGAGGATCCGCACAATCTGGGCGCTATCATCCGTACGGCCAATCTGGCGGGCGCCCATGGCGTGATCATTCCTAAAAACCGTGCCGTGGGGCTGACCGCAACGGTAGCGAAGGCTTCGGCGGGGGCGCTCAATTATACGCCCGTGGCGAAGGTGACCAATCTGGGACAAACCATAGAGGAATTGAAGAAGGAAGGGCTGTGGTTTGTATGCGCCGATATGGACGGCACACAGATGTATCAGTTAGATTTGAAAGGACCGATCGGTCTGGTGATCGGCAATGAAGGAAACGGCGTAGGACGTCTGGTGAAGGAGAAATGCGACTTCGTGGCGTCTATCCCGATGCATGGAGACATTGATTCTTTGAATGCTTCCGTGGCAGCAGGCGTGCTTGCCTACGAGATTGTAAGACAGAGACTGCAGTGAGAACGGCGATGCTTATGAGTGGTATATGCAATGCCGCAGGCTGTATTTTCAGGGATTGATACTATAAGGTAATCGAAGAAGTTGAGAAGAAAATTGGGCAAATTAAATGAAATATTGTTGATCAGCGTCTTTATACTGACTGCTTTGCTTGCTGCGGTAGTGGGGCTGAAAGCGTATGATATCTATGAAACCAACAGAGAACTTGCCAGAGAACAGGAAGAGCGGGAATTCGCCGAAGTTCTTGCCAGAAACACAGAAGCCCAGAACCGCGTCCTGGAGATGGAAGCGGAGCTTCAGGAATTGACGAAAGACAGGCAGAAACTGGAGCAGTTCATCACGAGCATACAGGCTGTGGAGGATAGCGCGGTATCTGATGAGGTGGTTTCTGACCATGGCGGTTTGGGGGATGGTACGGTATCCGGTGATGCCGGTATTTGGGATCATGCCGTATCCGGCAATGCGGGCGTCCTGGATCATGCCGTATCCGGCAGCATCGGTGTATCCGGCAATGCCAGTGTCTCAGGTAACGCCGTGTCCGGCAATGACCTTCTGCGGGACGGGTACGTGGCGTCAGGCAGCGGTACACCGGATAACGGCACGGTGACAGGCAATGTCGGCATCTTGGGCAATATGGTCTCCGGCAATGCCAGTGTCTCAGGTAATGCAGTGTCCGGTAATGACCTTCTGCGGGATGGATTCTTAGTATCCGGCAACAGCAGCATATCGGATAACAGTTCTGTGTCCGGCAGTCTGTCAGGCGGCTGGCAGCAAAATGACGGCTACGTACAGCCGGAGATGACATTGAAGGAGCGCAGGCAGCTTCATACCTCGTTGGAGGAAACGCTGGAAGTCAATCAGGAAGATTTGATTAAGATTGCGGAGAGCCGGATTGACTTTTCCGGCAGGAAGATAGTCTGTCTGGGGGACAGTATAACGGCAGCCTCCAATCTGGACTCGGAAGAGAACTATCAGCAGTATTCCTATCCCGCTCAGTTGAAGGAACTGTTGGGAGCAGAGGAAGTCTGTAATCTTGGAATCGGCGGTTCTTCCATCGGGCGTTACTGGGCGGATGCTTTCGTGGATCGCTATCAGGATATTCCGGAGGATGCGGATATCATTATCGTCATGGGAGGCACTAATGACGGGTTCTGTGCGGCGGACAAGGAGTTCGGAAGTCTGAATGAGCGTGCTTACCGTACCTTCTGCGGAGATTTGGACGAACTGATGAGGGGACTGAAGGAGAAGTATCCCGACGCAGATATCTTCTTTGCCACACCGCTTCCCAATATTCTGCACGATTATCTGATGAGCGAGCGTGACTATCTGCTGCCGCAGAAAAACTTTGCGGATGTGATACTGACTCTGGCGCAGGAATATGACTACGAGGTTATTGATCTGTATAATTCTAATATACTGGATTCCCATGACGCCAATATTGTAGCGGATTATATGCCGGACGGCGTGCACGGTAATCATGAGGGCTACCGGATTCTGGCGGAGCATTTTGCGGCAGAGCTTGTGCGGTATTATGAAGAGGAAGCGTCCGGCAGCGGCAAGGAAGCGGTATCGGGTAATTCGGCAGACGACCGGGAAGAGCAGGAACGGATATCCGGCAATTCGGCAGACAACCGGGAAGAGCAGGAACAGATATCCGGTAATTCAATGAAAGATATCAATTAGAAGCTGCGGTGTTTAGAGGGCTGGCATGAGAGAAGATTACAGACAGTACAGTGACGAGGAATTGATGATCCGCCTGCGGGACGGAGAAGACGCCATTATAGAATATCTTATGAATAAATATAAGAATCTGGTCAGGAGCAAAGCCAAATCCATGTATATTTTGGGAGCGGACAGCGATGATCTGATTCAGGAGGGCATGATCGGTCTTTTTAAAGCAGTCAGGGATTATGACAGCGGGCGGGATGCCAGTTTTTCTACTTTTGCCGATTTATGCGTATCCAGACAGATGTATACGGCGGTACAGGCATCCAGAAGGCAGAAGCATATCCCTCTCAATACCTATATATCGCTCTATGGCAATGTGAGCACGAACCGTGACGGAGAAGAAGAAGCGCTTGTGAACGTGCTGGCGGCACAGTCCGGACAGAGTCCGGAGGAACTGGTTATAGACCGGGAAAATGTGACACAGCTTGAGAAGACCATAGAGAAAGAACTCAGTATTTTTGAAAAACAGGTGCTCGACCTGTACCTGACCGGCATGGGATACCAGCAGATTGCCAAGGTATTGGGAAAAGACGATAAATCGACAGACAATGCGCTGCAGAGGATTAAAACAAAATTGAAGAAGGCGATCAGGAAGCCTGTTGTGTAACAGTGATAACTCTGTATCTGCGGCAGTATTTTCGTTACTGGCGCACACTTTGTTTCAAAGTAAATCACAGACTGGAAGGAGTACAGATGAGACTGCAAATTGTAAATACATTACCGGAGAGCGACCCACGGGCGCAGAAGGCAATCAGGACTTTGCAAGGCAAGGCATTGGAATGCAGGATAGTGTCAGCCTATGATAAGAAAATCAGTCCCTGCATCGGCTGCAACGCCTGTTGGCTGAGAACGCCGGGAATCTGCTCAGTGAAGGATGATTACGAGGAGATTCTGAAAGGATACCTTACATATGATGCCACCGTTTTTCTGGCCGGCACAGCGCTGCAGTTTGTGAATCATCGGATGAAAAACCTGATTGACCGTATGCTTCCGCTTGCGACTATGTATATTCATATTCCGGATGACCAGTGCCGTCATGTGATGCGCTATGACCGAAGACTTCAGTTGGGGCTGTTGTATGCGGGCGAGGCAGACCGGAATTATTTAAATCAGTGGATGGACAGAGTCATGCTGAATTTCGATGGTGTGAATCTGGGCGCATATCCGATCACACAGGCAGAGGAGGTGTTGTCATGCATCTTGTAATAATCAGCGGGGCGGCCAGACCGCAGCCAAGGAGCAATACCGCCAGGATCATTGCCGCTTTTCGGCAGGGATATGAGGAGAAGGGCAATTCCGCAGAGGTCTGGTATCTTTCAGACCGCAGGCAGTGGCAGGACGCAAAGACTGCTTTTGAAAAAAATGAACAGATTCTTTTTGCGCTGCCGTTGTATGTGGAGAATATTCCCGGCATTATGCTGGAGTTTTTAGAGCAGCTACAGCCTAAGACGATCCCCGGTACCCATATCGCCTTTCTGTTGCAGGGCGGATTCCCGGAAGCATCCCAGAGCCGGTGCTGTGAGGAATATTTGGAGACTCTCCCGGCACAGCTTGGCTGCGAATATGCCGGAACGCTTATCAAGGGCGATATGTTCGGCGTCAGTCTGATGGGTGAGAAGACGGGCGCCAAAATGGTTGCGCCGTTTGCGGAGATGGGACGTTATTTTGCAGAGAACGGTTATTTCGACAAAGAAAAAGTCAGCTCTTTTGCGGCGCCGGAATATATGTCGGATAAGCAGATCAGAAATTTCCGTCGGTTCGGACCGGTTCAGAAGCTGTTTATGAACCGGATAGCAAAGAAGCTGGGCTGCAAAGAACGGCTGGATGCAAAGCCTTATGGAACGGCACTGTGAAATAACGAGGTAAAATGGCGCGGGTGAAATGTGCTCTGATGGGTATTGACAAAGATAAAACGGCTGTGATATACTACAATTCGTGGTTAAAATGTATTTTTACCCAGTTGGCTGATATGGCTCAGTCGGTAGAGCGTCGCCTTGGTAAGGCGGAGGTCACGGGTTCGATTCCCGTTATCAGCTTTCAGAGTGTAAACGGCAAGGACTTTTCAAGAATCTTTTTGAAAAGTCTTTTTTGCATTATAGGCCAAGAGTTGCACTTTAGTAGCGCTTGGAATGATATGATGACCGTGTTGCGGTAAATTACCGTGTCTGCTTGGGGTGTCATCGTTCGGAGAGGAAACAATGAATGGTAGTTTAGTGATAGTGGCAAGGATTCATACGGAATTTACGGAGAAATTCGGAATACCCAGACAGAGCGGACTGGTCGGCTCCCTGAGAGGGGAAATTCACTTTGAGGGGGAATTCCGTAATCCCGATGCCGTCCGCGGCATTGAAGAATATTCCCATTTATGGCTGCTGTGGGGGTTCTCGCAGATCAAGAAGGATGGCAGGAGTCTGACGGCGGCGCCGCCCAGGTTAGGGGGTAAAGAGCGAAAAGGGATTTTTGCGACCCGTTCTCCGTTTCGTCCTAATGCAATAGGTTTATCCAGTGTGCGGCTGGAGGAGATCCGGTATGAAGGAAACGGGGAACCGGTGCTGATTGTAGCCGGAGCGGATCTGCTTGACGGTACGCCGATTTATGATATTAAGCCGTACCTTCCCTACACGGATTCGCACCCGGAGGCAAGGGGCAGCTTTGGGGAAGCCCATAAGGCGGACTGCATCAGAGTGGTTTTCCCGGAGGAACTGCAGCGGCAGCTCCCGGAGCATTTACGGCAGACTGTATGTGAGGTGCTGTCACAGGATCCCAGGGCAGCATATAATAAAAAAACGGACTATGTTTATGGTATGAGTTTCGCGGGGTATGATATCCGTTTTGCGGCGGAGGGGGATGCGCTGATTGTAAAGGAAATTACAGACAGACAGGCCTCCGGCTGGGAGAGAATTAAATGACAGGCAAAAGAAAGGGACAAGTTGTATGACCGGAAAGAAAAATAAAAAATGGGTGCTCATCCTGCTGATCCTGCTGCTGTTTACGTTAGCTGTCAGTGCAGGCTGTATCTGGCTGCAAAAGGATAAGAAAAATACGGCGGAAGATATGGGACTGCCGGAAGATGCGGATTACTCTGCGGCAGAAGCAATAGAAGCGGCTAGGAAGAAGCTTGCGGAAGCCCCCCGGAAAGCACAGGTTATTACAGATATTAATACCGTGGACAAGGAGATCGCTCTTTGCTTTGAAGGAACGGCAGACGGGCTGGTCATACAACAGATCGTGGAATCTCTGGATGCGCATGATATGCAGGCGACATTTTTTATCTCAGCGGTGGACGCCAGTGAAGACGAAGAGGCGATAGATACGATTCTGGAAGCCGGGCATGACATGGAGAGTTATACGCTGTATGGCACGTCCCACATGGAGGCGTTTTCACAGGAAGAACTGCTGGAGGATTTCTGCCGTGCACAGGCTGTCTATGAGGATAAGATCGGCGTCACCCCTGCGATACTCAAATGCAACGCAACCGATTATACGGAAGAAATTATGGAAGCGGCAGACGCCTGCGGATATGCAAGCGTGCTGTATCCCACCCACTATTTGAATTATGCCAGCTTTTTGAATGCGGATATGGCGAAGAATTATGTAAAAAGCATCGGAAAAGGCAGCATCATAATGGTAAAGCTGAGCGGCTATCTGGATGAACTGGAATACGAAGAGACGGAGAAGGACGAGGAACCGGCCGAGGATAAGCAGCCGGGGCTGGAGCTGCATGAACCGGAAGAGGAGGAGCTTTCGGAAGACGAGAGGCTCTTACAGGCAGTGGAATGGCTTCTGGATGCTTTGGAGGAAGCGGAATATGAAACGGTTCCCGTCAGCACCTTCCCGAGCCGGGATATGGGAGATCTTGTGCTGCGGTTTGAAGAGCTGGAAGAGCAGTATGCGGAACAGAAGGCAGAGGCAGTTACGGCAGTGCATACGACGGACAGGGAGACGGCCTTTACCTTCCGCGGACTTGGCGACGCGGAAGAAGTAACGAATCTGCTGGCGGTACTGCAGGAGATCGGAGCGGAAGCCACCTTCTTTGTAACAGGAGAAGAGATTGACAGATATCCGGAACAGATACAGCAGATTCTGGATGCGGGCTGCGAAATCGGAAACGGCGGTTATCTCGGCAAATCTATGAAAGAGATGTCTTTCGGGGAGATCTGCGAGGACATTTATAAGTGTGATCTTGTGCTGGAGAGCATCGGCGTCAGGACGGATCTGTTCATGCCGCCTTACGGTGTCGTTACGGATGAAGTGCAGATGGCGGCGGCCGCGCTGGATAAGCAGCTTATTCTGTATAATTCCGCCCCCGCCAGGACGGAATATGCGGATAAGCATTATACGGGAGAAGAGATTGTGCGGAAGTATTATTCCGATTCCCGCCTGGTATTGTGCCGCGGCGACATTACCTACTTTAATATGAATGTGTACGATGATGCGGATTCTGTGGCCGATCTGGTGCGCGCTGTCTATCAGGCGAAGGTTCTGCCTACTGATTACGGCACCAGAGAGGAACATATTCTGGAGATTTGTACGGTATCAGAGCTTCTTGACCATACATGGCGCTATCCGGCGGCAACCAACGCAACCTATCATGCGATTCAGACAAGCGGCAGGATGCAGTCGTCGTTTGACCAGATGCTGAGCGGCGGATATATCGGGAATCCGTATCAGGATCTGAGCGGTTTTTCGGAAGGAGAACTGGGATTGCTGGACCAGACGGGGCGGATCAATACCGGCGGTACGAATACGGTATTTCTGACCTTTGACGACTGGGGGAACGAACAGACCATCGGTAAGATACTGTATGTCCTCAGAAAACATAAGATCAAGGCCTCTTTCTTTATCAAGACAGAGTATGTTATGGACGGCAGCAGCGAGAACCTTCTGCGTGCCATTGCGGAGGAAGGGCATGATATCGCTTCCCATACCAATACGCATATGACAATTAATGTCACATCGGATCTGGCGCCGGTTCTGCAGAAGGATCTGGTGCAGTCGAACCGGATTCTGGCGAATGTGACAGGGGATACCGGTATGCTGACAGATTATTTCAGGCCGCCTACGCTGGCAGTCAACAAGGTGGGAGTCAACACCGTGTTTGACTGCGGTTACGGCTATATTATCAACGCTGATATCAGCACAGGAGATTATGCTGCTGACAGCGTGGAAGCGGTGTATGATACGCTGCTAAACGGCGTTATGCTGGACAGCGGCGAGCGTATGAAGATACAGGACGGCAGTATTGTCGTTATGCATATCAATACGAATTCCGTCTACACCGCACAGGGGCTTGACCGGTATCTGAACTATGTGGAAAGCCTTCCGGACGGGGATCCGAATAAATTTAATTTTGCGAAGCTGAGCGACTATCTGCATTAGCACCCTATGCGGAATTGAGGCGGCCTGGCAGCATCATGCGCGGTATTGTGACGGCCTGTTATGTTAATGGTAAAAGAGGGAAACTATGTCGATTAGGAAGAAAGACGCGAAGAAAAAGAACAGTGCTCCAATAGAAGATATTCTCTTACAGCAAAAGCCCGACAGGCGTATGCTCTCTTACGTGCCGGATAAACAGCAGGTGCGGAACAATGTAGACAGACGCGGCGGCAAGACACTGGAGAGCTTTGAGGGAAAAGCGGACGACTATATAAAGAGTATCCAGTCCGGTATCCGTTATCAGGTGGATTATAAGGTAACGGTTAAAGCAACATGGAAAGACGGCAGCAGGAAAAAGGCCGGGAAAT
>JAGAIZ010000014.1 GCA_017626325.1 Lachnospiraceae bacterium | reverse complement strand
CAGCAGGCTGGACAGTGAGACCAGAAGAATGCTGGAAGTGACGGCAAAGGTAAGGATACCGGAGGATTGCAGGGTAATGGTAAATGGAGAGGAGCGGTTTGATATGTGTAAAGCGTTTGAGGATATGAGACTGGAAGGAAAATTAGAAGGAAAGCTGGAAGGGGAGGAATCCAAGCTGGCAGAGCAGACCGGTAAGAAGCTGTCCAAAGGGAAGAGTATCGCGGTGATTGCGGAGGAGCTGGAGGAGACAGAGGAGCGGATACGGGAATTGATACAGAAATACCGCCTGGCGGCTGAATGCTGAATTGCATTTTCAGTTGAATTCGCGGCATAAATCTGTTAGAATATACGGTAGCGTTTTATACGATGAGGGGACTTCTTGGAAAGGAAATGAAGAAAGGCAAATCATGAGCGTAGTACAGAAAGTTTTTGGAACCCATAGTGAAAGAGAAATCAAACGTATTACAGGGCTGGTAGACAAGATAGAGGCGCTTCGCCCTTCTATGATGGAACTGTCGGACGAGCAGTTGCGCGACAAGACGAAGGAATATAAGAAGAGACTGGCGGAGGGCGAGACTCTGGATGACCTGCTTGTGGAAGCCTACGCCACAGTCAGGGAAGCGGCGAGACGTGTGTTGAATACGGAGCATTACAGAGTGCAGTTAATGGGCGGTATTATTCTCCATCAGGGACGAATCGCGGAGATGAGAACCGGTGAAGGTAAGACGCAGACCTGTCTTCTGCCCGCATATCTGAACGCACTGGAGGGCAAAGGCGTACACGTCGTTACCGTCAACGACTATCTGGCGAAGCGTGACGCTGAATGGATGGGACAAGTCCACGAATTTCTGGGACTTAAAGTCGGCGTGGTGCTCAATGATATGAAGTCTGAGGAACGCCGGGAAGCCTATAGCTGTGATATCACTTATGTGACGAACAATGAACTTGGTTTCGATTATCTGCGTGACAACATGGTTATTTATAAAGAACAGCTTGTTTTGAGAGACCTGCATTATGCGATTATCGACGAGGTGGATTCGGTATTAATCGACGAGGCGAGAACGCCCCTGATTATATCCGGCCAGAGCGGCAAATCAACCAAGCTGTATGAGGCGTGTGATATTCTTGCCAGACAGCTTCAGCGCGGCGAGGACATGGAGGAACTGTCCAAGATGGATGCCATTATGGGTATCGAGCGCGAGGAGACAGGCGATTTCATCGTCAATGAGAAGGATAAGGTAGTCAACCTGACGGCGCAGGGCGTGGCGAAGGTGGAGCGCTTCTTCCAGATTGAGAATCTGGCGGATCCTGAGAATCTGGAGATCCAGCACAACATTATTCTGGCGCTGCGTGCCCATAATCTGATGTTCCGTGATCAGGATTATGTGGTAAAAGACGACCAGGTGCTGATTGTAGACGAATTTACCGGACGTATCATGCCAGGAAGGCGTTATTCAGACGGTCTGCATCAGGCGATTGAGGCGAAGGAGCATGTGAAGGTGAAGCGTGAGAGCAAGACGCTTGCGACCATTACCTTCCAGAACTTTTTTAATAAATTTGAGAAGAAAGCCGGCATGACCGGTACGGCGCTCACGGAGGAAAAGGAGTTCCGTGACATCTACGGCATGGACGTGGTGGAGATTCCTACCAATAAGCCGGTGGCGCGTGTAGACCATCAGGACGCTGTCTATAAGACTAAGAAGGAGAAGCTGAAGGCTATCGTGGATGCGGTGCAGGAGGCTCACGCCAAGGGACAGCCCGTGCTGGTAGGCACGATCAATATTGATTCCTCCGAGGAATTGAGTGCGCTTCTGAAAAAGAGAGGCATTGAACATAAGGTGCTGAATGCGAAATTCCACGAACTTGAGGCGGAAATTGTGGCGGATGCCGGTATTCACGGCGCGGTTACGATCGCCACGAATATGGCGGGACGTGGTACGGATATCAAGCTGGACGACGAGGCGAGAGCGGCGGGTGGTCTGATGATCATCGGTACGGAACGCCATGAGTCCAGACGTATTGACAATCAGCTTCGAGGCCGTTCCGGCCGTCAGGGAGATGTGGGCGAGTCCAAATTCTATATCTCTCTGGAAGACGATCTGATGCGCTTGTTTGGTTCTGAAAGAATGATCAGCATGTTTAACGCCCTCGGCATTCCTGAAGGGCAGGAAATCCAGCATAAGGCGCTGACGAAAGCGATTGAGTCCGCCCAGAAGAAGATCGAGAGCAACAACTTCGGCATCAGAAAGAGTCTCTTGGAATACGATCAGGTTATGAATGAGCAGCGTGAGATTATCTATGAAGAGAGACGGCGCGTGCTGGACGGCGAGAGTATGCGGGACGCTATCTACAAGATGATTACGGATATCGCGGAGAATACCGTGGATATCTGTATCGGAGACGATACGGATTTCGAGGAGTGGGATTACAACGAACTGAATACGCTCCTGCTTCCGACCATACCGTTAAAGCCCATCAATGCAGAGCGGGTATTGAAACCGAAGAAAAACAGCCTAAAGCAGCAGTTAAAAGAAGAAGCTGTGAAATTATACGAGAGCAAGGAAGCGGAGTTCCCGGAGCCGGAGGCTATCCGTGAGATCGAGCGTGTTATCCTGCTGAAAGTCATCGACAGAAAGTGGATGGATCATATCGACGACATGGATCAGCTTCGTCAGGGCGCGGGATTACAGGCCTACGGACAGAAAGATCCGTTGGTAGAGTATAAACTCAACGGCTATGAAATGTTCGACGAGATGACCCAGAATATTAAGGAAGAAACCGTGCGTCTGCTCTTCCATGTGCGCATCGAGCAGAAGGTGGAGAGAGAGCAGGTAGCCAAGGTAACAGGTACCAACAAGGACGATACGGTGCAGAAGGGTCCTGTGAAACGGACGGAGGCCAAGGTCTATCCCAACGACCCCTGCCCGTGTGGTTCCGGCAAGAAATATAAGCAGTGCTGTGGCAGAATAAAATAAGAAAGAAGGTGACGTTAAGTGGTTGAACTTGATAACATGAAATCTGAGCTGTTAGCTTATGAAAGTCCCTTAGCGGAAGTGAGGGATTCACTTTGACTTAGAAAATAAGTCGAAGCGGATTGAAGAATTAGAGATGGAAATGCAGGCGCCTGGTTTCTGGGATGACCCGGAGAAATCCAACCAGAAAATGCGGGAGGCTAAGGGGCTTAAGGATGTGGTAGATACCATGAACGGACTGTCCGGTCAGTATGACGATATCCTTACCCTGATTGAAATGGGCTATGAGGACAACGATCCGTCCATCATACCCGATATCGAAGAAGAGTTACGCCAGTTCAAAGAGACCTTTGAGAATATCCGTATCAGTACCCTGCTGTCGGGAGAATATGATAGAAACAACGCTATTCTCAAGCTGAATGCGGGCGCGGGCGGCACGGAGAGCTGTGATTGGTGCGGTATGCTGTATCGTATGTATACAAGATGGGCAGAGCGTAAGGGCTTTTCCCTGGATGTCATCGACTATCTGGATGGTGATGAAGCGGGTATTAAATCCGTGACTTTCCAGATTAACGGTGAGAATGCCTACGGCTACCTGAAATCCGAGAAAGGAGTGCACCGGCTGGTGCGCATCTCGCCCTTTAACGCCCAGGGCAAAAGGCAGACCTCTTTCGTATCGCTGGACGTCATGCCGGATATTGAAGAGGATGTGGATATTGAAATCAAGGACGAAGATATCCGTATTGATACCTATCGAAGCAGCGGCGCGGGCGGCCAGCATATCAACAAGACCTCTTCGGCAATCCGAATCACTCATTTTCCCACCGGGATCGTGGTGACGTGCCAGAATGAGCGTTCTCAGTTTCAGAACAAGGATAAGGCGATGCAGATGCTGAAGGCGAAGCTTTTTATGCTGAAGCAGGAAGAGAATGCGGAGAAGCTTTCGGATATCCGGGGGGATGTGAAAGAGATCGGCTGGGGCAATCAGATCAGATCTTATGTGTTGCAGCCCTATACCATGGTAAAAGATCACCGTACAGGCGAAGAATCCGGCAATGTAGACGCCGTGCTGGACGGAGCGATAGACCCTTTTATCAACGCGTATCTGCGGTGGATTAATAATGAGAAGCCGGGTAAATAACTGAAGATAAGAAACCAATGATTAAAGTGCCGCAGAAATGAGTCTGCGGCACTTTGCGTATTTTATTCTGCGTAGATCTTATGCGGGTCGGAGTGCTTGATCACATCCAGAAAAAACTCTGTCTGCGTGGCAGAAACATAGGGAGCAATCCACAGCAGCGCAATGCCGCAGGAAAGTACGCTCAGCAGAACAAGCGGAATAAAGCTTACGTAGATATAGAATAATCTGCCCTTGTGACCCTTCATCAGACGGCGGCTCATGGAAAGAAGTTCCCTGGCGGAATACTGCGGAAAATCATGCAGCAGATAAAACGCCTGCTGATAAATAAGAGAAAGCATAATGGAAACTGCGTAGGAGAAAATCATGGCCAGCGAATACGGCAGCATCAGCCCGGCAGCCGTTCCAAGGATATTGTTCTGCGCGGCATGATTCATCTGATAGGAGATGATCATCAAGGGGATATTGGCTATGTAGCTGACCGCCGTAATCCATACCTGTATTTTCAGCGCCTTGTCAGGACAAAGTTTAAAGCCATAGAAAACGTCGCTTACCGTAACCGGATAACCGCATGAAATTTTCAGATACAGATAGCAGTTGCCGGAAACAAACACTCCGGTAAGGACAGAAATGCCAAATGATATAATATAATAAATGACAGTTCCTGCCGCTGTGCCGGGATTCGTCAGCATGGCAGCCGCCAGCGTCGGAAAAGTGATACAGAACATTACAATCAGATAAGCGCCGATGGCGGTGCCGTAATGTCCGAACATATGCTCCCTGGCGGACGCTTTCAGCTCCCCGGAAGATTGAAAAGTATTCATAACTGACCTCGTTTCTGTAAGGCGGAGATGAGCCGTCTTACGAGTTCTCTATCATGCAGTCTTTGCACGCCGATGCCTGCGTGCTTTAGCACGCAATATCCAGATGCATACCAAGGTACTTATTTGCCGCATCGGAAGACTTCATTTCCTTCTGATAAGGATTCTCTTCGTTATAATATTTAATCTGTGTGGCGGTTGTGCCGCCGGATACATAAGTTCGTCCGCATTCCGGACAAACCGATGTGTGGATGGATACGTTGCAGGACATAACCCTGCCGTTATTCTGAGCGGCTTTCCTGTAAGCATTGCTTACATGCTCCTGTTCATGGCTTCTGACGCGCGCGGCTGCCGCGTCGGGGTCGATGTGCGCTGCGGATTTGAAAGAAACGTCCTCGTCGGAGCCGTCCTGATACTTGCGCTCCCTGCAGGTCTTGCACTCGGCGGGCGAAGATTCCTTTCCTGCCTGTTTCTCCGTAGACTCACCGGGGTTTCTGATAATGACGCGTCTGTCAGAATCCTGCGCGGCATCATAAGACTCCATCATATTGCGATAGGGATTGGAATAAGCTCCATCAAGGTTTGTAACGCTGCTCATGATAGTTCACCTGCTTTCCTTGTTGTTTGACCTCACCGTCAGTTCCAGACTTCCGACGTTTCCGTGTTCCATATCTTATCCAGTTCCTCCATCAGTTCGTCATAGGAGAAACCGTATTGTTCTTCACACATTTCGTTGACTTCATCGACTATTTCCGGCATAAGCGTGGGCAGGTTGATCACCAGATAAACGCTGCCGGCACATAACAGAATATCCGCCGCAAGTCCTATGATACAGCATGTAATTCCGGCCTTGGCCTTGCCAAGAAGCTTCCTGGCGTTCCCTCTGGAAAGAATGCCGAGGACAATGCCGATGCCGCCTGTAATAAAAGGAACATATATCTGCATGAAAAACAGACAGGCAATAGAGATGATTCCCAGAACCAAAGCGGCGGACGCCATACCGTCGCCTTTCGGTCTGACAGGGACAGAGCGAAGCGGCAGATTACCGTTGCCGTAAGGGTTTCCGTTGTTGTATGGATTATTAGGTTGATTCTGCCAGTCCATGGGGACGCCTCCTGTGAATGCCGGTTCATGTCTTTATCATATTTCGTTATCATATGCCGCTGACAGCGGCCGCAATGAGCGTCGGCATGGAAAAAGGTTACGTTCCGTGTGCCGATATCACATCTTCAGTATAGCACAGGTTTTGTGAGAAAACCATATGAATCCTCATTTCTGAGCGGCTTTCTGAGCACAGCGTCTGAACAGGACTCTTTTATTTTTGACAGATCTTTGTTAAGATCAATATAAGATTACTTTCGGAAAAGGTGTGATTTATGACGGTTTCCTCAAGCTTAGCGTGGCAGACAAAAAGGAATAATGTATGCGCATAAGCTGGGCGGGGGATTGCGGTTATCGGTGCAGAAGGCATATAATTGATTGAGAACAGAAAGATGGAGAATTTGCGATGAAGACGAGAGAACAGGCTTTATCTTACGGTTTATCTTTTCCCAATACCTATACAGAAGCTCCTTTCCGCGATTCTAACTGGCAGCTTGTCAGGGTGCTGGGAAGCCGGAAGGCTTTTTTGTGGATTTATGAGAGGGACGGTTATATCAATCTGAACGTGAAGACAGATCCGGAATGGAGGGACTTCTGGCGCAGTTCCTTTGACGCGGTGCTCCCGGGCTATCATCAGAACAAGGAGCATTGGAACACCATTATTCTTGACGGCTCCATACCGGAAGAAGATATCAGACGGATGATTGCGGAAAGCTATGATCTGATAACGGACAGTCCGTCCGGAAGGATTTATGAGGCTGTTAAGCAAATCCCGAGAGGACATGTGGCGACTTACGGACAGATTGCCGGGCTGGCAGGCGATAAGAAGATGGCGAGAGCAGTCGGCAATGCGCTCCATAGAAACCCCGATCCCGACAATATTCCCTGCTATCGGGTTGTCAATTCGAAAGGAGAGCTTTCGGGTTCTTTCGCGTTCGGGGGCGCCAACGTGCAGGCGAAGCTTCTGAGGGAAGAGGGCGTCGAGGTCGTGGATGGCAGGGTGGATTTGCGCAGGTATGGGATTTAGATAGTCATAGGCAGTGCTTGACGTGAAGGAAACCAGACATTCAGAGGAGACCGCTCATGGGAATCAAAACAATTACACTGACACTTCTTTTCGTAAAAGCCATGCTGTCGTTAGCTGACAGCACTTATGAACTTATGTCAGAACCCATACGGATGCAGATTATGACAGAAGAAAATTATTGCGGTGTAGATGAATTTGCGGATTTAGATTATTATCTGTTCTGCAATACCCAATTACATAAAAGGAGTACTAATGTACATGATTGGGAAAATAAACCGGTCATTATAGGGAAAGATACGCAAACCATCGGGGAAGCAAAAGCATTATATCAGGAATTAAAGGAGGCCTTGCCTGCTGATGTGAAAGAGCGGAAAGATACCTATGTGGAATATGTTTCGCCGGATTGTAAATGGATCAGTACAGTGCGGTGGCTTGGGAAAGGGATTCCTGATTTTGTCGCGCAACAGAAATTGTTTTATGAAGGAAATATGGTTAAAGAGGCAAAATATACACTGAATGACAATGATACGTATGCAGATGCCACAATACGGCTGGTGCGAAAAGGAGAAGGCTATCAGGAGATGGAACCCGCAGATCAGAGTAAATATAATGCGCTGTGCGGTGAAGTGTACTCTGATGAAGCAATTTATGATTTGGTGTTGAATGAAGAAGGAACGCTGGCGGCAGGCGTGACATGGTGGAAAGAAGATAAAGAGGGAGAACTTACAATCAGAGAAATAGACAGAGGAACGGTAGTCTGGCGTATGTCTTTGCAGGATATACGTATGCAGGCGCAGATCATACGGAACCGGATGCGGGACACTTATTTAGGCTGTCCGGCAGTTATCCAGTTTCAAGGCGATGAGAAAGAAGGGCGGATTGTGGTTCAGGGCGGTCGTTCTTCTTTTTATGAAGTGGCGTATCCGTCGGGACAAATCACTTATCTGGGAGAATATTTGTATTCATTCTGTTATAGCCCGGATGGAAAATACGCAGCGTATTCGGATGCGGATTATGATAACGGAGTCGATATGGATCCGGAGAAATCAGACCGGATACCGCCCGGAATCTATATCAGGGAAGTTGCGACAGGCAAAACAGCGTATCTATATTGGGATCCTTTTCAGAATCCGAAGGAAAGCTTTATGGAATGCCGAACCTTTATGTGGATAGAAAAAGATGCGTTTGACGAATATATGGGACGGAACCGCTGAATCCCCTGCGAAATATTCTTGGACAACCAACCCGCAATCCTGTATACTAAATGGAAAGTTATATTAGATACAAAACAAGGAGCAAGACATGGACATTATTCTGAAACTCAAAGAAGAACTGAAAGTAGAGAAATGGCAGGTAGAGGCTGCCGTAAAACTGATCGATGAGGGAAACACTATCCCTTTCATCTCCCGTTACCGCAAGGAAGCTACGGGATCCTTAAACGACGAGGTGCTGCGTAATCTGGACGAGCGCCTTACCTATCTGCGCAATCTGGAAGAGAAGAAGGAACAGGTGTTAAAAAGCATAGAAGAGCAGGGCAAGCTCACCGATGAGCTGAAAGAGAAAATCGTGGCGGCGGAAACCATGGTGGTCGTGGAAGATTTGTACCGCCCTTACCGGCCGAAACGCAAGACCAGGGCAAGCGTGGCGAAGGAGAAGGGACTGGAAGGGCTGGCACAGTTTATTCTGGCACAGGAGACTGCAGAGCCTATAGAGACAGAGGCTCAGAAGTATATCAATGAGGAAAAAGAAGTGAAGAGCGCCGCAGAGGCGCTGCAGGGCGCGAAGGATATTATCGCCGAGATGATTTCCGACGAGGCGGATTACCGCATCTATATCCGTAACATTACCGTAGAGGAAGGAAAAATTGTAAGCGCCGCCAAGGATGAGAAGGCGCAGAGCGTCTACGAGATGTACTATCAGTACGAGGAGCCGGTCAAGAAAGCGGCGGGTCACAGAATCCTGGCCCTGAACCGTGGTGAGAATGAGAAATTCCTGGTAGTCAAGGTGGAGGCGCCTGTAGAACGTATCTTACAGTATCTTCGCACGAAAGTGATTACAAATGACAATGCTGTCACCTCTCCGATTCTGGAGGATGTGATAGCGGACAGCTATGACAGACTCATTGCGCCCGCCATTGAGCGTGAGATTCGCAATGATCTGACGGAAAAGGCAGAGGACGGTGCAATTTCGGTTTTTGGCAAGAACCTGGAACAGCTTTTGTTGCAGCCGCCCATCAAAGGTAAGGTTGTACTGGGCTGGGATCCGGCGTTCCGTACCGGCTGTAAGCTGGCGGTGGTGGATGAGACGGGCAAAGTGCTGGATACGAAGGTTATCTATCCTACAGCGCCCCAGAACAAGGTCGCGGAAGCCAAGGCAGAGTTAAAGAGACTGATTAAGAAGTATCATGTTTCCCTGATTTCCGTAGGAAACGGCACGGCTTCCCGGGAGTCCGAGCAGGTTATTGTGGAGCTGCTCAAGGAACTGGACACGCCGGTACAGTACGTGATTGTCAATGAAGCGGGTGCGTCTGTGTATTCCGCCAGTAAGCTTGCCACAGAGGAATTTCCGAATTTCGATGTGGGACAGCGAAGCGCTGCGTCTATCGCCAGAAGATTACAGGATCCGCTGGCGGAGCTTGTCAAGATCGATCCCAAATCTATCGGCGTGGGGCAGTACCAGCACGATATGAACCAGAAGAAATTAAGCGACGCGCTGCACGGTGTGGTGGAGGACAGCGTGAATAAGGTAGGCGTGGACTTGAACACGGCTTCCGCCTCCCTCTTAGAATATGTCTCCGGCGTGACGAAGGTCATTGCGAGAAATATTGTGGACTATCGCGAGACAAACGGCAGATTTACCAACCGCAGACAGCTTCTTAAGGTGGCGAAATTAGGCCCCAGGGCTTATGAACAGTGTGCCGGATTTATGCGCATTACAGACGGTGATAATCCGTTGGACGCTACCAGCGTGCATCCTGAGTCCTACGAGGCGGCGAAGAAGCTCCTGGATAAGATGGGGCTGACCATGGAGGATGTCAGGGAAGCCCAGAAGAAAGCTGCGGCTGAGAAGGCGGCGGGTAAGAAATCATCTGCGAAGAGCAATGGGAAAGAAAAGAAGAAACCTCAGAAGCAGATTGTAATCCGCAACACAAACACCGCTATGGGTAAGGCACTGGCGGCTGCTATGGGCGGCATGACGCTGGACGCGCAGGATAATGACACGAGCGTCACAAGTTCGGCTGCCGGCAATGCAGGGAGCGGGCCGGAAGTAACTGTGAGCAGCCTGGAGAAGAAGATTAAGGACAAAAAGAAGCTGGCGGAAGAGCTTGGCATCGGTGAAATTACGCTGACAGATATTTTAAAAGAACTGGAGAAGCCGGGGAGAGATCCGCGCGACGATATGCCGGCGCCGATTCTCAGAAGCGACGTGCTGGAAATGAAGGATTTAAAGCCCGGCATGATTTTGAAGGGAACCGTCCGTAATGTCATCGACTTCGGTGTGTTCGTGGATATCGGCGTGCATCAGGACGGGCTGGTACACATTTCACAGATTACCGATAAGTACATTAAGCACCCTTTAGAGGCAGTGAGCGTAGGCGATGTCGTAGATGTGCAGGTACTTACCGTGGATGTGCCAAAGAAGCGCATCGGTCTGACGATGAAAATTAATCAGAATGCGTAACCGGAGTGATCTGAAGCAGCAGAAGGGAGTCTTCCATGAAAGAAAACAGCGCCAGATATTTCAGCAACAAAAGCTGTGCTTATTATCCCTGTCATAAGACGGATAACGCGGAGGACTTTAACTGTCTGTTCTGCTATTGTCCGCTTTATGCGCTGGGGCAGAACTGCGGCGGCGGGTTCCGTTACACGGACAACGGCGTCAAAGATTGCACGAACTGCACGCTTCCTCATGGCGAGGGCGGATACGAGTATGTGATGGCGCATATCAAAGACGTGCTGGCATTAGGGCGGCGGGAATAATTCGGCCCTGCCAGGATATTTAGCTGCCAAGATATTTATCATAAAAATCTTGTAATCGCCGCAGCATGATGCTATATTGTATATAAAATTACATAAGAAAACATCCGGTGCCGCTGTATCATGACAGCGGGTAAAAGGGAAACAGGTGTAAGTCCTGTACGAACTCGTCACTGTAAGCAGGGAGGATATCGTCAGAGTGTTGGTGTACGGAAGCTTTGCGTCTGCAAGGTTGCTTGCAACACATATGCAGAAAGACACGAACACAGTCACTGAGAGATTGGGAAGACGACGATATGTGATGATCTGTAAGTCAGGAAACCTGCCGGCTGTTTGGTACGGGAATACAGATTCCGAATCACGAGTGCTTGATTGTGCCGGTTGTAAGTAAACTGATTTCCCCATGTCCTTGTATGCGTGAAGCGTATATGGGTGTGGGGTTTGTTTTTGGTATGATTATTTTGTTTGCGCCGCGTCTTCACTTCTATAGATTCCGAATTGTTTCCCGGTACTGAAAATGTCATAACGCAAGGCAATCCGGCGTAACGGTATCCGTTCTGCGCCTGCAGCTCTGGAATGACATTCGGTGGATGTTTGTGCCGGAGCGTCGCAAATCACCCATCTATTTCAGAAACGCTCCGGAAAAGAGGAGAAAAATATGAGAAAGAGAAACATTACATCCATGGTAACGGCTGCCGTCCTGACGGCGTCCCTGCTGGCAGGCTGCGGCAGTACGGAGCAGACCACCGCTGAGACAGGTGCGGCAACTGAGGCGGAGACAGAAGTGGAAACAGAAGCAGAGACAGAAGCGGTTTCCGGGGAGCAGGAAGATGGGGATGCGCCAATCGCCCAGGCGGAGGAAAGCGGAGAAGGGACGGAGGCTTCCGCAGAGGAAGCAGACGAAGAAAACTACGAGACAGGAGACGCGGCCTTGGATGATACGAGGAATGCCGATGGGATCGGCGAAAAGGAATTGCTGGTAATCAGCTTCGGCACAAGCTATAATGACAGCAGAAGGCTTACCATCGGAGCCATTGAGGGAGCGATGGAAGAAGCGTTTCCGGACTGGTCTGTCAGACGCGGCTTCACGAGCCAGATTATTATCGACCATGTAAAAAGCCGTGACGACGTTGCCATTGACAATGTAGGAGAGGCGCTTGACCGCGCGGTGGATAATGGTGTGAAACAGCTTGTGGTTCAGCCGACTCATTTGATGGACGGCCTGGAATACAACGACGTGGTGGACGAAGTGGCGCAGTATGCGGATGCCTTTGAACAGATTGCAATCGGTAAGCCGTTACTGACATCGGACGAAGATTTCCAGACTGTAGTAGAGATTATTACAGCCGAAACGGCGGATTATGATGACGGCAATACGGCGATCTGCTTTATGGGACATGGAACTGAGGCGGAATCCAACCAGGTATATGCCAAAATGCAGACGCTTCTTACGGAGGCAGGATATGCACATTATTATGTAGGCACGGTGGAAGCGGAGCCTTCCTTAGACGACGTGCTGGCGCAGGTGCAGGAGGGCGGCTATACGAGAGTAGTCCTGATGCCTTTGATGATTGTGGCGGGAGACCATGCCAACAATGATATGGCAGGAGAGGAAGAAGGTTCCTGGAAGACTGTCTTCGAGGCGGCAGGCTATGAAGTAGTGCCTGTGGTACAGGGACTTGGCGAACTGGAAGGCATACAGGAACTGCTGGTACAGCATGCGCAGGAGGCCGTTGACAGCCTGAACTAAACTTTGTACATCATGCGGTCAGTTAAACCGGCTGACATTTGCGGAATCCGGAATGGCAGCCGGCAATCACTCTGATGAGTAAGAATGGAGATTATGATGAAAAACAGATACAGTATCATTGCGTGCGCGCTGCTTCTTGCCGGCATGACATTATCTGCCTGCGGCAGCAGCGATGCCGGGACGGATACCGGCGTGACCACAGACGTGGGAGAAATCAACACGGACGTGACCACAGATGTGGGAGAAATCACCGCAGACGTGACCACAGACACGGGAGATGTCAGTACCGATGCAGGCGTGGATGACGGAGCGGCTGTCGGAGATGAAGCCGGAGGAAATGCCGCGGGGAATACCGATGGAAATGTGACAGAAGCGTCAGATTCTGGCAGCAGAACGGATAGGGTCGCGTCCGCAGACGATATGGTAACGCCGGAAGAAGTGGTGGAGGAGGGCATGGAACCTATTTATGCCGATTCCATCAAGGACGGTATCTATGATGTGACCGTGGATTCCAGTTCTTCTATGTTCAGGATCGAATCCTGTCAGCTTACTGTGGCGGATGGAGAGATGCGCGCGGTCATGATGATGGGCGGTACAGGCTATCAGTATCTGTACATGGGGACTGCTGAAGAAGCCGCTGCGGCCGGGGAAGCCGATTATATTTCTTTTGAGGAAGATGAGGAAGGAAAGCATACTTTTGAGATTCCCGTGGAAGCGCTGGACGCAGGCATAGACTGCGCCGCTTTCAGCTGTAAGAAGGAGATGTGGTATGACCGCGTATTGTGCTTCCGTGCCGATTCCCTGCCGGTCTGCGCCATTGCGGAGGGCGTGATGGAGACAGTAGAAAGTCTGGGGCTGTCGGACGGAGAATATACCGTGGAAGTGACTCTGGAGGGCGGCTCCGGCAAGGCAGGCATAAGCTCTCCGGCGCAGCTTATCGTGGAGAACGGTCAGGCCTATGCGGTTATCATATGGAGCAGTCCCAATTATGATTATATGAAGGTGGACGACGTACAATATGATCTGGCGAACGAAGAGCTGGGCCTTGCGGGTAATTCCGCGTTTAAGCTCCCGGTCAGCGCTTTTGACTGGAAAATAGCGGTCAAGGCAGACACCACAGCTATGAGCGAACCTCATGAGATCGATTATACGCTGTACTTTGATTCGTCTACGATTCAGTAAATGGCGCGACAGTAATATTCAGCACAGAGAGGAAAATCAGTCATGACAGAACCCGTTCAATTAGAAGCGATTCAGGAGATTATCATAAAAGCAAGCGGTCTGTTTGCGGACCGCCAGGCAGCGGCTCACAGGCAAACAAAGGGCGTGGCGGATTATGTGACGGAGGTGGATTTCTCGGTGCAGACGTTTATCCGGGAAAATCTGGCGAAGCTGTATCCGAATATCCAGTTTATGGGAGAAGAGAAAGATAACGCGGATGTTGATATGGACGGGCTGGTATGGGTGTTAGACCCGGTGGACGGTACTACCAATCTGATTCACGATTATCGGGCAAGCGCGATCTCCCTTGCGCTGCTCGAGGGCAAAGAGCCGGTGCTGGGTGTTGTCTACCATCCCTATTTGCAGGAAATGTACTGGGCAAAGAAAGGACAGGGCAGCTTCTTAAATGGGGAGCCTATTCATGTAAGCAGCGCGACAACTATGCCGGAGAGCCTGATCGCCATCGGCACCTCTCCTTATTATAAAAATATGGCGGGGCAGCTTTTCCCTATATTCCAGCGTGTTTTCGAGGACTGTCAGGACATCAGGAGAAGCGGCTCGGCGGCGATTGACTTAGCGTATGTGGCGGCGGGCAGAGTGGAAGGCTATTTTGAGAAAGATCTGAAGCTGTGGGATTATGCCGCCGGAATGCTTCTCGTGCGGGAAGCGGGCGGCAGGGTGCTTGGCTGCGGCGGTACAGATTTACAGGTCAGGGCCGTAGCAGGCGTGATAGCCGGTAACCCTGCGATTGCGCAGATATTGGCTGACGAGTATGTTACGTGGGCGCAGCAGCCGCTTTTATGAATGCAGAGGGCTGATCTGTTACCGCAGCTATGAGTTTTGAAGAAAACCGGCCTGCACTGACTTTTGAAGAAAACTGCTTGCATTCCTGACCGCAATGCGTTATACTCGTCCTTGTGAGAAATCATGAAGCGGCTGCTCATGATGGAATCATACGATCATTATGAATAGAAAAAGTTCTTCGGGGCAGGGTGCAATTCCCTACCGGCGGTATAGTCCGCGACCCGTTGCCGCACAGTACGGATACGGTGCAGTGAGGCAATGGCTGATTGGGTGCGATTCCCAAACCGACAGTATAGTCTGGATGAGAGAAGAAAAGCAGAATGACATATATGTCATATTCGACTCCGATTTTGGAAGCACAGTTTGAAAGCGTATGCAGTAAACGACAGGAAGATACGCTGATGACAGACGGCGGGAATACCGCTTGATACCGGAATGGAGTAGAACTGCGGTGAATGCATGATACCCCGAAACAGTTTGTTTCGGGTTTTTTGTGCGCATAAGTAAGAACTTTTTCCTGAAACCAGGGGGCATAAGCTCCGGAAAGAGAGGAAAAGAAGAAATGGGTAACGGTTTATTACAAAGTATTGCGGACAACGTGATTTTTGTGCTGGTCTGTGTCGTCGTTGCGGCGGCGCTGTTTATGGCGGCATACGCGGCGGAAAAGTATGTACATAAGAGGGACGGCATTACGGAACGGATTCTCACGACCAGGAAGATTGCCATGATTGGTTTGTTTTCCGCGCTGGCGGTGATCCTCCACGTGATGGATTTTCCGGTACCTTTCGCGCCGCCGTTTTATAAGCTGGACTTCAGTGAGATTCCGGCGCTGCTTGGTACGTTTGCGTTCGGTCCTGTAGCGGGCGTGATGATAGAATTTTGCAAGATTCTGTTAAAACTCCTGTTTAAAGGCACCAGCACGGCGTTTGTCGGCGATCTTGCCAATTTTGTGATCGGATGCAGCCTGATTTTGCCGGCTTCTATCATCTATATGTTTAAGAAGACCAAGAAACGGGCGATTATCGCTTGTGTTACGGGCACGGTCATCATGTCGGTGTTCGGCACGGCGTTTAATGCAATTTATCTGCTTCCGGCATTTTCCAAGCTGTACGGTATGCCGCTTGAAGCGATCATCGCTATGGGTACGGAAATCAACGCAAATATCAACAGCGTGGTATCTCTGGTGTGCTTCTGCGTTGCGCCTCTTAATATCGTCAAAGGTTTTGCGGCATCCTTCGTCTCTATGCTGGTGTACAAGCCGCTGAGTCCGATTCTCAAGAGCGCGCATGTACCGCAGAAGAGCCGTGCTGTGCAGGAAGTGAAGGGGAAAGACGCAGCAGTCTGAGGGGCTGCTGTGAACGGAGTGAACAGTAACTCTGAGCGCGCAGGAGGTTGCGCTTGCACTTTGCGTCAAATTCAGTATAATAGAATCAGTAGAGAAAGCGCCTTCGCGCAGGGCAGAAACCTACGCGGCAGGCGCTTTTTTGGGAAAGAGTCAGAAGAGCGGCAGGCGCTGACAGGAAGGGTGCTTACAGCGCAGCGCCGGTACGGAAGAAGGGTCATAGAAAGGTTTGACAGCGGATGGAAATTGAATTTGACGTTAAGATAACATCTGGGATTTTATATGATTATATGCTGCATCATACTTATAGCCATATGGCGGGGCTGATGGGGTCTGTCGTGGGTGTGCTGATGCTGATTTTGTTTGCCTCCAACAGACAGCCCATTGCGCTGATTGTGGGGCTGGTTATTCTGCTGTATCTGCCCTGGACCCTTTTCCTGAAATCCGGACAGCAGATGCTGAACACTCCGGCCTTTAAGAAACCGCTGCATTATAAGCTGACTGAAGAAGGCATCGAAGTGTCTCAGGATGATACGACAGAGCAGATGGGATGGGACGGTATGGTGAAAGCGGTTTCTACACTGAACAGCATCGTGGTGTATACGACTCCGGTCAACGCCTGTATCTTCCCCAAGAAGGATTTGGGAGACAGCAAATATAAGGTGATCGAGATGATTTCCACTCACATGCCGCCTAAGAAAGTAAAAATCCGCGGATGATGTCCGGAACAGCAATGCCTGTGCTTACAGAACACAGCATCCGGTGCGGAAATAAACAGATCAGATTTGAAAATGAGCAGATATGACTAAAATAATAGAAACATTCAGCGCGGAAGAGACATATACATTTGGTAAGGAACTGGGGCGGCAGGCGCAGCCGGGACAGGTCTATACTTTGATTGGAGACCTGGGAGCAGGCAAGACGGTTCTGACGCAGGGTATGGCGGCGGGACTTGATATCGAGGAGCCTGTCAGCAGTCCGACCTTTACCATTGTGCAGATATATGAAGAAGGCAGACTGCCCTTTTACCATTTCGACGTGTATCGTATCGGGGACGTGGAAGAGATGGACGAAATCGGCTACGAGGATTATTTCTACGGGGAGGGCGTGTGCCTGATCGAGTGGGCGAACCTGATCGAAGAGATCCTTCCGGACTGCTATACACAGATAACTATAGAGAAGGATTTGGCCAAAGGCTTTGACTACCGCCGGATCGTGGTAGAGCACATTTCCCGGATTGTGTCAGAACAGGGATAGGCTGCATGGAGGATTAATATGAAAATACTTGCATTAGACAGTTCCGGGCTGACGGCCTCCGTGGCGCTGGCGGAAGATGACAATTTGATCGCCGAATACACCATACAGTATAAGAAGACCCATTCCCAGACGCTGCTTCCCATGCTGGAAGAGATTCGGAGAATGGTGGAGCTGGATTTGTCTACTGTGGACGCCATTGCGGTGGCGGCGGGACCCGGCTCCTTTACGGGACTGCGCATCGGCTCTGCCACAGCCAAAGGTCTGGCGCTGGCGATGGAGAAGCCTATTGTACCTGTGCCTACCGTGGATGGGCTGGCTTACCAGTTGTATGGAACGGATGCGCTTGTCTGCCCTATTATGGATGCCAGACGCAGTCAGGTCTACACCGGAATATATGAATTTGTCTTTGATAAAGAAAGATATGACATGCATGTCATTAGAGAACAGTGCGCCGTTTCCTTTGATGAGATAGCGGAAGCGCTTAATCAGTTGAACAGAAAAGTGATCTTCCTGGGAGACGGCGTACCGGTTTTCCGGGAGCGTATGACAGAAGTGATGCGGGCGCCCTATACACTGGCACCTTCCCATCGGAACAGGCAGTCTGCCGCCAGCATTGCGGCGCTTGGCAGCCTGTATTACCGTCAGGGCAGAATAGAGAGCGGCGCAGAGCACGCGCCGGAATACCTGAGACTGTCCCAGGCAGAGAGGGAGCGGGGAAAGATCTAGGCGCAGCCTGCAGCCGCCCGTTTTATTTTTCATGGGGAAGGGCCGCTGCAAAGACAAGGGAAGAAAAGGAGGACGGCGTCATGGTTACCTACAGACAGATGGTTCCTGCCGACGTGCCGTTTATCAGCAGACTGGAAGAAGAAACCTTCTCCATGCCCTGGTCGGCGGAGGATTTCCTTAAGATGATAGAACAGAAGGATGCCCGATATTATGTGGCGGAGGAAGAAGGCCGTCTGCTGGGTGGCTGCGGCGTTCTTTTGATTGTGGGAGAGGGCAGCATTACCAATGTGGTGATTGTGCCGGAAGCCAGAAACAAAGGCGTGGCCACCGGACTGATGCGCTATATGATGGAAGAGGGAGCGCGTGAGGGAATCGAAGCTTACACGCTGGAAGTCAGGGTCAGCAACGCCCCGGCGATTCACTTATATGAAAAATTAGGTTTCGTTTCCGAAGGAATCCGTCCCGGTTTCTATGAGAAGCCTACAGAAGACGCTATGATCATGTGGAGAAGATAAGGTTACCAACCGGCAGGGCATAAATGAATATGGCGGACTGTTATTAGGAAGAGACAGGAAACGCATGGAAGAATTACCACTGTTGTTACACATTTTATCTGATATGATACACATACAGGCTAAAGCATCAAGGTACGGAACAGACGGCGGTCTGTCAGAGATGCTGGCGGAACATGACACAACAGGAGGTTTATCATG
The DNA here is from genome assembly GCA_017626325.1 of Lachnospiraceae bacterium. Classification (GTDB taxonomy): domain Bacteria; phylum Bacillota; class Clostridia; order Lachnospirales; family Lachnospiraceae; genus UBA3282. Next base: position 4,224 of record JAGAIZ010000014.1, on the reverse strand, counting down.
CGCGTTTATTTAGAGGAAAAAGAGACAGAATTAGCAAAGGTAGTCTGCAACGGCTGCCGCAAAGAATTATTGGTAGAAAATGGAATTTTAAAAGAAGAGTGCATTCATATAGAGCACAATTTCGGGTTTTTCGGCACAAGAGACGGCGAAAACGACAGGTTCGATCTTTGTGAAGCGTGTTATGAGAAATTAAAAGCCGCTCTTTTGGTTCCGGCGGAGACCTGGGACAGAAAGGAAATGCTCTGATGTGAAGCGCAAGACAGAATGGAGTGCACATGTTAGATATCTGCTTGCTGGGCACGGGAGGCATGATGCCTCTGCCGCACCGATGGCTGACGTCGTTGATGGCGCGGTACAATGGAACCAGTATTTTAATTGACTGCGGAGAGGGAACGCAGATCGCCATGAAGGAGAAGGGGTGGAGCCCCCGGCCCATTGACGTGATTTGTTTTACTCATTTTCATGCAGACCATATCAGCGGACTGCCGGGCATGCTCCTGACGATGGGAAATGCCGAACGGACAGAGCCGCTTCTTTTGGTAGGCCCCAGAGGACTGACCAAGGTAGTCCAATCCCTGCGGGTGATTGCGCCGGAGCTGCCCTTTGAGATCAGGTGTTTTGAACTGAGCGAGCCGGAGCAGACTCTGCCCTTCGAAGGATTTCGGATAGAGGCGTATCGGGTCAATCACAACGTGGTCTGCTATGGCTACAGTATTGTGATAGACCGTATCGGCAGATTCGACGTAACCAGGGCGATGGAAGCGGGCATTCCCAGAAATTACTGGAGCCGCCTGCAGAAAGGCGAGATCATAGAGACAGAGGAAGGAACCTTTACGCCGGATATGGTGCTGGGCGCGCCGCGCAAAGGACTGAAGGTCACATATTGTACCGATACCAGGCCTACGGAAAGTATTGTCAGGAATGCCGAAGGCGCCGATCTTTTTATCTGCGAAGGTATGTACGGCGAGCCGGAGAAGCTGCAGAAAGCCAAAGAATATAAGCACATGACCTTCTACGAGGCGGCCGGGCTTGCGAAGCGTGCCGGGGTAAAAGAAATGTGGCTTACCCATTACAGTCCATCTCTGATTCGCCCTGAGGATTATATGAAAGAGGTACGCAAAATCTTCCCGAATGCGATTGCCGCGAAGGATGGCAGAAGCGTAGATCTTCTATTTGAAGAGGAATAAAGGAGCGAGGGGGTAAGATATGAAGAAATCCGGAACTGTAAAAATTGTAGTGATTGTACTGATATTGGCGATAGTGGTCCTGGCTTGTTACTATTATCTGAACAGCAGAGTAAAAAAAGAAGCGGCGGAGGAGACTACAGTACCTACGGTGGTGCAGAATGTTCTTATGAAGGATCTGGAACGAAGCTATCCGCCCACACCGAAGGAAGTGCTGAAATATTACTGCGAAATCACTGAATGCTTCTATAATGAAGAGTATACCGAAGAAGAGCTGGAAGCGTTGGCACTGAAAATTCAGGAACTGTACGACGATGAACTGGTGGCCAACAAATCCCAGGAAGACTATATGAAGGATTTGCACAGTGATATTGCCAGCATGAAAGACAGCAAGTATACCATATACAGCTATGAAATCTCCGCCAGCACGGACGTGGAATATTTCACGCAGGACGGTTATTCCTGTGCGAGAATGTACTGCACCTTCAATCTGAAGCAGGAAGGCGCTACCGGCGTTATCGCTTCCGCGGAGCGTTTTGTACTGCGCCAGGATGAAGACGGACATTGGAAAATCCTTGGCTGGGAGCTGGCAGATTAGAGAGAAAGGTTTTACTGATATGGAACAAAAAGATGTAACGATTCTCGCCATCGAGACCTCCTGTGACGAGACTGCCGCCGCGGTCGTGAGAAACGGCAGAGAGGTTTTGTCCAATATAATATCGTCTCAGATTGATTTGCATACGCTGTATGGCGGCGTAGTGCCGGAAATTGCATCCCGTAAGCATATTGAGAAGATCAATCAGGTGATTACAGAGGCTTTGCAGGCGGCTGATATGAAATTGCAGGAAATGGATGCGATTGCGGTGACATACGGCCCCGGTCTGGTGGGCGCGCTGCTGGTAGGAGTTTCCACAGCGAAAGCAGTAAGCTTTGCTTCGGGCATTCCGCTGGTGGGCGTTCATCATATCGAAGGTCATATCAGCGCTAATTATATAGAGAATCCTGATTTGGAACCGCCGTTTGTCTGTCTGGTCGTATCCGGCGGGCATTCTCATCTGGTCGTGGTAAAAGATTACGGAGAGTATCAGATTCTGGGAAGGACAAGAGACGACGCGGCGGGAGAAGCTTTTGACAAAGTGGCAAGAGCCATCGGGCTTGGCTATCCCGGCGGGCCTAAGATTGATAAGGTCTCTAAGGAAGGAAACCCGGACGCAATCCAGTTTCCCCGCGCCAAAGTGGCGGACGCAGTCTACGATTTCAGCTTCAGCGGCTTAAAATCAGCGGTGCTTAATTATCTGAACTCCTGCGAAATGAAAGGGATAGAAATCTGCCAGGCAGACGTAGCGGCTTCTTTTCAGAAAGCGGTGGTGGATGTGCTGGTGGAGCATTCCATGCAGGCCGTGCAGGAGTGCGGTATGAAGAAATTTGCCATAGCAGGCGGCGTTGCCTCCAATTCCTCCTTAAGAGCAGCTTTGGAACAGGCCTGCGCGGACAGAGGAGTTGCCTTCTATCATCCCTCGCCTGTCCTTTGCACAGATAACGCGGCAATGATTGGCGCAGCAGCCTACTATGAGTATATCAAGGGCGTCAGGTCAGGCTATGACCTCAACGCTGTGCCGAACCTGAAGCTGGGAGAGCGCTAACGTGGCGCCAAAGCCTGACAGACATTCATAGGAATATACAGGCATAGGGTCGTAGCAAACTGTATCGGAGCTTTATCAGCCGCGATACAGAGACTGAAAGAGAGAATTATGGATAAGAAAAAATGTACCGCCATTCTTCTGGCGGCAGGAAGCGGCAAAAGAATGCAGAGCGGCGTTGCCAAGCAGTTTATGCTGTTAAAGGGCAGACCGCTCATTTGGTATGCGCTGGATGCGATCGAGCGGTCTTCTGTTATCGACGACTGTATTCTGGTGACCGGGGAGCAGGACATCCCTTATGTGCGAGAAGAAATTGTGAATCGTTACGCGTTTCATAAAGTGAGTGAGATTGTGGCTGGCGGAGCGGAGAGATATGATTCTGTGTATAATGCTTTAAAAAGCATGGCGGTTGCTCATTGCCCTGTCGCGACGAGTTGTCCGGAAATGGATATTAGTGTGAAAAATCCATATGCGGACGGGCTGGTGTTTATACATGACTGCGCGAGACCTTTTCTGACTGAGGATATGCTTAAGCGCTGTTATGAGACAGTGATTCAGTCTCATGCCTGTGTGGTGGGAATGCCGGTTAAGGATACGATCAAGCTGGCGGATGCTGAGGGATACGCCGCTTCTACACCCGACCGCAGCAGCGTATGGCAGATTCAGACACCGCAGGTCTTTGATACGGAACTAATTATGGAGGCATACGCAAGACTGATGCGGCAGAAGGAAGAACTTGCAGCGGCAGGTATCAAAATAACAGATGATGCGATGGTGGTGGAGACATTGTTGAAACATCCCGTCAAGCTGGTCAAGGGTTCTTATGAAAATATAAAGATCACGACGCCGGAAGATCTGTGTGTGGCAGAGGCATTTTTAGGCCGTGGATAAGTCCTGCGGACTTCCATATTTGCTGTGGATAATTTTTTTTAATTTTTATAAAAAAAGTGGTTGACACTGAAATCCTTTTTTGCTAGAATAATCCTTGCGCTGACCGAGAGACAAGCGTAAAACGAACATGGAGAGGTATCGAAGTGGTCATAACGAGGCGGTCTTGAAAACCGTTTGTCCGCAAGGGCGCGTGGGTTCGAATCCCACCCTCTCCGCTGGAGAACCTCTCCGACCGGACTTTATCAAAGTTCGATGATTTGAATATGGAAATTAAGAATTAGCTTTGTTTGGAGAAGTACCCAAGATGGCTGAAGGGACACCCCTGGAAAGGGTGCAGGTCGTTAATAGCGGCGCGAGGGTTCAAATCCCTCCTTCTCCGTTTATACCGGATACTCGGTATGAAACTCATTTTCTTATTAATTAAGAGGATATGAGTTATGAACCTTGTCAAATAAACAGTAATGCAACCCTGAAAATTCAAGAAAAAAGCAGAGTTTAAAGACTCGGCT
>JAGAIZ010000013.1 GCA_017626325.1 Lachnospiraceae bacterium | reverse complement strand
ATGTGCTGTCTGTCTCATCCCAGTCTGACTGCACATTGGCATCACCGCCTGTTGAACCGCCTGAAAGCCCGGCCACTTTCTTATCTGTATACGCCTTGGCGTCACTTAATGCCGTCGCCGCCGCACCGCTGGCGTCTGCTCCTACTTCCTCCGCTGTGTATGACGGCTTCGTTTCAGCTTTTGCCCATTCATGCACATCGCTTGCCGGGAGTGATTCCGGTTTGTTCTTGATATAGGCGTCCGATGTGCTGTCTGTCTCATCCCAGTCTGACTGCACATTGGATTCTCCAAGATTTAAGCCTGCTACCTGCTCATCCGTGTACGCCTTGGCGTCACCCAATACTGCTTCCTCCACAGCATCAGGCACAGTCTTCAACCTGCTGTCAACATCACAAATAGCTGCTGCAGTTTTATCGGCAACATCCTGCAAAGCCGTATTCAGGTCAGCAACTCCCGTCACTGTTGCCATTCCGAATTCCACATCATAGTAACTGTACTCTATGTTGGTGACACCCATAACATTTTTCTTTACCCCAGTAAGGCTGTTAGGGGTATAGCTACCGCGCATGGTCTCCAAAACCTCTTTCTTCACCTCTGCCGCCGCACCGCTGGCGTCTGCTCCCACTTCCTCCGCTGTGTATGACGGCTTCGTTTCAGCCTTTGCCCATTCATGCACATCACTTGCCGGGAGTGATTCCGGTTTGTTCTTGATATAGGCGTCCGATGTGCTGTCTTCCTCGTTCCAGTCTGACTGCACATTTGCGTACTCTTCTGGTATTTCAGTCAGATATTCGCCTTTTGGCTGAAACATAGTTTCACACCATTCACGAACTTGTCCGATATCCGACACCACTTTTTGGGCTTTCCCATAAAGCCACATAAGAAAATTCTGGACGCTGTGGCTTGTTCCTTCGGGCAGCTCTGTTACTGCTTCTTCCGGCAGGCTGGCGCCGATGTTCGCACCGGCTTCCTCCGCTTCCAGTTCATCCGCCAACGCATTAAACTTCGGGATAAGAACATCCGTTGACAACTCGTCAAATTTTTTCTGCATCGCCGTGGTTTCCAATGCCGGTACAGCGGGAAGCCCGGTAACACCTTTGTTGTTCGTATCTTCACTTGTAATTCTGCTAAATGCCATATCATTACCTCTTATAATTGCCGTTTTCGACAAACTCAATGCCTATATCAAACAATCCGAAAGGCTCGTTGAGCGCGTCATTTACCAGCCTGAATCTGAATTTATCTACCTTTTTCAGCCGTACCTTAAACGGTATCGTAGCTGCCGTGGTATCCGTCCTGAAACTGAACTTAGAGAAATCTATATCCGGGAAAGAGAGATATGTTGCCGAAGTACTGTCCCTTTTTATGAAGTTCCACAGCCCGCGCTTCATTCCCCAAACGGAAACCGACGTATAGATCGCGCTGTCAAGTCGCAAAGCCAGATATCTTGCCGTCTTATTCTTGTAAAACAGATCCCCGTCAATGTCCGGCGTCTCCCAGACGGCTTCTATCGGGTTCCCGTCATCATTATAGGATTTCAGGTCATACTTATCTGTAGCGAACCTACAGACCCTCCCGTCCTTCGTTCCAAACCATAAAGCATTGTCCCTTTCCCACATACTGTTCACCGGCATATTGGTACGGTAAAATCCCGCATACTGCCTTGTGGAATAAGGCGCAGCCCTGTCAGTCTGTAAAGGCTGCAAGCCGTCCAGAATGTATGCTACTCCATTAATGCACAGCCAGTACATATCCTTATAAACAAACCCGAATGCGTCTTTCAGGTTTTCCTCTTCCAGCAGTTTACCGTTCAAAAAGAAACTTCTGTTCTGCGCGTATTTCTCTCCTGTCACGTCCTGCGCCGTAACGGCAAAAATACCTGACTGCGTTAAAAATAACGGTTCTGTCGACAGATATGCAAAAGAATCCTTTGCGATCGCGCCTGCCCCCTGTAACGTATTGGCAATGCGGAACGTTGGCTTATTTTCCTCCAAATCGCCTTGCCGCAATATAATATTCTGATCTTTCTCATAACTGTCCTTATGCGCTGCTAACAGGTTTGAGATAATGGAATAACCGACAATCGCACTCACATCGCTTCCCAAGACAGAATAAGAAGTGTCTGCAAAATATGTAGGGTCATACTGTGCAGAAAACCAGTCATGATTACGGTATTCCTCATTCCCACTTAAGAAAAGCCTGTCCAGTGCGCCATTTACACCAAACAACGTTCCAATCGTGCAATGGTTAATCCTGTCTGCGTACCCCTCTACTGTACGGTACGCGGTTATCTTCACATTATCCTCGCCCCGCATCGGACTTTCCCCCGGCGCTGTAACAAAAGTAATGATCCCTGTCTCACGATCTACCGTAAAGTCCGTTCCCTCCGACACCTCTACGAAATCGCCGTCGGCGTTCATCAGTTCTACCTTGACCGCAGTCGGATCCAGTCCTCCAAAAGACATACAGTATTCTTTTACATCCGCCTGCCCCAAGAAAGTTTCCGTAAATCCCGGCTGCAGAAGGTTTAAATCCTCATATTGCTCACCGCCGCCGTTCGGATCCTTTGAGATTGTCAGAGTCGGGATATACGCCACCTTCTCCACCGGCTGCGCAATATAACGGTCAACCACATGCTCCGCCTTATACCGGACTTTCCCCTGGACATTACCTATCTGGAATTCGTCCTTATCCGGGTACTTAATCGCTTCAATCTGTCCAAGCAGTTCTTCGTACACAGAAGAAGTACTCAGATCTATTGACTGAGGGCTCTTTGACTTGTACAGAAGCCGCATAGTATACTGCACATCGGTAAATGCATGGCTTAGGCCAACCGGATAATAATAAAGTTTCCCGTTATACACCGTAATCTGGCAAAAATCTGCGGCTCCGTCACCAACCATGCCAAGATTGCTGTAGGACCATACCCGCGCCGAGTCGCACCAGAGCACCGGCGTATCTGCTGCGCTCGTACAATTTTCCATATCTGACGGAATGGTATGCGAATAAACCGTCTTTCCGTTTACCGTTGTCTTTGTCCAGCCGGATGAAGTATCAAGCGAAGTTTCCCCCAGATGAAAGATCAGTTTCTTATTCACAATATCCAGCTCATCAGAAAAATAATACAAGTAGCTTGCGGGTTCCCTGTTATTCGCCTGATCTTCTTCACAACGGATTCCTTTCAGAGGCACTTCCAGAAGATATCCTTCTGTCCCGGCAGTTTCCGGCGAGTCGCCCCAGGACATATAAATGACAAAACTGTCAGAATGTTCAAATTCAACCGGATCGTCCAAGGATCCCACGCTACTAAATTCCTTTGTGCTCCCATAAATCTTAAACTCTTCCAAAGCCTTTGTTTTAAACGGTTTCTCATAATGGGCGACTCTGATCGGTAAAAAGCCCTCCTGCACCTCTTCAAAGTACTCCGGCGCTACCTGTATAATCCGCTTACCGTCAATCAGATACATGCCGTCCTTAAACTGCCATGATCTGCTTCTCTCGTCTGCAAGGTCATAATAAATAGGCTTGCCTTGAAAATACAGCTTTGTCCCCGCGTGGGTCAGCCAACTCTCCGCACCCCTTAAGTAATGGCAGCCGTTAATCTTGCCATCGTAAGTCTCCACTGTTTTCCAGCCCATTGACTTGCGTACCTTCCCCGGCACATCACGAATCATGTTTACCGCATTGGGACTTTTCTTGATATCCACCGTAGTCGGAGAGTTCGTGAAATCCACCCCCAGAAACTCATTAACGGTCAGCACACTTTTACTGGGGCTGGATGGCACATTGAAAGTAACTGCCATTAAATCCACCCGCTTTCACTAGTAAACCGCTCCGCCGTCGGCGTCTTCGGTGCGTTCTGCAGACGCTCAAAGGCTACCTCGAATTCATTCCGGTACGTCGTCGCAACCCCAATATCATCATCCTTATATAGCTGTGATGCCATGTATAACGGCAGTATCGCCGCAACTTCATCATCAATAACAAGTTCCGCGTCATCCTCTGTCTCAGATGTAATCTTCTGCGGATAGGCCTTATAATAGATCCTGTAATTTCCTACCGCTTCCCGGTCAAGAACCAATACCTTGTTCCCTTCCTGAAAATAGTCCGTTGCCTGCGTATACCTGATTTCTTCTCCCTCGAAATAAATATTTCCGGTATCCAGCATATAGAAATCCTCTGCCAGTTCGCGCAAGTCATATCTGACCTTATCCGCATACGGCTGAATATCCTCTGCGGTCTCAAAATCTGCAGAATAGAGAGCGACATTTTTTACTGCCATGGGATACGCGCTGCTAAACGCCAGCACTACCTTTTTATCTTCCCCGTTTGGAATCAAACAGCGATAAGGCAGATACCCTTTCTTACTTTCCAGGACTCCCTCAACAACAACCTCATCGTCAATCATAATCTGATAGGCGCCGTTTCCAACACACTCAAAATAGCATGATCTTGCTTTTTCAGCCGAAAACTCCATCCTGCCACGCTCCATGGAAAAGATTTTTCCGCCGTCCGTCAGCAGGTTTTTCACCGGATTATGAGCAATGTCTATGCTCTTGATGATAAATTTCCCCGCCGTAGCAAGAAGCTGCAGCGCTTCATTCGCCGCCGCAGGCATTCCCGCGATATAATCTTTTGTAGAGTCATCTGAGGGAATCGTATTCCCATCCGCCGAAAACATTTTCTGTAACGTATACAGCTTAATTTCTTTCCATGTAACCATCTTTTATAACCCCAGTTTCTTTAAGACTTCCGCCCTTGTTTTCTCCGTCTCTGTGAACGCGACGCCAATCTCCGATGCAACCTGCGTCAGTTTTGCTTTCGTCATACGCTGGATTTCCCTTTTTGTGTATGACTTCACGGATACTTCTCTTTTCAAATCCTGCACAGGAATCTCTGATCCCGCATCCTCTTCCTGCCCGGGGGCTGCATCCACCGATGCCGCCCCTCTGCTCTCAGAGGATACCGCCTTGGATTCATAGTCGCCGTTTGCCAATACCCGGATGACCTGATATGCCCTGCCGCTATCCACAAACAATTCACCTGGCTTTAATCCTCTTTTTACCATGCTCTGTCCTCCGTTATGTCAATGTCGTACCCTGTGTCGCGCCGCCTAAAATGACATGCCGCCAGTTATTGAAACCGCAGGACATACGGCCATACCCGTTATACTCAAGATTCCGGTTATGGATATTTACCTCGCTCTTGACATCAAGCGGCGTCCTGTCATAGAATACCGTGCCGTTATAAGCCTTGTTGGCCTCATCTGACATGATGATGTAAGGCGCAGTACCCTCCGCAGCCTGCCACAACGGATCCACCACAAGCGTCCATTTACCCTTCTGGGTATTAACATCATTGTAGTCAGAACCTACCAGCAGAGACGATTTCATGATTCTCTGAATCGTTTCCTCTAACGCGTAGCAGTTGCCCGGGATAATGATCTTGTTGAACGTATATCCTGTCACCTGGCCGCTGTCGTTTAAGAAATTGCGCCCGATGTTAGACAGCCGGATAAGCATCGTTGCATCTGTGCCAAATCCATTTGTAAATACATTTGACTGCGTTTTTACTGTGGCCTTGACAGACTTGTGATCTGTGGCGAACAAACCGAGACCATCTCCTGTAGTCTTATCCAGTTTCTTTTTCTTAGGCCCGATCACAAACTCACTTCCCTCTGTCACGAGGGCATTGGTAGCGAGCTCTGCACGGGTCCTCTTATATCCCAGCACCAGATTCCGCGCAATGGTCTTCATACCATCCAGGTCACCATCATCAAGCATCTGCTTGGTCATTGCCACGTCCTTCATGAACTGGCTGTGGACAATCAGCTTCGGGAATGTCTCCTGCATATCATCCGCCGGCGCATTATCCCCCTCGGATACCACGTCAAAAGAAGAAAGAGACGTCAAGCCAGTCTGCTTCTCCGCATATTTCTTAGATTTCTTCTCTACCGCAATATCCTTTACCAACTGATCATGCTGCGTCTTCTCATTATCCGCATCCTGCATAACCCCATTGATGACCTGTCCTACCGGTTTCCAGAGATCATCGTTTAATCCGCTGCTTTTAGAAATTACAATCGCCATATCTTACTACCTCCCGCTTACATAAATCTACCGACGGCTGCGTCACCTAAATTCTCAGTCACAGTAAATACTCCGCCTGTTGTCGTTGCCGTTACCAGCTTGCCAGTGCTGTCAATCGTGACTGCCGAACCAACGGAAACGGCAGAGCCATCTACAGAAAATCCAGCTTTCCATTCCTGGCCTGCATAAACAGGCGTTACCGCAAGTACTGCGTCCTTTACCGTGACAGTCTTAGCCGCCGCGCTGATATACTGCGGTTTCACAGTGCCCGAAGCAATCTTAAGCAGACCCGTTGCCGCATCTAATACAAGCGCGTCACCCACCTCATAGCTGCCCGCAGTTGCCTTAAACTCTTTCACATTGGGGAAATTATCTCCCGTGTCATTCCTCACATATTCAAACATTTTATACCTCCCGTTATAACGTGTCGTTGTACAGTTTCTTAAGCTCTTTCATAGTCTTATCGGGGAACATCTCCTTCCACATGCCGACTTCCGATTTCGGAATATCCACCAGCCCATCCGGCGTGCTGATACCGTCCATCGGCGCCATATGCTGTTTCCCTTTGGCCTGATTGATCGCCGCCTGATTAATCGCCGCCTCTTTTGAGGCAGACACTTTACCGTAAGTTACCAGCCTGTAAGCATCTGTCAGCCGGAGCCCCGGCAGAGACATACATTTCTCGATCACTTCCCTCGGCACGTCTGCCAAAGTCCTGATCGAACTGTCCATCTGGGAAAGCTCCATTACATCTGCCATAATAGCGGCATTTGTCTCCTTCTGCCTGTTCTGCTCGATTACCTGCTGCGCCTCACGGATAACCGGATTATTCTGAATCAGGCTCTCTAAGATTTCCGGGTCTACGCCATTATCCTTAAGCTGCTGCTCCGCCCGCATCTGGTCCTGCGCGTCCAGTGCATCCAGATAATCAGCCCTGGACCTGATAGGCTGTCCAGTCCTCGGATTAGTGAAATTGCCAAATCGTCTGGCAAAATCGTCATCGATAGCTTTCATCTGCCGTTTTGCGTTTGCCTCGGCCTCCCGCCTGGCTGCCGCTGCAATTGCATTGATATCTATAGATTTAGACTCTGCCTGTGCGCCGCTGTCATCCCCTGCATCGTCATCCTGCATATCCTCTTCCCCTGTATCTTCTGCAGCCGGATCAGCGACATCCGGCATGTTTACGCTATCGTCAGAGATATCCTCTCCTTCTGCAAAAAACTGCAGGTTCATTTTCAACAAGCTATCTTTTTTCATTGTTTATTCCTCCCCATTTTTACGCTTTCGGTGCGAATATATCGGATGCGAAGATCTATTCTCCGCTTTCTCCCTGTTTCACTTCGGAATCGTTTTCTTCCTGACTGTCTGATTCCTCGGCAACACTAAGCGGCATATAGTCTACCTTCACAGTCTTCTCATAATTGCCGCATTTACGGTTTCTACAAGCTAAACTGACTTTCCTGTAAAATTTTCCACCTCTGGTAACATAACCGCTGCCGGATATCACCATTTCGGTATCACATAAGGGACATTTCATTTTGACCGCCTCCCTGCTGCATTGCCATCTGCTCCTGCATCATCTGTTCCTGCTGTTTCTGTTCTGCTAATCTGGACTCGATAACTCTCTTAATCTCTCCCGCATTCGGATACCCGTTTCGCTCCTGCTCCAGCCAGTACAGATAATTAGTCTCCAGATCGCCGAGAGGGCCGAACGCCCCTGACTGCAGCTTCATGTCTGCCTGATTCCACATAGCTTCCCTGTTGGTCAACAGCGTGGACGTCGGGTCCGTATCAAAGATAAACTCATCGTTCCAGTACCATTCTCCTGCATCATCCATTTTCAGAAAATCCCTCCGGTCAAAATGGATAAATGACTGCTCGCCATCTTTTCCCTGCATGCTGACAGGTATTTTCTGATCCGCATAGGCAAGCGCAAACTTAAACATCATCTCGTACAACTCTGCATACGCCAGATTTTTCATGACGCGCTTTGACTCCAACCGGCCGGCTGCCTGATTGATAGAATACTGCTTTGCCGTTCCAGACGTAGCAGACGAATCATATTTACCCTGAAACGAGTCAGTAATCCCCAGCGCCGACTTCGCCCAACTATAATTCGTCTCTAACAATGCCCTGTCCTGTGAAGTGTCCGCCTGTACCGTGATGGACTGAATCATGCTGATCTGGTTCGGCGACTCTATACGGATGATCTTGCACTCTTCATCCGTAGTATCTATGCCAAGCCCCGCCGGAAGCGTCACATAAGAACCGCCCTTTAGCAGCTTCTCATTAATCTTGCTTCCCAGCTTCTTAATCGTATCCTGCTGGTCCTCGATCACTCCCACATCAGAGAAACCAAGCAAGTAGCGGTCCCTGGAGATGTTCTTACGAAGCACCAGCGGGAATCTGTCCGGCGTATAATAAGGCACTTCCACCTCAATGCTCTCATAAATCGTTTCGCCTGATATGGGATCTGCCCCCACCGCCTGATTTACCGGAATAAGCTCTGTCTCCTGTTTCCTCGTAATGTATTTCCTGCCGCCGCATTCCGGGCACACCTCCCTGGTCTTAACTGTGCCGCACGCTTCACAAACTTCTATCTGCCTTGCCTGATAATCAGCCATATCCTCGAGCTCTGTATCACCGCACCACCGGTACAGCCCGATGCCTCCATGGGCGTTCCTGTAATAAGCAGTCACTACGGTCACAATATCCTCCGCGCTCGCTTCCTCGCGCAGCTCCGCATCTGTCTCTTCTTCCTCCGACACGTCCACACCGTATTTGCGCTTGACATACTCTTTTGTCTGACTTGTGCGGATGAAGAGATAATCCATCCTCTCTATGTCCGTCACACCCGGCTGCGGAATGACCTGTCTCGGATGCACCTCTGACACCGCAAGATCGCCCAGCGTGCAGTGATACCCCTTAGAGTTATCCCATTCCACAAGAATAAAATCGCCGCCCTGTATCGGCGTGATACGCTCCTGCTTATCGTTAAGCGCCTTAAATCTCAGCGTCTTCATCTCGTTTTTCAGAAATTCCTCGATGATTTTAGCCTTGCCTGCATCTTCCGCATGAACCGCAGACACTTTAGGCATCGGGATAGAGGAATCTACCTGCGACTCGATTAACTCATAGACAATATTCCTCACATTGATTGCCAGCTTTTTTGCCGGAGCGCTGCTGTTAGGATTGCCCTTGACGTGCCTGTCCCCGTTGTAATACCTCTCGTAAGCGTCCATGAGGTTTAACTCATCCGCATACAGCGTCTTTGCTTTGTCGTATCTGTCCTGCCATCTCTTAAGCTTCGCCGGTCTGCTCATACTCTTTACTGTCCTTTTCCACCACTTCATAACACTGGTTCTCCAAGCTCTTTTATCATCAAAGCCTTAATCTCTTTACTTGCGTTCTTATAATCCTCAATAAGATCAGCCCGCCACTTCCGTTTTTCCACCGTGCGCTCTTCCTTGGGCGCTTTCACCCACCAGACGCAAAAACATCTGAGCGAATCCACGTCATGTGTCAGCTCATGGGGCGTTTTGGAATATACATTGGGCTTGTTTTTATCCTTCTGTATCTTCTGCAGGCACCGTATCAGGTTCGGTGCACAGTCTTTCAAAAATGTCAGTGCCGGTTCGTCTGTCTGCTCGCCAAATTCATTCTTCGGGACTCTCAGCCACTCTTTTATCCCCATGCACCCGTCAAACAGATCGTTCGACGTCTTTGTCAGTATTATGCCGTGCTCCGCAAATATCTGCTCCACGGATTTACCGGTTTCCTGACGCCTGTTCCACAGATCCGGCGGCGCCAGCCATGCAGTTACATATTCGTCTGCCGTGATTTTGAGCAGCACCTCCGCCGCCTGCGACACTGTCAGATCGGAGCAGTCATATTCACGGTACACCTGTGCCCTGCCTGTGACGTCAACCCATACCCAATGCGCTGACAGCATGTCAAGCCCATAGTCAATCGCCACATACCGTCTCAATTTCCCCATCAGGGGGATGTCCGTTTCGTGTGTCTCCCTTTTGACCTCCGGGAAATACGAGCCTCCCGGCACCATCAGCGCTTCTTCCACTGTCGCCGGATACTCGTCAGATATCAGGTCCCCCAGCGTACGCCTGGTGTTTTCATACCAGACATCATCCCGCGACGGATCAGCGTACCACGGTATAAAAATCTTATTGAACCCATTGTCAGGATCCGTGAATATTTCTTCGAACAACGTACCCCTCTGGATGGTCGACAGCCCGATAACCCGCCCGCCGCTTGGGCGGTTGATTGTCGGGAATCCCGCCTGCCATATCTCACGCGCAAATTGCTGAAATGCCCATTCATCAAAAATGATCAGATTTGCCGTAAAGGAACGTCCCGCACCGGGTGAAGATGGGAACGCCTTAAATACACTTTCTGACTTGTCAGGAAAAGTAATCTTAATCTCAAGCGCGGTCTGTCTGAATACCGGACCGTCCCATCCCGGAGGAAGATGGTCTTTGTCCGCTATCAGTTCCGGCATCCATGTCAGAATGACGCCGAGACGTCTGACAAGCTCTTTTGCTTCTTCCTCAGTCTTTGACAAACCTATTGCTGTGGCACCTCTTGCACAGAGGACCTGATGCGCTGCAATATGCATCACAATCCATGAAAAGCCTAGCTGCCTCGCTTTCAAAATCGCATTCAGCCGGTGTGACATGATAGACGCCAGCGCTTCCCGCTGCGCCTGCCACATATGAAATGGCTGGATGATCTCGTCTGCGTCCTTGACCTCAATGTGCCCGTAAGTGTCAATGAAATACTCAATGTGGTTCTTACAATATGCAATTTCATGTTCTCTAAGTTCTGACACAGTCATGTCGAATACCTCCGGACGGTCTCGCACCGTCCTTAACAGAATCGTCCTAGAGGCTAAAGGAGGTGGCAAAATGCCACGCAAGTCAAAGAAGGAAAATCCTAGTACAAGGAATCGAACCTTGTATATCACCATCTAGGAAAAAATCATAAAATTTTCTGACAGGCTTATGGGTGGTAACACACTGCCAGCCGCGCGCGGCGGTGGGGGTGGGTGGCGGCATCCTATACCCGGTCCCGGCAGAACGCCGGAGAACAGACAGGAAAAAATCCGCCCCTCTCTGATGCACCCACGCCCCAAAATGCGCTTACCTGAACTCGCGCACCCGTATATGCAAACCATACGCCTCTCCACAACTCTTCGCGAAACAAACGTTTCGCGCACACCCAAGAATGGGAAAAACATTGATTTTACGGCATTTTTGCCTATTCGGACTCTTCCGAAGTATCTTTCACACCTGATTCTGTACGGTTTCCCGTTATTCTGCGGCTCACTTTCTCAAGCAGCGCACGGTCTGCATCGGTCATGATATCCGCTACGATCTCCTGCTTGTCTGTAGGCTTATACCCTGCCGTATCTCTCACGAAGTCAGCCGCTTTCACGTTGCCAGCGATAGCCTGTAGCCCCATTGAGGCTAATATCAGAGTTTGCAGGCTTGTGCCTTTCTCCTGTGCTAACGCGCGTATCGCCGTTATGTCCACTTCCTTTGCCAGTGCTTTTGCGATCTCCTCATCATCCAGCATTGCTAAAAGCTCTTCCTTCATGTTCTTTTTGGCTGCTTTAATCCGGTGTGTAGCCTCTGCGGCCTTCTGTCTGATCGCCCTTGCTTCTTCCTCTGGCCTCTCCGTCAGAGGCTTCATGTTCAACCAGCCTTTTTCAGTCCCCACAGGTTCACGCTTCCCCGCCTTGATATCCTTATACGCCTGCTTTTCCTTTGCTCCCATAATTTTCACCTCATTAACAGCATTATAACGCATTTATTTTATCAATACCACGTCCATTCGGTCGCATTTCAAAATTTTTTTTATAGTGACAAAACAACAACTTTTTACGCTCGCGTATATAATATAATTCGCGGGTATATTATACGACATAATGTCATATATATATTACATTTTATATATTTTTACTATTAAGAGAAAAAGTTGTCACAGTTGTAACAATAGTGTTTAACACCTGATATTTACTGAGCTTTCAGTGTGACATTCAAACATATGTTTGTCTACAAGGTTGTTTCAACAGTTTTATCGCACATTTACAAGATTGTGCATAAAAAAAGCAGCCCATTTTATGGACTGCAATGCCTAACGGCAGATATGGAACCGCTCATGACGGCGGTTCTCTATCTATAGCTATGATCCCCATGATAAACCCAAGGTAATTTATCATACTGAATCCAATAACTGTCGTGCCTTTTCTCTTTCACTCATCATTTTTTACCCTCTCTTTTCGCTCATAATAAAAAAACCATTTCAAACGACCTCATAGCTATTTTCATACATAAATTCCGGCGCGCAATCTATATCACCGCCTAGCCACGTTATAACGCCATGATCTAGTTCCGCATTATTAAAAATAGTTTCGTCATTTAGCTTTTCGAATATGTCGCCCTTTAAGGCAGTACCATCAAATAGGCGTGTTTCACCATTAGAAAACATTATTAACATTATCTTATCCGGCAGAATCTTAAAATTATTCACTTTTAGCGGCATTTCCGGTTCTCCGCCGTATACAATCCCATTCATTACAAACATATGATCACCCCTTTATTTTAATGGCTCTATCTTATCAAACTTCATGTTTCTAACTGCGTTATTCCAGGCTGTATACAATGTCATCCAGCCGGAAACCATACGATATGTTACTTTTCACACCCACGCCAGATTTAGGCATAATAATCTGCCGGTGTTATGGCATTAGGCTTTAGCACCGGCTTCCTCGTTTGCTCTTGGCGGACGCTTCCGTTCATATATTTCAGAAATCTTCTGGTATACATTTTCGCCACCCGCGCGCAGCAGGTATACCACGCTCAAGCTGTCACAGATATAACACAGGTTCTCATAGCTGCGCAAAGTGACCGCCTGTTTCTGCTTCCTCTTGTATACCCTTGCCAGCCTTTCGCACAGGGAATTATTGGCAGGCACCCTCGTATCATGCAGGAACAGAAGTTCATTTTCTTTGTACTCCCGCAGCCTTATAAACAGGTTATATCCTTCCCTGTAGTAATCATTTGGCGGTTCGTCCGCATATTCAGCTTCCGCTTTTTTCAGGATCCTGTCATATTCCGTTTCAAATCCGGAAACAACCCGCGGGTCTGCCTGTATGCCTTCCGGAAGTCCGTTACGGTAATGCAGCATTTCCCGGAACAGCGAGAGCATCTGCCCATTCCATGTCAGCTCCGGCTCGTTCTGTATGCTCCCGGTCAGATAACGGATATCATGCTGTATGCATTCCTGATGGCCGGTCCCATAGCTGTAAAAGGTTTTGTCGTGGTCATGTACTACCGTTCCCACATAGTCTTCCAGCGGGGTGCCCCTGACTCCTGCATGCCCTTTTTTCTCCCTGCCTATATACAGCGCGGCATTCCCTGACGGCGATGCCAGTACAAGCACCTGCGCGCTTTTCCCATTGACGGATGCGTTTGTAAAATCTGCGTTCATGACAGGGGATGCCATCAGTTTTTTCAGGATCTCTTTTTTCTCCTTTTCCGTTTTCGCACTGAATTCTGCACACAGCCCGTTTATCATGCCGTCTGAGAGCAAGACCCTGCCCTCTGTCAGCTCGGCGAGAAGTTTCCGTATCTTTCCATGGGAGACACAGCACTCGTTCCCAAGCAGGAATGCCAGCGCCTTTACTGTCCCATCGTAATTGACCTCATTTATAAAGCCTTCCGGGAAAGGGGCGTGCACCCGCGCCCCGGTCTTTCTGTTCCGGTATTCCCTGGCAGTATATTCGATCACTTCCACTCCCAGCCTGATGCAGACCTTCTGTTTGCGGATGGTCTTTCCGGTCTCATAATAGTCCGGGCTTTCTGTGTATTCTGCCGGGGACGGTATCTCATGCGTTATATCCGGCACATGTTTTTTGCGGGCATGGCCTTTATGGCCGGGCTGTCCGCCTGGTCTGCGCCCCGTCTTTTCCCGGCTGTTTGCTATCTTCTTCCTTCCTGCCCTCTGAAGAGATGACGGGAGGGAGGAATTCTCAAAATCCCTGTTGACCTGTGCCGTCAGCTTTTTGTTCTTTCCGCGCTCCTCTTCCAGTTCAGCCGCCACGGCATAGTACTGCTGTGTACGCTCACGGAGCTTGTCCATGGCCGCATCCCGCTGCATGGCAAGTGCAAGGTTCTGTTTTTTCAGGCGTTCGATCTGTAACAGCAGGCGCCTTTCCAGTGCCTGCTGTTCTCTATAAACGTCATCCATGACCTCTCCCCAGTATCTGCGCACGGTGACCGTTTCGCTGTGGGCCCTGGACAGTTCGTATTCCAGCCTTTTTATCTCCCGGTGGTGGAAACGCAGGAGTTCTTTATATGCCGCCTCCATCTGGATATACTTTTCGCCGGATTGAAAGGCTTCTAACTGCCTTGTCAGGCTGCGGTTCCGGTACTGGAGTATGGATGCTGTTTCAAAATCCATGTGCATGGAAAAACCTCCTTATGAATGGGCATCATCGAGCATCTGCCTCATGGTCTTAAGATACTCCCATGCACGGTTCTCCAGCATGGCGTTCTCTTCCTGCAGCTTTTCGATCAGCTGCCGCTGCAGACGGTTCTCTTCTTCCAGGAGGGTAATGACATGTTCCATTTCCCGGATGCGTTCTTCCTGTATCTTTTCTGCCTTTTCCTGTAATTCCTGCTGTTTCATAAAGCACCTTCCTTTAAGGGAAGTATAGCAGGAACTGCCGGGAAAAGCGAATGTGGATAACTGTCCGGATTGGTAAAAATGACGGTATGGATAACTGTCCGGAGATCAGTCTGTATGAGAAAAAACGGCTAAAAACAGCTCCCGATGCACAAAAAAGGAGCGGCGCAGAAAAGAAAAACAGGCAGAACGGGTGCTGGGAAGTAACCTATCCACAATTCTGCGCTTTCTGCCTGTTGGTGGTGTATAAAAATTTTTTCAAATTCAGCATTATGCCTAAAGCTGGCGTGGGTGTGAAAAGTAACGTTCAGACTGTTCTGCGCTCCTTATTTCTGTGTTATAATATATCATATCAAGCTGCAATCGGATTTTGTAAATATAGTTGACTGCGTCAGTTGTGTGATTCTTTTCCGCCGGGAAAGAGTACTGAGAGAGGAATGGAAATAAGTGCCTGATTATCAAAAAGAATTAATAGACGACCGTCTGAATACAGCAAAGGAAAGGATTCGCGCGGCGAAGCTCTTGCTGGACGCCGGAAATTACAGAGATTCCATTGGGCGTTCCTATTATGCGATGTTTTCGGCATTGCGGGCCATGCTGGCGTTAGATCTTGTGGACTTCAATAAACAGACAGGCGTGATCGATTATTTTAGAAGAGCGTATATTTTGACGGGAATGATGAAGGAGGAATATTATCAATATATTGAGGATGCTTTCCAAATACAATATGACTGTGATTACAAGGATTTCTTCCCTGTGCCCAAAGAAAGCGCTGTGGAATATTATAAGAAGGGACAGCAATTTGTCAAGGCGATTGAAAAATACTTATCCAAAGCGGTAGAAGAGCAGAGGGAATATGATCTGTCAATTCTGCGCAATATGAAGGAACTATGACAGGAAAACCAGGGGGAGACGGTTATGGGAAATGTCTGCGAGGACACCCATGGAAGATCAGAAATCGTATTCACGATAGACAAACTTGAGACGTAATCGGTAAACAGAAAGAAAGGCAGGTAATCCGTATATGAGAATGTATGACCTGATTATGAAGAAACGTAACGGCGACGCATTGACAGAAGAAGAGATCCATTACATGATCGATGGATATACGGCGGGCCGTATTCCTGATTATCAGATGTCAGCCATGATGATGGCAGTGTATTTTCAGGGGATGGACGCCGAAGAGACGGCTGCGCTGACGCTGGCAATGGCACGCAGCGGAGAAATGATGGATTTATCCGCTATTTCCGGGGTCAAGGTGGATAAGCATTCCACCGGCGGCGTGGGAGACAAGACTTCTATCGCGCTGGCGCCCATGGTGGCTGCCTGCGGCGTGAAGATTGCCAAGATGAGCGGCAGAGGATTAGGCCATACGGGCGGCACGATTGACAAGCTGGAAAGCTTTGCGGGATTTCGGACGGCAATTTCTTCGGAACAGTTTGTAAAGCAGGTCAATGAAATCGGCATCTCTATTATGGGGCAGACGCATGACATTGCACCGGCGGACAAGAAGCTGTATGCGCTGAGGGATGTGACGGCGACAGTAGACAATATGTCTCTGATTGCCAGTTCTATTATGAGTAAGAAGCTTGCCT
This sequence comes from Lachnospiraceae bacterium, assembly GCA_017626325.1. Classification (GTDB taxonomy): domain Bacteria; phylum Bacillota; class Clostridia; order Lachnospirales; family Lachnospiraceae; genus UBA3282. Next base: position 27,314 of record JAGAIZ010000013.1, on the reverse strand, counting down.
CCGGTGCGGATGCCATCGTGCTGGATGTGAAGACGGGAAGCGGGGCTTTCATGAAGCGGGAAACAGACGCTTTTGCATTGGCGAAGGAGATGGTGACGCTGGGGAATCTGGCGGGCAGAAAGACCATTGCCGTAGTGTCCGATATGGATCAGCCGCTTGGCCGCGCGGTAGGCAACGCGCTGGAGGTGAAGGAAGCCATCGATACCCTTCGGGGCGAAGGACCGGAGGATTTCACGAAGCTGTGTATGACTCTTGGCTCCTATATGCTGTTGGCGGCGGGAGAAGCGGCGACACAGACAGAGGCGGAAGAGAAGCTTGCGCAGGTCATAGAGGATGGAAGCGCTTTGCGCAAACTGGCGGAATTCGTGGAGGCCCAGGGCGGTGATTCCAGGGCGGTCTATGACACGTCGCTTCTGCCAACGGCGTCTATTACAGAAGAAATCGTATCTCCACAGGAAGGCTATGTATGCAAGATCGACTGTGATGAAATCGGTGTCTGCTCGCTGCTGCTCGGCGGCGGACGGGAGACGAAGGAGAGTGAGATCGACTTGTCCGTAGGGCTTATTCTGCACAAGAAGGCGGGCGACTTCGTGAAAGCCGGAGAATCCCTTGCCACGATCTATGCCAATGACAGGGAAAAGGCGGAGGCGGCGAAGAAGCGGTTTATGGGGGCCTATCATTTTGATGAGGTGCAGCCGGAGAAACAGCCTCTTATCAAAGGCATAATTCAGTGACATTAAATTTCCTGCGGCGGCATATAGTTTACCATGAGAAGAAATAGCAGGAAATCACCGTTATCAACCTTATCCGGCTCCAGAGAACTGATTGTGGAGTCCCTGAAGCTTCCCAAGGACACCATGCTGGGCGCGGCGATTGTAACAGTGACAGGCAATCGGGAAGCGTTTATAGAGAATTATAAGGGAATACTGGAATATAATCCGGAATCCATCGTATTACAGGGGAAGAACTGCAAAATATGTTTCGAGGGCAAGCAGCTTTCCATCGATTATTATACCAATGAAGATATGAAAATAAGCGGCAGCATCGACGCTGTCCGCTATGTGTGACCTGATGCGTGCGCGCTTAAGCGGACTTCGATGAGCGATGAGCGCCGCAGGGCATGTGCGCACGCATCATCTGCAGTCTGAGAGAAAGGCATGGTTGGCAATATGCTTCATTGGATTCAATATATCAAGGGATACGTAACCATTAAAGTGTGGGGGTATTCGACGGAGAGATTGTTAAATCTGTGCGGCAATCATGATATTCTGGTGTGGGACATCGTCAATCACGGTGAGTATGATACGATGAATATCAGTGTGGAAGGATTTTTCGCATTGAAACCTCTGTTGAAAAAGACCGGAACAAGGGCAGCCGTTTTAAGAAGATATGGACTGCCTTTTTTTGTGTCTAAAATGAAAAAACGTAAGATCTTCGTCATAGGGCTTATCGGATGCATGATTTTCTGGATTCTGACCTCCGGTTTCATCTGGAATATCAAGATAGAAGGTAATTTTGAACTGACAGAAGACGTCCTGATGGATTATCTGGCGGGGCAGGGCGTACATGCGGCGATGCAGAAGAAAGATCTTCAGATTGAAGAACTGGAAGAGAATCTGCGTGGAGAATATGACGTCATTACGTGGGTGTCCGTTCAGGTAGAGGGAACGACCCTTCTTATTTATATCAAAGAAAACGAAATGCCGGAATATGACCAGTCCGGTCGGACAGAAACTGACGAAGGCATGGATCTGGTTGCCACAAGGGCGGGGACAGTGTCCTATATTATCACCAGAAGCGGCGTGCCGCAGGTGTCGGTCGGCGATCAGGTAGAGAAGGGAGATGTACTCGTCAGCGGTGCGGTTCCGGTTTATAACGAAGATACGACGATCAGGAAATATCAGTTCGTGCAGTCCGATGCGGATATTACGCTTCGCTACAGAGAATCGTTCTCTGTGAAAAGGGATATTCTGTATGAAGAGAAGCAGTATACCGGCAGACAGCGCACGATACCGCTGATTGGCATTCGGGATCAGGAGTGGGGACTGGGAATTGCGGCGGCGAAATACGAAACGTACGATATCAGCGAGGAGAAGGAGCAGGTGAAGCTGTTGGATCACCTGTATCTGCCGCTTTTCTACGGACACAGGACGATACAGGAATATGCAATGATACGGAAGGAACATACGCAGACAGAGATGGAAGATATTATGAGGGAAGAGTGGAGTAAAATAATATCAACTTTAGAGGAAAAGGGGGTACAAATTATAGAAAAAAATGTTACAATAAAAAAGAATGATGAAAATTGGGTGCTGAATGCACGCATGCAGTTGGAGGAATCCGCAGTGAAGCTGGCTGCTACACAGACGGAACCGATTGAAGAAGAGACCAAAGCTTCAGAAGACGAATCTTCTGAATAGTTGAAATATACGATATTACGGCGGTTACAGTCATGCCGGGAACAGAAAGGCAGCATGGACAATGGAAGGATTTACAGTCAGTCTGGATGTGCCTGTGGAGCACATGCGGAATCTTTTCGGAGAATGCGACTCTTATATTAAAAAAATTGAGAACGATCTGCATGTGATGATCGTAGACCGTGACGGCGCCGTCAGAATAAGCGGCGATCAAAGGCAGGTGGAACAGGCGTCCCATATTATCAGGGAATTGCTTACCCTGTCAGAGAGAGGTAATGTGTTGGAAGAACAGAATGTGAATTATGCCCTGGAAATGGGTCGGGAGAGTGAAGAAGACGTCCTGTTGGAGATAGACGGAGACTGTATCTGTCACACGATAAGCGGCAAGCCGATTAAGCCTAAGACGTTAGGACAGAAACAGTATGTGGACGCGATCAGAGATCATATGATTGTGTTCGGTATCGGCCCGGCGGGAACCGGTAAGACGTATCTTGCCATGGCGATGGCGATCACGGCGTTTAAGAATAACGAGGTGAGCAGGATTATTCTGACAAGACCCGCAATTGAAGCGGGAGAGAAGCTGGGATTTCTGCCGGGTGATCTGCAGAGTAAGGTAGATCCCTATCTAAGGCCGCTGTATGACGCGCTGTATCAGATTATGGGCGCGGAGAATTTTACCAGGAATATGGAAAAGGGGTTGATCGAGGTGGCGCCTCTTGCTTATATGAGAGGCAGGACGTTAGACAATGCCTATATTATTCTGGATGAGGCGCAGAATACCACGCCGGCGCAGATGAAGATGTTTCTGACGCGTATCGGATTTGGTTCCAAGGTCGTTGTTACCGGAGACGCGTCGCAGAAGGATCTGGCGCCGGACACAAAGTCAGGCCTGGACGTGGCGGCGAAGGTGCTGTCGAAGATAGATGATATCGCTTTCTGTAAGCTGAGCAGCAGGGATGTGGTGCGTCATCCGCTGGTACAGAAGATCGTGAAGGCGTATGACGATTATGAATCCAGAGAAAAATACAATGAGTCAAAACAGAGGAACAGGAAGAACAGCCGTGGAAGAAAATAAGAAGAACTTTTGGAAAAGAATTCTGATTTTTGCATTCATGTTTATTTTGGCGGGAGGCATCGCGTTTGCAGGCGGATTATTGTACAGAGACAAGACGGACGAGCTGATTCGCGATGTGGTGATGACGCTTGCGGGCACGGGCATTGTGATCTTTTCCTTTACATTAAGCGAAATCAATGGCTTCTTTATCTATCATAATGAGACCAGATACGGCAGATTTGCCGCTATGTATATTATCAGTCTGATCGCTTCCATGCTGCTGCCGTATCTCCCGGTGGCAGGCTGGCCTTTTCTTGTGATATTTGTTCTGCTGGGCGTTTTCAGCAATGGTATGACAGGCCTTGCGGCGGGCAGCGTCTGTCTGCTTACGGCGGTCAATTATTCGGGCGGCGATTATGCGGTATTTATCTTATATTTTATCAGCGGGCTGGCAGGAATTCTTGTATTCAGCACACTGGACGATGATTTTCGTGTGGGACTGCCGTTTCTGATATCCATGCTGATACTGACGCTGTGCCTGACGGCGAATGTGGTGCTGTTTTCGCAGGAGTCTCTCTCAGCGGCACAGTTCATGATTCCCGCGGTGAACCTGATGACCTGCTATATCCTGCTGTTAGTCAGTCTGAAAATGTTCAGTTCTACGGTCATTCACCGTTACAGGGAGAAATATATGGAGATTAACGATCCGGAATGTCCGCTTTTGGTACAGCTTAAGGATATGTCGAAGGAGGAATATTACCATGCGGTACATACGGCGTATCTGGGAGACAAGATCGCCAGACGGCTGAATCTGGACGACGCCGCAGTCAAGGCATGCGGATATTATCACAGGATCGGTTTCCTCAAAGGAGAGAATAACTGGGAAAATGTCTCCGCCATCTGTCAGGAATATCATTTCCCGCCGCGTGCCAGAAAGATTCTGAAAGAATATGTGGACGCGGACGAGAAGGTAGTGTCCAAAGAGACAATTATCGTGTTGTTCGCGGATTGTATCGTATCTTCTATTCTGTATCTTTTTGCGAAAGATCCCAAGGCGGAGTTAGATTACGAGCAGTTGATTGATACTGTGTTCAGAAAGAAGCTTGAGACGGAAGAACTCTGGTGCAATGAAATATCGCTGGCACAGATCTATGAGATGAAAAAGATATTTATCGAGGAGAAACTTTACTATGACTTCTTACGTTGAGAATGAAACGGATGTGACATTTTCTTTTGACATACAGGATATTCTGGATAAAATTATGGATGCGGTTACACGGATGGAAGAGTGTCCTTATGAGACGTCGGTTAATCTTCTTGTGACAGATAATGCCGGTATTCGCGAGTATAACAGAGAATACCGGAAGATTGATAAAGAGACGGACGTGCTTTCCTTTCCCGGCATTCCTTTTGAACAGGCGGGTGATTTCTCACCTGTGGAGCAGGAGGAAGCGGATTATTTCGACCCGGACAGCGGGGAGCTTGTGTTGGGCGATATCATCATATCGGCAGACAGAGTACTGAAACAGGCGCGTGAATACGGGCACAGCGTCTTGCGGGAGTTCGCTTTCCTTACGGCGCACAGCATGTTCCATCTGTGCGGCTATGACCATATGACGCCCGGGGAAGCGGCGGTGATGGAGCGTAAGCAGGAGGAAGTGCTTGCACAATTGGGGATAACCAGAGAAATATAGAATACAACAATCAGAGAAATATAGAATACAACAATCAGAGAAAAGAATTGAGGAACAACATGAGATTACACTTTAAGAATAGAAACGGGAAGAATTAGATGGTTCTGACGGCAGGGCTGTGGTCTTATATCATTCTGCTTTTGATGCGGATTCCGTTGTCCGGGATCATCGGCGATGTGGGAATGGGACTGTTTGCACCGGCTTTTGAATTGTTCTGGCTGGTTAGTCTTTTTACTTCATACAGTATGATGCGGGCGATGTCAGGCGTTATCCGTTACCGGGTCAAAAGAGAACAGTATAAGAACGCCGGTAAAGTGTTCAGGTCGGCTTTCTTCATTAATCTGTTTGTGAGTATTGTGCTGGCGGCAGTCCTTGTTATTCTGGCGCGTGTGATTGCGGATATTCTGGTCCTGGAGACTTTAAGCCGTATGGCGATTATTGCGGCAGCCGCGGCAATCGTTCTTGCCGCTTTGATCGGAACGTTTCGGGGATATTTTAACGGTTATGGATTAGGAGTATTGGTGGCCCATTCCCAGTATATTGAGAAGATTGCCATGCTGGTCTGCGTACTGGTCTGCGGTAATATTTTCCATGGCTATGGAGAGAAGGTATCGGCGCTTTTGAAAGCGGAAAACTATGCCTATGCTTACGGAGCGCTGGGGGCCATGATCGGCGTGATGCTGTCCCAGATGATTACGGTTCTCTATCTTCTGGTGATCTACGTGATTTACGCGGGAACTCTGAAGGCAAGACAGATACAGGATAGCAGTAAGAGGATGGAAACGCAGTACTCTTTGCAGAGAATCCTGCTTAACAGCAGTATTCCCATAGCGCTTATTGCCGTCGGCTCCAATGTGTTTATGCTGATCGACCAGAGATTGTTTAATTACTGCATGAACAGGAAAGAAATGGGAGAAATGCGTACTGCATTGTGGGGCGGCTATTACAGCAGATTTGCGGTTGTGATCGGTATTGGGGCGGCGCTTGTATGTCTCAGCGTCTATTCGATGACGGGCAGGATCAGCAGCGCCTACGAAAAGGAAGAATACCGCGCGATGCGGGAAAGAATCGGAAGGGCGGTACGCAGACTGTGCATCGTGGCGTTTCCGCTGGCGATTTATCTGGCTGTGCTGGCGGAGGCTTTGGTGAAGTGCCTGAATCGCAAAGGCGCGGCGGATGAGGTTTCCGTCTGGGTGCAGAAAGGCGCTGTGATCATTGTATTGTATGGCTTCAGCTTCCTGTTCGGACAGCTTCTGTATAAGCTTCATATGGTGAGAGAGCTTGTGCTTACGACTCTGATTACCATGATCGTACATGTTGTGCTGGCGTATCTGCTGGTACAGAAAGCGCTGCTTGGCGCGGACGGCATTATATATTCGCTGATTATATGCCTGGCCGTCTATGCGGCGTTCAATTTCCTGCTGATTGCTAAGAACCTGAAATATCGTCAGGAATGGATCAGGGACGTTGCGTTTCCGGCAGCGGCTGCCTGTGTATCGGGACTTGTCGTCATGCTGTCAGGAAGACTGCTGCTTGAACCGGTGGGAGCGCTTCTTACGATCGTGATCGCCTGCCTGGTCGGCCTGGTTATCTATGTGCTGCTGTTGATGGCGCTTAGGGTGATCGGAGAAGCAGAGCTTGCCGGAATGCCCTTTGGATTTTTCTTTGTTATGCTGGGCAGAAACATGAGAATTCTATAGAAGAAGCGCTGAAAAAGTTGGTATGACTGTATAAAAATCAGAAATTGACTGATACTGATTACAAGGATTCTTAGAAAGGGTAAAGGAGAATGAAGCTTGTAAGACGCATCAGTCTTTTTGTGATCATATCGGCAGCGCTGCTTGCGGCGGGAGGATATACGGCCTTGAAGGCGGAACAGTTCTTCTATCCGAACCGCTATCCGCAGAAGGAAAACGCCGCGCCCGGCAGTCAGACCGACTTGACGAAAGAAGAGCAGGTGATCGAGGCTGCAGCAGAAGAAATACCGGTGGTAACGGCGGACACTAAATATCTGGTTGAGGAAGTCAATCTGACGCAAGGTATCGTCAATGAAAAGGAAGAGAGCGTACCGGTAAAATATATCGGTCTGGACAGGGAAGGAATGCTGGAGGAGCTTAAGTCTTATGATGAAAATCCTCCTTTGACAGAGCTGGAACAGGGATTTGAGACGATAGAGCTGACCGCGTTCTCGAAAGACCGTGTCGTGATCTGCAAATACTATAAAGAAAAAGAAGAGAAGGGCTTCTACCTGATGGTAGCGGATCATTTCATTGTAGTATATGAGGAAGATAAACAGACCTTGTATATGAATACGGATATTTTGCTGGAAAGTCTGCAGGAATCTCTGCAGGCGGAGATTATGCAGGGAAAATATATAGAGAGTGAAAGCGAGCTTTATAATTTCCTTGAATCTTATTCCAGTTAAGTCTATTATGAACATGTATAATAAGCTTGATTATAAACAGGCATCTCCAAATTTGTGTCGGAGCGTCACAAATTTGTCTGATGGCAGATGAGAAACCGCCTGCGCGGATTTCTCATCGCCCCGTCGCGTAAAACGCTCCGGAATGGAGATTACTATGAGTAAAACGGTCGCGGTGATTGGCGCCGGCGCCTCCGGTATGATGGCCGCTATCTGCGCGGCGAGAGCCGGGGCGCAGGTGGTAGCGTATGAGAGAAACGACAGAGTCGGCAAGAAAATTCTGGCTACCGGAAACGGCAAATGTAATTTTTCCAATGAGAACATGGGGAGTGAATGGTATTACGGAAGCGGCAGACGGTTGATTGATGAGGTATATAAGACGTTTGGCCTTCGGGAAGCCAAAGCTTTCTTTGCGGATCTGGGCATGCGCATGAGAAATCGGAACGGCTGTCTGTATCCGGCAAGCGAGCAGGCTGCCACGGTGCTTGACGTGCTGCGCTATGAAATGATGAGGCTGCCTGTTTCTGTACATACGAATCAACAGGTGGTTGAAGTTAAGAGGCACAAGGGTGGTTTTGAGGTCGTAACTGCCGACAGGCAGAGATGCCGCTGTGATGCCGTGATTCTCTGCTGCGGCGGTATGGCGGCGCCGAAGACCGGATCGGACGGAGCAGGACTGCGTCTTGCAGAGGCGCTTGGACATCGAATCGTGCCAACCGTACCGGCGCTTACGGCGCTTCGCTGCAAGGAAAGCTTCTACAAGCAGATAGCAGGCGTCCGGTGCGACGCGGGGCTGGCTTTGTGGGTAGAGAAGCGCAGAGTCTGTGAGGAGCGGGGAGAACTGCAATTGACTGACTATGGTATTTCCGGCATTCCGGTTTTTCAGATGAGCAGACATGCGGCATACGCTCTGCGGGAGCAAAAGTATACTACAGTCGAGATTGATTTTATGCCCGGTTATCAGGATAATGAGTATGAGCGTTTCTGGACTGAGAGATGGGCAAGGCAGAAAGAACAGATCATGGAACAGTTCGTGACCGGTATAGTCAATAAGAAAATCAGCTTGCTGCTGCTTAAACTGGCGGGCATTAAGGAAACGGAGAGGGCGGCTGATGTATCGGATGCCAGACGGGAGAGATTAAGCGGGCTTTACCGCGCTTTCACGGTGGAGCTTAAGGGAACCAATTCCTTCGATCAGGCGCAGGTAACTGCGGGAGGCGTGGATTGCAGGGAAGTGACAGCGCAGATGGAATCCAGACTTGTGCCGGGACTGTATTTCGCAGGAGAATTGCTGGACGTAGACGGCGTCTGCGGCGGCTACAATTTACAGTGGGCTTTCTCCAGCGGCGCGACAGCAGGACTTGCGGCCGCAGGGAAGACAGAAGCTTCATAAAGGATACAGATAGAATGATTCGGGTAAATCAGATTAAGATGCCTCTTAATCATACGATAGAGGATGTACTACATAAGACAGCGAAAATACTGAAAATAGAGCCGGGCGGCATTGAGTCGTTCCGGATTGTGAAGAAATCCGTCGATGCCAGGAAGAAGCCGGACATTGTCATGATCTACAGCGTGGAAGTCTCGGTGGCGTCTCAGGACAGGGTGCTGGCAAGATGCAGGAGCGGCCAGGTGCAGGCGGCGGCAGAGACGAAGTATCATTTCAGGGTATCGGGACAGACGCCTATGGAGCACCGTCCGGCAATTATCGGGACAGGCCCGGCCGGGCTTTTCTGCGGCTATATGCTGGCGAAACACGGGTATCGCCCGATTCTGTTGGAGCGGGGCAGATGCGTAGAGCAGCGCAGAGCGGATGTGGAGCGTTTCTGGGAAGACGGGGTTCTTGATCCTTCGTCCAACGTGCAGTTTGGCGAGGGCGGCGCAGGCACCTTCTCCGACGGCAAATTAAATACGCTTGTAAAAGATAAATGCGGCAGAAACAAAGAGGTGCTGCGCATCTTCGTGGAGGCGGGCGCGCCGGAGGAAATACTCTATGAATCAAAGCCTCATATCGGTACAGATATTCTGTTAGCTGTGGTCAGGCGGCTCAGAGAGCAGATTATTGCCTGGGGCGGCGAGGTCCGGTTCGAAGCGCAGGTGACCGATCTTCTGACACAGCACGGACAAGTAAAAGGCGTTGTCATCAACCGGGAGGAGACATTGTCATGCGGCGTGCTGGCGCTCGCCATTGGTCACAGTGCCAGGGATACCTTTCAGATGTTATATGACAGACAGATACCTATGGAAGCCAAGGCATTCGCCGTGGGACTCCGCATAGAGCATCCGGCTGCCATGATAGATCAGATACAATATGGAAGGGAACGTCAGCCTTATCTGCCTGCCGCCAGCTATAAGGTGACGGCGCAGACGGCGGAGGGAAGAGGTGTGTATTCTTTCTGCATGTGCCCCGGGGGCTATGTGGTCAACGCTTCCTCCGAAGCAGGGAGACTTGCGGTCAACGGCATGAGCTACAGCGGACGGGACGGGACGAACAGCAACAGCGCTATGATCGTGACCGTAACGCCGGAGGATTATCGCGAATACGGCGGTGATGGGCCGCTTTGCGGAATTGCTTTCCAGCGAGCCTTAGAGGAAAGGGCTTATCAGCTCGGACAGGGTGCGGTTTTGGTGGAACGCTACGGCGCTTTCCGGGAGGCGGTGACGGGTCTTTTGCCGAAGCCGTCTGTTATCCAGGCTCAATATCCTGATTTCAGGCCTGCCATAAAAGGTGCTTACCGGGAAGGAAGGGTGCATGAAATCCTTCCGGAAGTTCTGAATCGGGCGCTGGTGGAAGGAATTGACCTGATTGGTCAAAACGTGAAAGGCTTTGACGACAGCGGGGCGTATCTGTCCGGTGTGGAGAGCCGCACATCTTCTCCTGTGAGGATTCACAGGGACGACAGCGGACAATCTTTACTGCGGGGGCTCTATCCGTGCGGCGAGGGCGCGGGCTATGCGGGCGGTATCACATCAGCGGCAATGGACGGCATTCTGACGGCAGAGAAGATCGCTGCGGCATATGCGCCGTTTACCGCCGGGTAAAGACACAGGCAGGATTGTTCAAACGGACAGAAGGAAGAACTGGACGCAAACGTCTGAATATATGAGGAGAATATGAAAATGAAGGAACAATTAAGAGAGTTGATGAAGGATAAGAAGAGAATTGTGATCAAAATCGGTTCTTCTTCTCTGCAGCATCCGGAAACAGGGGATCTGGATTACACGAAGTTAGATGTACTGGTGCGGGAATTGTGCGATTTGCGCAATCGCGGCAAGGACGTGGTGCTCGTCACCTCCGGCGCTATTTCGGTAGGCCGGAAAGCGATGATGATGAAGGAACTGGAGGGGGACAATCCGATTGCCGTGAAGCAGGCCTGTGCTGCCGTAGGGCAGGCGCGGCTGATGATGACTTATCAGAAGATATTTGCTGAGTATAATCAGGTGGCGGCGCAGATTCTGATGACCAAGAATACCATCGTAGATAATCTGAACCGCTTTAACGCCCAGAATACCTTTGCGGAGCTGTTCAAGCTGGGTGTGATACCGATTGTCAACGAAAATGACACGATTGCGACCTACGAGATCGGAATCGGAGACAACGATACCTTATCTGCCATTGTGGCCTCTCTGGTGGAGGCGGACGCGCTGCTTCTGCTGTCGGATATCGACGGACTCTATACCGACGACCCCAGACAGAATCCGGAGGCGAAGTATATAGAAGTCGTGGAAGAGCTGACTGACGAGCTGATGAATATGGGGAAAGAATCTACCGGAAGCGCGGTCGGCACAGGCGGTATGAACACCAAGCTGCAGGCGGCTAAGATTGCCAGCAATATGGGAATCGACATGGTGATTGCCAACAGTCAGGATATCAAGGTCATTCACAGGATTCTGGACGGCAGGAATATCGGTACGCTTTTTCTGGCACACCGGAACGAAAAGTTCGATTTGCCGCTATATGTACAGCAGATGCACAAATAAAACAAAGGAATCCGCTGCTTACGGGAATAAGGAGAGTACGTGACGCGGGGTGCAGGAAGGTGGAAATTATGACAGTAGATGAAATGATAGGAAGGATCAACGAACTGTATCATAAATCCCAGGCCAAGGGGCTGACCGACGCAGAGAAAGAGGAACAGCAGAAGCTGCGGAAAGCATACGTAGCCAATGTGCGGGCTAATCTGCGGGGACAGCTTGACAATATCTCCATTGTGGAGAAGGATGGCTCTATTACAGACCTGGGCGAGAAATTCGGACATAAGAAGAAAGAACAGAGCGAAAGCAGACGGCATACAAAATAAGACGGAATTGAGATGGAAACGAATCATAGAATAAGTCAGACAAACCAGAAAAACAAGAAAGAAGTCCGCAGGCAGGCTCTTCTGCTCCGGGATGCTCTTTCGCCGGAGGAGAGGAGCCTGCGGAGCAGACAGATTATGGATAAAGTGCTGGCGCTTCCCTGTTATCGGGAAGCGCGGGTGATTCTTGCTTATGCAAGCTTCCGAAGCGAGGTGGACACCCTTCCGCTGGTCGGGCAGGCGCTTCAGGACGGCAAGCGGGTCTTTATGCCCCGGGTAGCCGGTAAGGAGATGGAATTCTGGCAGATTGACCGCATGGAGGATCTGCGGCGCGGTTATCAGGGGATTCCGGAACCGGCAGAGAGCCTGGCGTATCCGGCATACTGCGCGGCAGGCGCAGCGGAAATTACCCGAGCGGCATCAAAGACTCTTATGTGGATGCCGGGAGCGGCTTTTGACAGGGAGCGTCACCGTATCGGCTACGGCGGCGGCTTCTATGATAAATATTTGTACCGGCTTGGGCAGATGCGGGAGACGGACCTGTGGCGGGACGTACTGCCTGCGCTGACGACGATGGCGCTTGCCTTTGATTGTCAGGTGTCTGAACGGATTCCCAGCCAGCCTCACGATTACAGACCGGATATGATCGTGACAGAGCAGTGCGTTATCAGGAATGAAATCTGAATAAAACCGGGCGTTGAGCTCAGAAACGAGGGAACTATGGCAAACACAGAAAACGCAGCAAATACGGAAAGTACGCAGGAAATCACGCAGTATCTGGAGCGGTTGGGCAGACAGGCCTCCGCTGCGGGGCATGTGCTGCAGGCGCTTGATACGGAACAGAAAAACCGCGCTCTGACAGCGGCGGCCCAGGCGCTGGTTTCCAGAAAAGAGGAGATTCTTGCCGCCAATGCAAGAGATTATGAGATTGCCGAAACAGGCGGTATGGCAGGAGGCCTTTTGGACCGGCTCCGGCTGACCGAAGAACGGATCGAAGCGATGGCGGAGGGACTTAAACAGATCGCAGGACTGCCTGACCCTGTGGGAGAGATTATGGATAGCTTTGACCGCCCCAACGGACTGCATATCGATAAGATACGTGTTCCCATGGGCGTTATCGGTATCATTTACGAGGCCCGTCCCAATGTGACGGCGGATGCTTTCGGGCTGTGTTTTAAGACCGGAAACGCCGTTATCCTCAAGGGCGGCAAAGACGCTTTCTATTCCAATCAGGCGATTACCGGGGTGCTCAGGGATACGCTGGAAACGATGGCGGTTCCGGCAGATGCCATCCAATTGATTGAAAACAATGACCGGGCTGTGACGACAGCCTTCATGCGGCTGAAGAAATATGTGGATATCCTGATACCCAGAGGAGGCGCGGGCCTGATCCGGGCTGTGGTGGAGAACAGCACGATTCCTGTTATTGAGACCGGCACAGGCAACTGCCATATCTATGTGGATGAAGACGCGGATTTGTCTAAGGCGATCCCTGTTATTATCAACGCCAAGACCCAGCGTATCGGCGTATGCAATGCCTGTGAATCGCTGATCGTTCATGAGAAGATAGCGGAGCGTTTCCTGCCTGAGCTGGGGAAGGCTTTACAGGCAAAGCAGGTGGAGATACGGGGGGATGAGAAGGTAATAGAGACGATTCCCGGAAGCCTGCCTGCCACAGAAGAAGATTACGGAAGAGAATATCTGGATTATATCGTATCCGTAAAGACCGTCTCATCCGTGGAGGAAGCGATTGCCCATATCAACCGTTATAATACAGGACATTCCGATGCGATTCTGACAGAGAACGAAGCGCATATGGAGCAATTCCTGAGGGGCGTGGATTCTGCCTGTGTCTATGCCAACGCATCCACCAGATTCACGGATGGGTTCGAATTTGGCTTCGGTGCGGAGATTGGCATCAGCACCCAGAAGCTGCACGCAAGAGGGCCGATGGGACTTAAGGAACTGACCACCTACAAGTATATCATCAGGGGAAACGGACAGATTCGGCAATAAAACAGCGTTTTAACAAAAATAATTTGCAGGAAGCTTTGATAATATGACAATTTTACGAATATAGTTAAGAAAATGTTAAGAAAATTTGTACATATTTTCCGTGAGAGACTTTTCTAACATAATAAAATATGTTATATTATTAGAAGATTGTAAAAGGCTTTAAGAGGATACGGAGAAGGCATAACATAACGGCCTGCGCGCGTATACGGGGATTATGAAGGAACAGGAGAAGGACAGATGAAGAAAAAGAGATTCGGTGTTATGACGGAACTGATGGCGTTGGTGATCATTCCGCTCTTGGCGCTGGGAACTGTGGTTACGGTTTATGGCGTTGAAACTTTACGTTCTATGGTGAAAGACGAAACGATTGACGGCTTAAGGATGCTGTGTACCAGCGTCCACGCGGCATACGAAGCCATCGATCCGGGAGAGTTCCATTTGGAGGGCGACCTGCTGTACAAAGGCGACTATGCTATTACAGAAGATGAGGATTTGATTGACAGCTTTGTGAAAGACTCTGATGCGTCGGTGACGCTGTTTTACGGAGATACCAGACGGGCCACTACTTTGCTGGATCCTGAAACGGGAGAACGGATTCTCGGCACACAGGCGTCTTCGGAAGTGACCGGACATGTACTGGAGCAGGGGATGACCTATGAGACATCCGATGTAGTGATCAACGGAGAACATTATTACGCGGTCTATGAACCGATACGGAATCCTGACGGTTCTATCGTGGGGATGACATTTGCGGGCAAACCGGCCACAGAGGTGACAAGGCTTATCAGCCGTACGACGGCGGCGATGATCGGACTTGCGGCGATCGTCTGGGTTATCACGCTTATCATCGTCGGCATAGTGACGAAGAAGATATCCGCAGCTATTGTACATACGGAGGGACTTTTAGGCTCCTTATCAGAAGGCAGAATCAAGCTTGAAGTATCGCCCCGTATTCTGAAGAGAGGCGACGAAATCGGCGTTATGGCGCACGCTATGACGTCCTTAGTGGACAGGCTGAACCATATTATTGGCAGCATCAAAGAAAATACGGACAATCTGGCACGTCAGGGAATTTCCTTAGAGTCCATGTCCGCGCAGACTTCCACGACGGCGGACGAAATCAGCAGCGCGGTGGAGGATATTTCCAAAGGCGCGGTTTCCATGGCGGAGGATATAGAGCAGGCTACGATACAGATTAACAACATGGGAACTATGATCGAGAAGATTGTAGACAGCGTCAGAAATCTGGATCGGTTATCCGATAACATGCATGCGGCGGATATGGAATCCGCCAGAATCATTCAGGAATTGAGCGAATCCAACGATAAGACGATCGAGGCGGTTCAGAAGATTGAGACTTCGGTTAATACGACCAATGAATCTGTTACGAGGATTCAGGAAGCGGTTAATCTGATTGCATCCATTGCCAGCGAGACAAGTCTGCTTGCTTTAAATGCAAGTATTGAGGCGGCGAGAGCCGGTGAAGCGGGAAGAGGCTTCGCGGTAGTAGCGACACAGATCTCCAAGCTGTCTGAGGACTCCAATCAGTCGGCTAAGACGATCGAGGAAATTATCCGCCAGCTTGCAATTGATTCCGAGGCTTCCGTTAAGATTATGAGAGAAGTAGACGAGATCGTCGCAGAGCAGCAGAAGAAGCTGAACGAGACCAAAGAGAAGTTCGCCGAGGTAAGCAGCGGTATAGAAGATTCCATGAAAGAGACAGAATTAATCAACAGTCAGGCCGTGGAATGCGACAACGGCAGAAGCAAGGTAGTAGACGTTTTCTCAAGTCTGTCTGCGGTATCGCAGGAAAATGCGGCGTCTACCGAAGAGACTACCGCTTCCATGGAAGAGTTAAATGCGACTATCAATCTGCTTGCTCAGGCAGCGAAGGATTTGAAGGATATTGCAGAGTCTTTGGAGCAGGAAGTAGCGTTCTTCCAGCTTTAAGACAATCAAAAGAGATAAGAAAAGGCGTTGTTGTGAAAGACAGCGTCTTTTTTTAGCGCTTTTTATACTGATACGGTTGACAGGAGAGTAATATTGTAATATGATACATATGAACAAATAATCATATGTTAAAAGAATGTGTTATAAAGACATTTAAGGAAGGGAGGAAGCTAGTGAGCGAGAAAGAAGAAAAGGAATTTTTGGCGGCAAGGGACGACGTGGTGAAGAAGGTTCTGGAAGCGCAGCCGGATGATGAAATCTTATATGATCTGGCGGAACTGTTTAAGGTATTTGGGGACTCTACCAGAATCAAGATTCTTTATTCCATGTTCGAGACGGAATTGTGTGTCAATGATATTGCCAGACTGCTGAATTTAAGCCAGTCCTCCGTCAGCCATCAGCTCCGCATTCTGAAATCCTCCAAGCTGGTGAAATTCAGACGGGAAGGCAAATCGATCTTCTATTCGCTGGACGACGAGCATGTGAGAGCGATTATCAGCATGGGTATGGAGCATGTAGAAGAATAATAATCAGAGTGGAAAGAGTGTAATAAGAAAGGTAACGAACAGTTATAAAATCATTTAAATATAAAGGAGAGGCATTATGAACAAAACATACAAAATCGAGGTAGACTGCGCAAACTGTGCGGAGAAGATGCAGGAAGCGGCGAAGAAAACGGCGGGCGTTGCCGATGCTGTCGTAAGCTTTATGACACAGAAGATGAAGGTGGAATTTGCTGAGGGCGCTGACGAGCACGCGGTGATGAAAGCCGTATTGAAGGCCTGCAGGAAAGTAGAGCCTGACTGTGAGATCGAATTCTAGTGTGTTTCTTAAAGAAGCGGATAGGAAGCTCCTGATTGAAAGGAAATCCTATCCGCTTTTTGTCGTTTTATTTCGCTTTCCCGTGCTGGGGATTGAAGCTGACGCCTCTGTTGATATCTCCGTTCGGATTGGTGCCGAATACATAATCGTTGCCGGGCAGAATCGCGTTCAGAAGGATACCGGCGATCGCTGCGATAGCGAGAGAAGTCAATGTGATAGAGGTTGTCCCGACAGTAAAGGTCAGACCGCCGGAGAAGCCAAGGCCGCACACCAGAATGACAGCGGCAATAATCAGGTTTCTGGACTTCGTGAAGTCTACCTTATTCTCCACAATATTTCTGACGCCGATAGCGGAAATCATACCGTACAGGATGAAGCTGATACCGCCGATGATCGCTGTCGGCAGAGAGCCGATGATAGCGGACATTTTCGGAATGAAGCTTAATATGATCGCATAGACTGCTGCCAGGCGGATCACCTTCGGATCATAGACACGGCTTAATTCCAACACGCCGGTGTTTTCGCCATAGGTGGTGTTGGCAGGGCCGCCGAACAGCGCGGAGAGAGAGGTCGCAAGCCCGTCTCCGATCAGGGTACGGTGCAGGCCGGGGTTCTCTATGAAATTCTCGCCAACCGTAGCGGAGATGGCGGAGATATCGCCGATGTGCTCCATCATGGTAGCCAGTGCGATAGGCGCCATCACGAGAATCGCGGTCAGGTCGAACTTACACAACTGGAAGGGCGGAAGCCCTACTGCGGCGGATGTGGCAACGCCGGAGAAATCCAGAATCACGCTGCCGTCGGCATTGGTAAAGCCCAGAGCATTCATGATCAGGGCAACGACATAGGAAATAACCACGCCTAACAGAATCGGAATGATCTTCCACATACCCTTACCCCAGATATTGAAAATGATAATGACTGCCAGCGCAACCAGCGCCAGAAACCAGTTGGTGGAAGCGTTGCTGACTGCGGAGGGCGCAAGGCTTAAGCCGATACAGATAATAATCGGGCCGGTTACCACAGGCGGCAGGAAACGCATAACGCGGTTGACGCCCACAAATTTAATAATCAGGGCAAGTACCAGATACAGCAGCCCTGCTACGACGATACCGCCGCAGGCATAGGGGAGCTTCTCGCCGTAAGTCATATCGGCGAATATACCCGTATCCAGATTCGCTACTGTGGCGAAGCCGCCTAGGAAAGCGAAGGAGGAGCCTAAGAACGCAGGCACCTGAAATTTGGAGCATACATGGAAGAAAAGCGTACCCACGCCGGCAAAAAATAACGTCACCTGAATGGAAAGCCCTTCTCCGTTGAAATAGCTGTTGACCAGAATGGGAACCAGAATGGTTGCGCCAAACATTGCGAACATATGCTGCAGGCCCAGCAACAGCATTTTGGGGACGCCCAGACTTCTGGCGTCGCGAATTGCATCGAATTTTTCATTCATAAGATGTTCTCCTTTTTCTTTGGAATTTCATTTCTGTGTTAAATCTAAAAAAATTATAAAGAGTCCGATACATTTTTGCAATATAAATTAAGGATTAATTAGTATTTGATATTAAGAGAAGAAAAACAAAAGTTGCAGGCACGGAGTGAAAAGTTATTGACTTGAGAGCGCGAAGTCAGTACTATTTTATATAGGTGTAATTTCAGGAGTGGAATGTAATCAAAAGGAAAGAGGACGAAAGATGGATAATGTATTTATTATGGATCATCCGCTGATCCAGCATAAGATTTCCCAGATCAGAGATATCAATACCGGCACAAACGAGTTCAGGAAATGTATCGAAGAGATAGCGACCCTGATGGGCTATGAAGCGCTGCGCGATCTGCCCTTAGAGGACGTGGAGGTACAGACTCCTATCGAGACATGCATGTCTCCCAGAATCGCCGGTAAGAAACTGGCGGTGGTGCCTATCTTACGTGCCGGTCTCGGCATGGTCAACGGCATTCTTGCTTTGGTTCCGAGCGCCAAGGTTGGACACATCGGTCTTTACAGAGATCCGGAAACCCATGAACCTCACGAATATTACTGTAAGCTTCCCGAGCCCATCGATCAGAGAACTATCGTGGTAGTAGACCCTATGCTGGCCACAGGAGGTTCCGGTGCGGAAGCGGTTGATTTTATCAAGCAGCACGGCGGTAAGAATATTAAATTTATGTGTATCATTGCCGCGCCGGAAGGATTGGAAAGGCTGCACAAAGCGCATCCTGATATCCAGATTTATGTGGGTCATCTGGATCGCTGTCTGAATGAAAACGCGTATATCTGCCCCGGACTCGGCGACGCGGGGGACAGAATTTTCGGCACGAAATAAGAACTGAACAGATTGCAGAGTAAATGGTTCAGACGCGGAGGATAAAATTGGAAGCGATAAAGCAAAACTACAGAAAATGCCGTATGGTGTGCGCAGGTATCCTGTGTGCCCTGTTTCTGACTGCGTGCGGCGAGGACGAGGCGCTGACGGCGTATCAGGAGGATATGACGGAGTTCTTTGAGCATATTGCGGCTTACAATGACGGCATGAATGCTATCGATGCGTCTTCGGAGGATGCTGCGGCACAGCTTTTGAATTATCTCGACCAGCTTCGGGATGAGATTACGTGGATGGCAGCGCTTGAAGTGCCGGAGCAGTTCTCGGCGGTGGACAGCCTTGCGGATGAAGCGGACGAGAATATGCAGCAGGCGGTAGCCCTGTATCATCAGGCCTATGAAAGCGAAAGCTACGACGAGGCGGTTGCGGAAGCGGCGCGGGAATATTACGACAGGGCGAACATCCGTATTCAGTACATTATTACGATTCTCCACGGGGAGATCCCGGAGGGAGAGGGTGTGACCTATACCGAGGAGAACAGTATCTTAGGCGGCGGTTATCTGAATAAGACCGATGAGGAGAAGACGTCGGATACAGAGTCAGGGGAAGCATCGGAAACCGAGGAGGTACCGGAGGATAACTGGGATACGGACGATACGGTCTTCTATGAAGAGCCGGAAGAAACCGCAGAATAGTGTGAAAAGAAAACCGCCCAGGCGGTTGAAAGGTATTATGTTTCATGAATAAACAGGAATTTCAGGCGCTGATCCGGGAGCACCCCATCTTCTTAGACGGGGCGACCGGATCGAACCTGCAGAAAAAAGGAATGCCTGTGGGCGTATGTCCCGAGCGTTGGATTCTGGAGAACAGGGACGTTTTAATCAACCTGCAGAGAGAATTTGTGAATGCGGGTACGAATATCGTCTATGCGCCGACCTTTACGGCAAACCGGATCAAGCTTGCGGAATATGGTCTGGAAGCTGACATCCGACAGATGAACCATGAGTTGGTAGCGCTTTCTAAGGAAGCGGTGGGCTCGCAGGCTTATGTGGCGGGCGACATCACGATGACCGGACAGCAGTTATCCCCTATGGGGACGCTGGATTTTGAAGAATTGATCGAGATCTACAAAGAACAGATCCGTTATCTGACAGAGGCGGGCGTTGATCTTCTCGTGGTTGAGACGATGATGAGTCTACAGGAGACGAGAGCCGCCGTGATTGCGGCGAAGGAAGTGTGCGATCTTGCTATTATGGCGACGCTGACCTTCGAGGCCGACGGCAGGACGCTGTACGGCACGGACGCTGAGACTGCGGCTATTGTCTTAGAAAGTCTGGGCGTGGCGGCAGTTGGCACGAACTGTTCCACAGGACCGGACAAAATGGTGGATGTGGTGCGCAGGATGGCGGCGGTGACGACGATACCGATTATCGCCAAGCCTAACGCGGGTATGCCATCCCTGGATGCGGAAGGTAATACGGTCTATGACATGGATGCCGATACCTTTGGCACATGTATGAAAGATCTTGTGGAGGCGGGCGCGTCTGTCATCGGCGGCTGCTGCGGCACTACGCCCGCATATATTCAGGCTGCAAAGGAATGCGCGGGACAGATGGATGTGGCACACAGAGAGCCTTCCGGGCTTCGTTATCTGACCAGTGAACGGCAGACTGTTGCTTTCGGACTGGAGGATAATTTTATTATCGTCGGGGAACGCATCAACCCTACAGGCAAGAAGAAGCTGCAGGCACAATTGCGGGAAGGGAACCTGGACATGGTTTCCGATTTCGCGGAGCAGCAGGAAGCCTGCGGCGCGGGCATTCTGGATGTGAATATGGGTATGAGCGGCATCGACGAGAAAGAGATGATGCTGAAGGCTTTGGAAACAGTAGGCGGTGTGACGCAGCTTCCTCTTTCCATCGATTCCAGTCATGTGGATGTGCTGGAAGCGGCGCTGCGCAGATATCCCGGCAGGGCGCTCATCAATTCTATTTCTTATGAGAAGGTAAAATTCGAATCGCTGCTTTCCATTGCGAAGAAATACGGCGCGATGTTCATCCTTCTTCCTCTGTCGGACGAAGGGCTTCCTAAGAGTCTGGAAGAGAAGATTGATATTATAGAGAAAATAAAGGCGCGTGCCTGTGAACTGGGGATGCGCAGAGAAGATATCGTGGTGGATGGTCTTGTCGCTACCGTGGGCGCCAATAAGACGGCGGCTCTTGAGACGCTTGAGACGATACGGTATTGCAAGAGAAACGGTCTTGCGACCATCTGCGGGCTGTCTAATATTTCCTTCGGGCTGCCGGAGCGGAGCTTTGTCAATGCGTCATTTCTGACCATGGCGATTCAGGCAGGGCTGACGATGGCAATCGCCAATCCCTCGCAGGAGCTTCTGGTAAGTTGCGCCTTCGCGTCAGATCTGCTTCTGAACAAAAAGGGCGCGGATATTCGTTACATAGAATTGATGAACGAGGTCAAAGCAAGACGGGAGGCAATGGGAGAATCTCAGACGGTGTCTGCCGGCATTCCCGTCCGCAGCGCAGGCCAATCGGCAGCCCAGGCGCCTTTGTCCCCCAGGGAGAAGCTTTATGCGGACGTACTGAAGGGAAACGGCGGCGGTATCGTGGAGGATACGAAGAAGGCGCTTGCCGACGGGCATGAGGCAAAAGAACTTTTAGACGACGTACTGCTTGCCGCCATCAATGAGGTGGGCGAGCTTTTTGACAAAGGTAAATATTTCCTGCCGCAGCTTATCGCCAGCGCGGAGGCAATGAAGGCTTCGATAGAATATCTGGAGCCGCTGCTTGCGCAGAATCATTCCGGTAAGGACATGCCTACGGTGGTGATCGCCACGGTGGAAGGCGATATTCACGATATCGGCAAAAATCTGGTGGCGTTGATGCTGAAAAATTACGGCTTTCAGGTGATTGACCTTGGCAAAGATGTTCCCAAGGAGAAAATCATAGAAGCCGCCAGGGAGCATAACGCGCAGGTCATTGCCCTGTCGGCGCTGATGACAACCACCATGCAGCAGATGAAGCATGTGATTCAATATGCCAAAGAAAGAGAAGTGGACGCCAAAATCATTATCGGCGGCGCTGTCATTACCCAGGAATATGCGGATGAGATCGGCGCGGACGGGTATTCCAAGGATGCGGCGGACGCGGTGAAGCTGACGAAGCGGATCCTGCATATTGAGGAGTAAAGCATATCAGGACAAAGAAGGGAGCAGGTATAAATATATGTTAGGTGCAGACGCAATGGTAAAATGCCTGGAGGAAGAGGGCGTTGAATATGTATTCGGATATCCGGGGGTGGCGATATGCCCCTTTTATAACAGCATTCTGGAATCCGATATTCAGACAATATTAATCCGCACGGAGCAGAATGCGGCTCATGCGGCAAGCGGACTGGCAAGAGTGTCCGGTAAGGTGGGCGTGTGTGCGGTGACCTCCGGTCCCGGCGCGACTAACCTGATTACCGGTATCGCCACGGCTTTTGCGGACAGCATTCCGTTGGTGTGCATTACGGGTCAGGTCAACAGCGAGCTGATCGGCTCTGACGTATTCCAGGAGGCGGATATTACGGGGGCGGTGGAATCCTTCGTAAAATACAGCTATCTGATTAAAGATGCAAACGATATTCCGAGAGTATTCAAAGAGGCGTTCCACATTGCCAGCACAGGCCGAAAAGGCCCGGTGCTTATCGATGTGCCGATTGACATTCAGAATGCGGCGATTACCAAATTCAAATATCCCGAGGAAGTGAAACTGCGTACCTATAAGCCTACGGTAAAGGGCAATGCGGTACAGATTAAGAAGGTCGTTAAAGAACTGAATAAGGCCAAAAGGCCGTTAATCTGCGCAGGCGGCGGCGTACTGTTAAGCGATGCGGAAAAGGAGCTCAGGGCTTTTGCGGAAAAGTACAGCATCCCCGTGGTGTCTACCATGATGGGAATCGGCGCGATGCCTACCAGACACGCTATGTACTACGGTATGGTGGGGAATAACGGCAAGCCCTATGCCAATCGCGCCATGAATGAGTCTGACCTGTTGATTATGGTGGGCGCAAGGGTCGCGGACCGCGCGGTCAACCAACCGGATTTGATTACGGAGAATAAGGTGCTCGTCCATATCGACGTTGATCCGGCGGAAATTGGCAAGAACGTAGGACCCGCCATTCCCCTGGTAGGCGATGCGAAGCATATATTCGAGGACATTGAGAAGGAAGAGATTGCCGGCAGTTACGAGGCCTGGATCGAGACCTTAAACGGTTACCGCGATACGATGGAGCCTGTCAGAAAGCCTAATCCCGACTATGTGGACCCGGCGAAATTCATCAGAATGCTTTCGGAAGAGATGGAAGAGGACGCGGTCTATGTGGCGGATGTGGGACAGAACCAGATCTGGTCCTGCGGCTATCATGTCGTGAAGCAGGGTAAATTCCTGACGACAGGCGGTATGGGAACTATGGGGTATTCCATTCCGGCGGCTATGGGCGCTAAACTGGCGGACCGGTCGAAGCAGGTTATTGCGGTCTGCGGCGACGGCTCCTTCCAGATGTCTATGATGGAGCTTGCCACCATGCGCCAGTTTAAAGTGCCTGTGAAGATTATCGTGCTGAAGAACAATTATCTCGGCATGGTGCGCGAATACCAGCACTATACCTATAAGGACAACTATTCCGTGGTGGATTTGTCAGGCAGTCCCGACTTAGAGAAGCTTTCCGCCGCCTATGATATGAAATTCATGCGGCTTGAAACGATGGCGGGCGCACAGGATGTGATCCGTGAATTTCTGGCGAAGGACGAATCCGTTCTGTTAGAGTGTCTCATCGATCCGATGGATTTAGTTAAGTAGGGAAAGGCGGGTTTAGCATATGAAAAAGATATATTCAGTTCTGGTAGAGAACCGTTCCGGCGTATTGTGCAAGGTGGCAGGGCTTTTCTCCAGAAGATGTTTTAATATTGACAGTCTGGCAGTCGGAGAGACGGACGATCCGTCCACATCCTGCATGACCATTGTCAGCAGCGGTGATGAACGTACTATTGAGCAGATTGAGAAACAGCTTAACAAGAAGCTGGACGTCATCAAGGTGAAGACCTTCGACGAGTCTGACAGCATCAGCAGAGAGCTTATGCTGATTAAGGTAAAATACAATAAGAACAACAGACGCGATATTATGGAGATCTGTGAGATCATGAAAGCGGATATCGTAGACATGTCAAAGAACATGATGATTATCCAGATCTGCGACGTGCCGGAGAAAATCAGACTGTTTATCAGCATGATGCAGACGATCAGCATCGTGGAAGTCGCAAGAACCGGAACGCTGGCGCTTCCTAAATGCATGGAGACGGATAATTGATGGGCGGTTGACTTTTTATATTCAAGTTGATACAATAATTGACAGTGCGTGACAGGGAAATGTCGCGTGCGGAAAGGCTTACTTTATGCAGAAGAAAGTATTTCAGCTATTGGTAGATAATACATCCGGCGTTTTGAGCCGTATTTCAGGACTTTTTTCCAGACGAGGGTATAACATTGACAGTATTACGGCGGGCGTTACGGCGGACCCCCGTTTTACCCGTATCACAATCGTGACTTCCGGTGACGATGAGATCTTAGATCAGATTGAGAAGCAGGTCGCGAAATTAGTGGACGTCAGGGATATCAAGGAACTGAAACCCGAAGAGAGCGTATACAGAGAGCTTGCCATGATTAAGGTCAAGGCTTCCGCGTCCGAGAGACAGGGCGTTATTGCGGTGGCAGACATCTTCCGTGCGAAGATTATCGACGTGGCGCCCGAAAGTCTGATTGTCGAGCTGACCGGTAATCAGGATAAGATCCAAGCGTTTATCAGTCTCCTGGATGGTTATGAGATATTGGAGCTTGCAAGGACAGGTATCGCCGGACTCGGACGGGGTATTGAGAACGTTACGTATCTCGAGTAAGGGACAGGTCCGTTGTACATAGAGCAAGAGAAGCGCCGTACACCGGAGCGTTGTCAGAGTGAGCCTGCAGCAGTTTGCAGTAAGGAATTGCAGAGGGGCTTGCTCATTGGATATTGTATGCTAAAAGAGAACTTTCGCGGGTAAGATTGTGGAAGAGATTCTTACCCTGGGAACGCCTCTTTCAGTGATATTGTAAATTATGAATATGGAGGAGAAGTAAGATGGCAAAAATTTTTTACCAGGAAGATTGTAACTTATCTTTATTAGACGGTAAGACAATCGCAGTAATCGGTTACGGCAGCCAGGGACATGCGCACGCTTTGAATGCGAAAGAGTCAGGCTGTCACGTTATCATTGGTCTGTATGAAGGCTCCAAATCCTGGGCAAAGGCAGAGTCGCAGGGATTCGAAGTATACACAGCGGCAGAGGCTGCTAAGAAGGCTGACATTATCATGATCCTTATCAATGATGAATTACAGGCAGCTATGTATAAGAAAGATATCGAGCCGAACTTAGAGCCGGGCAACATGCTGATGTTCGCGCACGGTTTCAATATTCATTTCGGCTGTATCGTACCGCCCAAGGATGTGGACGTAACCATGATCGCACCCAAGGGACCCGGCCATACGGTAAGAAGCGAGTACCAGGCTGGCAAGGGCGTTCCCTGTCTGGTAGCTGTTCATCAGGATGCGACAGGCAAGGCACAGGATATTGCGCTGGCATATGCCCTGGCAATCGGCGGCGCAAGAGCAGGCGTTCTTGAGACCACTTTCAGAACAGAGACAGAGACGGACCTCTTCGGCGAGCAGGCAGTTCTTTGCGGCGGCGTATGCGCGCTGATGCAGGCAGGCTTCGAGACATTGGTCGAGGCAGGTTACGACCCGAGAAACGCTTACTTCGAGTGTATCCATGAGATGAAGCTGATCGTAGACCTGATCTACCAGTCCGGTTTCGCAGGCATGAGATATTCCATCTCCAATACCGCTGAGTACGGCGATTATATCACAGGTCCTAAGATTATTACAGAAGAGACCAAGAAGACGATGAAGAAGATTCTGTCCGATATTCAGGACGGTACTTTCGCGAAAGACTTCCTGTTAGATATGTCCTCCGCAGGCGGACAGGTTCACTTCAAGGCTATGAGAAAGTTAGCTTCCGAGCATCCTTCCGAGGTAGTCGGCGAAGAAATCAGAAAGCTCTATAGCTGGAACGGTGAGGACAAGCTGATCAATAACTAAGAGATCTTGATCATTCATCAGCGGTTGAGCATTGTCTGATGGACTTAAGAGCAGGATATTATATTTGCATAAAACAGCATCATCCGTAGCTTTCGGGTGGTGCTGCTTTTGCTAATGGTTCAGTTATGCAGGGACATTGCGCGGAACAAAAGGAGTACGGAGGCAGGGATGGAACCGAAGTCAAACGTGGAGCAGAAGCTGGCGGAAAGCTTTAAAAGGCTGGCGCTGAAATCGCCCATTGAGAAGATAACGATTAAAGAAATCACCGACGGGGCAGGCGTAATCAGGCCCACCTTTTACAATCATTTTCAGGATAAATACGAGCTTCTGGAGTGGATCATCCGGTCGGAAATATTACTTCCGGTACAGCAGCTTATGATGGAGGGGCAGGTATCGGAAAGCCTGGTGCGGATTTTTACCAATCTTAAGCGGGAGAAAGAATTCTATAGGAAGGTCGTGCGCCTGGAAGGACAGAATTCCTGTGAAATGATTACGCGTAAGATTGTAAAGGAAGTCCTGCTTGGCTTTATCAACGAGCATGTGGGAAACAGGAAGGCGGCGCAGAAGGGGCTTACTTCCGATCTGATCGCCGACTATTACGCGCAGTCCATTACCTTCGCTATTATAGAATGGATTAAGCTGGATATGAGCCTGTCGCCCGATCAGATGGCTGATATTTTCCGCTTTATTACCAGCCATACCATGGATGAAGTCATTGCCTCGATGCGGTGAGCATATATTGATTGTTTCATTACCATATTGACAGCGCGGAGTGAATCGGTATTCTGCGCTTTTTATTATATAGGTTTTTATCATATTAAATAATATGAATAAATATAGATAATTTGCACAAAAAAATCTCGAATTTGACCAATGTCATTAACTTAAGGAATCTTTTACATTTTAAATTGTAGAAGGTTCCTTTTTTCTGTACTTTTTCTGTATAATTGAAGTAGATAACTGATATTTTCTGTGTTCCATAAGGCAAGTGATTTTATGAAAAAATCTCAAAAACGAGCCTGTTGTGATATCAGTTTGATCCATCAGGTTGAATTTCAGGATTTTTGCAGGAATGGAAAATCGTCATCTTTTATAAGAAAGCGAAAAATGCCTTTAACAGATCTTCTGT
>JAGAIZ010000012.1 GCA_017626325.1 Lachnospiraceae bacterium | reverse complement strand
GCCAGCAGAAATACGATGTGCTCCTGTGCACGACGATCATCGAATCCGGCCTCGATATTCCGAGAGCTTATTTTTATTAAGTACACCTGGAGAGACTTGAACTCTCACATCCTATGGATAGTGGAGCTTAAATCCACTGCGTCTGCCAGTTCCGCCACTTGCACATCTAAGTGCCCCGCGGGGGACTCGACCCCCTAACCGCCTGATTAAAAGTCAGGTGCTCTACCATTGAGCTAACGGAGCAAAAAAATACCGCCTACCATGTGCATCCACACAAGATAAGCGGTTCAAAATCTATGTATCCGGTTGTCTCCTCCTGCCCCTACGACAGGCCCATATCCTTCATCACAGTATTCCTTCCAAGCTCTTTCTTATCTGAATACACAAAGCTAAAGCCCCACTCTTCTTTGCGATCAAGTGCTGCATTTTTCAAACTTTCCAGATATAAATAACTTGAATGAATAACTGTAAACATCTTTTTTTCCTTTCCCAGATCCATCTCTTCGGATCCGCTTTTCTTTCTCTGTTATCGACAGAATACCACAGCAACATTAGTTTGTCATTATACTTGTGGTATAACTTTGACCAAAAATAATATGTACTGTTTTATAATAACACGCGCCGGAAATCACTATCACATGACTCCGGCTCTCTTATATTCCATACATATTTTATCAATCCCACAAATCATAAAAATACTTTTTCAGCATATCAAAGGCTTCATCCTTACAAGATCTTCTGTATTCTTCCAAACGCCTCTGCTCTTCATCATATTTTTCTGATATTTCCTTATACTCCGGAAGCTCATTCATAAAATGCACTGTCCCGCCACCGCCTCTTTTCTTATTTTCCTCCAGTTCCTTCTCTGTCTGAAGCTTAGACCCCAAAAATCCATATTTATCATGAAATTCATCAAAAGCTTTTGAATGCTCTTCCTCATATGGATTCTTTTCAGAACAGGTATCCTCATCCGTCTCCCTCCAAAGAAATATCATTCGTTCCAAAATCTTATCCCATTCCTCATGACAGGTATCATTAACCAATATACCTTCCTCATTTGTATAATTTTCTCCTAGATAACCCGGAGAACCCTGTCTTGTGTCCTTTAGATTCTGAAGCATATCCGGAATTATAGTCTGCAAAAAAGAAAACATTTCCCATACATCGCAATCAGCATATCCTCTGGTAATTCTCTGCTTGCTCCATTTAATACATTTCCGGAAATGCTTAACCTTCGCAAGCAGCCTGCTTTTCTTTCCCAAACCAGACATCGCAAAGTCATATGAATTCCAGATGTTCATATTATCCCGGACTAATTCTTTCCTTCTTCTGCGCAAATCCATCATCCCCTTTACTATTTCATATCAATATAAAATGCCTACAACACAGCTATGAGGTATCCTACACGTCAATCAGTTTAACGCAAAACCTTTCTCATGGATTCAACATATTTCTATATTTCATAATCATTCTTGCCATAAACTCAGCACGTCTTTGCATATTTAATTCTTGCTCCGTTGTCATCGGAATACGTCCCTTGGGAAACAGTTTCTCATCTAATATCTCATTCTCAATCTGCCTCCTGAAATATCTTATTATTTCTTACAAGCTCATTGAAAGAAGCCGGCGCATAATTATTAATCATACACCCTGCATTCAAAGCTCTTGGTCTACTCTTCATAATCTTATATGTTTCAGCCTTCCAGATAATGCTGTGCAGCCTTATTAGTCAAAATTAGCGTATCGTGATTACCCAAGATCAAAATCTTATGTCTCTTCAGCTGCCTCAAATACCACTCCGATCCCTTCTGGCTAGGGTAACAGATATCGCCCACAATATACACCGTATCATCTGGCCGAACTCGTGAGTTCCAACATGCCATAATGTAGTTGTCTATCTCTTCCACATCCGCAAAAGGCCTATAATCAAAACCAATCACATTCTTATGTCCAAAATGCATACCGCTAATATATAAATTCATTACACATCACTCCTACGAAATTCTAATAATCTGCTCATAAAGCAATATCTCTTCTGCATTCACATTTCGATTGTCGTGATAATGTCCGAAAAACCACTTCTTAAAGCTGGTATTCTGCCGTATCTCCTCAAGATAAGCAGTTTCTATATCAGGCTTATACATGCTACCGCCAAGCAGAATCTGAGTGCTTGATGAACAGCAATGCGTAACAATAAAATCGACTTTATTACCATGCGCTGTCAGATTCTTGCGTCCTTCCTCCATCTCTTCTACAGATGGAAGCTCCTGCTGCCACCAGCTCACATGATTAATCCGGTATGGACGCCATCCCTGCTCTAATTCCTTCTTCTTTTTCTTATAATCAGGATCATCTGGTTCAAGAATTCCTCCATCAATATCATGACTGCTTGCGCCACCAAATGTGAATATACTTTTCCCATCAATTTCAAATATCTGACCTCTCATCAAATGAATGACAGAAGGTCTAATTTTATGAACCTTTCCACCATGCCAGTCCTCTACCGGGTAATCATAAAGTCTGTCAAAATTCTCATGATTGCCATCAACAAATAATGTGGTAAAGGACTTACAATCCAGCCAGTCCATTAACATAGTTTCTTCTTTACTTTCTTCACCTTTATTCCAGACTCCACCAAAATCTCCACAGATAATAACAAAATCATCCTTCGTCATTTCTTTCTGTTCAGGAAAAATGCTCATGCTAAATCTCTCAAAATTTTGATGGCAGTCTCCAGATATATAAATCACTCTTCATCACTTCCTTTATGCCCAAATGCTCTAATTGCATCTAGCATCTTATCGTCTTCAATATTAAATCTTACGCACTCATTTGGAACAATATCCATGATAAGCTGCCCCAATCGTAAGTCAGGATATCTTCTCCACGTCTTTTCAAGCTCAGCCAACACGCCTGTAATTCTCTCTGGCTCTCTCGGCTTCATTTCAAATTTAGACATGTGCTCAGTTAATTTTTCCAGACGCATATCGTAACCCTTCATAGACATTCCCGCAGCTTTTCTTTCAGTCGCTCTGTCTATAATTTTCCGGTGAATTCCCTCTATATCAGAAAGAACTCCATCCTTAATCAATTTTCCAAGATTAACTGGTGTAAATCCACATACATTTGCAGCCAGGTTAATATGCTTACAATCTTCTCTATATTTCTCTACATTGTTATGGTCATGTCCGTGAATATTAGGCACCATGACAAACCATATACAGGCTCATGAGATAGCAGTATTTTATCTGCAATAAACAACGGGCCTGCATACACTTCATCAAACAAATCCTTGTATGCTCCTCTGGCATCATGATTACCTAAAAGTAATATTTTCTTCTTCGCTTTAATCATTGGGACGTACTTCGGATTTCCTACATCTCCAAGACAAACAAAAGTATCTCCTTTAGCTACTACCTTATTAATAATAGTCAACTGTTCCTCCGGACTTATCCAATCCGGATCCATCAGTCTGCAGTCTTCATCATCAAAATGTAAATCTGACAAAATAAAAATAGAACCACCCTCAGATCAGTGCCGGAATGGTACATACAATGTTGGTATCATTCTCTATCACTTCCTTTTCAAAATTGGTCTCAGCTGCACTTTACCGTAGATGGCTTCCACGAAGCTATGAGACTCGAACTCATCAGACCAACAGAGTACCTGACCGGCTCCGCTTCTTTAGCGATAAGGCAGCAAAATGTTATTTCTATTTTCATCCAGCCTTTAATTCTATTAATCTCTCATAATACAAATACGCGCGCTGATACATTTCACTTTGACATCTGCATTCAAATTTTCTGTTTCCTATCAGTAAAACATCCGTCGGCAGATGAAACAAATCACTTAATGCATACAAATTATCTATAGTCGGCAGATTCCTTCCATCAAACCAGTGGTAAATACTCTGCGGTGTGCTCAACTCCAGAAACTCCTGAATATCCTTCACCGTCAGTCCCTTAATTTGCATTATTCTTTTTATATTCTGACCGGTTCTTGCTATATCGATCACAGGATATCTTCTTTTCATAATGAAAACGCTCCTTCTATATGCAGAAGTTACTCCTCCTGCTCTGTCTTTTTCGCCTTTTCAGCCGTTTGCTTTGCTACCATTTGATCGGTAATACCTATTATCTTCAGCGCAGCCTCCCTTGCTATATCTTCGGCTGATCTATTTTCCATATTAACGCCTATCACAAAAATATTATCATTCATGACCTCATCTTCCAACAGAATAATAAATTTCTCCTCTTCTATTCTACTTGTGATATAAAACGCTGTCATTGTACCTGTAGTATAAAATCCCTCTTTCTTTTCTCCCCAGGCCTTCCCTTCAACTGACATTTATCATGATTCTGTATGCTTCTCACCGCCTGTCCCAGGGTGTTTGCCCTACCATGTTGATGATAGGGCATGCAGGCAAATGAGCATGAAACACAACACAAGATTCTTCCATTGGATATCCTGCATTATGTATCAGCCAGATATGCCTTGTATTCTTGGAAATAACCGTCACATCTACCTCATCATCCGCACGGATCACTTCAAAATAATTCTTATCTAATTTCTGTAATTCTTCTGCTTGAAACATCGGCACCTCCTATTTCAGCAACTGCTGCAGCTGCGACTCCATGCTGCTCGCAATCTGTGCCGCTATCCAATCCCCAATCTCCTGATGATAAAGCACCACCAGGATAACAGCTACAAAAAACATAATGGTTCCAACAGTTCTCATCTTACTCATGCTCTTGCCCTCCCATACTTAGCCTTTGGTTCTGCACACATACTGCAGTTCCTTCCAGCACATCCAAATAATCTGCTTCAGTATCCGCTCTCGTAATCGTCAAGATACCATCCTCACAATGCACAACTATAGGAGTGTTCTCCTCAAAGCCCAGTTCCCTGAGCCACTGCCCCTTCAGCATAATTGCCGGTGTGCTCTTGTAATGATATCCGCTCATGGAATATTTCCATATACTCATCCACGATTTCTGTATTAACCAGTACTCTGGATTTCACCTTGTAAATTGCATTTGCATCCTTTGCAATCTGCTGAAATGTATGAAGCCCTAAAGAATAAAGTTCTGCTCCTTCCTTGTAGCTCACAAATTTTTTGCCTCTTGCTCTGACACGTTCCTTAATGTCTTCCTTCGATTCTGTTCTCTTATACGCCATACCTATACCTTCCTTACACTGACCTTACACTGACAACTCTCATTGCTACATCCGGATTATCATCCAGAAATTGTTCAATGATATCGATATCAATGACAACTGATTTTCGGAGCGTATAATTAGCCCCAGCTTCCTTGACCAGTCGTACAAAGGAATAATAGGAAATGCCATATATTTCAGCTCCCTCTTTGTAGCTAACCATCTTACGGTCTCTTTCCTTCAAATGCTTATCAAGATCTGGAAAGCAGCCGTTTTTCTTTTCAATCTGCATTTTGTTGCTCCTTTTGTTTGTTTTTCTTCACACAGGCTAAAGAGAGAAACAAAAAAGGCACCTACGTCATACGCATTTCTACGTTAACGTAAGTGCCTAATACACTTTGTTTTTTAAGGCTGTCCCTTAATAAACTTGCTATTTAATTTATCAATCCATATTCATCCAACTTATAAATTGAACTTTTTACATCCTCAAACTATACCATCCAACAAAATCCATTAGATTCGTTACATAAATGAGTCCTAAAGTATATATTTCAAACTCATTGGACAACTTCGTCCCGAACTTGGATTTTATTGATTAGAGATGCTCTTCATCGTCGGAAAAAGCAACACATCCCGTATCGCCGGCGAATTCGTCAACAGCATCACCAACCGGTCGATCCCATACCCGATTCCTCCGGTAGGCGGCATACCGATCTCCAACGCATTCATAAAATCTTCATCCGTCGTGTTGGCTTCCTCATCACCAGCGGCAAGCGCAGCCTCCTGCGCCTTGAAACGCTCTCTCTGGTCGATCGGATCATTCAGCTCAGAATACGCGTTGCACATTTCCCTTGCCGTGATAAACAACTCGAAACGCTCCACATAGTCCGGCTTGTCCGGCTTTCTCTTCGTCAGCGGAGAGATCTCCACCGGATGATCCATCACAAAGGTAGGCTGTACCAAATGCTCTTCTACAAACTCTTCAAAAAACAGATTAATAATATCGCCCTTCGTGTGACGTTCCTCATAGTGCACATCCTTCTCATCCGCCAGTTTCTTCGCGGCTGCGGTATCCGGCACCTGGTCGAAATCGATGCCTGTATATTTTTTCACAGCCTCAACCATGGTAATTCTCTCAAAAGGCTTTCCTAAATCGATCTCCACGTCGCCGTAGGGAATCAATGTCGTGCCGCACACTTCCTGCGCCACATGGCGGAACATATTCTCGGTCAGATCCATCATACCGTTATAATCGGTATATGCCTGATACAACTCCATCAGGGTAAATTCCGGATTGTGTCTTGTATCCAAACCCTCATTACGGAATACGCGCCCGATCTCATACACTCGCTCCAGACCGCCTACGATCAGTCTCTTCAGATATAATTCCAAAGAGATTCGAAGCTTAACATCCTCGTCCAGCGCATTGTAGTGAGTCTCAAAAGGTCTTGCCGACGCACCGCCTGCATTGGAAACCAGCATAGGCGTCTCTACTTCCAGGAATCCCAATCCGTCCAGATAACGTCTGATAGAGCTGATGATCTTAGAACGCATCACAAAGGTCTTCTTCACCTCTTCATTCATAATCAGATCAGTATATCTCTGGCGGTAACGGATATCGGTATTCACCAATCCGTGATATTTCTCCGGCAGAATCTGCAGACTCTTGGACAAGAGCGTTACTTTCGAAGCATGAACGGAAATTTCACCGGTTTTGGTCTTGAACACTTCTCCATCGATACCTACGATATCGCCCACGTCGTATTTCTTGAAATCGGCATAGGATTCTTCACCAATGCTGTCTCTTGCCACATAGGACTGGATATTGCCCTGAAGATCCTGAACGTTGCAGAAGGATGCCTTACCCATCACGCGCTTGCTCATCACACGTCCCGCGATAGATACCGTCTTGCCTTCCAACGCTTCAAAATTGTCTTTGATCTCCTGGCTGTGGTGCGTCACGTCATATTTGGTGATCTGAAAAGGATCCTTTCCGGCTTCCTGCAAGGCTGCCAGTTTCTCTCTTCTTACTTTCAAAAGCTGGTTAATATCCTGAACCTGCTGTCCTTTTTCCTGATTTTGTGCTTCTGCCATTTTTCCCTCCATGTCAGAGCAGTGAACTGCTGCGTCTGCCTTCTATCTGCCTTCGGATACACATTTTCATGCAGCTTCCGGTTGTAGCGCTGCGTCCGTGTTTCACTCACTTTCCAAGGTCAGCTTGACTTCCGGCGTCCGCATCGGAACTTTCCGATCACATCATACTGCTCACTCTGTCACTAATTAGATCTCTGAATCTCTAATACTTTATACTGAATCATGCCTGCCTGCGTCTCCACATCTACCGTATCGCCCACTTTGCAGCCGATCAGTGCTTTGCCGACCGGGGACTCGTTGGAGATTTTACCCTTTAAACTGTTCGCCTCTGTGGAACCTACGATCTTATATTCTAACTCTTCATTAAACTCTACATCCAGAATTTTGACCTGGCAGCCAATATTGATTTTGTCCAGATCCACTTCGTCTTCCACAACGACTTCCGCATTTTTTAATATTTTCTCTAACTCTTCGATTCTGGCTTCGATATCGCGCTGTTCGTCTTTGGCCGCATCATACTCTGCGTTTTCGGATAAGTCACCCTGCTCTCTTGCTTCTTTAATCTTCTGAGCTACTTCTTTACGTTTTACTACCTTTAAATCATGTAACTCATCCTCATATTTTCTAAGTCCCTCATAGGTTAATATGTTTTTCTTCTCATGCATGGCAAATTCTCCCTTACTATATTCTAAGCGGCAGACAGCACATTCCCTG
Organism: Lachnospiraceae bacterium; assembly: GCA_017626325.1. GTDB lineage: Bacteria > Bacillota > Clostridia > Lachnospirales > Lachnospiraceae > UBA3282. Next base: position 17,131 of record JAGAIZ010000012.1, on the reverse strand, counting down.
CGCAATATCTATAGTCCGCCTATTTAACTCATTAATAATACCTATTTTTTAACATAGTGTCAAGGTATTTCCGTATGGAACGATAGAGATTATCCTTTCGGAAATCCAGATACAGACAGTCTTTTTCCTCCCGCTCGCAGACAGCCTGCGAAGCTCCTTTTCCGGGTACGCGGCTCTCCGTCTGGACGACCAGGCCATATTCATAATAATAATCTTCCAGAAAACTGCCCAATTCCTCCCGGATGTCGATTCCGGGCTCCGCATCGCACCGAATAATGCACTGATTGATCTTAGGCAGATAGGGCTGCAGAAGCTCCCATGTCATCTCCATCTGCCAGTCTGCATCCTGTATATCTCCCAGCTTCACCACCGCCTTTTGCGGACACACGCCCTGGTTCTCCGCCTTTTGCGCCAACAGCAGCGCAGTCAGACTTTTCAGCGTTTCCATGCGCGGATGCCATCTTCCCAGCATTTCTTCCGTAAGAAGCTTCTCCATTCCCGCCGCGAGAACAGTATCCGTCATGCCTTCCATTTGATAAAGCGCCGTTTCCATCGCTTTGCACAATGTCTGCGGTTTCCAGGGATTCCTTTTATAATAATAAACAGGCACCGGACAGGCATAGATTCGCTGCGCCACACGGAAAGGCATAAGTTCCGCTTCCTGCCACCAATGTCTTTTCGCCACAGGCAGATCCTGTCCTGTCTTTTCCTTTACCGGATAATAATAAAGAATCGTTTCCTGCTCCATATGCGCACTGTCCCCCGGCGGCTCGCTCCCGGCATGTGCCGCCTGCTGCTGTGATTTTTCAACCAATGCTTATGAAACAATATATGCTGTTTGTCTCCTGTCTACTACATCCCATAGCAATTATTGCTCTTGGAATCTACATTGCCTCCACCAGCCGCTCCAGCTCTTCGAAGCTTTCTATCAGATTCACCTGCTGTCTGATTCTTGCGGAATGGGGATACCGTGCCGTGTACCATGACACATGCTTGCGCATTTCCCTGATTCCGGTATATTCGCCCTTCGTCTTCAGCATCAGATCCGCATGGCGCATAATCATTTTCTTTACTTCTTCCATATCAGGCTTCGGAAGCTTTGTCTCATCCCGCAGATAAGCTATAATCCTTTGAAACAGCCATGGATTCCCTCTCGCCGCTCTGCCTGCCATAACGCCGTCGCACCCGGTTATTTCCATCATACGCTTTGCGCCGGCGCCGTCCGTGATGTCTCCGTTGCCAATAACCGGAATGGATACCGCGTCCTTCACACGGGCGATAATCTCCCAGTCCGCCTCACCGGCATAATACTGCTCTCTCGTCCTGCCATGCACCGCCACCGCACTGGCTCCCGACGCTTCCGCGATTCGGGCGATTTCCACCGCATTCACGTGTTCCGCATCGAAGCCCTTGCGTATCTTGACCGTAACCGGTTTACTGATTGATTTCACCACAGCCTCAATGATCTTTCCTGCCAGTTCCGGCTGCTTCATCAACGCGGAGCCCTCGCCGTTATTGACCACTTTGGGCACCGGACAGCCCATATTGATATCCAGTATGGAAAAGGGGCGTTCCTCAATCTTCTTCGCCATTTCGCTTAAAATTATGGGATCGGAACCAAACAACTGTAAGGACGTGGGTCCTTCCCGGGGATGGATTTCCAATAGGCTCTCCGTATTTTTATTGTGATACATAATCGCCTTGGCACTGACCATCTCCATGCAGGTAAGACCCGCTCCCTGCTCGCTGCACAGCAAACGAAAAGGCAGGTCTGTTACACCTGCCATGGGAGCCAGTATGATATTATTATCCAGGGTTACGTTACCGATTGTCAGTTTTTTTAGATATTCATTCATCTTCCAAACCGCTTATTCCTTCCCGCAGAATAAAAACTCTGTAATACATCTGCAACGCTTCTAAAAGCTCCTGTCTGTTCCTGCGGATCTCCCCCACGAGAAGTCCGCTGCTGATCTCATCATAGAGCAGATCTTCTTCCTCGGCGTTTGTTTCCAGCACTACGCTGCCATCTTCTTCAAACGCAATGGTGAAGATACCGCCCACTTCCTCTGTAAAGAGAACGCAGATAATATGCAGTTCTTCTTTAATGGATTCGGGAATCCCCGCAAACTGTTCGTTAAAGTAGTATTTCTGTTCATAAGCGTTGGCTCCGCAGAGCACCACCTTTTTCTCATCACACATATCCATATATACCCCGCACCGACACTTCTCCCGCATAGACATTCGACACGCTGCCGTCTTCTCTCTCTACAATCAGCTCTCCCGTCTGATTGATACCCCTGGAAATACCGACATATTCGCCTGCCGGATCCAGGACTCTGACCTGCGCGCCGACATTGACCAGACGCCGCTGATAGGCGTCCATCAGCCCGGATAAATCCAGTGTCTGTTCAAATCGCTCATAATTATGCTCAAACCGTGTCAGAATGTGCTCTATCAAGACAGCCCTGTTAATCTGCCGCCCTGATTCCAGTTTCAAAGAGGTGGCCGTCTGTCTGATCTCTTCCGGGAATTCCTCTGCACTCCCCATATTAACATTAATGCCCACGCCCACTACCACATACTGAATCTCATCCATTTCCGGGGTGGTGCTCATCTCCGTCAGCATACCGACAACTTTTTTCTTATTGATTACGATATCGTTCGGCCATTTGATTCCGACAGGAAGCGCCGTTACTTCCTCAATGGCTTCCGCAACGGCCAGCGCCATTACCAGCGTCAGCATGGATGCTTTATCCGGTGCAAAAGACGGTTTCAGAAGTATGGTAAAATACGCATTAATACCGGAGGGCGATTCCCATTTCCTGCCCCGCCTGCCTTTTCCAGCGGTCTGCATATCCGCAACCACCGTCGTACCATGAGGCTCGCCCTCCTCCGCATAGCGCTTCGCATCCGTATTGGTAGAGCCTGTAGAATCCACATAATACAGCTTCCTGCCCGCCCATTTGGTATGCAGCCTGCTGGCAATCTCACTCTTAGACAGAATATCCGCCGGGCTTTCCACGAGACGATAGCCCTTACGGGGCACAGACTCGATCTGGTATCCTTCTTCCTTTAACTGGTTGATTACCTTCCAGACCGCCGTGCGGGAAACCCCGAACTGATCGCATAACTGCTGGCCCGACACATAGTCCGCACTGTTTCTAAGTAATGTCAGTATATCTGATTTATCTGTTTTCATACCTGCCGCTTTCATGTTCCGATTCTCTTCCGATTGTCATGCAGTCTGGCTGTCCGTATGTCTTTATGACAGCATCGTGTATTGACTCAATCGGTCATCCACCGTAATTATAATTCATACTCTCCGAGCGTCACAGCCATAACGGCCTTGATCGTATGCATACGATTCTCCGCCTCATCGAACACAATCGACTGGGAAGACTCGAAGACTTCATCCGTTACTTCCATCTCGTTGATTCCGTACTGTTCGCTTATCTCTCTGCCGATCTTCGTATTCAGATCATGGAAGGCCGGAAGACAGTGCATAAACACCGCATTTTCACCCGCATATTCCATTACCTGCTTATTTACCTGATACGGCGTCAGGTCATGAAGCCTTTCCTGCCAAACCTCCGCGGGCTCGCCCATAGAAACCCACACGTCCGTATAAACAACGTCCGCGCCTGCCGCACCTTCCTTGACATCCTCGGTCAACGTCACGCTTCCGCCGGTCTGCTTTGCGATCTCCTGACAGGTCTTTACAAGATCCTCTGACGGAAAATATTTCTTCGTCGTGCAGGCCGTAAAATGCATTCCCATCTTCGCGCAGGCCACCATCAGAGAATTGCCCATATTATAACGTGCGTCTCCCATATAGGTAAGTCTGATTCCTGCGAGCCGTCCGAAATGCTCACGAATAGTCAGAAGATCCGCTAACATCTGCGTGGGATGGAATTCATTGGTCAGACCATTCCATACCGGAACGCCTGCGTGACGCGCTAACTCGTCCACAATCTTCTGTTCAAAGCCGCGATATTCGATGCCCTCATACATGCGTCCCAGAACTCTTGCCGTATCAGCGATACTCTCCTTCTTACCGATCTGCGAACCTGCCGGATCAAGGTAAGTAGTTCCCATTCCAAGATCATGCGCCGCCACTTCGAAAGAACAGCGTGTCCTGGTACTTGTTTTTTCAAAAATCAACGCAACATTCTTGCCCCGGTGAATATCTACCGGAATTCCCTTTTTCTTCTTATCCTTCAAATCCGCCGCTACATCCAGCATGTATGTAATCTCTTCCGGTGTAAAATCCAGAAGCTTCAGAAAATGACGTCCTGTTAAATTCATAATAATCCTCCCTCATTTATGTATCCGTCTGATATACCACTTAAGGGCGATTCCAGCAGAACCGCCCTCAGATTATCCGTTATTCCCCAACAGCCGCTATTTCAATATTTCCTTTGCAGAAGCGGCAAGCCCCGCAAGTCCCTGAATTTCGGAAGGGATAATAATCTTGGTCGCCTGTCCGTCCGCCGCCTTCTCAAACGCTTCCAGACTCTTAATCCTAAGAACTGCCTCGTCAGCACCTGCCTCACGAATCATCCGGATACCGTCCGCAGTCGCCTGCTGCACCTTAAGGATTGCCAGAGCCTCACCTTCCGACTCACGGATCATCTTCTCCTTCTGTGCCTCGGCACGCAAGATCGCCGACTGCTTCTCCGCCTCAGCTTCCAGAATCGCGGATTCTTTCTTACCTTCCGCAACGAGGACAGTGGACTTCTTCTCACCTTCCGCACGAAGGATCGCTTCACGGCGCTCACGTTCCGCTTTCATCTGTTTCTCCATGGCATCCTGAATCGCCGCCGGAGGGATGATATTCTTAAGCTCCACTCTGTTTACCTTGATTCCCCAGGGATCTGTGGCAATATCAAGAGACGCTCTCATCTTGGTATTGATGACCTCTCTTGAAGTAAGCGTCTGATCCAGTTCCATCTCGCCGATGATGTTTCTCAGCGTGGTGGCCGTCAGATTCTCGATCGCCATGATCGGATTCTCAACGCCGTATGCAAACAGCTTAGGATCCGTAATCTGGAAAAACACAACCGTGTCAATTCTCATGGTAACATTATCTTTGGTGATAACCGGCTGCGGCGCGAAATCCACAACCTGCTCTTTCAAAATCACTCTCTTAGCCACCTTATCGATAAAAGGAACCTTGAGATGAAGCCCTACAGACCATGTCTGCTGATATGCACCCAGTCTCTCCACTACATACGCATGCGCCTGCGGAACGATCTTAATGCAGGACAGCAATACTAAAACGATAATAATCAGAATAATCACTAACGCTAAAAGTCCACCCATTTTATACCTCTTTCTCTTTTCTCTCTTCTACAACAAGCTTCACGCCATTAATGGCTAACACGGTAGTCACTGTACCCACCGGCAGTTTCACGCCGTCTTCTCTGGTTCTGGCGGACCATTCCATACCGCCTACATTGACCTGACCTATTCCCTGCAGGTTATCGATCTCACTGATCACGATCGCCTGACGTCCTATCAGACTCTCCGCGTTCGTCCGCACTCTGTCTTTGTTAAAATATTTAACTGCCAGCGGTCTGGTAAAGAACAGGAGCACAGCAGACGTCAGAAGAAACAGGATCACCTGCACCAGAAACGGCGCCCGAAGCAGGGATGCAAGCGCCGCGACAAGCGCGCCTCCCGCAAACCAGATTGTTGTAAGTCCCATAGTCAACAGTTCTATAATAACCAACACGACAAGAACTGTCAGCCAGAAAACGATCATATTCATTCCAAGCACAAGTCCTCGCCCCTTTCTGCCGCCATGTTTGCCTGTGCGCCTCTGGTCTCTTATGCGCTTACGGCGACACAATTATTCTACTATATTATCCCCTCACTGACAATAAAATTCTCTTTTCACGAATCTTAAATTTTCTTTAAAATAGAAATGCCAAAACAGAAGCGCCTGTCACGTCCACGCCGCCTTCTACCAGAATACCTGATGATCAATCATGATTCCTTCATGGTTCCCGGCGCGTCTGAAATGCGTTGCGCTGCCTACATTGGTCTCGCCATTAATTGCCGCGTTCGCCGCCTGATAACAGCTCTCCGGAATATTGCCGCCGGTATAAACCCGCGCCACTTTGCCGTTTAACGCAGGCGTAAACTGACCGGACGCAAATATAACACCTGATATTGTACTGGGGTACGCCCCGCTCCTGACACGGTTCATGACAACCGCTCCCACAGCAAGCTGTCCGTTATAGGTTTCATTGCCGGCCTCACAGTAAATCAACGCGGCCAGAAGTCTTGTATCGTCGCCGCCCACTACGACAGCGCCCTGATTCGCCGTCAGCTTCGCCTGCCGCTCGGCTTCCTCTCTCTTCTTAATGGCAATCAAAGTCTCGCCCTCGTCGATATGGAAATCCAGATCCACATATTCAGCCGAAACATAGCCAACCCCGTCGCCGTACTCCACGCTGATCCAGTCCTCATCCATTTCCTCTATAATTTCCAGTTCATCATCCTGTGCCATCAGTCCCAATACTTCCGCATTGGTATCCGGCTCACTGCGCACGCACAATGTCTCGGTCTCGATGGTAACGATGAGATTCCCTACATCATTTGCCATCGCCTCCGCATCCTCCCCGAAAAGAAGATACTCATCGCTTGCCCAGCCCACAAGGTCACCGCTCTTTAATCTGGTCCAGCCGTCCTTACGTTCCAGGATCCTTCCGCCACAGTCCTTATACAGCACGCCTACCTTCTCAGAATCCTCGCTCGCTTCCTCTCTGACATTCATTGCGACCTGAACATTAACCATAACCAGATCGGATTCCTCATTCTCCTTCGAGCCGCCTTCTTCCGACATTTGTGTCAGTTCTTCAACTGCTTTTGTATTGGAAAAACCGGCGGAAGGATCGACGATCTGTGTGATTCCCGTATGGAGAGAATCCAGATATTCCTTTCTGGAATCTGCCCGGACGTCCAGATGAGACATACCGAATATACCCAAACTCAGAATCAGGCTGATGATCAGAATATAACGCTTTCTGCTTTTCAGCATATAACTCCTCCACATGCATATATTAATAGATTGTTACAAAATTGTTACATCTAAATTTTGGATAATTTTAGCAAAACGCCTATCCTTTGTCAAGTTTATGCGGCTTGTCTCAGATTTATGCCTCAGATTTATACTATTTTATACTATGTAATTGTTATTTTCTGCATAATTGATTTATAGTTTCCGGGACTTCTCTACCGTGGCGAGAAGCGCATCCATTACTGCCCCCCGCATTCCCTTCTGTTCTAATACGCGTACGCCTTCGATCGTCGTCCCGCCCGGCGAACATACCATATCCTTTAATTCTCCGGGATGCCTGCCGCTCTCTAATACGAGCTTCGCGGAACCGTAAACCGCCTGCGCCGCAAATTCATACGCCTGTGTCCTCGGCATGCCTGCCGCCACAGCCGCATCCGCCATTGCTTCAATAAACATAAAGACATAAGCCGGCGAGCTTCCGCTGACCGCGCCTACTGCATCCATTCGTTTCTCCGGCACCAGACTTGCTTTACCGAAGCTTTCCATCAGTCTGATACTGTAATCCGCTTCTTCCCGGGACACATTGGCATTGACACAGACGCCTGTACAGCCTTCCCCCACCAGCGCCGGCGTGTTAGGCATACAGCGTACCAGCTTCACCGTTCTGCCAAAAGCCTGCTCGATCCAGGCGAGAGTCTTTCCAGCCGCAATACTGACGATAAGGGTTTCGGGCTTCACACCGTCCCTGATTTCGTCGATCACTTCCTGCATAAACTGAGGTTTCACAGCGAGCACAAGCAGCTCCGATTCCTGCGCCACCGCCATATTGGACTCTCTGACTTCTATGCCGAACCGGGACTGTGTGTCTCGTAATGTCATTTCGGTCTTAGCGGAGCCGATGATATCCTCCGGCTTTACCATTTCATTTTGCAGCATACCGCCGATCATCGCTTTTGCCATGTTTCCAAGTCCTATAAATCCGATCTTCATATTTCTCCTCATTTCTGCGCCGTTTCCTGTGCATTACAAGTTCGCTGTCAGACGGCGCACAGACGCAAACCTGCAAATAAAAGTCTTGCATAAAAGCTTATTATAACAGCCGTTATTTGTTCCACATCTCTTTTGTACTTGTTAAATCCAAATTTAACATCCAATTCCTATGCATATAACAGAAAGCTTCCCGCCATTTACCTGCTTCTGCGCTGTCTGTACGCTTCGTACATCAATACCGAAGATGCTACCGCGGCGTTCAACGACTCCACCTCGCCCTCCATCGGAATTCTCAAACAGACATCCGCACCTCCGGCTGTCTCTTCTTTCAGCCCATTTCCTTCGTTACCGATGAGAAAAGCGGTATGCTTCCGGTAATCATATTCATCGTAATACCCGCCTCCGCCAAGATGCGCCGCATAAATCGAGACCCCTTGATTTTGCAGGATTCCCATCGTCTCCCGCAAATCCTGTGTATAGACAAAAGGCACTCGGTAGACCGATCCCATAGTGGAGCGGATGGTCTTGGGATTATAGAGATCTGCGGTCTGGCTGCTCATAATAATGCCGTCCACACCGGCGCCTTCCCCCGTCCGTATGATTGTCCCCAGATTTCCGGGGTCCTGAATATCTTCCAGGAGAATAAATAACAATTGTTTCTTATTCTTCCTGGCAAGCAGTTCCTCTATCCGGTAATGATATTGTCTGACAAGACACAGAATTCCCTGCGGCGTCTTTGTATCAGACATTTTAGCAAATACTTCATCCGACACGATCTCATAAGACATCCCGGAAAGCCTGGCTTCATATTGACCCCATATCTCTTTCTCTACCCTGTTGGATATATATACTTTCTCAATCCGGTCTGCCGGAGCCTCCCGGAACATCTTGATACCCTCCACAACGAAAAGATCCTGCTTATTTCGTTCTCTGGCTTTTGCGGATAACTGCACCACTTCTTTGACAGATTTGTTACTAAGACTCGTAATCATATGTTTCTTCACCCCGACCGCCGTACCGTTTCAATACAGAAGCTTCCTTAATCGATTAATCCCCGCAAGCGCACCGCCTGCGGGGACTCTGTTGTCTTACCATGCCTGATTTCCATATATATCCGGAAAACACTTCATATTTCCATGATTTCGCCGCACAGGCTTTCCCAAAATCCTACATGGACAATATCTTCGATACCTGATAAGCGTACTCAGGAATATCCTTCTGCATATTCAGCGCTTCCTCGATATCAAAATCAAGAAATTCACCGTGCTGATAACCTACCACTCTGTTGCTCTTGCCTGCACAGAGGATGTCCGCCGCATAAGCGCCCATGATGGAAGCGTAATAACGGTCTTTACAGGTAGGGGAGCCTCCTCTTTGCATATAACCTAAGATGGTCGCTCTCGTCTCAATACCAGTAGCCGCCTCGATACGTCTCGCCATAGAGGTGGAATGTCCGATGCCCTCCGCATTAATAATGATGTGGTGGGTCTTGCCGCGCTTTCTGTTGGAAATAATATTGTTGATAATCTGCTGTTCATTGTAATCATATTTCTCCGGCAGCAGAATATCCTCCGCGCCGTTGGAAATACCGCACCACAGCGCAATATAGCCGGCGTTTCTGCCCATTACCTCAATGATACTGCAACGCTCATGGGACGAAGACGTATCCCTGACCTTATCGATCGCCTGCATCGCCGTATTAATCGCCGTATCAAAGCCGATGGTGTACTCCGTGCAGGCGATATCCAGATCGATGGTTCCCGGCAGCCCGATGGTATTAATGCCGTGTCTTGCCAGCGCCTGCGCGCCCCGGTAGGAACCGTCCCCGCCGATCACGACAAGTCCGTCGATCCCATGCTTTCGGCAGATATCAGCGCCCTTCTGCTGTCCTTCCTCCGTGCGGAACTCGTGACAGCGCGCCGTACCCAATATCGTACCGCCCTTCTGAATCGTGTCGGATACGGACCATTTCTCCATATCGATGATTTCCTCATTCAGAAGTCCCTGATATCCTTTTTTGATGCCTTTGACCTTAACGCCGTTGGCAATTCCTTTTCTGACTACCGCGCGAATCGCCGCGTTCATACCGGGCGCGTCACCGCCGCTTGTCAGTACGCCTATTGTCTTAATCTCTTTCGCCATATTGTAAACCATGCCTTTCTGCCGGATCCTATACGCTTCCCGGCTTCCATAAAAGTATCCCGCGCTCAAGCCTTTTCCACGACTTCGCGTAAGCTTCCTTCCACGCTCCGCAGCCTGCCGCATTCAAGGCATATCCATGTCCGAATATTGCTTATCTATCATGTATTCTACATGAAACATAGCCGATTTTCAATATATTTCGTTCACGCTTACACTACCTTTACATTCTCTTTCCCGAACTGCTCCTCCAGCCGCCCGATTAACACTTCCCGGGCGCTGACATTCCAGTTCTTCGGAAGGTCATATCTGGATTTGGGGTTCTGTACATATATGACAACATTGTCATTTCCTTCCGATTCCCGCAGCATGTCAAACAATGCGTCTTTCTGCGCTTCGTATTCATCCCGGGTAGCGAACTTAATCCACAGCTTCTTCGGGATATCGCTAAAAGGAGTAATTCGTTCGCAGACCAGCTTACCGTCCCTCTCTTCCTCCACAGATACTCTTCCTTTGATAAAGACCTTATTGTCCTCGGTAAGAAGGCTGCCGTATTTCTCATAATCCCTCGGAAAAACTATAACCTCAACAGAACCAACCAGATCTTCCACCTGCAGAAACGCCATCACTTTCTCGTTTTTTGTATATTTAATCTTCTTCTCGGCAATCATACCGCCGATGGTAGCGGATTTTCCGTCCTCTACAATCGTCGCATTGGTCTCCTCGTCCAACGCAAAATCTGCCGTGGTGTTGGTGATATTCTTGCGCCATAAATCCTGATATTCCTCCAGCGGATGACCGCTGATATAAATACCCAGCACCTCCTTTTCAAAAGAAAGCTTCATTTCCCTGGAATATTCACCCACATTGGGAAGCTTGACCTCGAAATCTTCCTTTTCCTCATCGGACACGATGTCAAACAGGGAAATCTGCCCCGCCATATTATTCTTCTTATCCTGCTGGATACTGTCCATAATCTGGATATACACGCTCATGAACTGCTTGCGCGTACCGCCTAAGCTGTCTAACGCCCCCGCCTTGATAAAATGCTCGATGGCTCGTTTGTTCACTTCTTTATCCGCCACCCGGCTGATAAAGTCCTTCAGATTGGTATAGGGTCCCCGTGCCTGCCGTTCCGTCACCACGGCCTCGATGACCGGCCTGCCCACGCTTTTGATTGCAGTCAGCGCGTAGCGGATCTGGTTGCCGGAGACGGAGAAGCCGATCTCTCCCACATTAATATCCGGCGGCAGAATCTGGATTCCCATGCTGCGGCAGGTCATGATATACTCGGACACCTTACGGGGATTATCGATAACAGAAGTCATCAGCGCCGCCATAAATTCCACCGGATAATAATATTTCAGATATGCAGTCTGGTACGCTACCACGGCATAGCACGCCGCATGGGATTTATTGAACGCATATTTAGCAAAATCCATCATCGTATCGTAGATATGGTTCGCCACCTGGGCGCTGATGCCGTTCGCCTCACATCCCGGCACACCCTCCTCCGGGTTGCCGTATATGAAATTCCTGCGCTCCTGCTCCATGACATACTGCTTCTTCTTACTCATGGCACGGCGCACCAGGTCGCTTCGTCCCATGGTATAGCCTCCCAGATCGCGGACGATCTGCATGACCTGCTCCTGATACACGATACAGCCGTAGGTGGGCGCCAGAATCGGTTCAAGCTGCGGGCAGTCATAGGTGACAGAGTCGGGATCATTTTTCCCTTTAATATATTTCGGAATAAAATCCATCGGGCCCGGGCGGTACAAAGAAATACCCGCAATGATATCCTCTAAGCTCTGGGGCTTTAACTCCTTCATGAAGCTTTTCATCCCGCCGCTTTCCAACTGGAACACGCCGTCCGTCCTGCCCGTTCCGATGGAAGCCAGCACCGCCTTGTCATCGTAATCGATCTTATCAATATCGATAAATATTCCCGTGCTTTTCTCTACCATCTGCACCGCATTCTGGATCACAGTCAGGGTACGAAGCCCTAAGAAGTCCATTTTCAGAAGCCCCAGTTCCTCAATGGTTGTCATGGGAAACTGCGTTGTGATAGAGCCGTCGGAGCCCCGGGAAAGGGGTACAAAGTTATCAGCCGCCTCAGGACAGATCACCACGCCAGCCGCATGCATGGAAGTATGCCGCGGCAGGCCTTCCAGCCTTTTACACATGTCGATCAGTGTATGCACCTGCTCATCCTCCCGGTAAAGCTTCTTAAACTCCGGATTCAGCTCCAACGCTCTGTCGATCGTTATATTCAATTCATTGGGAACCATTTTGGCGATACCGTCCACATACGCGTAGGGCAGATCCATGACACGCCCCACATCCCGGATTACGCCCTTCGCCGCCATCGTACCGAAAGTGACGATCTGCACGACCTTGTCCGCTCCGTATTTGCGGCCAACATAGTCAATCACTTCCTGCCGTCTTTCGAAGCAGAAGTCCACGTCAATATCCGGCATGGATACACGCTCCGGGTTTAAGAACCGCTCGAACAGCAGGCTGTATTTAATCGGATCGATGTTGGTGATTTTCAGGCAGTAGGAAACGATGCTGCCCGCCGCAGAGCCACGTCCCGGTCCCACCGCGATGCCGTTCTGCCTACAGTAATTAATATAATCCCACACAATCAGGAAATAATCCACAAATCCCATGGTTTTGATAATGTCTAATTCATATTCCAGCCGTTTCTGCAAGGTGCCGTCATCCTCAGGATAACGCTCTGCCATACCGTCCTGGCACAATTTATTCAGATACGTCCAAGAATCGAAGCCCTCCGGCACTTCATAATGAGGAACCTTATAATGACCGAATTCTATTTCCACATGACAGCGGTCAGCAATACGCTGGGTGTTCTCCACAGCCTCCCATGCATAGGGAAAAAGACCTTTCATCTCCTCTTCGCTCTTCACATAATACTGACCGCCCTCATAACGCATACGGTCCTCGTCCGCCAGCTTCTTACCGGTCTGCAGACAGAGCAGGATATCGTGGGGCTGGGCGTCCTCGGCATAGGTATAATGCACGTCATTGGTGGCAACTAACGGAATATCCAGTTCCCTGCTCATGCGAAGCAGCGCGGCGTTGACCGTCTGCTGCGCCGGAATGCCGTGATCCTGCAACTCCAGAAAATAATTGCCTTTGCCGAAGCATTCCTCAAACCGCAGCGCCGTCTTCTTCGCCTCGTCGATCAGTCCCTTCTGAATCAGTCTGGGTACTTCTCCCGCCAGACACGCAGACAATGCGATGATACCCTCGTGATATTCCTGTAATACCTCAAAATCCACACGAGGTCTGTAATAATAGCCTTCCGTAAAACCTTTGCTGACGATCTTCATCAGATTAGAATAACCGGTATTATTCTCCGCCAGAAGCACCAGGTGATAATACCGGTCCTCGCCGCCGGTCAGTTCCCTGTCAAACCGGGAACGGGGCGCCACATAAACCTCACAGCCGATGATGGGATTGATTCCGGCTTCTTTCGCCGCTTTATAGAAATCAATGGCACCGTACATGACACCGTGGTCGGTGATCGCTGCGCTGTCCATGCCCAATTCTTTGACACGTTTTACGTATTCTTTAATCTTGTTGGAACCGTCCAGAAGACTGTATTCTGTGTGGACGTGGAGATGTACAAATGCCATGGAGAGACCTCGTTTCTTATTTTCCTGTCTATTCTTTATTCTCTATGTATATGCTTCCCTGATACGGGCTGCCTTGTCACTATTATAACTTATCTTGTCAAAAAAGGATATGTCTTTCAACATATCCCTTTCTAAAAAACACTATGGTCACATCATTTGTAAATCAAAGATGAGTCACTATATCCCAAGTTCCCTGAAAAGTTTTTCCTGATAATCAGTATCCTTTGCAGCCCTTACCAGATCTTCCACTCTTGACTGCGCCGTCAGCATGACAATTAACTGATTCATTCTTTCACGTTCTTCTGCTTTTCCTTCTACCTTGCCCTCATTTCTCTCATCTTCCATCCACTCTCTTAACCCCTGACACATATCTACCTTCCCGCCTTTCTTATGTCTGTCCTTGATCTTAAACATCTCTTCTTCCCCCGCGTAACCGGCTACCATATCATAGGCATCTTCCTCCTGTAAGTTCGCAGGAGGTCTCTGAAGTCTCCTGCTTTCATGATCATTGGGTAAATAAAAGCATAGACTTCTAAAGATTCTCTGATATGCCGTGATCGGAATGATACCGGCATTAAGAAGGCAAACGCCCGAAAAATAGAATAAATATATGCTTTGATAAGATTATAGCATACTAAATTACGTTATGCAACACATACTTTTGCAAAATTGAAAATATTTTTCAACAGATATAAGTATCCGCCACAACCGCATCGATTGTTTTTACTCTTTCACACTTTCCGCAAACTGCGGTTCGATATAACTTCCATCCCGGCTAACCGCAAAATGCAGATGCGGTCCCGTACTTTTCCCGGCGCTGCCTACGGTAGCGATCTGCTCACCTCGTTTCACCTCATCCCCCTCACTTGCTACGATCGTTTCACACATAGCATAATATGTCATGTCGCCATTTATATGCTGTACGATAATATAATTCCCGTTTTCAGCGTCATATCCCGTTTTGGCAACCTTGCCGTCGGCAGCAGCCGTTACCGCAGTCCCTTTGTCTGCCGCAAAATCCACCCCGCTGTGAAACGTTTCTTCCTCTGTGACCGGATGGATTCTCGTGCCAAAACTATCGGAGATGTAAGTATATACTACAGGGTAATCATAGAAAATTTCTACTTCATTCACCGGAGCATCAACTGTCAGTAAAATATCTTCAAAATGATCTCTATAGGACACATCATCAGCATTTTGTTCCCTGTCTCCTGCTTCCTCATGAGGCGCTTCCATTGTATTAACAAGCTCTGTGGCACTGTTACTGTCTGTCCCCTGTACACCTGCCAAAGCTGCTTCATCATTATCATTCCCTGGCTGACGGTCGTCCTTGATTGCCAGCTCTGACTGTTCCTCTGATTTGGAATTTTCCTGCCCTTCCGGTAATTCTGATGCGCCAGACTCTCCCGGCAGCACGATCACTTCCGCCTCCTCCTGACTGTCTTGCGGTTCTGACCTGTTGACCAGCAAAAGGACAATTGTCAGAAGCGTAACAACAACTCCGATCACTACCGTCCCCAGCTTCGCTTTCTTCAACTTCACGGTTCTTTTGATCCTGTTCTTTACATTATTCTCTCCAAAAGCAATGGGGCGTCCCGGTTTCCATCCGTCTCTTTCTGCAATCCCAAGAAGGGTATGGGCATATTCTTTCTTCCTGTCAAAACCGATCTTGCGAAGCACCGCTTCATCACAGGAGCTTTCCATATCCCGCTCCATCAGATAAAAAGCCAGCCATGCAAAAGGATTGAACCAGTAGATACAGCAGATCAGCATCGCTATGGGCTTTATCAGATAGTCAAGACGTTTGATATGGATTTTCTCATGCTCCAGGATCAGTTCTCTCTGGGTTTGATCCAAATCATCCGGCAGATACACTACCGGACAGAATATTCCTCCCACAAAGGGGGTTCTAACGGCAGCGGAACTCCATGTATAAAACCGATGTCCCTTCTCCGCTTCTTTGTTTCCGTTCCCGCTTTCTCTGTGAAGCTTTCCCATAAAAATGCCATAACTTATGACCTGATATACAATCAACAAAGCTCCTACAATACACCATACAAATGCCAAAATCCACATGATCCGGGCAGGTACTTCCACGTTAATGCCCGGCATGCTGATCTCTGTCCTGACCGCATTTTCATCTTCAATTATGTATTCTGTCTCTTCTATCTCTTCGTTTGGCAGATATACTATTTCCTCCGTATACAGCTCTTCCCCCGAATACAGACTTTCTTCCCCTGATATGTTACCTGTTTGTATCAAACCATCTTGTCCTGCAAAACTATTCTTCCCTGATAAACCGTCCGGTTCTGCCAGACTGTCTTGCCCGGATACCCCGTCTTGTCTTCCGCTGTCCTCACTCCCAAACGGTGTATAAGTATGCATACTATAACTATGACTATAGCTTTCCCTTACCTGAACTACCGACAGCGCAGGTATGATCCCGAAACTTGTCTCCCATGCCACCGGTATGAGAAATCGGAGAAACACTGCAAGCCACAGCAAATAGGAAAAAATCTTCGGCACTCTTTTGAAAAACAACCTGAGCGCCAGAACGATCATCACCGCACAGGATGCCGAAATACTCATATTTAACACCAGCGCAAACACTTTTATCATAGCCGTATCTCCTTCCCCAACCGTCTCTTACGTATTTTCCTCAATAAACTTTCTCATCTCTTCTATTTCTTTTTGCGATAATTTCCTGCTTCCGCAAAAAGCGGCAAGAAATCTCGGCAGAGAACCCGCAAAAACATCCTCAACATACTTTCTGCTCTGCATTCCATAAAATTCCTCCCGGCTGAGCCTGGCGCTTACGATGGCATTTTCATTTTGAAATATTCCCCTCTCACAAAGCTTTTTTAAGACTGTATAGGTGGTGGATTTCTTCCAGTTCATTTCTTTCTCGCAAAGCTTTACCAGTTCTGTGGAACTGACAGGCTCATTCGCCCATATGATCTGCGCAAATTTCTCTTCGGCTTCCGCCAGCTTATAATCTCCCATGTTGTACTCCTCTTTCCTTTTACGCCTTAGGTCTATCTGTTGTAGACCTCTTTATTGATTAGTCTATAGCAAATAGACCATCCTGTCAACTGTTATTCCGTTTTTACTCCATTACCTTTCCTGCTCTATTCCCTCTCGTTCTATCCACTCTCGTCTGTATACCAGTTAGGCGTTTGCGAAACTCTTCACAACATAACTTTAATTGTGCAAATTGCATAACCATAAGCAGCCCCTTGGAAGACGCCGGTACTTGGCGAGGTTTTTTCGAGCCTAGTATCCGCTGCGTCTGGAACGGAGCGAAAGCGCGGCTGTG
>JAGAIZ010000011.1 GCA_017626325.1 Lachnospiraceae bacterium | reverse complement strand
GGGGATTCCTGATTCGGAATCTGGAAGAGCTTCCCTATGTCAGAGAATTGCCGGGAGATTATCTGATCATACCCGATGCCGGTTTGTACTGTTTTAACACAGAAACGATCCGGTTTATGAAGCAATTCGGCAATGAATTCTGTCTGCCGTATGAATTAAACGCAAAAGAAGCTTCCGCGCTGGTTCAACAGGCCGCCGGGCTTCGTATGATGTCCTCCATGATCGTATACGGCCGGATTCCGATGATGGTTACGGCGAACTGCTTAAAGAAGACTTCCGGCAGATGCGTCAAGGGAAACGGCGCAGACGTACGCTCCGAACTCAAGGACCGCTATGGAACTATTTTCCCGGTAGAGACGAATTGTGAACATTGCTATAATATTATCTATAATTCCGTACCTTACTCGCTGCATGGGAAACAAAAGGAGATAAGAAGAATCGGCGCCGATATACTGCGCTATGATTTTACCGCAGAATCTGCAAAGCAATGCCGGATGATTATAGAGGGCAGCGAATTTCCTTATCGGGAATATACGACGGGGCATTTGAAAAGAGGCATAGAATAAGCAACGATGGAATTGTATATCACAGAACTTTCTAAGTATTTTATTACTTTGTTTATTGCATTATATACGTTTGAGTGTTTCCTGGTTTTTCGTTTTCAGGATGAAGAGAAGCGGAAGGGAAGTTATATCCGCCAGAATCTGTTAATGTTTCTGGTTCATTTTTCATGCTTTCTTGTAATATGCTTTGAAACCGGTCAAATAGAATATCTCCTGTTCTATGCGCTGCAGCAGATTCTTTTGTTTTCTACCGTAGTGCTGTTTCGCATGATCTATCCGAAGGGCAACCGGCTGATCATCAATAATATGTGCATGCTTTTAAGCGTCGGCTTTGTGATTTTGTCGAGACTTTCGTATGATAAGGCGATCAAACAGTTTTTTATCGTTACGGTATCTGTCATTGCAGGCATGATCATACCTTTCTTTATACACAAGCTTAAGTTTTTAAAGAGTCTTACGTGGATCTATGCGGCGGTGGGTATCGTCGCGCTTGGAATCGTGCTGATCCTCGGTTCTGTCACGTATGGCTCCAAGATTTCTTATTCTGTTCTGGGCGTAACCTTCCAGCCCTCGGAATTTGTGAAGATTATATTTGTGTTCTTTATCGCCAGTGCGCTTTACGAGAAGCATGATTTTATGCGGGTCGCTCTGACAGCGGTTTTGGCGGGCATACATGTATTGATTCTGGTGGCGTCCAGGGATCTTGGCAGCGCGCTGATATTCTTTATCGTCTATGTGATGATGGTTTTTATCGCCACAGGAAAATGGATTTATCTGTTTCTCGGGGGCGTGGGCGGCTGCGGCGCTGCGGTGCTTGCCTATCATTTTTTCTCTCATGTGCAGATTCGCGTGCAGGCGTGGCGGGATCCTTTCAGTTGTATCGACGACGCAGGGTATCAGATCACACAGTCGTTGTTTGCCATCAGCAGCGGCGGCTGGTTCGGATTGGGGCTGTTTCGGGGAAATCCAACGTCCATCCCCTTTGTGGAAGCTGATTTTGTATTTTCCGCGGTCGCTGAAGAGCTGGGGATTGCATTTTCCATGTGTGTGATTTTAATCTGTATTAGCTGCTTTATTATGTTCATGAATATCTCTGTCAAATTAAAGGACAGGTTTTATCAGTTGATTGCTTTCGGGCTTGGCGTCACTTATATTTTTCAGGTATTCTTAACGGTCGGCGGCGGCACGAAATTCATACCGATGACCGGTGTGACGCTACCCCTTATCAGCTACGGCGGCAGTTCTGTCCTGACAACGCTTATCATGTTTTTTATCATAGAGGGTCTGTATATGATCAGACAGGATGAAGGAGCAAAACGTGCTAAAAAGAAGAGAAAAAGACGAAGAAGAAATGAATATTTCGAACAGGAGTCCGAAGGAGAGCAGGAGTTTGAGGATGAAACAGACTTCGAAAACGAATACGAACAGGAAGCGGAAGAAGAGGAATAGGCAGATCCTGACCGTTACGTATCTGTTTGTGGCATTGTTCCTGGGGATGATGGGCTACACCTGTTATTATGCTATCACGAATCAGCAGGAATTAATTAACAACAGCTATAACAGCAGACAGGAGCTTCTGGTAGCCCAGAATACCAGAGGAACGATCTATGCCAGCGGCGGGCAGGTGCTGGCGCAGACACAGACCGATGAGAACGGCAAAGAAACGCGGGTCTATCCCTATGCCAATATGTTTGCCCATGTGGTCGGCTATGCTTCTAACGGCAAATACGGAATCGAGGCCCAGAGCAATTATTACCTGCTTCATTCCAATGCCAAGTTAGCCGATAAGGTGGCGAGCGAGGTGTCGGGCGAGAAATATCCCGGCGATAATGTGGTAACAACGCTGGACGTTGCCTTACAGGAAATCGCATACCAGTCTCTGGGCGTCTACAAAGGCGCGATTATCGTTACGGAGCCCTCCACGGGCAAAATCCTTGCCATGGTGTCAAAGCCTGATTTTGATCCCAATCAGATCGATGTGATCTGGAACGACCTGCTCTCGGACAAGGACAGCGGCGTCCTTTTAAACCGCGTGACGCAGGGCCTGTATCCGCCCGGCTCTACCTTCAAAATCATTACGGCGCTGGAATATATCAGAGAGAACCCTGACTCATATAGTCAATACACATATCAGTGCAGCGGCAGCTTCACCCATGGACAGGATACCATTAACTGTTACCACGGCACGGTGCATGGACAGGAGGATTTTACCAGATCCTTCGCCAAATCCTGCAACGCTTCCTTTGCAAAGATCGGTATGCAGTTAGACCGTACGAAGTTCGGCAATACGCTGGATGAGCTGCTGTTCAATGAAGAACTGCCGGTTACCTTTGCCTATAACAAGAGTAAACTTGTCATCGATGAATCCACCTCGGATTCGAACGTTATGCAGGCGGCGATCGGCCAGGGAACGACACAGATCACCCCGCTGCATTTGAATATGATCACAAGCGCAGCCGCCAACGGAGGCGTGCTTATGAAGCCGTATCTGGTAGATCATGTGGAAAACAACGAAGGAGCTGTCATCAAACAGTTCAATCCGGGAACATACAAGAAGCTGATGTCAGAGCAGGAGGCTGCGGCGCTTACGGAATTGATGCGTGAAGTAGTGGAAAGCGGCACCGGAACGAAATTATCCGGTTTAAGCTATACGGCGGCCGGCAAGACCGGTTCTGCGGAATATAACAGTGTAAAAACAGATTCTCATGCATGGTTTACAGGCTTTGCTCCGGTAGAGGAGCCCGAGGTATGCGTTACGATCATTATTGAGGGCGCCGGCTCAGGCGGAGACTATGCGGTTCCTATCGCAAAAAGAATATTTGACGCCTATTTCGGCGTATAGGAGGACTAACATATGATCGAAGCGGTAAGCTGCGGAGGCGTAGTTATTTTTCGCGGGAAAATACTTGTGCTTTACAAACGTTTCCACAATAAATACGAAGGCTGGGTGCTGCCTAAGGGAACTGTTGAAAAGGATGAAAAATATCCGGAAACCGCATTGCGGGAAGTGCTGGAGGAATCCGGGGCAAGCGCATCCATCAGGAAATACATCGGTAAGAGCAGCTATACCTTCAGTGTACCGGAAGATACCGTATCCAAAGAGGTGCATTGGTATCTGATGATGGCGGACAGTTATTACAGTAAGCCCCAGCGCGAAGAATTCTTCATGGATTCCGGTTACTATAAGTACCACGAAGCGTATCATCTGCTGAAATTCCCTAATGAGAAGCAGATTCTCGAGAAAGCATATAATGAATATATGGAGCTGAAGAAAAACAATCTGTGGGGCAAATGATTTATTCTGATAGATTTTATCTGTTTAGAATCAATATATTGCGGCGATATCAAGCTCCGGCTTTCTCGCAAGATCAATGACCCCGCTGTCAGTCCGGATCATTGGTCTGGACAGATATGCCGGATTAATCTGTATGATTTCAGCTTCCGTATCGTCAGTCAGACGAATCCGGGAACCCAGATGAGCCGTAGCAATGTGCGAAAGAATCGGTCGAAGAATCGACGCGTCATATTTCACATAGCCATCCCGTTCAAAATTAGCGATTACCTGAAACGGATGCAGGGACTGCCTGTAGGTTCTGGCGGATGTCATCGCTTCATAAGCGTCTATCACCGCAATATACTTGGCGAAGATATCGATCTGGTCTTTCTTAAGGCGGGAAGGGTATCCTGAGCCGTCGCATCGTTCATGGTGCATCAGGGCGGCTTTGATCACGTGTTCGTTCAAATCCTGACCTTTCAGCATATCAAATCCCAGCATGGTATGTGTCTTTAGCTTCGTAAATTCCAAATCGCTCAGCTTACCCGGCTTCCACAATAATTCCTGAGGCAGCTTTAATTTGCCAATGTCATAGAAGAAGCCGCATTGTATCAGCAGGAAGATATCTTCTCTGGACAGCTTAAGCCATGCGCCGAATACGCCGGCAATCAGAGCGGAATTAAGACAGTGCGCATGTGTCATTTCATCCTCGCTCGGCAGCATATTATACAGGAAATCAAGGAGTTGTTCTCCATCGCGCGCGCGGGAGGATATCTTGGCATACAATTCCATGAGGCTTCCCATATGCACCGGGATTCCGCGCTCTGCAAAATCAGTCATGATCCGGCGGTAGAGCGGCATACAGTTACGGTAGGTAAACTCAAAATGTTTAAATTCCCGGCTGAGCCTGATCTTCTCAAAATGGGTTCTTGCGTAATCAATCTCTTCCTTGACAGGCACGCACATGACAGAATAACGCGCCAGTCTTGCGATGACGTATTCGTCGACTACCGTATCCTTCGGATAGAGAAGCTTATTCTGGTAATTGTAGACGTCCTCGCCGATCACCATACCTTTTTCCAGCGCCATTCGTGCAACAGTTTTCATAGAAACAACCCCCGTCTTTTGTTGAAAATATCTAATTGATAGTATAATTCTTCTGGAAAATAAGTCAACATTTTCCGGAAGAATATGGTTATAATAGAATCCGTAAGATATTCTGTTTCATTTGGATAAAATATGGTAAAATAGTTGATAATCTAAGAACAGACTACTTATTGCAGGTGATATCCATGAAATTTTATAAAAATCTCTATGTAGGAGATACTGTTAAAAAACCTGATAAAATCAAAAGGAAATTAAAACGATACGCCAAGCTGCCCAACATTTATGTGATTGCCTATATGCAGGAAAACAACCAACTGGAAATCTATCACAGTTTGTTGATGCAGCAATGGTATTATAAGGAGCATCCGCCCTATATTATCGGGATTGCGGGCAGTCAGGAGGAAGCGGTGGATCTGATTCGCCAGATAGCGGAGAGCGCGCTTTGTAAGACGGGACAGGCCGATCTGATTTCCTTTCTGTTCGGCGACGCTTACGCAGACCACTCTGCCCGGCAGTCATAGCAATATAGAAAAGGAACCGAAGGAAACCGTATGTTACATATCATTTTACTTATTTTAAAAATTATAGGAATAATCCTGTTATGTATCCTGGGCATTCTCCTTCTTGCGATCCTGTGCGTGCTTTTCGTTCCGGTGCGTTACCGGATTGAACTGGAGCGGAAGGAGGGCGAAGGCGAGCCGCCGTTTACAGTGCACGCCAGGATCACATGGCTTATGCACATCGTCAATGTGCGGATCCGTTATCCCTCGGATATGGCCTATGTGAGAGTCAGGCTCTTTCTGTTCACGCTGCTGCGGGTTCCTGACGGGAAAGAGCGTCAAGCCGGACATAAGAAACGTCCGCCCGGGAAGCGGGAGGATAAGACGACGCCAGATGGAAACCAAAGACAGCCGGAAACAATCAAAGTGAAACAGGAAGCGGATCCTGCGGATACCGGGGACGCGCCGATGCATCCGGACCCAACGCCGTCATCGAAGAAAGAAGAAGGGAAACCCATTCCCACCGTAACAATCAGGGCGCGGAATGAAGAAGCAATACAGGCAGAGCGCTCAGAAGAGAAAACTTCTTTCAGGGAGAAGCTTAGCGGCATCGCCGCAAAATGTAAAAATTTCTTTCACAAAATAAAAGATCTGATCCAAAATATAGAGTACACAATCAGGAATATCTGTGATAAAATAAAATCTGTATCGGATCAAATTGGATATTATCGTGAAGTCATTGCAGGCGACGCTTTCCGGTCTTCCTTTCGACTGTGCAAGGGAGAACTTGCAAGCATTGTTAAGAGCCTGAAACCGCAGAAGCTTAGGGTAAACCTGACGATAGGGATGGACGATCCTGCAGCTACCGCAGAAATCCTGGCTTTCTATGGCATGTTATACCCTGTGATTGGGGAATATGTAGATATAACAGGCGATTTTGACCGCAAACGCATAGAAGGCTGCGCGCTGATCAAGGGACGGATCAGAGCTTTCACGTTTGTAAAGACGGCAATACGGGTTTATTTTAATAAGGATATTAAGAAACTGATCAAACTTTTCAAAAAGGAGGCTGCGTAAATGGCAGAGAATAATTTTACCGGAGTAATAGAATCACTGATGAAGGGCATGAATGCGGTGATCGGAACGAAGACAGTTGTAGGAGACGCCACCCAGGTCGGCGATACGATCATTCTGCCTCTTGTAGACGTCAGCTTCGGCGTAGGCGCGGGCGCCAGCGCGGCTGATAAGAAGAACGGCGGTGGCGGCGGATTCGGCGCCAAGATGTCGCCCAGCGCGGTGCTCGTCATCAAGAACGGCTCCACGAAGCTTGTGAATATCAAGAATCAGGATACCATTACCAAAGTACTGGATATGATTCCTGATATTGTAGATAAGTTCACAACGCCCAAGGAAGAGATGATGGCGGACGATACGGCCGTTGATATTGCTTTCCCGGAGGAAGAAGGCTGATGAGAAACCCGAATCATTTCCGGGTACGGAGCATATAGTATAACAAAAGCATATGCAGGGATATCATATTGAAGAAATTAGTTGGATTTGTAGCTGTTTGCATTGCTTGCGGAATGCTGTTTATGCTTTTCCTGACAAACCGTTTTATCGGCTTGGTTCTGATTATTTTATTGCTGTTAATTGGATATAATTTCTTTATTTGCGACTAGAAAGACACGGTTATAGAATGGACAATTTCGAAGAAATATTAGACACCGGTTCCGAAGATGAACTTCAGGAACTGAAATCCTGGCTTTTTCGGGAAAATATAAGACTTGCGACTGCGAGGAAGGATCTGGAACAGATGCAGGAACAGTTTATGAAGGAAAAAGTACAGTTTCAGGATGAAATGAAGCTTCTGAACCATAAGCTGTCGAACGAACGCAAAAGACTCAAGGACGATAACCAGTTCTTCGAGAAGAAAATGGCTATCCTGCGGGACGGATTCCAGCAGTTGGATATTGACCGCAGGCGGCTGGAGAAGGATCGTGCAAGGCTGTATGCCGAAAAGGAACTGATCGAAGAGCGCGTTTCCTATGAAACCCGTCTGGACGTATCGGTTTTCTTTCAGGGAGTCACGAATCCGCTTGCTTTGAAGAAGCGGTACAAGGATCTGATCAAGATATTTCATCCTGATAATCTGGCGGGAGACAAGGATATTATTCAACAGATCAACAGGGAATACGACCATCTGAAGCGGGAGTATGAGAGCTTTAAGCAGGCTTAAGGCTCCCTTCGCAGAGACGGCGGAAGACTAAGAAACTGTTTTATAATTTCAAATGCACAGAAAAAAGACCAATCCTGTAAGACTGGTCTTTTACTATGTCGCACATTTGATGAGTACATGCTCTGAAAGACTATGCTCTCTCAACCTTTCCGGCTCTTAAACAACGTGTACAAACATGTAATTTCTTAGCGGCACCATTCACGTTGCACTTAACACTCTGAACATTGGAATTCCAAATTCTGTTAGATCTTCTATGAGAATGGCTTACGTTATTTCCGAAATGAGCGCCTTTACCACAAATATCACATTTAGCCATCTTTGCACCTCCTAACGATACAATCGATTCTTATTTATCGCTTACGCAACATTTGTATAATAGCAGAAAGTCAAACAGATTGCAAGTATAAATTACATATTTTGGGTGTAAAAATTATGATATTGGCAAATATAGTATAATTTTTGTTTCTTTTTTTATCATATCGGGTTATAATACCAATATATGTCTAAAATAATTAAGGAGGTAATTTATGAAAGTTTCTTCGATGGATACACACATGGGGAATATTTCTATCGATCAGGAAGTAATTGCGCAGTATGCCGGTACGGTAGCTATGGAATGCTTCGGCGTAGTCGGTATGGCTGGCATGAATGTAAAAGACGGACTCGTTAAATTACTTAAGATGGATAGTATGACGCGCGGTATTCAGGTGCTCTTGAATAATAATAAACTGACATTGAATTTTCATATCATTGTTTCCTACGGAGTCAGTATTCTCGCTGTGTCGGACAATTTAATTGACAGTGTTAAGTATAAAGTAGAGGAATTTACCGGAATTGAGATAGAAAAAATCAACATCTTCGTTGAAGGTGTGAAAGTGATTGACTAAGGGAGGAACAGTAGAGTGGCTTCAAACATAATTGATGCTAAGATGATGGCTAAAATGTTCTTAGCAGGAGCAAAGAATCTTGAAAGCAAAAAGGAATGGATTAATGAATTAAATGTTTTTCCGGTACCGGATGGCGATACCGGAACGAACATGACCCTGACGATTATGTCAGCCGCGAGAGAGGTGTCCGCGTTATACGATATGGGAGACGTCGATATGCCGTCTTTGTGCAAAGCGATCTCTTCCGGTTCCCTGCGGGGCGCCCGCGGTAATTCGGGCGTTATTTTATCTCAGTTGTTCCGCGGTTTCACCAAAGGTGTGAAGGCATGTGATGAAATCACGATTCCGGTTCTTGCCTCCGCTTTTGAGAAAGCGGTAGAGACAGCCTATAAAGCTGTTATGAAACCCAAAGAAGGCACTATCTTAACCGTCGCTAAGGGCGGCGCTGCAAAAGCCAGAGAACTGGCGGACGCGGGCGAAGAAGATATGTCGGCGTTTTTGTCGCAGATTATCGCCTATGCGGACGAAGTTCTGAAACAGACGCCGGAAATGCTTCCCGTACTGAAACAGGCAGGAGTTGTTGACTCGGGTGGTCAAGGTTTGATGCAGGTCTTAAAAGGCGCTTACGACGCTTATCTGGGCAAAGAGACGGACTTTACCATAAAGACAGACAGCGTATCTGCTCCGTCCGGGAAATCCGCCGGACCGAATCTGGAAGCCCAGGCCAATGCAGAGATTAAATTCGGATACTGTACGGAATTTATTATCATGCTCAATAAAGTCTTCAATATCAAGGCCGAAATGGATTTCAAGGCATATCTGGAATCTATCGGCGATTCTATCGTAGTGGTTGCGGACGAGGACGTGGTTAAAGTACACGTACATACCAACGATCCGGGACTTGCTATTCAGAGAGCCTTAAAGTACGGCGCATTATCTAACATGAAAATCGATAATATGCGTCTGGAGCATCAGGAGAAATTATTTAAGCTTTCCCAGAAGGAAGCCGCCTCCTCTGAGGAAGAAGAGCTTCCGATGCCCAAGAAGGACGTCGGTTTTATCGCGGTGTCTGTCGGAGAGGGCATTAATGAGATCTTTAAGGGATTGGGCGTAGACTATATTATTGAGGGCGGACAGACCATGAATCCCAGCACAGAAGATATGCTCAACGCGATCGATAAGGTCAATGCGGACACAATCTTCATTCTGCCGAACAACAAGAATATCATATTGGCTGCCAACCAGGCGCAGTCTCTTGTAAAAGACAAAAAGATTGTGGTCATTCCTACGAAGACGGTTCCGCAGGGAATTACGGCGGTAATCAATTATGTTCCTGATCTTTCCGTAGAAGATAACACGGAGACGATGCTGGAAGAGATCAAGAAGGTATCCACCGGCCAGGTGACCTATGCGGTGAGGGATACCAATATTGACGGTAAGGAAATCAAACAGGGCGACTTTATGGGAATAGGAGATTCCGGTATTCTCTCTGTCGGAACGGACGTAGCGGATGTTGCCGCTGATATGATAGCCGAGATGATGTCAGACAGCTTAGGCGCAGCGGACGGGTATGAACTGATCAGTATCTATTACGGTGACGAAATCACAGAACAAAGCGCCGAAAACCTGCGGGCAAAAGTGGCGTCCATACATCCCGACTGCGATGTCGAGCTGCAGTACGGCGGCCAGCCTATTTATTACTATATTGTATCAGCAGAGTAACCATTGACACTGACACCCTTTTCCCCCGATCCTGATCGGGGGATTTTCGGGTCTGGAAATTATTGGACGCAGCATGGAAAGGGACAGGGAAATTATGCAGTTGACTGCTCTTAAAGGGATCGGCGAGAAAACAGCCGGTCTTTTTGCGAAATTAAATATCACTACGGCGGAACAGTTAGTGCGGTATTATCCCAGAGATTATGAATACTTTGCCGCGCCTGTCGCGCTTACCGGGGCGGAGGAAGGAAGCCTGGCGGCCATATCCGGGCGGATATGCGGCAATATCGCCACGAGACATGTCCGCGGCCTTAGCATTACCACATTCAAAGCGCAGTGCGCAGACGGCGAACTGCATCTGACTTATTTCAATATGCCCTATCTTAAGAACAGTCTTAAGATGAATGAGACCTGCATCTTCCGGGGAATCCTGCGCAGGAAGGGCAATCATTACGGCATGGAGCAGGCTAAGATCTATAAGCCCGAGGAATACGGGAAGCTGATTGACCGGATGCTCCCCATTTATTCTACGACCAGGGGGCTTAGTAACCATGCCATACAAAAAGCGATGAAGCAGGCTGTCGCAAGAGTGGACTTATCGGAAGATTACCTTCCTCCAAAAATCAGGGAACAGCAGGGATTTTGTTCGCTGGCGGAAGCGGTCAGGCAGATGCATTTCCCTGCGGGCAGACCGGAATTGATCAAAGCAAGGGAACGTCTCGTCTTTGACGAATTCTTTCTTTTTATTCTTATGCTGCGCAGAATGCGCGATGTGAATCAGTCGCTGCCAAACAGTTGTCCCATGATAGAGGTGGCGCAGACCAAGCGGCTGATCGAAGCCCTGCCTTACCGTCTTACTGACGCACAGCAAAGAGTCTGGCAGGAAATACAGGCAGATCTTGTCTCTGAGCATACGATGAACAGGCTGATTCAGGGCGACGTAGGCTCCGGCAAGACCATTCTCGCTTTTCTGTCATTGCTTATGTGTGCGGCAAACGGCTATCAGGGGGCAATGATGGCGCCGACGGAAGTGCTTGCCAGACAGCATTATGAGACAATTCTTAAGATGAAAGAGCAATATCATCTGGACATTGCCCCGGTATTGCTGACAGGTTCTGTTTCCTCCAGAGACCGCAGAGAGATTTATGCGCGGATCGAGGACGGAACTGCCAACATGATTATCGGTACACACGCGCTGATCCAGGATAACGTGCAATACCATAACCTGGCGCTTGTGGTCACGGACGAACAGCACCGCTTCGGCGTCCGCCAGCGTGAAAGCCTTGCGCAGAAGGGCAATAGCGTTCATGTACTCGTAATGAGCGCCACGCCGATTCCCAGAACCCTTGCGATCATTCTCTACGGCGATCTGCATATTTCCGTACTGGATGAACTGCCTGCCAACAGACTGCCGGTCAAAAACTGTGTGGTCAATACTTCCTATCGCGAGACAGCCTATCGTTTTATCCGGAAAGAAGTGCAGGCGGGAAGACAGGTATATATCGTCTGTCCTATGGTGGAAGAAGGAGAGATGCAGGAACTGGAGGATGTGGCGTCATATACGGCCAAATTAAAGCAGACGCTGCCGCCTGAAATACAGATCTCTTCCCTGCACGGCAAAATGAAGCCTGCGGATAAGAATCGTATTATGGAGGACTTCGCGGCGCACCGCATAGATGTGCTGGTATCTACGACCGTAATAGAGGTTGGCATTAACGTACCGAACGCAACCGTTATGATGGTAGAGAATGCGGAACGCTTCGGCCTGGCACAGCTTCACCAGCTCCGGGGACGTGTGGGGCGCGGCACAGAGCAGTCCTATTGCATTTTTATCAGCAGTTCAGACAAACCGGAGAACATGAACAGATTAAAGATCCTCAACGAATCCAACGACGGCTTCTATATCGCAAGCCAGGATCTGAAGCTGCGGGGGCCGGGAGATCTGTTCGGCATCAGGCAGAGCGGCGATCTTAAGTTTGTGCTGGGAGATATTTTTCAGGACGCCTCGATCCTGCAGCGCGCCAGCGGCTGGGCCGATCAGATCCTGTTAGAAGACGAGAAATTACAGAGCGACGAATACGCCGCGCTCAGAATTTTTTTGGAACAGACGGCAATAAATGAGGTTGACTTTAGAACTATCTAAAAGTAATATGTTAATAAAAGACAAAATGGAGAAGCAGAACAGCTATGGCAAAGAAAATTGCAGTTGTTACGGACAGTAACAGCGGTATCACACAACAGCAGGCGAAAGAAGCGCAGAGCAAGGGAATCGGTCTTTATGTCCTGCCGATGCCTTTTATGATTAATGAAGAAACCTTTTATGAAGATATTACACTGTCGCAGGAGCAGTTCTATGAGCAGTTGGCGAAGGGAGCGGACGTCATTACCAGCCAGCCGACGCCGGATTCCGTGATGCAGTTGTGGGACAGGCTGCTGGAGGAATATGATGAAATCGTACACATTCCGATGTCCAGCGGACTGAGCGGTTCCTGCCAGAGCGCCATGATGCTGGCAGAGGATTATGACGGTAAAGTGCAGGTGGTGAACAATCAGCGGATTTCCGTCACACAGAGGCAGTCTGCGCTGGATGCGTTTACCTTGATGGAACGCGGAATGGACGCTGCCGCGATCAAAGATTTCCTGGAAACGGATAAATTTAATTCCAGCATTTATATTATGCTGGACACCTTGTATTATCTGAAAAAGGGCGGCAGAATCACGCCGGCAGCCGCGGCGCTTGGCACGATTCTCAAGCTGAAGCCTGTCTTGCAGATTCAGGGAGAGAAGTTAGACGCTTTCGCCAAGGCCAGAACGGTTTCGCAGGGGAAATCCATTATGATCAATGCGATCCGCAATGATATGGAGAAACGTTTCGGCGGCGTAAATCCGGACAAGATATGGCTGCAGATGGCTTATACCTACGATCTGGAAGCCGCCAATCAGTTCAAAGAAGAGGTATCGCAGGCATTCCCGGGATTTGATATTCATATGGATCCGTTATCCTTAAGCGTTGCATGTCATATCGGACCAGGCGCACTTGCGGTTACGTGCTGTGTAAGAATTTAATACCTGACCGGAGTTACAAAGCAGAATATATCATGATAAAGTGTGGGAGTGCATCTTTCACACTTTATATTTGTTAAGGGGAACAAATGATCGGCATTTCGATTGGATTTGCCAAAGGAAAGGAATTTATTGTATGATGAAATACACAGCGACAACAGATGAAAACGAAGTTCTGCTGCAGAAGCAATATATGGAGAAAGCCGCTGGCTACGTAGCCGCGTTAGAAGAAGAGATCGGGCATAAGCCCCTGTGCTGCGTGACGACCTTCGGCTGTCAGATGAACGCCAGGGACTCCGAGAAGCTGTCCGGCATTCTCAAAGAGATCGGTTATACTCTGACAGAATCAGAGGAAGACGCCGACTTCGTCATCTACAATACATGCACCGTGCGGGATAACGCCAACCAGCGTGTCTATGGAAGACTTGGTTTTCTAAACAGCATGAAACGTAAGAAACCGCATCTTAAGGTCGCCTTATGCGGCTGCATGATGCAGGAGCCTTCCGTTATCGAGAAGATCCGCAAAAGCTACCGGTTCGTGGATTTGATCTTCGGCACCCATAATATTTTCAAATTCGCCCAGCTTCTGGTAACGATGTTTGAAAACAACGATATGATCATTGATATCTGGCAGGAAACGGATCAGATCGTGGAGGCGCTGCCGGTAAGCCGTAAATATCCCTATAAATCCGGTATCAATATTATGTTTGGATGCAACAATTTCTGCAGCTACTGTATCGTGCCTTATGTGCGCGGCAGAGAGCGGAGCCGGGATCCGAAGGAAATCATCCGGGAGATCGAACAGCTTACGGCGGACGGCGTTGTGGAGATCATGCTGCTTGGTCAGAACGTAAATTCCTATGGCAAAACATTGGACCAGCCGATTACTTTTGCGCAGTTACTGCAGGAGATAGAGAAGATAGAAGGTCTGAAACGAATCCGGTTCATGACGTCCCATCCCAAAGATCTGTCCGACGAGCTGATCGATGTCATGAAGCATTCCGGGAAGATCTGCCGTCATCTGCATCTGCCCGTGCAGGCGGGTTCCGACAGGATTCTAGAGGCAATGAACAGAAGATATACGAAAGCGCAGTACCTGGCGCTGGTAGATAAAATCAGGACCGCGATGCCTGATATTTCGCTCACTACAGATCTGATTGTCGGTTTTCCGGGGGAGACCTTAGAGGATGTGGAAGAAACGATAGACGTCGTAAAGAAAGTGCAGTATGATAACGCTTTTACGTTTATATATTCCAAACGAACCGGTACGCCTGCCGCCGCTATGGAGAATCAGGTGCCGGAGGAACTTGTCAAAGAAGGCTTTGACAAGCTGTTGAAGGTTGTGCAGGATACGGCGAAGGAGCGGGCGGCACGGCTTAAGGGCAGCGTGATGGAAGCTCTCGTGGAAGAGGTAAACGAGCAGGATAAGTCTTTGATGACCGGACGCTTATCCAATAATATGCTGGTACATTTCCCGGCAGATCCGTCTATGATCGGCCAACTGGTCATGGTATCTTTGGACGAATGCCGCGGATTCTATTATATCGGTCATATCGTATAGGTAATTATAGAAAGATGGTTAATATAAATGTCAGAACTTACACCAATGATGCAAAAATATCTGGAAACGAAGCAGGAGTATCCTGACTGCATCCTGTTTTACAGGCTCGGTGATTTCTATGAGATGTTTTATGAGGATGCCGTAACAGCGTCTAAGGAGCTGGAGCTTACACTGACAGGCAAAAGCTGCGGGCTGGAAGAACGCGCGCCCATGTGCGGCGTTCCCTATCATGCCGTGGAAGGTTATTTGAACAAGCTGGTATCTAAGGGGTACAAGGTTGCCATCTGTGAGCAGGTGGAAGATCCCAAATTAGCCAAAGGTCTTGTCAGGCGTGAAGTTGTCCGTATCGTGACGCCCGGTACGAATCTGAATATTCAGGCGCTTGATGACCGCAGGAATAATTATCTGATTTGCGTCTGCTATTTTCCGGGCAAGATCGGCGTCTCCGTGGCGGACGTTACGACAGGAGATTATTACCTGACCGAAGTAGAAGACATCAATAAGCTGCAGGATGAAATCAATAAATATGCGCCTTCTGAACTGATCTGTAACGAACAGTTCTTTGTCAGCGGCTATGAGATAGAAGACCTGAAAGAGAGGCTTCATGTATCCGTTTATTCGCTGGCGCCTCATTATTTTGACGAAGACGCCTGCCGTAAGATCCTTCTGAAGCATTTTCATGTCAATACGCTTGCGGGGCTTGGAATTGAGGATTTCCCGGCAGGCATGATCGCCGCCGGAGCGCTGCTTAAGTACCTTTATGAGACACAGAAGAATTCTCTGGCGCATTTTACGCATTTATATCCGTATCTGACCAGCAAATATATGCTGCTTGACAGTTCGACCAGAAGGAATCTGGAGCTTACGGAGACGCTGCGTGAGAAACAAAAAAAAGGCTCC
Organism: Lachnospiraceae bacterium; assembly: GCA_017626325.1. Taxonomy (GTDB): domain Bacteria; phylum Bacillota; class Clostridia; order Lachnospirales; family Lachnospiraceae; genus UBA3282. The sequence continues at coordinate 23,955 of JAGAIZ010000011.1, read as the reverse complement.
CTGCTTGGCGTTCTGGACCGCACGAAAACAGCGATGGGCGGCAGACTGCTTCGCAAATTTATCGAGCAGCCGCTGATCGACCGCAAGAAGATCGAAGAAAATCTGGACGCTGTGGAAGCGCTTAGCAGCCAGAGCGTCAACAGAGATGAGATCCGGGATTATCTGAATACCATTTATGATCTGGAGCGGCTTCTTGGCAAGATCAGCTATAAGACCGCCAATCCCAGAGATTTGATCGCGTTTCGCAATTCGCTGTCCATGCTGCCGCCGATTCGGACGCTTCTTGGCGATTTCGACGCTGCTGTGCTGCAGGATGTCAGGGACCGGCTGGACACGCTGGATGATATCTACCACTTAATCGACGACGCGATTATGGAAGAACCGCCGATTCTGGTGAAAGAGGGCGGCATTATCAAAGAAGGCTTCCATAAGGATATCGACACGCTCAGAAGAGCCAAGACTGACGGTAAGAACTGGCTGGCGGAACTGGAAGATGAGGACAGGAAGCGTACCGGTATTAAGAACCTGCGCATTAAATACAACAAAGTGTTCGGGTATTATTTCGAGGTAACCAATTCCTACAAGAATCTTGTGCCGGAAGACTATATCCGTAAGCAGACCCTGACTAACGCGGAACGTTATACGACGCCCCGCTTAAAAGAACTGGAAGATTCCATCTTAAATGCTGAGGATAAGCTCTATGCCCTGGAATATGATCTGTTCTGCGAGATCAGAGACGCCATCTTCAGCGAGATAGAGCGTATCCAGAATACGGCGAAGGCGGTGGCGGAATTAGACGTGTTCGCTTCCTTATCCTACGTGGCGGAGCGGAACCACTATGTGCGTCCCACTCTGAATGAAAAGGGTATTATCGACATCAAAGAGGGCCGGCATCCGGTCGTGGAACAGATGATTCAGAACGATATGTTTATTGCAAACGATACCTATCTGGATAACCAGAAGCATTGCATCTCTGTGATCACCGGTCCCAATATGGCGGGAAAATCAACCTATATGCGCCAGACGGCGCTGATCGTCCTGATGGCGCAGATCGGCTCCTTCGTTCCCGCGAAGAAAGCCAATATATCGATTGTCGACCGTATCTTTACCAGAGTCGGCGCTTCCGATGATCTGGCGAGCGGACAGTCTACTTTTATGGTGGAAATGAACGAGGTAGCGAACATTCTCAGGAATGCCACGCCCGACAGTCTGCTGATACTGGACGAGATCGGACGCGGTACGTCCACCTTCGACGGACTGAGCATCGCATGGGCCGTGATCGAGCATATCAGCAACCGGAAGCTGTTAGGCGCAAAGACTCTGTTTGCCACCCACTATCATGAATTGACAGAATTGGAAGGCAAGATTGACAATGTAAATAATTACTGTATCGCCGTCAAGGAAAAGGGCGACGATATCGTATTCTTACGCAAGATTATCAAGGGCGGAGCGGATAAAAGCTACGGTATCCAGGTAGCGAAGCTTGCCGGAGTGCCGGATATGGTAATTGACCGCGCCAAAGAGATCGTACAACAGCTCAGTGATAACGATATTACCGAGAAGGTGCAGAATATTGAGATTAAGGTAAAGAACGAAAAGCATAAGCCTGTGAAGTACGATGAAGTGGATCTGGAGCAGATTTCCCTCTTTGATACGGTGAAGGATGAGGACGTGCTTCAGGAGTTAAAGGAAATCGACGTCAGCAATCTGACACCGATAGATGCCTTAAATACCCTGTACCGTTTACAGAACAAACTGAAAAACCGCTGGCAGCTTTAGTTTCGAAGGGCTCTCAGAACAGCCGTCGGACAGAAGCAAAGCCTGCAGCGCCGCCTAAAGAAAGGACTTAAGATGGTCAGGATAAACGTATTGGATCATCAGACAATCGATAAAATTGCAGCCGGAGAGGTCGTGGAGAAGCCCGCGAGCGTCGTAAAGGAATTAGTAGAGAACGCGATTGACGCGGGAGCCAGTGCGGTCACCGTGGAAATTAAGGACGGCGGCATCTTACTTATCCGTGTCACGGACAACGGAAGCGGCATCGAGAAGACGCAGGTTGAAAATGCCTTCTTACGCCATGCAACCAGTAAGATCACGTCCGCAGACGACTTGACTAACCTGGTCAGTCTGGGTTTCCGGGGAGAAGCCCTGGCAAGCATTGCCGCCGTTTCCAGAGTAGAACTGCTCTCCAAGACGCCGGAGGAACTGACCGGCGTGCGGTACGTCATAGAAGGCGGCGTTAAGAAGGAGATGGAAGAAATCGGAGCGCCCACAGGCACCACCATTCTAGTGCGCAATCTTTTCTATAATACGCCGCCGCGCAGGAAATTCCTGAAGCAGCCCCAGACGGAAGGGTCTTATGTGGCAGACCTGATGGAGCATCTTGCCATGTCAAACCCGGGCGTTTCTTTTAAATTTATTGTAAACGGACAGAACAGATTCTATACGACGGGCAACGACGACTTAAAAGAGATCATATACCGCATATACGGCAAAGAAATTGCGGGGGAGCTGATTCCTTTCCGGGAGGAATGCGACGGCTTCCTGGTAAAAGGCTTACTGGGTAAGCCGGTTATTAACCGATCGAACCGCAATTATGAAATATTCTATATTAACGGAAGATACATACGAAGCACGCTGATCAGCAAGGCGGTGGAGGAGGGTTACCGGGAATACCTGATGCAGCACAAATTCCCCTTCTGTGTCCTGCATTTTCAGATCGATACCAGCCGGATCGACGTCAACGTCCATCCCACCAAGATGGAGGTACGCATCGCGGATGCACCTGCATTCTATGAGGCGGTAAAACAGGCGATTCACGATGCGCTCCACGTGCAGGAGATGATTCCCAATGTGGTGCTGACAGAAGATAAGAAAGAGCAGAAGCCTGTATATCAGTCCGTACCGGAGCCCTTCGAACAAAGAAGAAGAGAGCAGACAGCCATGCCGGTAAGATCTGCCGCCATACAGCAGATCTATCAGAAGAGTTCTGTCAGGCCGCAGGAGAATATGCTGCGAGAACCGGCTTTGTATGCGGCACACACACACAAGGCGGCGGAAACATCTGACGGTGCAGAACCCGAAGCGCCCGGTGTTGGCAAACCGGAACAGTTAGAGCTTTTCGACGACAGATTATTGTCTGCCAGCGCAAAGGAGCAGTATGAAATCTTAGGACAGCTCTTTGAAACCTACTGGCTGATCGCCTATCAGGATAAGCTGCTGATCGTAGATCAGCATGCCGCTCATGAGAAGGTGAAATTCGAACGGTTCATGAAGCGGTTCAAAGAACACGATATCGTGTCGCAGACATTGAATCCGCCCATAGTGGTCACATTAAACGGCAGAGAAAAGGAATGCTACCAAAATCACGAGAAGGATTTCGAGGCGCTGGGATTTGCCATTGAAGAATTCGGCGGAAATGATTATGCTATCCGGGGCGTGCCGATGGACCTGTACGGTTATGAAGAGGGGGCGTTCTTCTATGAAATTCTGGACGAACTGGTGGACGAGGCCGTGACAGGCACGCCGGAAAGCATCCGCATCCGTATCGCCACGATGGCATGCAAGGCGGCTGTCAAGGGCAATACCAGAATGAGCCGGGAAGAAATGAAGAAACTGATCGATGAGCTTCTGACACTGGATAATCCCTATAATTGCCCTCATGGAAGACCCACCATTATTTCCATGAGCAAATATGAGATTGAGAAGAAATTTAAAAGGATCGTGACCTGATGAGCGGAGCAGACCCAATGAATGTTGCAGAATTGATGAATGATACAGAGCCGATGAAGGAAACAGATCTGATCAAGGATACAGATCTGACGAACATGGCAGATGAGAAAAAGCTTGTGATACTGACCGGGCCAACGGCAGTCGGCAAATCCGCCCTTGCCATCGCCCTTGCCAAAGAAATAGGCGGGGAGATTATCTCTGCCGATTCCATGCAGGTGTACCGGCATATGGATATTGGCTCCGCCAAGATCCGGCCGGAGGAAATGGAAGGCGTGCCCCATCATCTGATCGATGTTCTGGAACCTACACAGGAATTTAACGTAGTTATTTTCCAGAAGCTGGCGAAAGCCGCGATAGATGAGATCCGAAGCCGGGGACATATTCCCATTCTGGCAGGAGGCACCGGCTTCTATATCCAGGCGGTGTTATACGATATTGATTTTACCCATAACGACGAGGACAGTTCCCTACGCGCAAGGCTGGAAGCGATCGCAAGAACCCAGGGCAACGAAGCGCTCTATGAACGGCTAAAGCAGATTGACCCGGAATCCTGCGAGACGATTCATGCCAATAATGTAAAACGGGTGATCCGCGCCATCGAATTTTATCAGAAAACAGGCAAAAAGATCTCTCAGCATAACAGGGAACAGCATGAAAACATCTCGCCTTACCGCTTTGCCTATTTCGTCCTGAATGACGACAGAGCAAGGCTCTATGCGAAAATTGACAGGCGCGTGGACGAGATGATCGCCCAGGGTCTTGTGACAGAAGTGGAGAAGCTTAAAGCTATGGGCTGTACCAGAGAGCTGGTGTCCATGCAGGGCCTTGGCTACAAGGAAATACTGGATTATTTAAACGGTGCTCACTCTCTGGAGGAAGCCGTCTGTCTGATCAAACGGGACACCAGACATTTCGCCAAGAGACAGCTTACATGGTTTCGAAGGGAGCGGGAAGTCATCTGGGTCGACAAGCAGGAATTTGACTATGATAGTCAACGAATTCTGGACTTCATGACCGGCAGGCTGCGGGAGCGTAATATCCTATCATAACAGCAGGATATTACGGGCCTTTTATATCGCAGGCTCTTAAATACAGGTAAATAAAGAATATACGGAGAATACAGAAATGATCGATTTATCCAGACAGTATCAGTTATTCGGAATCTCAGAGGAAGTGCTCGCCTATGGCGAACAGATTCTGGATTCCTTACAAGACCGTTTTCGCACAATCGATGAGACGGCAGAATACAATCAGCTTAAAGTCATTCACGCCATGCAGGCATGCAGCGTCAGTGAAGCCTGCCTGCTCGGCACCACAGGCTACGGCTACAATGATCTGGGAAGAGACACCCTGGAGAATGTCTACGCCCATATTTTTCATACGGAAGCTGCATTGGTACGCCCACAGATCACCTGCGGAACCCACGCGCTCGCGCTTGCGCTGATGAGCAACCTTCGCCCGGGAGACGAACTTCTGTCCCCTGTCGGGAAGCCTTACGACACCTTGGAAGAGGTAATCGGCATCAGACCGTCCAAGGGGTCTTTAAAAGAATACGGCATTTCCTACAGACAGGTGGATCTTCTGGCTGACGGTTCCTTTGATTATGAGGGGATCAAAGCGGCGATCAATGAGAAGACCAGACTGATTACGATTCAGCGCTCCAAGGGCTATCAGACGCGTCCAACGCTGTCCGTTGCGCGCATTGGAGAACTGATTGCTTTTGTAAAAAGCGTGAAACCGGACGTGATCTGTATGGTCGATAACTGTTACGGCGAATTTGTAGAGACGATCGAACCGACAGACGTTGGCGCGGATATGGCAGTGGGTTCCCTGATCAAGAATCCGGGCGGCGGGCTCGCGCCCATCGGCGGTTACATCGCCGGAAGACAGGACTGTGTGGAAAACGCCGCCTACCGGCTGACGTCTCCGGGACTCGGCAAGGAGGTGGGAGCGTCTCTTGGCGTGCTTTCTTCCTTCTATCAGGGGCTGTTTTTAGCGCCCACCGTTACGGCAAGCGCTTTAAAGGGAGCCGTTTTTGCCGCCAACATCTATGAGAAGATCGGCTTTCCCGTAGTGCCGGACGCAGCAGAAAGCCGCCATGACATTATTCAGGCGGTGACCTTCGGCTCTCCGGAAGGCGTAATCGCGTTCTGTCAGGGCATTCAGGCGGCGGCTTCTGTAGACAGCTTCGTCACGCCGGAGCCATGGGATATGCCGGGGTATGATTCTCAGGTAATCATGGCGGCGGGAGCCTTCGTATCAGGCTCTTCGATCGAGCTTTCCGCAGACGGTCCGATCGCGCCGCCGTACGCGGTTTATTTCCAGGGCGGACTGACCTTCCCGCACGCCAAACTGGGGATTTTGAAAACCCTGCAGAATCTGATCGATAAAGGGATTGTATCATCGGATTTTCATAAACTTAAGTAAAATTTGGTATTTTTTGTATACATCAAAAACCGGTTGTGATAAAATGAGCGTTGGAGAAAGGAGATCATTATTTTTATGCGTAAAAATAATTGGGCTTGTTTCCTGCTGATTCTGGCAGGTATTGTAATCGGCGGATTTATCGGAAGCCTTTTCCCCAGTACATGGCTTAATTACGGACAATCCTTCGGCCTGTCTTCGCCGCTTATTTTAGATCTGGGAATCTTAAGCGTTACCTTCGGATTATCCATCAAGATCACGATTGCGAGTATTCTGGGGATTGCGGCGGCAATCATCATATATCGTTTTATTTAACTTAATGTGCCCGTCATCTGCAGGAGAGAGAAGCTGTCGGGAAAGAGGTTGAATGAAATCAGTCAAGTCTGAGAACAATGAGTATTACAGACAACAAAATCTTCCATATGAGAAATTTATTGCCTATGGAAGTAAATCGCTTACGGACTCTGAGCTGCTTGCGATTCTGCTCAGGACCGGAACCCGGGGCGTGAGCGCCAAAGATCTGGGCGAACGGGTTTTGACCGAGACTGCCCGATGCGGCAACGGACTGCTGGGGTTATATCATATTTCCCTGCAGGATCTTATGAAGCTCGACGGCATAGGACAGGTGAAGGCAATACAGCTTAAGGCGATCGCGGAACTCAGCACACGGATGGCGCAGGCGAAAGCCAAAAATATGCTTTCCTTCCATAATCCCTATTCCATAGCGGATTATTATATGGAACGTTTCCGGCATGAAAACGTGGAATACATCATGCTTTTGATGTTTGATTCCGCCCTGCACTTAATCAAAGAGACGATTTTATCCAAGGGAACGGTAAACGCCTCCCTGCTGTCTCCCAGAGAAGTGTTTATCCATGCCTTTGAGGCGAAGGCGGCAGGTATTATGCTGCTGCATAATCATCCGGGCGGCGATCCTTCGCCCAGCGAAAATGATATTACGGTTACGGAACGGATCTTTCAGACAGGTCTGCTGACAGACATACCGCTTCTTGACCATATTATTATCGGAGATAATACGTATTTTAGTTTTAAGGAAAGCAAAATCATGGCTGATATGTCATGCTCTGAAGAAGCAATACAGGAAAGAAAGGGGTAACTACCTTGGCTAATAATGCATTTGGAATTGATTTAGGTACAAGCAACATCAAAATATACAACCGTGCGGACGACGATGTCTTCGTGGAGAAGAATATGATCGCCATTGAGAATAAGAAAACCCTGTTCGCTTACGGCAATTCTGCTTTTGAGATGTATGAGAAGGCTCCCAGCAACATCAACATCACATATCCTCTGAGCAATGGCGTCATAGCAGACATACAGAACATGGAGACGCTCATAAAATATTTTATGGGTGATCTGATGAAGAACAACATAAAGCCTGCCGATTATTATATCGCCGTTCCATGGGATGTGACGGAAGTAGAGAAACGCGCGTTTAAGGATCTGATCAAAGAATCTAATGTAAAAGCAAAAAAGGTCATGATCGTAGACAAAGCGGTGGCGGACGGTCTTGGTCTTGGAATCGACGTCAAGAATTCCCAGGGCGTCCTGGTAGTGAACGTCGGATTCGATACGACTGAAATATCGATTCTGTCCCTGGGCGGCATCGTCTTAAGCAAGCTGATCAAGGTGGGCGGACGTAAATTCGACGAGGCGATCAAAGCTGCAATCCGCCGCGAATACAGTCTGATTATCGGCGGGAAGACAGCAGAAATCGTAAAGACCTCTCTCATGGAGTTAGAGGAAGCGCAGACGGGGGCTGTCGTATACGGCAGAGATATTGTGACAGGGCTTCCGGTGGAACGCGAGATTCCGACTTCTCTGGTAGACGAATGCCTGATAGAGTACTTCAATACGATTATTGACAATATTAAAGTAATCTTAGAGCGTACGCCGCCGGAACTTGCGGCGGATATCTACAGACACGGCGTTTATCTGACAGGCGGCGCTTCGCAGGTAAGCAAGCTGGCGCAGCTTATGAGTAAGGGTACCGGTCTTAAAGTGAATATGTCGGAGAATCCGATTACGAGCGTCGCGCTTGGACTTGCCAAGATTATCAATGACGATAATTATAAAACCGTAGCCTATGCAATAGAAGGAATGAGTAAATGAGTCCTATCATAAAGAAAAAAGGAGAGAAATTTACGTTACCGAGTAAATATCTCCTTTTTATTTTAACAATCTTATGCACCGGCATGGTGCTGCTTACCTTTCAAACAACTGTATTCAGCGGTCCGTTAAGCGCCATAGCCGGTTATACGGTCGTTCCCTTCGAAGAGGGTATCAGCGTGATAGGAAGCTGGCTTGCGAACCGTTCCGAAGAATTGGGACAGATCAGGGATCTGATCGCCGAGAACGAGACGTTAAAGCAGCAGGTGGATGAGCTGACTATCGAGAACACCAGACTGCAGCAGGATCGTTATGAACTGACGAATCTCAGGGAATTGTATAATCTGGATGCCCAGTATGACGAGTACGAGAAGACAGGCGCGCGTATCATCGCCAGGGACTCCGGCAACTGGTTCTATTCTTTTGTCATCAATAAGGGAACGAATGACGGAATTGCCGTCGATATGAATGTAATGGCCGGCAGCGGACTGGTAGGACGCATTGTGGACGTAGGACCTAACTGGGCGAAGGTGAAATCCATCATCGCGGACGACTCCAACGTCAGCGCCATGGTGCTGTCCAGCTCTGACAATATGATTGTGTCAGGCAACCTCAAGCTCTATGCTTCCGGCGTCATTGAATTTACACAGCTTGTAGACAGCGATAACGTTGTAGTGGAGGGCGATAAGATCGTCACCTCCAACATCAGCGATAAGTATCTGCCCGGTATCCTGATCGGCTATATCAGCACAATCAACCAGGATGCCAATAACCTGACGAAATCCGGTTATATCACACCTGCTGTCGATTTCGAGCATTTAGAGGAAGTGCTTGTAGTGATGGAACTGAAACAAACCATAGAAGAATAAATTGAGCATCAGACTGAGAGAAAGGCAAGGTATCGGTATGAAACGCGGCATTATCACGGCGGTTATGATTTTTATATGTTTTCTGTTACAGTGTACCGTATTCCGTGCTCTGGCCTTCGGCGGCATCGTCCCCAATCTGCTGATCGTACTGACGGCATCCTTTGGGTTTATGCGCGGTGAAAAGACCGGACTTCTCATCGGCTTTTTCGGCGGGCTGCTGGTGGATATCTTTTTTGCCAACGCTATCGGCTTCTATGCCCTGCTATACATGTACATCGGCTATATGAACGGTAAGTTCTGCACCATTTTCTATCCGCAGGATATCAAGCTGCCCATCGCGCTCATTCTTGCAAGTGATTTCGCCTACGGAATCGTATGCTATGTAATCATGTTTCTTCTGCGCGGCAGATTTGAGTTCGGATACTATCTGACGCATATTATTCTGCCGGAAATCGTCTATACGATTGTTGTAACGTTGCTTTTGTATCCGTTTATTCTGTGGATTAATACCTGCCTGGAACGCGGTGAACAGAGGAGTGGAAAGAAGTTTGTTTAACGAATTAATTGCGCACTTTAAAGAAAACTTCATGAATATGGTTACCTCCAGACTGATTGTGCTGATTCTGGTTCTTTTCGGTATGGGCGGCTATCTGATTTATACTATTTTCCAACTGCAGATTGTAAACGGCGAGGAATATTTCAATAATTTCCAGTTGATGATCACAAAGGAGCGTACGCTCGCTTCTACAAGAGGCAATATTCTGGACCGCAACGGCAATCTGCTGGCCTATAACGAGCTGGCCTATTCCGTCACGATAGAGGATGTATATGAATCAGGCAGAGGCAAAAACGCCCGTCTCAACGCCACCATCTATAAGCTCATTGGTATGATCGAACAAAACGGCGACAGCATTATCAGTGATTTTCATGTGGTATTGGACAAGAACGGCAATTATGAATATAACGTAGAGGGTACGCAGCTTCTGCGTTTTCTGGCGGATGTATACGGATATGCCACGATAGACCAGTTAAAGGAGAAGGAGAAATCCGCCACGGCGGAAGAGCTGATCACCTATTTATGCGGTACTTCCCGTTATGGTATCGGCGGCTACACGAACGAGGAAGATTCTTCCAGCTTCGTGGAAGGTATGGGATATACCAAAGAAGAAATCCTTAAAATCGTCACCATACGTTATGCCATGAGCGCCAACAGCTATCAGAAATACATTTCCACCACAGTTGCAAACAACGTATCGGAAGAAACGGTTGCCGTCATTATGGAAAATGCGGATGTGCTGGACGGCGTTTCCATTGCGGAAGGCACGATCCGTAAATATAACGACAGCATTTATTTTGCGCAGATCATCGGCTACACCGGTAAAATCGATCAGGATGAACTGAAAACCCTGCAGGAAGAAGATCCTTCCTACGATCTGAACGATACGGTAGGCAAATCCGGAATAGAAGCCTCCATGGAAACGCAGCTTCAGGGCACCAAAGGCTCTGAGACCGTTTATGTGGATAATCTCGGCAAAGTAATTGAAACAAGCGATCACATAGAGGCGGTGGCGGGCAACGATATCTACCTGACGGTAGACGCCGATCTGCAGAAAGCGGCATATCATATTCTGGAATCCAAGCTGGCCGGTATTCTTCTGGACAAGATAGAGAATATCAGGGAATATCATGTGCCGGAGGGCGGCAGCGGCGGCGACATCCCGATTCCGATTTATGATGTTTACTATGCCTGCATCAACAATAACATAATCGATACCTCTCATTTCACATCATCACGCGCTGGAGAGACGGAACAGCTCGTGTATGAGACCTATACGGATAAGAAAGCCCGCGCCTTCAATACGCTGCGGCAAGAATTAACAGAGACCTGTACGCCGTATCAGGATCTTACGGAAGAATACCAGGTCTACGAAAGCTATATCGCGTCCATGCTGTATGATAACAATATTATTATGAATTCGGCCGTAAACCGCGAGGATGAGACCTACATTGCGTGGACAAAGGATGAAACAATCAGCCTGAACGAATATCTCAATTATGCCATTGCGCAGAATTGGATCGATGTGTCCAGACTGGAAATCAGCTCCCAGTACTCGGACTCCGTAGAGATTTATAATAAAATCATAGATTACATCTTCGAACAGCTTGATGAAGACAACGATTTTGATAAGAAGCTGTACCGTTACATGATCAACAATGATGAAATAACGGGGCGTCAGATATGTCAGCTTCTGTTGGAGCAGAATATTGTCACGCTGCCGGAGGATGAACTCAGCCAGTTTGAAGCGGGTAACGAAACCGCTTACGCCTTTATGTATAAGCGTATAGAGCAGTTGGATCTTACTCCGGCGCAGTTAGCATTGGATCCCTATTCCGGTTCTATCGTCATTACGGACGTGGATTCCGGAGACGTGCTGGCGCTCGTTTCTTATCCAAGCTACGATAACAACAAAATGGCTAACGGAGTAGACGCGGCATACTATGCCAGTCTGCGCAATGACCTGTCCTATCCTTTGTTAAATTATGCGACGCAGCAGAAAACAGCGCCTGGTTCTACTTTCAAGATCGTATCTTCTACGGCGGCTTTGATGGAAGGACTGATTACCACCACCGATACGATAACGTGTACGGGAATTTTCGAGAAAATTTCACCGGCGCCCCGATGCTGGATTTACCCCAGCGCACACGGTTCTATTAACGTCTCGGAAGGCATCCGGCATTCCTGCAACGGTTTCTTCTACGAAGTGGGCTACCGCCTCGGAATCGTGGGAGACAGCTATAACAGTGATGTGGCGTTAAACAAGCTGGCCAAATACGCGGATTTATATGGTCTGTCCGAGACCTCCGGTGTGGAGATAGAAGAGTATACGCCGGAAGTATCAGATACCGACGCGGTCCGTTCCGCGATCGGTCACGGTACCAATAACTATACTACCGTAGGGCTTGCGCGATACGTTACAACGATTGCAAACAGCGGAACATGTTATAATTTAACCTTAGTAGACAGAATAGAAGATCATGACAGCAATCTGATCACAGACAATCAGGCAGATATCCGCAATCAGATCGATATGGATTCCGCCTACTGGGACGCGATTCATACAGGCATGCGCGGCGTTGTGGAAGCCAAATCGTATTTCTCTGATCTTGATGTGAATGTGGCCGGCAAGACCGGTACGGCACAGGAGAACAGGAATCGTCCCAACCACGCTCTGTTCATAAGCTATGCGCCTTATGAAGCGCCTGAGATCTCTGTTACAGTCCGTGTGGCTAACGGTTATTCGTCCGACTACGCCGCACAGATAGCCAAAGACGTCTATGAATACTATTACGGACTGAAAGACGAAAGCGAAATCATTACCGGAACGGCAGGCACGCTGGAGGGCGCTTCTATCAACGCGGACTAAACAGCCATTGAAATCCGGCGGTTCCGAACATGGAGGAATATTATGAAAAACCCAGTTATTATTAAAAGTTATCCCAACGGCTTGTCCATCTTTCTGGACGAGGAGATGCCGTTTGAACAGCTCCTTACCGAAATCGGACTGAAATTCAAACAGTCTGCTCACTTTTTTAAGGACGCAAGCATGGTTCTTTCCTTCGAGGGGCGCAGCCTTACCGATCAGGAAGAGCGCAGGATCATCAACACCATTACAGCCAATTCCCAACTGGATGTGGTGTGTATCATGGGAAAGAACGAAGAGACGAACAAAAATTATATCAAAGCCCTGCAGAAGCTTTCCTATCATCAGCAGGTCATGGAAAACGCCGGGCAGTTCTACAAAGGCACATTAAAGGACGGGCAGATGTTGGAAACCGAGAACAGCATCATTGTGCTGGGCGATGTCTATCCCGGCGCCTGCGTCGCATCCAGTAAGGACATCATTGTGCTGGGAGGTCTCTATGGACAGGCTTACGCCGGCGGCAACGGTGCGGAAGGACATTATGTCGTAGCGCTTGAAATGTCACCCGAGAAATTAAAAATCGGTGATTTCAAATATAAAACATCAGAAAAACAGAGCAAATGGTCTATCAAACCAAAGATTCAGCCCAAAATTGCTTATGTGGTGGACGGAAGAGTGAAATTAGAGCCTATTACCAAAGAATTACTAAGCGACCTGCCGATTTAAGGACGGCGCTTAGGGGACGATAACGATTCATTTTGGAGGTTTTCGTATGAGTGAAGTAATTGTCGTCACATCAGGGAAAGGCGGGGTAGGAAAGACCACTACTTCTGCAAACGTTGGAACAGGTCTTGCCGCAATGGGCAAAAAGGTACTCCTGATCGATACGGATATCGGGCTGCGGAATCTGGATGTCGTCATGGGACTGGAGAACCGGATTGTCTATAATCTTGTGGATGTTGTGGAAGGCAACTGCCGTGTCAAGCAGGCGCTGATCAGGGACAAGCGGTATCCCACGCTGTTTCTTCTTCCATCCGCACAGACGAGAGATAAAAGCGCAGTAAATCCTGCCCAGATGGTCAAGATGATCAATCATCTGAAAGACCAGTTTGATTATATTATTCTGGATTGTCCGGCAGGTATTGAACAGGGCTTTCAGAATGCCATCGCCGGCGCGGACAGAGCGTTGGTCGTAACCACGCCGGAGGTCTCCGCAATCCGCGACGCCGACCGCATTATCGGGCTTTTGGAAGCCAATGAAATACATAAGATAGATCTGGTGATTAACCGCATCCGGCACGATATGATTAAGCGGGGAGACATGATGTCTTCGGCGGATGTGGTGGATATTCTCTCCCTGCCGCTTATCGGCATGGTTCCTGATGATGAGAACGTGGTAATCGCCACGAATCAGGGGGAACCGTTAGTCGGCAGTAATACGCTGGCAGGTAAAGCCTATCAGAATATTTGTTACAGAGTACTCGGTAAAGAAGTTCCTTTTATGGATCTTGAGAAAGGGATTTCTTTCTGGGCGAAGGTATCAGGTATTTTTCATAAAGGTTAGGGGGGATCAGATTGTTTAAAAACATATTAAAACGGAAAAGCTCCAGAGAAATAGCCAAAGACCGGCTGAAAATACTGCTCATTTCCGACAGGGTGAACTGCTCGCCGGAAATGATGGAAATGATTAAAAACGACATTGCAAAGGTCATATCGAAATATATGAAAATCGATACGCAGACCATGGAGATCCAGATCACCAAGACAGGCAGCAAGGGGCGAAGCCTTAAGAATCCGACGCTGTATGCCAATATACCGATTCTGGACTTAAAGCAATAGGGTAGTGCAGGGCAGGAATCCCTTCCCTCATTGACCCGTGAAGCAGACCGAACGAAAGAAAGGAGAGATGACTATGCTGCGTCAGTATCGCATCAGAGATTATGACTTTAAATTAATCCTGCTTGTGGTCGCCCTGACGGTGATCGGAATCTTTGCCATCGGCAGCGCCAAAGCGGATGTGCAGTCCAAACAGATTATGGGGTTTGTCTTCGGCGCGTTTCTGATGCTTGTCATCTCTTTGTTTGACTATACTGTTATTTTACGGTTTTACTGGGTTTTGTATGCGCTTAACATCCTTCTGCTGGCTCTTGTGAAGCTTATGGGCGTCGAAGCCGGCGGAGCGCAGCGGTGGCTTGTTATCTTCGGCATTCAGTTTCAGCCTTCTGAGACAGCCAAGATTTTGTTGATTCTGTTTTTTGCACAGTTTATCATGAAACACCAGGATGAGATGGGAACGCTTAAAATGATCGGAATATGCATTCTCCTCTTTATTCCGGCGATATTTCTTATCTATATACAGCCGGATATGTCCACGAGTATCATGATTGTGCTGCTGTTCTGCGTCATCTTATTTGTAGGCGGAATCAGTTGGAAATATATTATTCTGGCGCTCTCCATAGCGGTTCCTGCCTTTATTATCATTCTGACGCTTGTCCTGCAGCCCGATCAGACGCTGATCGACGAATATCAGCAGAGCCGGATTCTGGCCTGGCTGTATCCGGAAGAATACGCGCAGACGGAAGCTTATCAGCAGACCAATTCCATTACTGCCATAGGCTCCGGCATGTTGTACGGCAAAGGGTATCGTACCAACGAGATCAGCTCCGTAAAAAACGGCAACTTTATCTCGGAGCCCCAGACGGACTTTATTTTTGCGGTGATCGGTGAAGAATTTGGGTTTGTTGGAGGCTGCAGTGTAATTGTGTTATTGATTTTCATCTCATTTGAATGTATTATGGTAGCTAGGAGGGCCAAAGATATTGCCGGAACGATTATAGCTGCCGGGGTCGCGGCATTGATCGGATTTCAGGGCATCATCAACATATCTGTGGCCACCGGCGTTATTCCCAATACAGGCATTCCGCTGCCGTTTGTAAGCTACGGCTTAACGTCGCTTGTAAGTCTGTATATCGGGGTGGGGTTCGTACTGAACGTACGGTTACAATGCAAAAAATAATAGTAAAGAAGGGTGTTATTATGAACATTGCATTAATTGCACATGATGCAAAGAAGAAACTGATGCAGAATTTCTGTATTGCTTATCGGGGGATCTTGAGCAAGAACGAATTATACGCAACCGGAACGACCGGGAGACTGATCGAGGAAGTGACCAATCTGAATATTCACAAATATCTGGCGGGGCATCTTGGCGGTGCGCAGCAGATTGGCGCACAGATCGAACATAACCAGATCGACCTTGTGATTTTCCTGCGTGATCCGCTGTATCCGAAGTCACATGAGCCGGATGTCAATAACGTGGTAATGCTTTGCGACAGGCACAATATACCGCTTGCGACAAATCTGGCGTCTGCGGAACTGCTGATCAAATCGCTCGACAGAGGAGACCTTGAGTGGCGTGAAATGTACAAATAGGAATTCGAAACGAAAAAATCTGAAACGTAGGCTGTGCGCCGTGCTCTCTGCGGCGCTTACGGCTTTGACCGGCTGCGGCAGCACCGGATACGATATGCCGTATGAGTTAAACAGCGATGTAAGCAGCTATCAGCTTGTCAATATCACCAATCAGGAGACGGTAGATCCTTTTGCTTCTGATCTGTGCGTGGCGTCGGAGGATATTACGCCCGCCGGAATCGACTTGTCTGAGGTGGGAGCCGCCGCTTTGTTTGATACGAAGAATCTGGAAACCCTGTATGCGCTCAATGCCAATGAGCAGATTCATCCTGCCAGCCTGACCAAAGTCATGACCGCGTTAGTCGCCTTGAAATATGGCTCTACAGATCAGATGCTGACAGCCTCTGACAATGTGATCATCACGGAATCCGGCGCGCAGTTGTGCGGCTTAAAGCCGGGAGACCAGATGACGCTTGATCAGGCGCTTCACATTCTGCTTCTGTACTCGGCGAATGATGCGGCGGTTCTGATCGCGGAAGGCGTAGCCGGTTCCGTGGATGAATTCGTGGCGCTCATGAACGAAGAAGCCTTGGAGATCGGCGCTACGAACTGTAATTTTAAGAATCCCAACGGACTGACCGAAGAGGGCCATTATGTGACCGCCTACGATCTGTATCTGATCTTTCAGGAGGCGTTAAAATATGACCTGTTTAACCAGATTATCCAGATGACTTCCTACAGCACCGTCTACACGGACGCAAACGGCAATGAGAAGTCTCTCGAAATGGAAAACAGCAACCTGTATCTCAAGGGCACGTACGATATGCCGCCCAATGTTACGGTTATCGGCGGCAAAACCGGCACAACGAACGCGGCCGGCCACTGTCTGATCCTGCTTTCCAGAAGCAGCAGCGGGACGCCGTATATTTCGGTCATTATGAAGGACAGTTCCAGGGAACAGTTATATACGGATATGACGGCCCTGCTTGGGTTGATCAATTAAACTTTTCTAGTTGTTTTTTTGGGGAACTTCCCTTATAATAAATTTAAATGAAGTATTGCATTGACTATATTATATTTTACTTTAGGAGGGTATCGCCATGGTTCAATTAATTGCAGGTAAAAAGGGAAAAGGAAAGACCAAACAGTTGTTGGATAAAGTAAATACCGAGATAAAAGACGCACAGGGAAATGTAGTATATCTGGACAAGAGTACGAAGCATATGTTCGAGTTAAACAACAAGATTCGTTTGATTAATGTTTCTGATTATCTGATAACAAACAGCGACGAATTTGTGGGTTTTATCAGCGGCATTATCTCACAGGATCACGATTTACAGCAGATGTATTTTGACAGCTTTCTGAAGATTGCCTGTCTGGAAGAATCTGACATCAGCGCTACGATTGCCAAGCTTGATGAGATCAGCGATAAATTCCACGTAAATTTTGTTTTGAGCGTTTCTTTGGACGAGAGCGAGCTGCCTGAAGATGTGAAATCAAAGGTAATTATTTCATTATAATATTTATGCATTTACATAATACTTTGCAAATGAAGTAATATCTGCATATACCGGCATAAACGATGTAATTTTATAAAAGCCCCGGAATCTCCGGGGTTTTTGACATAAGAGCAGTTCGCGGCGCGACTGCTCGTTGTTTTGTATTTTTTCATCAGAGCGTAACAAGGGAGAATCTGTTTTGGCTAATAACCCGAATAAGATAACTAAATACAGGCGGCCGCTCAATTTGAATATCGGTATGCTCATTTTTGCCGCTATTTTTGTCTATGTTATTATCTGTGTCGTTATGTATTTCAAGACAGAGCATATTGTCGGATACAGCGTAAAAGAAGGTTCCCTTTCTTCCAACAGCATCTATAAGGGAATCGCGCTGCGCACAGAAGAAATTGTGAACAGTACCGACGCCGGTTATATCAACTATTTTGCCCGGGAAGGGGAACGTACGGCAGTCGGAAACCTGATCTATACCGTCGATGAAACGGGACGCCTTTCTGACTATATCCAGGCGAATGAGAGCGGCGAGAACTCTCTGTCCGACGCGGATCTGTCCGAATTAAAGACAGAAATTACATCTTTCACCAACGGTTTTGACCAGACTGCGTTTTCTGATGTCTATAACTTCAAATACAACGTGGAGGGCACGGTGTTAAAGCTTGCCAATTATAATATGCTTGAGAATGTAGATGCGGTAAATAATGCCTCCGCCACTTCCCTGATAACATCCTGTTATGCTGCTAAAAGCGGAATTGTGATTTATTCCACCGACGGCTATGAAGACCTCACCTTACAGGATATGACGGCCGAGCTTTTTAATCAGGAAAATTATGAGAAAAATCACTTTGTCAACAACCAGCTCATTGCCAGAGGAGATCCCGTTTATAAGCTTTCCACGAATGAAGACTGGTCGATCGTCATTCAGGTGGACGAGGATACCGCGGCACAACTGGTGGAAGAAGAATATATAGAGGTTAAGTTTCTGAAGAACCAATATACGGCATGGGGCGCAGTGGAATCATACACCAATGAGGAGGGAGATACGTTTGTATCGCTTTCCTTTACCAATTCCATGATCACCTTCTGTACGGATCGCTTTATTGATATTGAACTGCTGCTGGATGAAGAAAAGGGACTTAAGATTCCCAATTCCTCCATTGTGGAAAAAGAGTTCTTTATCGTACCCAAGGAATATGTAACGCAGGGCGGTAACAGCGGCAACTACGGCGTACTCCTCGAGACCTATAACGAAGACGGCAACGCCGTCACGGAATTTGTAGAGACTACGATCTATCAGGAGACGGAGACAGAATACTATCTTGACGATACGGTTCTGCGCGCCGGTAATTATATTATCAAGCCGGAATCTACTGAGAAATACGCAATCAGTAAGACAGGCTCCCTGATTGGCGTATACAATATCAATAAAGGCTATGCAGATTTCAAGCAGATCATTATTCTTTATCAGAATGAGGAATATGCAATCGTCAAGTCCAATACCATGTATGGTTTGAACGTATATGACTATATCGTGTTAGATGCATCGACCGTAGACGATAATGAATTTATTTATCAATAAATACCGATTTTTAGAATGGGGCTAGATTGAAAAATTGCTCTGACATGGAGGATTAATATGATTCAGGATAATATCAGGCATGTAGAAGAGAAGATGCGCGCCGCCTGCGAAAGCTGCGGACGAAACGCCCGGGATGTACGGCTGATCGCGGTCAGCAAAACAAAGCCTGTCGAAATGCTTATGGAAGCATATGATTACGGCTGCCGCGATTTCGGCGAGAACAAAGTACAGGAACTGGTCGATAAATATGAGCAAATGCCCAAAGATATCCGCTGGCATATGATCGGGCATTTGCAGCGCAACAAGGTGAAATATATTGTCGATAAGGTATATCTGATTCACAGTGTGGATTCCCTGCGGCTTGCGGAAGAGATCAGCAAGGAAGCCGTAAAGAAAAATGTGACGGTTTCCATCCTGGTGGAAGTCAACGTGGCGGAAGAAGAGAGCAAGTTTGGGACCACTTCTGAGGAAGCTGTTTTACTCGTGGAGGAGATTGCCAAATTACCCAACATTATCATCAAAGGGCTGATGACGATAGCGCCATATGTCGAAGCAGCAGAAGAAAACAGGCTTTATTTTGCAAAATTAAAACAAATATATGTTGACATAATACATAAAAACATTGATAATGTTTCTATGGAAGAGCTTTCTATGGGTATGACCGACGACTA
Source organism: Lachnospiraceae bacterium (assembly GCA_017626325.1). GTDB lineage: Bacteria > Bacillota > Clostridia > Lachnospirales > Lachnospiraceae > UBA3282. Next base: position 4,203 of record JAGAIZ010000011.1, on the reverse strand, counting down.
TGAAGTCGCAATAACAGAGGGCGCAACGTACATTAGAGTTGGAACCGGTATTTTTGGAGAAAGACAATATCATACCGTTTAGTATACATAAGTTATGATGGCAAAACGATAATAAGTTTAGTTGACGGAGGTCTTAGTAATGAGTGTAATGGATAAGTTTTTGAGCGCCATGAAATTAAACGACGAAGAAGATGAATATTTTGACGACGATTACTTCGATGAAGAACCGGAACCTGTTAAGAAGCTGTCTCCTGTAAAAGACGAGCTTTCTGCGGACGATGATAAGCTGGTTAAGAAAACATCTCCTAAAGTAACGCCCATGCGTCAGGCGAAGAAAATGCCCGGTACCGGCATGGAGGTATGTGTGATCAAACCGACTACGGTAGAGGACGCCCGCGAAATCACAGAAACGCTTCTGGCCAACAGAACCGTCGTCCTTAATTTAGAAGGACTGGACGTAGATATTGCACAGCGGATTATTGATTTTACATCGGGTTCCTGCTTCGCGATTTCCGGCAACCTGCAGAAAATATCTCATTATATTTTCATTATCACCCCTGCAAGCGTAGATATTTCCGGTGATTTTCAGGAGATTTTATCCGGTTCCTTTGACGTACCGATCAATAACGGTATGTAGGCTTTACGCAGACCGACATGCAAATCAGTTTTGTACTATGACTTCCTGACAGTTATGCCAGGAAGTTTCTTATATCATCTATCATCACATAATAAGATAAATTCGAAAGGAATAAACCATATGGCGACCAGAATGACAATTAATTATGAAAAGAAGCCCTGTTATGACATTGTATATACCAGGGATTTTGATCTGCTCTTAGACGAGCTGCAGGCGTTTGATGCGGCAAACAGGAGAATTGCAATTATTGCGGATTCCAATACGGAGAAATTATTCGGAGAGACAGTTTTGCATATTCTGGAAGGGAACTGCAAAAAAGTAATTCTTTATTCTTTTCCCGCAGGAGAGAGCAGTAAAACGCTGGATACGGTCAGGGAAATCTATAAAACACTGATCGAAGAGAAATTTGACCGTAAGGATCTGCTGCTAGCGCTTGGCGGCGGCGTGGTAGGCGATATCACAGGCTTTGCGGCGGCAACCTATCTGCGCGGAATCGATTTCATCCAGATTCCCACCACTCTGATCGCGCAGTCTGACAGCAGCATCGGCGGTAAGACAGGCGTTGATTTCGACGGGTATAAGAATATGGTCGGCGCTTTCTACATGCCTAAATTAGTCTATATGAATATCTCAGTTCTGAAGGAACTGGATGAGAGACAGTTCTATGCGGGATTTGCGGAGGTCATGAAGCACGGACTCATCAAAGACGCCGGATTCTATGAATGGCTTCTGGAAAATATGTATGAGATTCACGACCGCAATCCCGAAATCTTAGAAGAAATGGTGATCAGAAGCTGTACGGTAAAGAAACTGGTGGTGGAGAAGGATCCCACCGAAAAGGGGGATCGCGCCCTTCTGAATTTCGGCCACACAATCGGCCACGCAATTGAAAAGTATATGAATTTCGAGATGCTGCACGGAGAATGTATCGCGCTTGGTATGGTAGCCGCCGCTTATATTTCCTGGAAACATAACTGGCTGTCCATGGACGAATATTATGAAGTGCGCGATATGTTTGTCCCTTTCAACCTTCCGATCAGCATTGACAATATTGAACCGGATAAAATACTGACGCTGATGAAATCCGACAAAAAAATGGAAGCAGGGCAGATAAAATTCGTATTGCTAAAGAAAGTCGGCAAAGCCGTAATTGATAAAACCATAACAGATGAAGAAATCCTTGACGCAATCAGAGAAATCTATTTCAGCGACGAGGATGCAAAGGAATAAACGTATGAGTCTGAAAAAAAAGCTGTTTTTGTTATTGGATCTGTTCAGTATCATTTTGCTGGTTCTGCTTGACCAATACACCAAATACCTGGCAGTTATCCATCTGAAAGATAAAGCGGCATTTAATATTATAAGCGGCGTTCTGGAACTGAATTATCTGGAAAACAAGGGCGCCGCTTTCGGAATGCTGCAGAACCAGAAAGTATTCTTCATCTTTGTGGCGATGGTCATCCTTGGCGTCATCGCATACGTTTTATGGAAAACGCCTGATGATCGTAAATATACGATTCTGCATCTTTTGTTAAGCCTGATCGCGGCAGGAGCGATCGGCAATGTGATCGACCGGATCCGCTACGATTATGTGGTAGATTTTATTTATTTTGTATTGATCAATTTTCCTATTTTTAACGTGGCGGATATTTATATCTCGGTTTCCGCTTTGGTACTGATCCTTCTTTTATTGTTTTATTACAAAGAAAAAGATTTAAACTTTATCAGCTTCAAGCAGAATCATTACCGCGAGATTAAATAGGGAACGGAAACGGAGCTTCTTGCGTTATGGAACAATTTACTTACCAGATTGGGTTAGACGAGGATGACGAGCGGCTCGATAAATGGATGAGCGGCGCGATTGCGGAACTGTCCCGCTCCTATATCCAGAAATGCATCAAAAACAACGAAGTATTCGTCAATAACAAACCGCAGAAGGCAAGCTACAGGCTGAAGGTGGATGACGAGATCATCTTTCAGATTCCCGAAGCCGCCCAGCCTGCAATTGAGGCTGAAAATATCCCTTTATCGATTCTGTATGAAGACGACGATCTGCTGATTGTGGATAAGCCCAAGAATATGGTAGTCCATCCCGCGCCCGGACACTACAGCGGTACGCTTGTCAATGCGGTCATGTATCATTGTAAAGACAATTTATCCGGTATCAACGGCGTTCTGCGTCCCGGCATCGTGCACCGCATCGACAAGGATACTACCGGTTCTCTGATCATCTGCAAAAACGATCTTGCGCATAACCATATTGCAGAACAACTCAAAGAGCACACGATTACCCGGAAATACCGGGCTATTGTACACGGTGTCGTTGCGGCGGAGGAAGGGACGATTGCGGCCGCCATAGGAAGAGATCCCTTAAACCGCAGAAAAATGGCAATCAATGAGCGAAATGGGAAGCAGGCGGTAACGCATTATAAAGTGCTGAAACGTTTCGGGGAATATACTTATATAGAATGTCAGTTGGAAACCGGACGTACCCATCAGATCAGAGTGCATATGACGAGCATTGGACATCCGCTATTGGGTGACGAGGTATATGGGACGCGCAAATCGCCATATCATCTGTGCGGTCAGACGCTTCATGCCATGGTGATCGGATTCCTGCATCCCCGGACAGGAGAGTATATGGAAATCTCGGCGCCGCTTCCCGCATATTTTGAACATCTGCTGCAGATTATGGAACCGTAGCCAGACTATTCTGACAGTACAGGAAATGATGATAACAAAAATATTAAGAGAACATTAAAAAAATATAAATTTAATATTGAATTGAAGACTTTAATGTGATAAAGTTATATGGATATCTGAAAATTAATATAGATAAGCTTAAATAATACGAAGGGGTATTAGAATGAGAACTGCTGATTATCTGGATCAACTGTTGCGGAAATACTCAGGGACCTTTGATATCTATCAGCCATATGTCATTCATGGTAAAGAGTATCCTGCGTATGGATACTTTTTTTCGCATGTAGAGAAATATATTTTAGTCAGGGAAGCAAATATGTGGTCCTCTGACAGTTACGAGCATATCCTTTTTATAGAGACCAAAGAAGTTGACCAAGCGTTAATTGAAGAAGCTTACGCGCTGGTAAAAGACTATATGGAGCCGGTACTTGTCCGTAAAGGAGAAGAGTTGCCTGCAGCCGGACATATGTACAGCTATTTAACCGTCAGTATCATTGCTGAGAAGCCTTTATCCGGGGAGATGAAGAAGGCTGTTAAGCATTTCAAGTATGAAAAAGGGTATCGGTTTAATATGAGAGGCTTTTCCCAGGCTCATATCGTTTGCGCCACGATGGAAGACGAACAGGTCTATACCAATTATGTGGGGCGCAAATCCGTCAAGCTTTACACCGCTAATTATAAAGACGTAAAGGAAGGAAAGCCTGGTTTCAAACAAATCATGGAAGAGCAGACACGCTTATAGAATAGAGCAATCTATTTCATATAAGAACAAGTTACACTAAAGAAATATACAAAATAGGAGGGAATTAGTGTGAACTCAGTCGTATTAATCTTACTGGCTATTGTTATCTTCGTAGTAGCAT
>JAGAIZ010000010.1 GCA_017626325.1 Lachnospiraceae bacterium | reverse complement strand
TATATGGATAATTTAATCATACCAAAGGACTACCATTCTGCCCTGAATCTGCACGATACGCAGATTGGCATCAAAACAGTCAAAGACTTTTTTCAGAATCTGCTGGCGGAACGCCTGAACCTGCTGCGCGTCTCCGCACCCCTTTTCGTAGAACCGACATCCGGACTTAACGACAACTTAAACGGTGTGGAGCGGCCTGTCGTATTCGGTATTAAGGAGCAAAATGACGCCCCCGCAGAAATCGTGCACTCTCTGGCTAAGTGGAAACGCTATGCGCTCGGCAAATACGGCTTTGCTCATGGAGAAGGACTCTATACGGATATGAGCGCCATACGCCGGGATGAACAGACGGATAACATTCATTCTATCTATGTCGATCAATGGGACTGGGAGAAAATTATCTCCAAAGAGGAGCGCACGTTGGACTTTTTAAAAGATACTGTGCGCACTGTGTATAAAGTATTGCGTAAGACTGAAAAATATATGGCGATTCAGTACGACTACATAGAAGAAATCCTGCCCTCAGAAATCTTCTTCATCACCACCCAGGAGCTTGAGGATATGTTCCCCGATTACAGCCCCAAGGAGCGGGAATACTACATCACAAAGGCGAAAGGCGCCGTCTGTATTATGCAGATTGGCGACCTGCTGGAATCCGGTGAGAAGCATGACGGCCGCGCGCCGGACTACGACGACTGGAAATTAAACGCCGATATCGTGGTTTATTATCCGGTACTCGATATTGCGCTGGAATTGTCCTCTATGGGCATCCGCGTGGATAAAGACTCGCTGCTTAGTCAGCTTGCGAAAGCCGGCTGCCCGGAGCGCGCAGATCTCCCTTTCCAGAAAGCCATATTAGATGACACGCTTCCGCTGTCCATCGGCGGCGGCATCGGCCAGTCACGTATTTGTATGTTTTTCCTCAGAAAAGCGCACATCGGCGAGGTGCAGTCCTCCCTCTGGCCCAGTGACATTACGAAAGAGGCGCTGGCACACGGCATCCAGTTATTATAAAGACCAGAACATGACCCTCCTTATTGATGATATAAATCACCAGGATTTTGTGAATTTTGTTGTCGCTTTTTGAAAAAAGTGGTACTATTTTTATAGATTCTTAACATTTATGTCTCAAAAAGGGGGGCTTTTTTATGACAAAACAACAATACCGCGCCGCTAATGCCAGAATATATCCCGTCATTATGATTATTCTGGGTTATTTTCTTCTCAGCTTCACCGCATCTTTATTGACCGTTTCGGTTTCCATGCATTTGGTCATACAGATTATTTTCGTTATTACAGCTATTCTAATCAGCACCTTTACTTTTCTCAGATATCGGGACACCAAGGCATGTTCTGTTGCTATCATGGGCTCCTGTGCCGTCGCTTATGTGATCATTACCCTGTTAAACAATACTGACAGCGCATTTACATATGTATTTGCCCTTCTTGTCGCTTCCATGGCATTCCTCAATGTGAAGCTTATCATGGCAGGCAATACGGTAGCGCTTCTGACTAATTTCACGCGTGTAGCTCTCCGCTGGAATAATGACGCCTTCGATCAGACCGGGGCTTTCATGGATTTGCTGGCACTGGTTTTAGTGGCTATCGCTTCCATCACCGTGACCCGGCTGTTAATCCGTTTCAATGAAGAGCATTCACAGTCTCTTATGGCAGCCGCCGAGGCCCAGGAAAGAGCCAACCGGACCATGTCAGAAGTCGCCGATGCTATCTCCGGGCAGTTTACGCACGCAATGGACATGGTAGAGCAGTTGAAACAGTGCGTTGACAGCAGCAATTTCGCTATGGATAATATTGCGGACAGCACAGAGAGTACCGCAGAGTCCATCCAACAGCAGGCCAGCATGTGTATGCAGATCCAACAGATTTCCGACAAGGCAGAGAAGGAAATAAGCGCGATGTCAGAGGCCTCCGACCGCACCATGCAGACGATTGCAGAAGGCTCCGGTGAAATTCATGAATTGAAGTCGCAGGCGGAAAACGTAGCTCGGGCAAGTGACGACACCGTCCGCGTAATCGAGCAACTGACCGATCAGGTCAAGGAGGTAGAACAGTTTATCGGCACGATCATAAGCATTTCAAGCCAAACGAATCTGCTCGCCCTCAATGCTTCTATCGAAGCCGCAAGAGCCGGAGAGGCCGGTCGGGGCTTTGCTGTTGTGGCAGACGAAATCCGTCATCTGTCCGAGCAGACGCAGAGCGCTTCCAACAAAATCACGGCAATCATTCAGGAGTTAAATCAGGGAACCAAAAAGGTAAATGAAAGCGTCAGACATTCCGTAGATTCCGTCCACCAGCAGAACGCCATGATTGGAAACACCCTGTCCAGATTTGACTCTATCAGTCAGGAAATGAGCGCTCTTTCCGATAATATCAGAAATACCCGGGAGAGCATGGTGACCATCCTCTCTTCAACGGATACGATTTCAGAGAATATTTCCCAGTTGTCCGCCGCCAGCCAGGAAGTAGCCGCCTGTTCCAACGAAGGACTTCGCACCTCTGAAACGTCGGTCAAAAACATGGATGCCTGCAAACAGATTCTGGAAAAAATTTCTGACCTGGCGGGTCAGTTAAAGGACTGCCACACCGTATAACGGTGCGCAGTCCTTTCTTCTTCCGCTTTCTTTCTATTTCAGTTTTGATACAAATCATCAGCCAGTTTGCTAACAGCTCTTCTCTAATTCAAATAATCTCCTACCGGCGATGTATTGTACTGCTTCTTAATCTCCATCACGACAGAGCCGTCGCTCTGCTTCTCTTCCGACAGAATCTTATATTTGGTGCCCGCTCTGTCCAGTCCGCTCTTGTATTTCTTCACTTCCTCTTCCACCATTCTTACCGCGTAACCGTGTTCCGCATCCTCTTTTAACATAAAATGCAATGTCTGGGTAATGCAAGCCGCTTTTACTCTTTTCATCTCTTCTTCTCCTCCTGCTTGTTTCATTAAGTTTTGGAATTTCTGTTATGCCGACTGTGGCATGAACAATGGCTGAAATATGCTTCCGATAAAAAAAGACTCTTTCACATTCGGCGAATCCTAGTGTGAAAAAGTCTTTATACACAAAATTACCAGAAGTATTTTCTGAGTTTATTTTAACATGTTTTTAAAATTTTTGTAAGCGGTTTTTGTCTGGCAGCGCATTCGCTTCACTTCGTTTCACTCATGTGAGGCGTACGCCTGCTCCGCCGTGCACACCTCGATTCCGCTTTGCTCCATCTCGGTCACGGGCTTCGCCCTATATGTCTAAAAATGAAAACAACCAGCCGAGTATGCGAGCATCCTCTTCTGATTGTTCTCATTTTTATCCATGCACGGCTCTACTGAAGATGCATATTTGTATACCCCATCAGGCTTTCGTCTACTTCTCTGGCACATTCACGGCCCTGGCGAATGGCTTTGACAACGAGGGACTGGCCGGTATGCATATCGCCTGCTGTAAAGACTTTGTCTACGCTGGTGGCGAATTTACCGGCATCCGTTTTGACATTAGTCCTGCCGTCCAACGCTACCTTAAAGGCATCTGTTACATATTTCTGACTGCCCAGGAAGCCCGCCGCAATCAATACGATCTGCGCGTCCAGAAGCTTCTCGGAGCCAGCCACTTCTTTCATATTCATACGGCCTGTCTCCGGATCCTTCTCCCATGTGAGGGACACAATTTTGACCGCTTTGAGGCAGCCGTTCTTATCCTTGATAAACTCTTTCACCGTTGACTCATAGATGCGCGGGTCGTGTCCGTATACGGCGATGGCTTCCTGCTGACCGTAATCGGTCTTGCAGACCTTGGGCCATTCGGGCCATGGATTGTTCGCCGCGCGCATGTCGGGCGCCTTGGGCATCATCTCTATCTGGGTCACGGATTTCGCGCCGTGACGGATTGCCGTGCCAACGCAATCGTTTCCGGTATCGCCGCCGCCGATGATGACTACGTCTTTGCCCTTGGTATCCACATATAATTTATCTCTGAACTCAGAATCTAACAGACTCTTGGTATTACGGGTCAGGAAATCCACCGCGAAATAAATCCCCTTGGCGTCCCGTCCCGGCGCATTGATATCACGGGGATTGGATGAGCCGCAGCAGAGCACTACCCGGTCAAATTCCTTCAGCAGCTTATCCGCCTTCACCGTTTTGCCGATATCGCTGTTTGTCACAAAGGTCACGCCCTCTTCCTTCATAACGTTGATTTTACGGTCGATGACATGCTTTTCCAGCTTCATATTCGGTATGCCGTACATAAGAAGCCCGCCGATTCTGTCGGAGCGCTCGAATACCGTTACCTGATGCCCCCTCTTATTTAACTGGTCCGCCACCGTAAGACCGGACGGACCGCTTCCTACGACCGCCACAGTTTTGCCGGTTCTTACCTTCGGCGGCTTGGGAGCCGCGTAGCCTTTCTCATAGGCATTCTCAATAATGGCGTACTCATTTTCCTTCGTGGAGACGGGATCTCCGTTCAAACCGCAGGTACATGCCGCCTCGCACAATGCCGGACATACTCTGGAGGTAAACTCCGGAAAATTATTGGTCTTGTGCAGACGCTTATAGGCCTGCTCCCAGTTGCCGGTATAGACCAGATCATTCCACTCCGGCACGAGATTGTGCAGGGGGCAGCCGGAGGTCATACCGCAAAGCGTCATACCCGACTGACAGAACGGCACACCGCAGTCCATACAGCGCGCTCCCTGCAGCTGCTGTTCCTCCATCGTCAGATGTTCATGAAATTCATTAAAATTCTTAATGCGCTGTTTCGGACTCGCGTCCTTGGAAACCCTGCGCTCATAATCCAAAAATCCAGTTGGTTTTCCCATATCTTTTTCTTCCTTTCTCAGCCTTTTTGTTTCTGGTTCGCATAGAAAGCTTCAATCTGTGCCTGTTCTGCGCTCAATCCTTTTTCTTCCATCTGCACGATTAATTTCAGCATTCTCTCGAAATCATGCGGGATAATCTTCTTGAACTTCGGCAGATATTCGCCGAAATTGTCCAGAATCTCTTTGCCCTTAACGGAATTTGTATAAGCCACATGTTCTTTGATCATTTCTTTCAGCTCAAGAACATCGTATTTGGAAGTAATTTCATAGGAAGAAACCATTTCCTTGTTGGTCTTCGTATACAGGTCGTTATTTTCATCCAGCACATAAGCGATACCGCCGCTCATACCTGCCGCGAAGTTCTTGCCTACGGAGCCAATGACGACTACCCGTCCGCCTGTCATATACTCACAGCCATGGTCTCCTACGCCCTCTACCACAGCGATCGCGCCTGAGTTACGCACACAGAAGCGCTCGCCCGCAACACCGTTGATAAACGCCTTGCCGGAGGTCGCGCCGTAAAGCGCCACGTTGCCGATAATAATATTCTCATCCTGTTTAAACTTAGAGCCCTTCGGCGGGTATACCACCAGCTTGCCGCCGGATAAGCCTTTGCCGAAATAGTCGTTGGAATCGCCCACCAGCTCCAGGGTAAGCCCCTTGGGGATAAAAGCGCCGAAGCTCTGTCCGCCGGAGCCATTGCAGAGGATTCTGTAGGTGTCTTCCTCCAGCGTATCCCCGAATCTTCTCGTGATCTCGGAGCCGAGAATCGTACCGAAAGTACGGTCCGTATTGGTGACGTCCACCTCAAGACTTCTCTTCTGTCCCGTCTCCAGTGCCTTGGAAAGCTGCTTGAGCAGTACTCTTTCATCTAAAGTCTTCTCCAACTGGAAGTCGTATACCTGCTTGGGATCAAAAATATATTTCTCCTTGCTGCCCTCATAAGGGTTTTGCAGAATCAGACTTAAATCAATCTTCTGCTGCCTCTGCGTCAGGTTATCCTTGATTTTCAGAAGATCGGTTCTGCCCACCAGTTCATCTACGGTGCGCACACCCAGCTTCGCCATATATTCCCGCAACTCCTGCGCGATAAACCGCATGAAATTCTCCACATATTCCGGTTTGCCCGTAAAACGCTTGCGAAGCTCCGGGTTCTGCGTCGCCACACCCACCGGACAGGTATCCAGGTTACATACTCTCATCATCACGCAGCCCATAGTTACAAGCGGAGCGGTTGCAAAACCAAATTCTTCCGCGCCCAGGATTGCGGCGATTGCCACGTCACGGCCGCTCATCAGCTTGCCGTCCGTCTCGATACGCACCTTATTGCGAAGTCCGTTCTGAATCAGCGTCTGGTGCGTCTCCGCCAGGCCAAGCTCCCATGGAAGGCCCGCATTATGAATGGAGTTGCGGGGCGCCGCTCCGGTACCGCCGTCATAGCCGGATACCAGAATGACCTGCGCGCCTGCCTTGGCAACGCCCGCCGCTACCGTACCAACGCCGGACTCGGACACTAATTTTACGGATATACGCGCTTTTGTATTCGCATTTTTCAAATCATAAATCAACTGTGCCAAATCTTCAATAGAGTAAATATCATGATGCGGCGGCGGAGAGATCAGACTCACGCCGGGCGTGGAATGTCTGGTCTTTGCAATCCACGGATATACCTTGCCGCCGGGCAGATGACCGCCCTCGCCGGGCTTCGCACCCTGCGCCATCTTAATCTGGATTTCCTGAGCGCTGTTTAAGTACTCGCTGGTCACGCCGAACCGGCCGCTTGCCACCTGCTTAATCGCAGAGCACCTGTTTAGACCGTCCGGTCCTACGGTAAGCCTCTCTTTGTCTTCACCGCCCTCGCCGGAATTGGACTTGCCGTGCAGGCGGTTCATCGCAATGGCCATAGTCTCATGGGCTTCCTTGGAAATGGAACCATAGGACATCGCGCCGGTTTTGAACCGGGTAACAATGTTTTCCACACTCTCCACTTCCTCAATCGGCACAGGCTTCTTCGCATAGTTGAAATCCATCAGCCCCCGCAGGTTCTTGATGCTTTCCTCATTATTGACCGCCGCAGTATACTTCTTAAACAACTCGTAATCGCCGCGTCTCGTTGACTGCTGCAGTAAATGAATCGTCTCCGGGTTATAAAGGTGCTCATCCGCGCCGCTTCTCATCTGATGATGTCCCGGATTATCCAATGTCAGATCAGTGGACAGACCAAGCGGGTCAAACGCCATGGAATGCAGCGTATCCACTTCCTTCTCGATATCCTTTAAGGTAATGCCCCCTACGCGGCATACTGTATTCGTAAAATATTTGTTAATGACTTCCTTATCAATACCGATGGCCTCAAAAATCTTGGAACCCTGATAGGACTGTATCGTGGAAATACCCATCTTGGAAGCAATCTTCACGATGCCGTGGAGCACCGCGTCGTTATAATCGTTGACCGCCGCGTAATAGTCCTTATCCAGCATATGATTATCAATCAGCTCCTTGATGCTCTCCTGCGCCAGATAGGGGTTAATGGCCGAAGCGCCGAAGCCCAGCAGCGTCGCAAAATCATGTACCTCACGCGGCTCCGCCGACTCCAGAATAATATCCACGCTGGTTCTCTTCTTCGTATTGACCAGATGCTGCTGCAAAGCGGATACCGCTAACAGGGAAGGAATCGCCACACGGTTCTCATCCACGCCTCTGTCAGAGAGAATGAGGATATTTGCGCCGTCACGATACGCTCTGTCCACCTCGACAAACAGCCTGTCGATGGCTTTTTCCAGACTCGTATTCTTATAGTAGGTAATCGGGATCACCTCCACCTTGAAGCCCTCCGCCTTCATATTCCTGATTTTCAGAAGGTCAGTGCTTGTCAGGATGGGATTGTGAACCTTTAACATATTGCAGTTCTCCGGCATCTCTTCTAAGAGGTTGCCGTCGCTGCCCAGATATACGGTGGTAGAAGTAACCACCTCTTCACGGATAGCGTCGATAGGCGGGTTTGTTACCTGCGCAAAAAGCTGTTTGAAATAGTGGAACAGCGGATGATGCGCCTTAGACAGAACCGGAATCGGCGTATCCACACCCATAGCGGCGATGGCCTCAGAGCCGTTCTTCGCCATCGGCAGAATGCTCATCTTAAGCTCCTCGTAAGTATAGCCGAAAGCCTTCTGCATACGCTGTCTCTCTTCGTAGGTATATTCCGGCACGCGCTGGTTCGGAATCTTTAATTCGCGCAGCGCGACCAACTTGCTGTCCAGCCATTCGCCGTAAGGCTGCGCGGAAGCATATTTTTCCTTAATCTCATCATCGTCAATAACTCTGCCCTGTATCGTATCTACCAGAAGCATCTTGCCGGGGTGCAGTCTCTCCTTCTCTACGATCTTAGAAGGCGCGATATCCAGCACACCTACCTCAGAGGACAAAATCAGGGTGTCGTCATCCGTAATCATGTAGCGGGAAGGACGCAGACCGTTCCTGTCAAGCACCGCGCCCATAATATCTCCGTCAGAGAAAAGAATGGAAGCCGGACCGTCCCAAGGCTCCATCATCGTCGCATAATATTGGTAGAAATCCTTCTTCTTCTGGGACATGGTCTTGTTATTCTCCCACGGCTCGGGAATGGTAATCATCACCGCAAGAGGCAGCGGCATACCGCTCATCACCAGAAATTCCAGCGTGTTATCCAACATCGCAGAATCGGAACCGGACGCGTTGATCGCGGGAAGAATCTTGTGCATCTGTCCTTCCAGGTGGTCGGACTCCATATTTTCCTCTCGCGCCTGCATCTTGTCGGCATTGCCGCGGATGGTGTTAATCTCGCCGTTGTGCACGATGAATCTGTTCGGATGAGCGCGCTCCCAGCTTGGATTCGTATTGGTGGAGAACCGGGAATGCACGATAGCGATAGCAGACTCATAATCCCTGTCCTGTAAATCCGCAAAGAAGGTACGAAGCTGTCCTACTAAAAACATACCCTTGTATACAATCGTCCTGCTGGATAAGCTGACCACATATGTCACATCCGTGGATTGCTCGAAGGTTCTTCTTAAAATATAAAGTTTTCTGTCAAAATCCAGACCTTTGGCTATGTTCGCAGGCTTCTTGATAAAAGCCTGCATAATGCAGGGCATACATTCCACCGCCTTATGTCCCAGCACGGCGGGTACGGTCGGCACAGTACGCCAGCCAAGGAATTTCAGACCCTCTTTTTCGGCGATAATCTCAAACATCTTCTTAGCCTGGTTGCGCTGCAGCTCGTCCTGCGGAAAAAAGAAGGTTCCCACGCCGTACTCTCTCTCCTGGCCAATATCGAAGCCCAATTCCTTCGTCACCTTCACCATAAACTTGTGCGGCACCTGCGTAAGAATACCGACGCCGTCGCCGGTCTTGCCTTCCGCGTCCTTACCGGCTCTGTGCTCCAAGTTCTCTACGATCTTCAGCGCGTTTTCCACCGTCTCGCGGCTCTTCTGTCCCTTAATGTTCACACAGGCTCCGATACCGCAGTTGTCATGTTCAAATTCCGCACGGTGCAGCGGCGCCTCCGGAACTGTCATTTTCGCATCAAACATAGCTTTTCCTCCTGACTTTATTTCACATCATAATTATTTACATTTTATAAGTGCTGACTCTTCCCTCTGCATCAGCAGACTCAGGGCCTTCGGCCCTTCGTTCGCGTTGCTCGTCATAAGACTTGCGCATCATGCTTCCGTGCAAGCACGGCGCCTGCTCCGCAAGTCTTCTGACTCTGCTGATGCGCGCAAAAAGAGGTCGCAAAAGGAACCACATTACGCTCCTTTGCGACCTGCACCTATACTATACAACAGTTTTCTTTCTTTGTAAACACGTGTAAATACAAACTTTTCTTGTAATTGTCAGATTATTTGTCAATAATACATATTTGTAATATATTTTCTGAACATATAGATAATTTTCAAATTTATTTACACCATAAAAAACAATTCCATTTCTTTCTTCCGCTTATTGATGATTATTTTTTTCATGGCGGAAGATTTTTTCCAGGCAGATAATACAGATGGCGGAAATTGTCAGGAGAATCGCACAATTTCCTCTCCCCCAGAGCGACTCCTGTACCGCAGGCAGACTTCCCAATGTATATACCGCCGCATTCGCCGCTGCGTGAAAGAGAAACGGTATCAGGAGACGTCCCGTCCTTTCATACAGATACGCCATCAGAATACCCATGCATGTTCCGTAAATTCCCTGCACCAGATTGCCGTGATACATCCCGAAGAAAAGCCCGGATACGACAATGGCAGGCCAGGTCGGATAATACTTCCGCATCCTGTTATAAAGCAGCCCACGGAACACAATCTCTTCCGCAAGGGGCGACACAACGCCATAAAGTATGATGCCAATGCCGAATGCAACGCCAAACTGCCGTTTGGATACATCCTGAAACGTGTCAGACGCATCCACAAATCCGGTAAGACTGAGTAAAATATTCAGTCCCACAGAAGATGTGACAGCAAGAATTACTGCGAGAATGCTTCTGACCGCCTGTTGATTCCGCACACTGCCGATATCCGGCTTCCCAACGCTTGCATACACAGAGTGTTCCTGTATCCTGCGGTCATTCAGTTCCTGTTTCAGCATCGGAAATAACGGTGCGGCGGCAATCAGCATAGAAGCCCCGCTCACAATCCCTGTCACCGTCTCCGCATGCGCCATCATAAAGGCGGCATAACCTTCCCCGAAAGTTTCCAGACTGACCTGGAACAGGAATGCCAGCACATAAAACACAACCATGTGCAGAAAATAATATATAACAAAGGGCTGTAATACATCCCACATTTTATAGAATGAACTCTTTTTTCCCTGATTCACGTTCATAATCCTTCTTCACCCTGCGGTCAAAACCTTCGCCAGTTCTTCTACCGTCTCAACCACATAATCAGCTCCCGCTTCTGCCAGTTCTCCTTCTGCCGCATACCCGTAAGCCACGCCAACCGATGCTATGCCATGTTCTATAGCACCCTCCACATCGAATTTCCGGTCGCCGACCATAACTACCGCTTTGTCAAAACCACCATTCCCATCCGGATACTTTTCTGTTTCCTTCTCCGGCAATAGCTGCCGCAGCGCTTCCTCCACTACTTCTTCCTTACGGCTGCGCGTGCCGTCCAGTTCGCTGCCAACGATCACATCGAAGTATTGGCAGATTTCAAAATGCTCTAAAATTTTCTTTACAAATACTGTCGGCTTACTGGAAGCGATCGCCAGTCTTTTGCCGGCCCTCTTCAATTCTTCGAGCATTTCAGGAATACCCGGATAGACCTGATTCTCAAATAGCCCAACCGTACTGAATCGTTCTCTGTAATATCTGACAGCCTGTGCCGCATTTTCCTCATCCATCTCATAGAACTCACGGAAGCTGTCTGTCAGCGGCGGGCCGATAAAAGGCTCCAGCTTGTCCAAATCCGGCTCCTCAATTCCCATTTTTCGCAAAGCGTATTGTACACAGCTTGTAATGCCGATCTTGGGATCGGTCAGCGTGCCGTCTAAATCAAATAAAATGTATTGATACATGGGATACCTCTTTGTCATTTCTGCAAAAAGGTGCAAAGCCCTGATTGCTCAATAAGACCTTACACCCTGCCGTGAAATCATTAATTCATTCCTTTAATTTACAATGTTATATCTTCAACCGACACTCCAAAAGAGGACAGTTTAGCCAATGTTACTTTAATTTGATAATCCAACTCAGGATTGTCATAATCACCATTGGCTTTCTTGATTCGCTGCAAATCTGTGTACCGATCAATAGTGACCGTGATTAACTCTCTATCTGTCATATTATCAACTCCCATATTCTCACCTACCCCTTTCTTTATTGGATAGGTTTATTATAACAAAGTGCAAAGCCTTATTCAATTATCAATGTACCGACTATCGTGGAATGCCGATGTTTTAAGATCAATTGCAACACAAAACAGCCACATCCAATGGATGTGACTGTTTCGTACCACACATTTTGCAATTAACTCTTGATTATCATACTTAACCAACCGTATTCGATTGGAATAAACTATTTTCTTACTTATGTTGCCCCGGAGGATATTAGCCCAGTAAGGACAATGCCAGCTGATTAGATTGATTAGCCTGTGACAGCATGGACGTGCCAGCCTGCTGTAAGATGTTATTGTTGGAGTACTGTACCATCTCTGTAGCGATATCCGTATCACGAATCTGAGATTCAGCAGATGTTGTGTTCTCTACTACATTATCCAGATTGTTGATCGTATGCTCTAAGCGGTTCTGTACTGCTCCAAGCTCTGCTCTCTGATCTGAAACCTTCTGAATAGCCTCTTTGATCGTATCAATAGCGTCTAAGGCATTGCTGTCGTCTGTGCCATTAACCTTTAATCCATTGACGCCAAGACCTTTCGCACTCATCGTTTCGATGTTCATTGTAATCTGGTTATTAGAAGTTGCGTCTGCACCTACATGAAGGCTTATGGATAAGGAGTGCGTCAAATCCTTTAATGCACCGATATTAGCCGCATTAGGAGTCGTCTTATTCCCTACAGCGTCATATAAATCAGGGGCATCCGCTCTGACTGACACAGCCGAATTAGCATCCGCCAGGAAGTAATCATCTAACGCATTAGCAGGAATTGCATTGCCATCCTTGTCATAATACTTAGCCTGTGCCTGTGTTGCCTGTGCTGCAGTAATAGATGTTGCAATCAATGTCGCAGAAGCAGAACCTGCCGCATCTTTTGCAATAGCATCAGCGCCCTCTATTTTCAGTTCACCTAATGTTTTGCCTTCTTTATCCAAGATTGCAAAGGTTCCTGCAGTTGCTGTTTCTTTAACCTCAAATTTCTCGGCTGCAGAGCCATTCAACTCTAACGAATATTTTAATGAATTAGCATTATCTTTACCATCAGATTCTTTAGAAACCTTGAAGCCTTGATCTCTTAAAGCCATTAACAGTTCGTTCTGTTCGTCCTGCAACTGCTGAGAATTGATTGTAGCATTAGTAGTACCATCAAAAGATGCCGTTAATGTTGTTGCCGCATCTGTGTTCATGGTCGCTCCACCTGTCTGAGGCGCAGCAAAATTCTTATAGCTGTAAGTATGACCATTCTCCAGACTCTTATCACCTTTCAACAGATAAGTTTCATTGAATTTAGTAGTCTCAGATATACGATCGATTTCCGTTGTAAGCTGGTCTACCTCATTCTGAATCGCCTCACGGTCAGATTCTGACATGGTGCCGTTAGCTGCCTTAACAGATAACTCATTCATTCTCTGCAGCATATCCTGCACTTCTGTCAGAGCGCCTTCTGCTGTCTGCACACAGGAGATACCATCCTGAGCATTGGCAGAAGCCTGTGTCAGCCCTCTGATCTGCTTACGCATTTTCTCGCTGATCGCCAGACCTGCCGCATCATCTGCCGCACGGTTAATCTTATAACCGGATGATAACTTCTCTGTCGATTTCGCCTGTGCGCTTGTTGTAATACCAAGCATTCTGTTAGAATTCATTGCCGTAATGTTGTGTTTTACTACCATATTGTTTTCCTCCTTGATCTTGCTTGACGACAAATCCGTTTGCCGCATTATTGTTTGGTTTTCAGAGTTTGCGGAGCAAATCTCTGCATTTAGCTGCTTTTAGGCTAAATGTTTTATAATAATCCCGAAGCCCCCAGGACAGCTTCGGGCTATTATCTTTACTTTGCTTTCTCCGCGCGTTTCCGCGCCCCGTCATTTACCTCAATCCGTTTCTTACGGTACTTCTCCGGCAGATCAGGTACTGCGTAATAGTGCGGAAGACTGGCCTTTTCTTCCTCACTCGTATTCTTCTCAATGACCCTGCTTCTGACTATATTTAACTCTTTAGGCGCATCTACCATAATCCGAAGATGATTCCTGCTGCCTCCAAGGAATACGATTTTCACATTCTCTCCGATTTGCAGATATTCTTCTGTACTTACTGTCAGTCGTAACATATCTAACCTCCCTGCTTACTCTGATTTCAGCCCGTTTCGTCCGCTATGCAGATTCTCTATAGAAGCATTTCTTTCACATTCCGGCTCATATAGGCACATAATCAGATTTGCCGCCATGCAACACTTTGTATAATAATGTTGCATACAACAAATCAAATTATTTATATGGTTAAATCATTAAAAGCTAACCAACGTCTAAAGGAGGAAAAATATGAGTGTAACTTATCCAATCAAGAACAAAAATGCTCTGACACATTTTAAAAATTACTATGCAGCCATCAAACCCAATCCCCGTAATTACACAATGATCATCATGGGGCTTAATACTGCGTTCCGCATCGGAGATTTATTGAAGCTCCAATGGAAAGACGTCTACGATGAATCTGCCGGGCATCTGCGTACCCACATCTGCATTGAAGAACAGAAGACCGGCAAACTCCGCATGGTTCCAATCAATCCTGCTGAAAGCAAGGCATTAACGCATTATCATGCAATCTGCAGGCAAAAGCTTCCTGAAGACTATCTGTTCCCCAGTCTGCGCGACAAAAAAACTCCCATATCGCGCTATCAGGCATACCGTATTGTCAAAGAAGCGGCTACAGAAAGCGGTCTGGCAGAGCATATCAGCTGTCATTCCCTGCGTAAGACATTCGGTTATCACGCATGGAAACAGGGCACGCCCCCCGCCATGCTGATGGATTTGTATAATCATTCTTCTTACAAGGTAACTAAACGCTATTTAGGTATTGAACAGGATGAAAGAGATGATGTGTATATGCATATTGAACTTTAATATGAGACGATTTTGATTCACACGCTCCAAAAAAAACGTTAATTCATAATATTAGCATTCGCTTTGCCGATTTTCTATATTTTTTTGTAAATAGGGGTAAACAATACTCAGGAAGTTCCGATATATAGTATGTAACGAAAGAAGACACAACATTATTATACAAAATGTTGTGTCTTCTTTATTTTGAACAATAAGATTTTTTCTATACGCGCACAATTTTATTTTGCTTGACAGAAGCGCTCCAAGCCTCTATATTAGATAAAGGTAAGCATACTGCCTACTGCGGCGTACATACTGTTCATGCCGCATAACCGAATAACTTGCTAGGGGAGCTTTAGCTGAGACTGAGTGTAACGGCTGCACCGCATCCGCACTCTGACCCTCATTACTTGAACCGGATAATACCGGCGTAAGGAAGCGATTGTGTATAAGAAGTACTGCGGACGGCTGTACCCAGACCGTCATATGCCGCATAACTCTTATTCCATGTGATCTCCCCTCCTTGCTATTCCACAGACAAAGGAGGATTTTTTATGTATGATGTAGTAATCAACGACTGGGGCGAAACAACCTACGTCCCTACCACCGCAGGCAAGATTGTCCTTGCCGTCATCTTGCTTGCACTCTTAACAGGCGCTGTCTTATTTGCCAGAAAATACGCCGCGAAACAGACTGTGGGAGACGATGCGGCAGCAGAACGCAAGTCAAACGGCAAACTGACTGTGAAACAGCTCGTCTTCTGTGCTATGGCGATCGCCCTGGGCACCGTACTTTCTAATCTCAAGCTGTTCCATTTCCCTACAGGCGGTTCCATCACGCTGTTTTCCATGCTGATTATCTGTCTGCCGGGCTATTTCTTCGGTCTTGCCGCCGGGCTTCTGACAGGAGTCGCATATGGAATCTTACAGCTTCTGATTGATCCCTATGTATTATTCCCGATGCAGCTTGTAGTCGACTACCTTCTTGCATTCGGTGCGCTTGGATTATCCGGTCTGTTCTGCAATGCCAGACATGGGCTTTTGAAGGGATATATCGCCGCGGTTTTGGGAAGATACCTGTTCGCTGTCATCTCCGGCTGGATTTTCTTCGGCTCCTACGCATGGGAAGGCTGGGGAGCACTACCTTACTCTCTCGTATACAATGCCGTCTATATTTTCGCCGAAGCTGTGATTACTGTTATCATTCTTATGATTCCGGCCGTAAACAAGGGACTTGCACGCATCAAAAGCATGGCGCTGTCCTGAAACGCTATCGGATCATAACCTTATCTTGTAAAAATAGATCTGATAACACAGACCGACAAGATATATAATGAAGATACCCATTTGGATTAGCTCCGCATATGTAAAAAATGAAGCTGTCGCTTTACGAATTTTCACCCGTTAAAGCGACAGCTCCAAAAAATGTAACTTGTCACAGTTTCCCAAAAATTCTCTGATATCCATAATTCAAATGAACGGCATTGATTCTGTTTGGACAACGCAGATTACTGCATGTATCGCATACATGGCAATAACCGTTCCTGCGCTCTTCCTGCAGCGTCGTCATAAACACTACCGTTTTCTTAGGCATCAGCATATAAGCCGCATTATATGTAATAGCATCCGGTGCAAGCAGACCCAGAACCGCTCCTGTCATTTCCAGCGGATACCGTTCCCCCAGAAACTCAAATCCGCCAGTCCACAATCCGTATTGATCCCGGATTTTCTCTGCCGCCAGTTCATATGCGTTTTTCAGAAGCTCCATACCGATACACTCGATCATATAGGCTTCCGTCAGGCATTCTCTGCTGATGTACTCATTCTGTAAAATGTCGATATTCTCTCCCAGCGACACCGCCACGGCAAGCGTGATTCCCGCTTGGACCTGCTCTTCCGGTACAGGCTCCAGTTCCATCACAGCAGACTCCGGCGCTTCCGTTGCAAGTCCTGCTTCTGCTGACGCCGCTTCCATTCCTTCCGTTTCAGCTCCCGCTCCTTCCAACGCACTTTTGCCCAACACCCGGCAGGGCGCATAATACAGCACCGGCTCTGCGGCGTACAGCAGCCGCCCGCCCAAGTCTCTGAGCCGCTCTAAATCCGTCTCCCTGAAATGGTATTGTGCAAGCACCGCCTTATACTGTTCTTCCTGTAATCCTAACTGTAATGTCTGTTTCACTATGCCGTCATCATCATTTCATAAGCCTGTATCGCCTGACGCATCTGATAACTGCTGTAGGCGTCTGCCATACCCGCATTGTCCGCCACGTCCGCATTGTCTGTCGTCCTGGCATCCACGCTCATTACGACACCGCTTATTTCTCTACTCTGCACTGAGACTTCGTCTGCCGCTTCGGCCGTGTTTCCTTCATCCGTTACTGCTTCTGTCTGTGCCTGTACGATCTCTTCTTCCGGCGCGGGCTTCATAATCCTCTCCGCTTTCATTCTGCCCTGCTGTATCTGCCGTTCAAGCATCCCCCGGAAATCCAGCGTCTGTCCCATCTTAAGCGGATTCTCATTCTCTTCCACAAGCCCGCTGTAATCGACCTTCTTATCCAGCACATCATCAGAGATCGCAGACAGCTTATTCATGCTTGCGGCACTTACCGTAT
>JAGAIZ010000009.1 GCA_017626325.1 Lachnospiraceae bacterium | reverse complement strand
TTCAAATGAAATCACCTCATAACTATTGTATCATAAACATACAACACATGCAACATGAAATTGGGCAAAATTTGACAAAAAAACGCCGCATTTCTGCGGTTTGTTGGCATTCATTAATTATTTAACTGTCGAAGACCCGATAATATGCATGTAATTATTTTACATAGCATAGTTTCTTATGCGGGAAGAGAGGAAGAGTCTAATGAAAAAACTATCTGTTAAAAGCGTAGTTGCAATTGGCATTGGCGCTGCATTATTCTTTGTGCTTGGTAAAATTTCCATTCCGACGCCGGTTCCGAATACTTATATCAGTTTACAGTATGCCGTTCAGGCGGTGTTTGCCACACTGTTTGGACCGGTCGCAGGATTGTTGATCGGATTTATCGGTCATACGTTGATTGACGCTACAAGCTACGGACCTTGGTGGAGCTGGATCATTGCATCTGCGTTCGTAGGTCTTGTGATTGGCCTTGTAACGATGAAGCTGGATATCAGTGAGGGGCTTGATAAGAATAAGCTGATTCGTTTTAATGTTGCGCAGGTGATTGCGCATCTGCTGGCATGGGGTCTGGTTGCTCCCTGTCTGGATATTCTGATTTACAGCGAGCCCATTGAAAAGTTGTTTGCGCAGGGTCTTATGGCAGGCGTGGCGAATATGCTGACGACAGGTATTGTGGGTACGCTGCTTTTGATTGCATATGCGAAGACAATTGTTAAGAGCGGTTCATTGAGCAAAGAGGACTGATACACGAACAGATAAGACATAAGAGCTACCGTCTTTTGTGACGGCGGCTCTTTTTATGGAAAAAGGAGCATGGAAATGTCAACTCCCATTATTTCTTTTCAGGATTATGGATTTCAATATACGGCACAGGCGGAGCCTACGCTGCATCATATCAATCTGGATATTTATCCCGGTGAAAAGGTGTTGATTGCCGGGGCTTCGGGCAGCGGTAAGAGTACGATAGGGAATTGTATCAACGGACTGATCCCGTTTGCTTATCCGGGGACTAAAACCGGACGGCTTCTGGTGGACGGCAGGGAAGCGGACGCGGGCAGCATTTTCGAACTGAGTCAGACTGTGGGTACGGTGCTGCAGGATACGGACGGACAGTTTATCGGACTGACTGTGGGAGAGGACATCGCTTTTGCGGCGGAGAACGACTGTGTGCCGCAGGATGAGATGAAGCAGACGGTGAATAAGGTGGCGGAGCTGGTAGATATCGGACATCATTTGGAATATGCGCCTCATGAGCTTTCCGGCGGACAGAAACAGCGGGTCAGTCTGGCAGGCGTTATGGTGGAAGAGGTTAAGGTCCTCCTGTTTGATGAACCTCTGGCCAATCTGGATCCGGCAGCCGGCAGGACCACGATCGAACTGATTGATATGGTGCACCGGCGTACGGGCGCTGCGGTCATTATTATCGAACATCGTCTGGAAGATGTCCTGTGGCGCAGTATGGACCGTATTGTGCTCATGGAGGAAGGACGGATTGTAGCTGACCTTCCTACGGCGAAGCTGCTTGCGGGTAATCTGCTGCGGGAGCATGGCATCAGGGAGCCGCTGTATCTGACAGCGCTGCGTTATGCGGGAGTCGGTATAGAGGAAGCGATGCATCCGGAGCATGTGGACAGCCTGATTCTGACGGAGGAACAGAAGGAGAAGGTGCGGGACTGGTACCGGGGACAGAGAATCGGTACGGGACCCGGGAGAGAAGCGGAAGAACTGCTGCGGGTGGAGAAACTGGAATTCGGTTATATGCCCGGCAAACGCACGCTGCAGGATGTTAATTTCACAATATACAAAGGAGAGATGGTCAGTATCGTAGGCCGCAACGGTGCGGGCAAGAGTACGCTGGCGAAGCTGATCTGCGGGTTTGAGCAGCCCGTCCTGGGAGATATTTATATGGAGGGCAGAAGCCTTACGGGGGATACGATCAAAGAGCGTGCCGCCCGGATCGGTTATGTGATGCAGAATCCGAATCAGATGATTTCCAAGCCTATGATATGGGATGAGGTGGAGATGGCGCTTGTACAGAGCGGCATGCCGGAAAAAGAGCGTAAGGAGAGGGTGGAAGAGACGCTTAAGATATGCGGGCTTTATCCATTCCGCAATTGGCCGGTATCGGCGTTGTCCTTCGGGCAGAAGAAGCGTGTTACGATCGCCAGTATTCTCGTACAGCGGCCGCAGGTTATTATCCTGGACGAGCCGACGGCGGGGCAGGATTATCATCATTATACGGAGATTATGGAATTCCTGAAATCTTTGAACGAGCAGGGTTATACGATATTGATGATTACCCATGATATGCACCTTATGCTGGAATATACGCCAAGAGCAATTGTGTTCAGCGAAGGCAGAATGCTTGCGGATACGACGGCGGCGCATGTGCTGAATGATCCTGAGTTAGTGCGGGCGGCGAACCTGAAGGAGACAAGTCTTTATACCCTTAGTGCGGCGTGCGGGATAGAAGAACCTCAGGCATTCACGGAGTGTTTTATCGGATATGAACAGAAGGAGGAACGGTAGGATGGCGAAAGCGGCAATCTTAAGCTATATCAAACGTGACAGCTTTGTGCATGAGCTGACCGGCACGACCAAGCTTGTTTTTTTCATCGCGTGGAGCGTGGCGTCCATGGTGACGTATGACACGCGGGTGTTATTCTGTATGCTGCTTTTCAGCGTCGTAATCTTCAAGGCAAGCAGGATCAGGCTTCGTGACATTAGCTTTGTGCTGGGACTTGCGGCAGTATTCCTGCTGATGAATAATCTGTTTGTGTATCTGTTCGCGCCGGAGTACGGGGTGGAAATTTACGGAAGCAGGACAGTGCTCGTATCCATTGCAGGGCCTTATACAATCACGCTGCAGCAGTTGTTCTATCATCTGAATATGACGATGAAGGTAATCTGTGTTGTACCGGTTGCGCTTCTTTTTATTGCATGCACCAATCCCAGTGAATTTGCAGCGTCGCTTGCGAATATCGGCGTCAGCTACCGGATTGGTTATTCGGTCAGCCTTGCGCTCCGCTACATACCGGATGTACAGAGAGAATATCATAATATCAGCCAGGCGCAGCAGGCGAGAGGCATTGATCTGTCAGGAAAGGATAAGCTTTTTACGAGGATGAAGAATTCCGTGGCTATCCTGCTGCCGCTTATCTTATCAAGCCTTAATCGCATTGAGACGGTCAGCAACGCGATGGAGCTGCGCGGGTTTGGCAAGAAGCCGAAGCGTACCTGGTACAGTCTTAGAAGGATGCAGAAAAAAGACTGGTTTGTGCTGGCTTTCGCATTGGCGGTGCTGGTGATCGATCTTGTGGTAACGTTCTGGGATGGGAATCGGTTTTATAATCCTTTTTAATTTCTAAGAAACGGCGAAATATTCAGGACTTTTTGAGATGTGAATATATTTTACTCATAAAATGAGGAGTGCCCAGACGCCTTTCGGCATCTGGGCTATTATGAAAAAATTTATCTATGTGTGTAATGTTAAACATTACATGTTCTCTCGTTTGGTATGGTTAAAGTATACGACATAATTATGAACAAATTATGAATTTGATGTTAAAATACCGTGAATATTTACAAAGCAAAAGAGGAAAGTGAAATAAAATTATTCAATATGCACAAAAACGTTTTCTTTATGACTGTCTGTTTCCTGCGGCATCGAACAGCGGCAATCAGAGAGGCAGACGATTGGGAAGTCCGGCAATCAGAGGGGCATACGATTAGAAAGTCTGGTGATTAGAGAGGCATACGATTGGAAGGTTGTCATGGCGGCATAAAAATGATAGAATGCCTATAAAGCCGTTTATAGGCATGCGGCAGGCACAAGATGTCCGGTATCAGTGTTTTTTTGGAATCAGAGGGCACTCTGTAAGCGGACAAAAGATAAGGGACAAGAGAAGAGACAGGGAAATGTTTGGAGGAAGCGGAATGGATACTTTTATCGATAAACTGGCGCAGAAGAGGAACGCCCAGGAGATGATACGCGCCAACAGCGCTGCGGAGGCGCTGAAAATGGAGCAGATGCAGAAGCAGTTAGAGGCTTATGACGGGCAGATGCAGAAGCAGATGGAAGCTTATGACAGGCAGATGCAGAAGCAGGCGGAGACTTATGACGGACTCATGCAGGAGCTGCGCCGGGTGAATTTAAAGACGGCAGAGAATGCGGCGCAGACGCAGGAACTCTTAAAAGAGTGTATGGAGAAGCTTATGCAGGTACAGGCCGCGGATGGAAAAGAAGAAGGCGATGCGGCGCAGACCCTGGAGGAGATGAAGAAGTTGCTGCAGGAGCAGTTTGACCAGTCCAATGATTTTCTGCACAGGGAAAATGTGAAGGTGTACCGTAACGTGCAGGCCGCGCTGGTGGAGGAATTGAATAAACAGACGCAGGAACTGAAGGAAAGCCAGACGCAGAATAAGGGGAGCAAAGCGCTGCTGCCGGTCTGCGTGGCGATTCTGATTGGAGTGGCTGCGGATCTGGTGATCAACCTGCTTCCTCTGATTATGTAATTTCCGATGTATATCATCGGGACAAATTGCGCTGATAAAGGATTTGAGAGAAAGGAATCGCACAGATGGGCAGACAGACATGGAAACCAGGTAATATGCTCTATCCGCTCCCGGCGGTGTTGGTCAGTGTGGCGGACAAGGCAGGGCGGCAGAATCTTTTTACCGTGGCATGGACGGGGACGGTCTGTTCTGACCCGCCGATGGTTTCCATTTCCGTCAGGCCGGAGCGGTATTCTTACTCTATGATCGAGGAAACAGGGGAATTTGTTATTAATCTGACTACGGAGCAGCTTGCTTACGCCACCGACTACTGCGGGGTGAGAAGCGGCAGGGACGTGGATAAATGGAAGGAAATGAAGCTGACCCAAGTCAGGGGAGAATATGTGATGGCTGCCATGGTGGCGGAAAGCCCTGTGAATCTGGAATGCCGCGTGGTGCAGAAGCTGGAACTGGGAACTCATCATATGTTTCTGGCGAAGGTGCTTGCCGTCCACGTGGACGAGCGGTATCTGGACGAGAAAGGGAGCTTTCATCTCAACGATGCCAGACCTTTGGTATACTCCCATGGGAGATATCTTTCCATTGGAGACGAACTGGGAACCTTCGGCTACAGTGTCAGGAAATATTCGTTGCAGGATAAAAAATTGCGGGATAAGAAATTGCAGGATAAGAAGCTGAAAGCTTCTGCGCGGAACAGGAAGCCGGCTTCGTCCGGAAATAAACAAAGGCCGAATCAAACAGGCCGCAGCGGTAAGAAATAATTACTGCTGCGGCTTCTTTGTATGACGCTATGGTTTCCTTATGTGACGCTATGGTTTCTTTATGTGACGTTACGGTTTCTTCGGAGGCAGCAGGCTGCCCCGGATTACAGCGTCTGCGCCGTAACGCCTGCGGATGGCATCGAGGGCGTTGTCAAGCTGTGTCTGTTTCCGGGAAGAGGGATGAGGCGATGAGGGGGCTGTGGCGCTTACATCTGACGACTCTGCCGTTGGCAGATCGAAGAGGCTAAGCTGCACTGGTTCTTCACCGGAGGAAAGACGGGAGGAACGGATGCCAAGGAGCCGCACGGGTGTGCCGTCCCAGATTTCGTCGAACAGTAAACAGGCCGTCCGGTAAATGGTATCCGTGTGGCTGGTGGGTGTTGGCAGCGTAGTCTGGTGGGATACCTTACGGAAGGTGTTGTATTTGATCTCCGTACTGATCATGGACGCGTTCTGCCCGGAGTCGCGCAGCCTGCGGGAAACCGATTCCGCCAGGGAAAGCAGCGCCCGATGGGCGGTCTGGGCGTCCGCGGCGTCCTGGCTGAGCGTGGTGGAATTGCCGATGCCCTTGGCCTCTGCCTGCACGGTAGTGACCTCAGAATCGTCCATACCATTGGCGTATTCCCAGAGCAGGATGCCGTGGCTTTTCAGATGGGCGGCTATGATATTTTTGTCTGTGCGGGCCAGATCGCCGATGGTAATGATCTCCAGCATGCGCAGCGTCTCCACGCTGGAACGGCCGCACATAAAGAGAGAGGAGACGGGCAGCGGCCACATTTTCTCCTGAATCTCATAAGAGTACAGTGTATGTACCAGATTGGGCTTCTTGAAATCGGAAGCCATTTTCGCTAAGACCTTTCGGTCAGATATTCCCACATTTACCGTAAATCCCAGTTCCTGAAGCACTCGCTCCCGAATCTGATCGGCGGCGTACAGAGCGGAGGGGTAGCGGCTGCTTATGGGCGAGTAGTCCATATAGCATTCGTCCACGCTGACCTGCTCGATATCGGGACAGATGTCTGCAAGAAGCGCCATCAGTTCTCTGCTCCTGCGGTGGTAGAGCTGGTGGTCAGGCTGTTCTATGGTCAGGTGGGGACACTTGCGTATGGCGTTTACGATCGGCTCGCCGGTGACGATGCCGCAGGCTTTGGCGGGGAGCGATTTCGCCAGCACCACGCCGTGACGCTTCGCCATATCGCCGCCGATAATGGCCGGGATGGCGCGCAGGTCCGTGTCAGAGCCGTTATGCAGTTTTTCCAGGGCGCTCCAGCTAAGGTAGGCGGAGTTTACGTCGATGTGAAAGATAATTTTTTCCATGGCTATAGTATAGCATATTCGGGGACGTGAAGTACTTTACTTTTGATAGAAATACTGCTAGAATATTAAATGTTACGTTTTTGTTACAAATTTGAGCAAAGATATTACAGACGATGGATTATTCATATGAAAAAAATCAGCAGACATTATAAAAAAATGAAAATTGCATATATTAAGGTTGCGGTGCTTGCGATTGTTGTCAGTGCCTTTTTTTTCCCGAGCCGGGTGAAATTTGAGAGTACCGGAGACAATATGTTCACCGTGTATCTGAACGGAATGCAGGTGGGCGTGACCGGTGACCTGGACGAGCTGGAGGGCTGTCTTATTGCCGCAAGAAAAAGGCTTGCAGGCAGCAGCGATGAGATGGTGCTTGCGGACAGCGAACTGACCTATGAGGGAGAGGAAGTGCTCTGGGGGCGCGTGGACGATACGAAGGAGATCACTGCCAATATGGTGACGGCGCTGCGCGGCAGCGTGAAGGAGACGCTGAATCGTTCCTATACGGTGAAGATTAATAATTATACCGTCAACCTTGCCAGCACACAGGAGGTTCTGGCGCTTCTGCAGGCCTCTATTGATAAATACGATACGAAAAACGAATATTATGTGGATCTGGTGCTGGACGGTGACAGAGAATTAAATGTTCTGACGACACAGATTTGTTCCGCGAAGGAGCAGGAGGCGGAGGAAGAAGCGGCGCAGGAAATTACGACCAGCGCCGGAATCGATGCCGCGCTTGACGAGATGTTTGCGGATGTGGAGCCGGCGGTGGAGAAGGATTTCGAGGATTACGAGCTGGGACTGTTGTCTCTGGAATTCGGAGATACGGTGGAGGTGGTGGAATCCTATTTGCAGGATTATGAACTGACCTCCTTAGGACAGGCAATTGAGGAAGTGACCAAGGATCAGGAGAAGGAGCAGATTTACGAGGTCGTTTCCGGCGATACCCTGTCTCAGATTGCGGAGAAAAATGAGATTCCGCTGGCGGATTTGATTGCCATGAATGAGACCATTGAGAATGAAAACTCCATGATTCGTGTAGGGGATGAACTGATTGTCACCGTGCCGGAGCCGGAACTTTCGGTGGTGCGCACGGAGGAGATGTATTACGAGGAGGATTACGAGGCGGAGATTATCTACGTGGACAACGACGAGTGGTACACTACCCAGACGCAGACTTTGCAGGAGCCGTCTGCGGGACACCGCAAGGTGGTGGCGGATGTGACCTACCGCAACAATGAAGAGGTCAGCAGAGAAATCCTGAAGGAAGAGATCACTTATGAGGCTGTGCCCAAGATTGTGGAGCGGGGTACGAAGATTCCGCCCACATATATCAAGCCTCTTTCCGGCGGACGATTATCCTCTACCTTCGGAAGACGGAAAGCACCCACCAGGGGAGCCAGCAGCTATCATAAGGGTATCGACTGGGCGACGCCTGTGGGCACCGCAGTCATGGCTTCTTCTGCAGGCACGGTCGTGAAAGCCGGCTGGGGAAGCGGCTATGGTTATGTGGTCTATATCAATCATGCGGACGGAAGGCAGACCAGATACGGTCATCTGAGTAAGGTGCTGGTAAGCCCGGGTCAGACGGTGAGCCAGGGACAGAAGATTGCGCTAAGCGGTAATACGGGTGTCAGCACGGGACCGCATGTGCATTTTGAAATACTGATCAACGGCTCTCAGGTGAACCCGATGGACTACCTGAATTAATGTTCCCATTTACAAATGCGGAAAATATGGTATACTGTTAGATAATTGCTTTGTGCTTTGTGAAAGTTTACAGGATTTGTGTTTGAATAATAAATAGAAGTTGATTGCGCCTGAGCGCTTTGGCGCAGGCTTGAGAAAGGCAATGTTGACAGGATGGAACAATATGCGATTAAAGGTGGCAATCCGTTAGTCGGCGAGGTGGAGATCGGTGGGGCGAAGAATGCTGCGCTGGCGATTCTCGCCGCCGCCATTATGACGGATGAGACCGTATTGATAGAGAACGTACCGGATGTCCGGGATACCAATGTGTTGATGCAGGCGATGGAGAGCATCGGGGTTATTATTAACCGAATTGACAGACATACAGTGAAAATTAATGCCTCACAGATTCACGATCTGGTGATTGAGGATGATTATATTAAGAAAATCAGGGCTTCCTATTACCTTCTGGGAGCGTTATTAGGCAAATATAAAAAAGCGGAGGTGGCGCTTCCGGGCGGCTGTAACATCGGATTGAGACCGATCGACCAGCATATCAAAGGTTTCCGGGCGTTAGGCGCCGACGTTAGAATTGAACATGGATTGATTATCACCGAGGCTGCGCATCTTGCGGGCAATCATGTCTATATGGACGTGGTATCTGTGGGTGCGACTATGAATGTGATGATGGCGGCAGTGATGGCGGAGGGGCAGACCGTAATCGAAAATGCGGCGAAAGAACCTCATGTGGTGGATCTTGCGAACTTCTTAAACAGTATGGGAGCCAATATCAAGGGCGCAGGTACGGACGTGATACGTATCAGGGGCGTATCCAGACTGCACGGAACGGAATACGGCATCATTCCCGATCAGATCGAGGCGGGGACCTTTATGTTTGCGGCGGCTGTGACCAAAGGCGATGTGACGGTGAAGAACGTGATTCCCAAGCATCTGGAGTCAATCAGTGCGAAGCTTCTGGAAATCGGCTGTGAGGTGGAGGAGTCGGACGACGCGGTGCGTGTGGTGGCGGCGAAGCCTTTGGGACATACTCATGTGAAGACGCTGCCCTATCCCGGTTTCCCAACAGATATGCAGCCCCAGATTACGGTGACGCTGGGTTTGTCCGGGGGAACCAGTATCGTGACGGAGAGCATCTTCGAGAACCGTTTCAAATATGTGGATGAACTGACCCGTATGGGAGCCAATATTAAGGTAGAGGGTAATACGGCGATTATAGACGGCGTGAGCAAATATACCGGCGCCAGTATTACAGCGCCTGATTTAAGGGCGGGCGCGGCGCTTGTTATTGCCGGGCTTGCGGCAGACGGTATTACGATTGTTGACGATATTAAGTATATCGAGCGCGGCTATGAAGACTTCCATATTAAGCTGCAGGGACTGGGCGCGCAGATAGATAAGGTGTCTACCGAACGGGATTTACAGAAATTTCGGCTTAAAGTGGGTTGAGCGCATAGTCAATAATAAAATATTGCAATAAGATATGTTGACAGAATGGTAATTAGGGTGTAAGGTATCTACAGATATGAAAATTCAATATTGTGATTTTTCTCTTATTCAGAGTGGTGGAGATACATAGGATCTATGAAGCCACGGCAACCCCTTAATAAGGAAGGTGCCAACCTGAGCGAAAAGCTGTCGCAAGACAGATCGAACAATAAGAGGATTTGATTATCGACTATCGGGTCCGCTTATTTCGTGAGAGATGAAGCGGACTTTTTGTATCCATTAACACACAAGAAAGGAAGAAAAACATGGAAAAGAGATTATTTACATCCGAATCTGTAACCGAAGGACATCCTGACAAGGTCTGCGACGCCATTTCCGATGCGATCTTAGATGCATGCATGGAGAAAGACCCCATGAGCCGTGTGGCTTGTGAAACGGCAACCTGTACAGGTTTTGTACTGGTAACAGGAGAAATTACGACAAACGCTTATGTCGATATTCAGAAAATTGTGCGTGACACGGTCAAAGAAATCGGCTATACCAAATCTGAATACGGTTTTGATGGCAACACCTGTGCTGTCTTAGTGGCGATCGATGAGCAGTCCGCAGATATTGCCATGGGTGTTGACAAAGCATTGGAAGCAAAACAGCAGGAAAGCACTGCTGTCGAGAACAAAATGTCTGATGCAGAGATCGAGGCGATCGGCGCAGGCGATCAGGGTATGATGTTCGGTTATGCTACCAACGAGACAGAAGAGTATATGCCCTATCCGATCTCTCTGGCACACAAGCTGGCACTGCAGTTAACCAAAGTTCGTAAGGACGGTACTTTGAAGTATTTAAGACCGGACGGCAAGAGCCAGGTGTCCGTAGAGTATGATGAGAACGGCAAGCCCGTCAGATTAGAGGCAGTGGTATTATCTACTCAGCATGATGAAGATGTGACGCAGGAGCAGATTCATGAGGATATTAAGAAGTACGTATTCGACCCGGTGCTTCCGGCAGAGCTTGTGGACGAGAACACCAAGTTCTTTATCAATCCGACAGGACGCTTCGTTATCGGCGGACCTCACGGCGATGCGGGTCTGACAGGACGTAAGATCATCGTAGATACATACGGTGGTTATGCCCGTCACGGCGGCGGCGCTTTCTCCGGAAAGGACTGCACCAAAGTAGACCGTTCCGCTGCTTATGCAGCCCGCTATGTAGCTAAGAACATTGTGGCAGCAGGTATCGCTGACAAGTGCGAGATCCAGTTGTCTTATGCCATCGGCGTGGCACAGCCTACTTCCATCATGGTTGATACGTTTGGAACAGGTAAGATTACAGACGAGAAGTTGGTGGATATCGTTCGTGAGAACTTTGATCTGCGCCCGGCAGGTATCATCAAGATGCTTGACCTGCGTCGCCCGATCTATAAGCAGACAGCCGCTTACGGACATTTCGGACGCAATGATCTGGATCTTCCCTGGGAGAAGCTGGATAAGGCAGATGTGCTTAAGAAGTATTTATAAGAGGATTGCTATATGCTGTGTGATGATATCCGTTATCTGACAGAAAGAGCTTTGTGGGAAACAGAAAATTTGACGAAATGTATACCGGATGAACTATGGAATAAGCGCTATGACGGGCTGCCCATGTGGAAATATCTTTATCATACGTTATATTCCATGGACAGATGGTATATCAATCCCTGTGACAGTACCTATCAGAACCCGGTGTTTCATACAGATACCATGGCAGATCTGAATGTGATCCCCACAGAGGAAGCGTTAACCAGAGAGCAGTTGGAATCTTACTTTGATCAGATCAAACATAAGATAGAACAGTATGTGGAAGCCTTAGAGGATCAAGAACTGGATCAGAAGCCGGAGGGCTGCGATATGTCCCGGTTCCGGTTGATTCTGGGGCAGTTTCGGCATTGGCACCGCCATATGGGAGTTATATACGGTTTTATTGTAGAAGATACGGGCAAGTGGCCGTATGTGCTGAACATGTGCGGGGAATATCCGCAAGATCCGATGCCGAACTATTATTGATGGACTTGTAAATGTTTAGGGAAAGTCTGCGAGTCACAGAAGAGTAGAAATGAGTAAACGGTATACCAGAATATCCTGAAGCAGAGAATGCTGTGTGAATGAAAGGTTCGCACAGCATTTTTTATTTTATGGGCTTTAGCCTGTTGAGTGCATCGGAGTTTCTCCCAACGGAGAAATGGAGATGTGCGAAACAATAAACCACCTGCTATGCGGGTGGTGGGCAAGTGCTTATAGCACAATCACCTTTCCAGTGTATAATAGAGG
>JAGAIZ010000008.1 GCA_017626325.1 Lachnospiraceae bacterium | reverse complement strand
GCTCTATATGCCGGAGGTAAAGGGCAAGCAGGAACTGCTGCAGCTTGTGCTGCGTCAGGACGCGCCTATCGTGGTGGAGAATATACCGCTTCTTTTGCAGGAATACGGCGGCAGGATGACCTTCGACCCCAAGGGAACGCCGACCTTCCGGCTGCGCTACAGAAAATGCGGCGTCATTGAGAAGGACGAGGAAATGCTGCTTGCGCTGACGGAGGAAGTGATCGGGAAGATGGAAGAAATGCTGCTCAATTGATGAAGTGGCAAAGTAGATAAATGAAACAGGAGCCGGGGGCTTGATTTCTCCCGGCTCTTATTATATAATGTGAACATAATTCATAGTACAATACTAGGAAATGCGAATTTAGTGTGCGGATGAGGGGGATAAATAATTTTGAAGGAGGTTCAAGTATGATCTATCTGGATAATGCGGCGACAACAAGAACCGCCCCGGAAGTAGTGGAAGCGATGCTTCCGTATTTTACAGAATATTATGGCAACGCCAGCAGTATTTATAAACTGGGAAGCGAGAGTAAGAAGACGGCTATCTCGGCGCGGGAGACCATCGCGAAGACGCTTCATGTGGAGACTAACGAGATTTATTTTACGGCGGGCGGTTCCGAGGCGGATAACTGGGCGTTGAAAGCGGCTTATGAAGCTTATCAGAATAAAGGAAAGCACATTATTACTTCCAAAATCGAACATCATGCGGTGCTGCATACCTGCGAATATCTGGAGAAGCAG
Source organism: Lachnospiraceae bacterium (assembly GCA_017626325.1). Classification (GTDB taxonomy): domain Bacteria; phylum Bacillota; class Clostridia; order Lachnospirales; family Lachnospiraceae; genus UBA3282. Next base: position 68,965 of record JAGAIZ010000008.1, on the reverse strand, counting down.
GGAGCGGAAATCACCTATCTGGATGTGGATGAGAATGGCGTAGTGGATTTGGAGCAGCTTGAAAGGGCTATCCGGCCGGATACGATTCTGATTTCTATTATGTATGCCAATAACGAGATCGGTACGTTACAGCCTATAGAAGAAATCGGGGAGATCGCGTTAAAGCACGGCGTGCTGTTCCATACCGACGCGGTGCAGGCGTACGGACAGCTTCCGATCGATGCACCGAAGCTGCACATCGATATGCTTTCCGCCAGCGGTCATAAGCTGAACGGGCCGAAGGGAGTCGGTTTTCTCTATATTAATAAGAAGGTCAGAATCCGTTCTTTTATCCATGGCGGGCAGCAGGAGCGGGGCAGACGTGCAGGCACGGAGAACATACCCGGTATCGTAGGTATGGCGGCGGCGGCAGAGAGGGCCTTTCGTATTATGGAAGAGAAGAACCGCAAAGAGATCGAGTTAAGGGATTATCTTATCGAACGCATTCAGAAAGAGGTTCCTTATGTGAAATTAAACGGTCATCCGACGAAGCGGCTTCCCAACAATATTAATTTCAGCTTTGAATTTATCGAGGGAGAATCTATGCTGATTATGCTGGACATGAAGGGCATCTGCGCGTCCAGCGGTTCTGCGTGTACATCAGGATCTCTGGATCCGTCCCATGTGCTGCTTGCCATCGGCCTGCCCCATGAGAAGGCCCATGGCTCTCTGCGGCTGACATTAAGTGAGGAAAATACGAAGGAAGAGATGGACATTGTGGCCGATGAAATCAGAGCGATTGTGGACAGGCTGCGTAATATGTCGCCGCTGTGGGAGGATTTCGTGAAGCGGCAGGAGAGGAAATAAAAAGCATAATTTAAATAAAAATTTTTAATGGAGTCCCAAATATAGGACTCCATTTTTGATATCCTGTTTACAGAACAAAGGTTCGGAAAATGGAGAAGACGGAGGAGAACAGGATATGAAGGGATATGCGGTAGAAAGCGGATATATGGGATATGTGGACGGTGTTTATATGTTGTTTGCAAGCGAGATGGATTATGCGGACTATCTGGAAGATTAGGAAAGTTTTTTTCGGGCAGAATTTTAACAAAAGAATAAGAAACGGTGAAAAAAGACAGTCAGTGCCTTGCGGATGCCGCCCCTCATACAGTACAATAAGGAAGACGGCTCGAAGAGCAGTTTTTGCACAGCGGAGGGCAGAAACATATTTGCCAAATACGGTGCATAGGTATATGATAGTGTATGTTTATTGACCGCTTTTGCGCAAGAAGACTGAGAACAGGCATGAATGCCGCGGGTACGCGGTGCGTTATGGAGATTTCATGATTAAGAAGATAAATAATATTCCGGTAAATTATATAGATGAAGGAGAAGGAGACGCTGTGCTGCTTCTGCATGGATGGGGCGCTGATATTACGCTTTACCAGGGAATTATTAACACACTGCGTCAGGGCAGGAGAGTAATCGCGCTGGATATGCCGGGGTTTGGCAGGACGCCGGAACCGGCGGAGCCCTGGTGTGTGGATGATTATGTGGATTTCGTTGTGCAGTTTATCGCTTCGTTTGAATTGAAGAAGCTAAGCGTTGTGGTACATTCCTTCGGAGGTCGGGTGTTTTTTAAGATGAATGCAAGGGAGAATCTGCCCTTTGTATTTGAGCGGGCAGTGCTGATCGACAGTGCGGGGATTCTGCCGAAGAAAACGCTGAAGCAGAAGGCCAGCCAGCGCTGTTATAAGGTTGGCAGGACAGTGATGAGCACGAAGGTTCTGCATTTCCTGTACCCGGATGCGGTGGAGGATATGCGGCGTAAGCGCGGCTCGGCGGATTATAATAACGCGACGCCTGTTATGCGCGCCACGCTTGTCAAAGTAGTGAATGAAGATCTGGAGCCGCTGATGTCTCTGGTGTCATGTCCCACGCTGTTGATCTGGGGCGATTTAGACACGGCGACGCCGCTGTCCGACGCAAGAAGAATGGAAGAACTGATACCCGATGCGGGTCTGGTAGTGTGCGAAGGCGCAGGGCATTTTTCGTTTGCGGAGCAGGCGCCGAAGGTGAATGGGGCGCTGAAGGCTTTCTTTGGAATTGTGTGAGCGGCAGTTTGAGGTTCTGACATGGAGGATTAGTATGTATTTTTGGATGATTGTATGGCTCGTTACTTATGTGATGGGAGCCGTACGGTATGAATTATATATTGCGCACATGTTTCAGCAAAATTCCTATAAGCCCAGAGAATACCGGGAATGGATGCAGGTGCATTCCAATATTGGACGACTGCTGGGCAAGTGTCTGTATGGACTGATATCCATACCGCTTCTTTGGACGGGCAGTATTGTTTGCCTTGTCATTGCCTGTCTGATGAATGTGATGACTATATGGGTTAATAAACCGCGCAAGGCGAAGAAGCCTCTTGTCTACACACCAAGGGTGAAGAGAATGCTTGTTACTACGGCGTTTCTCTATGTGCTTGGGGTGGGATGCACCGTGCTGACAGGCATGATCAGAGGGGCTTTGGCGGAAGATATTTTGCGGATAGCAGGCATTGTGCTTTTGGCGTTGTTTGTGCTGACCCCGTTTCTGATTCTTCTGGTGAATCTGGTGAACAGGCCGATAGAGCAGGGAATCAACCGGCATTATATTAACGACGCGGCGCGTATTCTTAGCCAGATGCCCGAACTTAAGATTATCGGCGTAACGGGAAGCTATGGTAAAACCAGTGTAAAATATTTCTTGAATACGCTGTTGTCAAGTCAATATAACGTATTGTGTACACCAGGCAATTATAACACGACGCTGGGCGTGGTGCGGACAGTCAGGGAGCAGATGAAGCCTTTTTATGAGATATTTATCTGTGAAATGGGCGCGAGAGAAGTGGGCGATATTAAGGAAATCTGTGATCTGGTACATCCCGGTTACGGTATCATTACCTCTATCGGACCACAGCATCTGCAGAGCTTCCATACGATAGAAAATATCATTGAAACGAAATTCGAACTGGCGGACGCTGTGCCGGCAGAGGGCAGGGTATTCCTCAACTATGACAATGAATATATCAGAAATCATAAGATAGAGAAGCAGGTCGTCAGCTATGGTACGGAGAAGACGGAAAGAAAAGAAGGTCAGATTGATTACTGCGCCTATGATATTTCCGTTTCGCCGGAAGGCTCGGCGTTTAAGATGAAAGCTTCAGACGGACGGGAATATGAATTTCATACGAAGCTGGTCGGCAATCATAATGTGCAGAATATCGCAGGAGCGATTGCGGTGGCGAATACGCTGGGGATTCCCATGGAGAAGTTATTATATCCGGTGAAGCAGTTAGAGAGCGTGCCGCATCGGTTACAGCTTGTGAAGCAGGGGAACCGGATTCTGTTGGACGACAGTTACAATTCCAATAAGAATGGATTTAAGGCGGCCCTGGATACCCTGTCTATGTTCCGGGAATTACGTATTCTTATGACGCCCGGCATGGTGGAGCTTGGTGCAAAGCAATATGATGAGAATAAGGAAGCAGGCGTCTATGCCGCCGATAAATGTGATTATGCTGTGCTGGTCGGCAGGGAGCAGACCAGACCTATTCAGGAGGGGCTTCTGGAAGCAGGATTTCCCCAGAGCAAAATGATCGTGGTGGATACGCTGCAGGAGGCGTTTCAGATGGTGAATGCGATTCCCAATGAAAGGCAGAAAGTGGTATTGATTGAGAACGATTTGCCGGATAATTATGCATAAATATTAAGAAATGGAGACAGAATTATGAAGATTCGAGTAGGCGTATTTTTTGGAGGTAAGAGTGTGGAGCATGAGGTGTCGGTTATTTCCGGCCTACAGGCATTTAATTCCTTTAATCGGCAAAAATATGAACCGGTCCCGATTTATATTACGAAGGAAAACGAACTTTATACTGGCGAGGCCGTTGCGGATATCGCAAATTATAAGAACATACCGGAGCTTTTGAAGAAAAGCACCAGAGTGTTTCTGATGTGCGAGCAGGGCAAAGTGCAGTTGATACAGTATCCGGTGAAGAAGTTTGGCAGTTCTGTGGCGGCTGAGATTGACGTGGCCTTTCCGGTGGTGCATGGGGCAAACGTGGAAGACGGCTCCCTGCAGGGCTTTCTTCGACACTATAATATTCCGCTGGCGGGCTGTGATGTGATGGCATCTGCTGTGACGATGGATAAATATGTGATGAAAACCGTGCTGAAAGACAATGGGATTCCGGTACTGGATTGCGTGACGTTAAATGTGAAGGAGTATCAGCGCGAAGAGACGGCCGCTTATGCCAGAATAGAAGAGAAAATCGCCTATCCGGTCATTGTGAAGCCGGTCAACTTAGGCTCCAGCGTGGGTATTAAGGTAGCAAAGGACAGAGCAGGGCTTGCGGAAGCGCTGGAATATGCATTCACCTTCGGGCCAAAGGTGCTTGTGGAACGAGCGATCATGCATTTACGGGAGATTAACTGTGCCGTGCTGGGCGATTATGAAGAGGCGGCGGCATCTGAGTGTGAAGAGCCGATTTCCAGCGATGAAATTCTAAGCTACGAGGATAAATATGTGGCAGGCAGTAAGAGCGGCTCCGAAGGAATGCGTACCGCGAAGCGGGAACTTCCGGCCAAGCTTACGCCTGAAAAACGGGAGGAAATCCGGCATATGGCGGTCAGGACTTTCCAGGTGCTGAATTGCAGCGGCGTATCCAGAATTGACTTTATGATTGATCGGGATACCGACCAGGTCTATGTGAACGAGATCAATCCGATTCCCGGTTCCCTGGCTTTCTATTTGTGGGAGGCTTTGGGAAAGCCTTATGAGGAGCTGCTGGACGATATGGTGAAGCTGGCGCTTAAGAGAGAGCGGGAGGAGAAGAGTATGCTGACATCTTTTGACAGCAATATCCTGCAAAACGCCAACCTTTCCGGCGCAAAAGGCGTTAAAAAATAATAAAGGGTGAAGACTGGAAATCTATCCTGTTTCTATGAATATAATTTTCCTGTTTACAAATAATAGTAAAAACAAAATGAAAAGATTACTACGATTTGTAGATGGAGGTTATATGATATGAAAGCAACAGGTATTGTGAGACGTATAGATGATTTGGGACGTATTGTTATTCCGAAAGAAATTCGCAGGACTCTTCGCATCAGAGAATCGGATCCGCTGGAGATCTACACAGACAGGGAAGGGGAGATTATTCTTAAGAAATATTCCCCCATTGGCGAGATGGGAACTTTTGCCAAGCAGTATGCGGAGAGCATGGCGCAGGTGTCCGGACATATCGCCATGATATCCGACAGAGACCAGTTTATCGCCGTGGCGGGCGGCATGAAGGGACTGATTGGGAAGTCTATCAGCAGAGAACTGGAAGAGAAGATCAATCACAGAGAGAGCGTTGTGGCGGCGAAGGGCGACCGGAATTTTATCCAGGTCAGCAATGACACGGATGAATTTCATCATGAAGCAATCAGCCCCATTATCTGCGAGGGAGACGTGATCGGTTCGGTGCTTCTGCTGGAAACGGACCACAAGTCCAAGATGGGCGAGGTGGAACAGAAATTGATTCAATCTGCTGCGGGCTTCCTGGGCAGACAGATGGAACAGTAAGAGGAATAGCCGTTACGGTTCAGACCGCATCATGCAGCATGTGCATGCAGATATGGCTGATTGGCCCGGGCTTGCGGAAATAAAGGAAAATCCTGCTGGGTTGTATGAGAACAACCGGGCAGGATTTTTATCAAATAAAGTAATCGATCGTTTCATCAGGGGTCATCCGCGTTTCCTGATTGAATATAATCAGCGCTTCGCGGATTGCGTAGGGTCCCATTTCGTAGAAACCCTCGGATATACGATTCAGGCGTTTCATGGAAACTAAGCGGTTAGCACGTTTGGGCTGGTCGGTGATAAAGGTAATACCGTCAGCGAAATATTCTTCGTCCAGTTCGGGATCGTCCAGTTCTTCATAGTAGGGGTCGAAGAGAAGGATTTGGTCATCCTCAACGCCTGTCAGCAGTACATAGTGCTCCACGTCCAGAAAGAGCCGCAGGACGATAGCCGCGCCCTGTTGAAGAGCACCGACGATTTTGCTGTTCTGTGAGAAATATACCGCTTCGCCGGAGAGAAATTCGCAGCTAATGGGGAAATTTTTCATCTTGCCGAACTGATTCAGCCAGTTGCTTAAGAACATCATGGCGGAAGCGGAGGTTCCCCGTTTGCCTACTTCGCCTTCTTCGTTGTATGAATCCAGACAGTACAGCATAATATATTTAATGATGTCGGGATAGATTTCTTCCCGTTCGAATAAATAGCGGATGGCATTTGTTAAGGTGATCGGACCGCAGTCATATTCGCTGGATTGGTAGTTAAGTATATTTTTCATGGTAAGCCCTACCCTGTTAAAATATTACGGAACAGTCATAAATAAGGTAACAGTTCAGCCATGCCATTCATAAGTTGTCGGATTGCATATGATTGACAAAAATAATTGTTATTTCCGACAACTTATTTCATGTTGGGCGTCCGCCCTATAGAAATGATTGTACAAATTGCCCTTAGTGAGCAAGCTCCCACGGTTATTTTGCGCAATCATTTCTGCATGGCTGAACTGTTACTAAATAAGTTGTAGAAAATATACATCTCATTGCATTTTTTGTCAAGATTATGCTATACTAAATCGATTATTGTATCTGATAAGGAGGCGTGCAAAGCTATTTCAGAAATAAATGATAAAAATATTGACATTGCCACTATATGGAAGTATAATTTCATACAATACCTAGTTAATTACTAGGATATATAAAATGAGAAGCGGAAGGTATCGCAGAGCAGAATCTGAGATTGTGCTTGGGATTTCTGCACAAAGCGCTTCGGAATGGAGGAGATTATGAAAAGAAAGACAGCAAAACTTGTAAGTCTGGTGCTTGCGGGTACGATGCTTATGTCGCTGACCGCCTGTGGCTCGTCTGGTGGGGACGCTGCGGGAACCGGGACGGAGAGCACAGAAAGTGCCGCGGAAGACAACAGTGGACAGCAGAGTGCGGGACCTGCAGAGGCGCAGGAGGGCGAGAAGATTATTAACGTGGGCGTTACCAGCAGCTTAGGCGGTATCAATCCGTTTGTAATCGACCAGACAGAAATTAATAAATATGCAGTTGATCTGATGTTTCTGCCGATTGTCGAACTGGATAAGGATTCCAACTTCCAGAATATGCTGGCGGATTCAATTACCACGGAGGATAACCTGAACTTCGTCGTGCACATCGATGACAATGCCGTATGGTCTGACGGAGAACCGGTGACTGCGTATGATCTGGAGTATACGGTGCTGCGTATGGCAAGTCCTGTGGTAAACAATACGACGCTGATGCTGTATGCGTTTGAAGGAACTTCCGACGAGGGATTTGTGGAAGAAAATGCGGAGAGTATGGCGGGACTTACGGTGTTGGATGAGAAGACGATTCAGTTTACGTCCAAATATCCGATGTCCCTTACGACATTTAACAATACCTACGGCAGATATCTGCGTGCATTGCCGAAGCATGTAATCGAGCAGTTCAGTGAAGAAGAACTGCTTACCGCCGATTGGTTTAACCACCCGGATGTGACAAATGGGCCTTTTATTCTGACAGACTATGATACGGACCATTATATTTCCTATGTGGCGAATGAGAACTACTTCAAGGGTGCGCCGAAGATTGACATACTGAATATCAAAATTGTGGACGGCAGTCAGGTCTATGCGGGGCTGCAGTCCGGCGAAATCGACATTACACAGCTTACCATGACGGCAATTCCTGAGACGGATTATGAAAGTATTGAGAAGCTGGAGAATGTGACGGCAGTATATGGCGCGCCGGTGACCAACCAGTCCGCTTTTATCCAGACGGCGAATATACCCGACGCGAGAGTGCGTCAGGCGCTTGTCTATGCCATTGACAGACAGCAGTTGGTAGACCAGCTTCTTTCCGGGCACGGAGAAGTGGTAGACGGATTTCTCTCTTCGGCAAGTCCGTATTATGACAGTTCGATTGAACCTATAGCCTATGACCCGGAGAAAGCCAAAGCGCTTCTGGAGGAAGCGGGCTGGGATGGCTCCCAGACGTTGCGTTTCTATGTGTGGTCGGGAGACAGCACTTTCGTAAACGGTGCGCAGATTCTTGCGGCACAGTGGGCTGCGGTAGGTATTAAGACAGAAATTACTACGATGGATCTGGCGAATCTGATGACCGCCGCAGGCGGAACGGATTATGATATTATGGCGGTGCAGTACACCTATGCGCCGGTTGACCCTTATCCGGATGTGGCGTGGCTGTTAGCAGGCGAAGGAAGCTGGACAGGATATGCTGACGAAGAAATCAGCGCGGCGCTGGAGGATACACAGACGACCACTGACATAGCGCAGTTGAAAGCAGACTATGCGATTGTAGACAGGAAGGTGCAGGAAGATGTTCCTATGTTCTCTGTATATGTTATCAGCCAGATGGGCGCTGTCAATAATCGTGTGACCGGAGCGGAGCCTACCGTATACGGATTCTTCAATGATGTGCAGAACTGGGATGTGGCAGACTGATCGGACATAGGAAGCGAGTTTCTTCCTACAGACTACGGTTATGCTGGCAGATGGGGATTTATTACAGGTAATAAAATAAAGATAGAAACGATAGAGGAGGATGCGCCATGCCGCATTTGTTAGAGGTGCAAGACCTGACGACGGTTTTTGCCGGAGATTATGGTAGAAATATCAGTGTCGATCACGTGAGCTTTCATGTAGATCAGGGCGAAGTAGTCTGCCTTGTGGGAGAGTCAGGCTGCGGCAAAAGCGTCACCTCGTTGTCAATTATGGGATTACTGGGAAAGGGCGGAGCTGTCATAGACGGCTCTGTCCTCTTTGACAGTAAGGAGCTTCTCAACATGCCGGAAAAGGAGCTGGACTTAATCAGGGGCAATGAACTGACTATGATTTTTCAGGATCCGCTGACGTCCTTAAATCCAGTCTTTACGATTGGAAGCCAGATTACGGAGAGTATCAGGACGCACATGCCGCTGTCTAAAGAACAGGCGAAGAAACGGGCGGTAGAACTGCTTACGAAAGTAGGAATGCCGGACGCGGAAAATGTTTTTAAGAAATATCCTCACACGTTGTCCGGCGGTATGCGTCAGCGAGTGATGATCGCTATGGCGTTGTCATGCAGGCCGAAGCTTCTCATTGCGGATGAACCGACTACCGCGCTGGACGTGACGATACAGGCGCAGATTATGAAGCTGTTAAGAGAATTACAGCAGGAAAACGATATGTCGATGATCCTTATCACTCATGATATCGGTCTGGTGGCGAATACGGCAGACCGGGTAATCGTAATGTATGCGGGGCAGATTATTGAGGAGGCGTCCGCAGAAGAGATTTTCGCCCATCCAAAGCATCCTTATACGCAGGCGCTCCTCGATACGGTGCCTACGATTCGGGATGATGCGGACAGGAAGCTGCGGGCGATTCCGGGCATGGTGCCAGAAAATTACGACGATATCACAGGCTGCCGCTTCGCCGAGCGCTGTCCTTACCGATGTGACGCGTGCAGCAAACCGCAGGCGGATTATGACTTCGGCTGCGGACACAGGGCGAAGTGCGTAGTGGCGTATGAGAGAGGTATGGCAGGATGCTAGATGAGAATACGATCCCGCTGATTACAGTGGAAAACATGAAAAAATATTATCCGGTAAAGGGCGGCGTGATTCCGCATACCACAGGATATGTGAAAGCAGTGGACGGCGTCAGCTTTTCCATTATGAAGGGGCAGACCCTTGGACTGGTGGGGGAGTCGGGCTGCGGGAAGTCTACCATCGGCAGGCAGCTCGTAGGGCTGGAGAAGCCCACGGAGGGAAAGATCTACTATAACGGTTGTGATTTGTCTGCCATTTCCAGGAATAAAGAGCAGATGCGGCAGATTAGAACGAAGCTGCAAATGGTATTTCAGGACCCTTATTCGTCTTTAAATCCCAGGAAACATATTTATGAGATTCTGGCGCAGCCTATGCTGTACCATCATATTTCTTCGAAAGAAACGGTGGAACGGGATATCCTAAGGCTGCTTGACATGGTGGGGCTTCCGCGGACGGTGCTGGGCAGATATCCCCATGAGTTTTCCGGGGGACAGAGGCAGAGAATCGGTATTGCCAAGGCTCTTTCTTTGAATCCGGAGTTTATTGTCTGCGATGAGCCGGTGAGCGCGCTGGATGTGTCGATTCAGGCGCAGATTTTGAATTTGCTGAAAGATTTACAGAAGGAGCTGGGGCTGACGCTGCTGTTCGTCGGACATGGTCTGGGGGCGGTTCATTATGTAAGCGACCGGATTGCTGTGATGTATCTGGGTAAGATCGTGGAAATCGGTGAGGCGAAAGAGATCTTCCGGCATCCGGTGCATCCTTATACGAGAGCGCTTCTCGACGCTGTGCCAGTGCCTGATACGGCACAGAAGAATCAGGAGCGGAAGCTTCTTAAGGGAGAGATCGGCAGCAGTATGGAGCCGCCGGAGGGGTGCAGGTTCCACAATCGGTGTCCCTATGCGGTAGAACAGTGCGCGCTGGAGGTTCCCGGGCTTCAAAGGGTAGAAGAAAAAAGTACGAGGCAGGCGGCGTGTCCGGTCGTGCTGGCGGATAAAAAGGAGGCGGCTCATGGGTAAATATATTTTGAAACGTATTCTAATTGCCCTTCCGGTTTTGATTGGTATCACGATCATCGATTACGCGATCATGTGTCTGGCAGGAAGTCCGTTGGAAATGCTGCAGGGACCCCGCGTGTCACAGGCGGCGGTAGAGGCGAAGAAGATTGCGCTGGGACTGGATAAGCCGATTTACGTACAGTATTTTGTCTGGCTGGGGCAGCTTTTGCACGGCAATCTGGGTTATTCCATGAAGTCTTATCAGTCGGTCGGTTCTATGATTGCAAGCCATCTGGGACCTACGCTGCTTCTTATGGGAGTGTCTTTGCTTGTGAGTCTGCTCATTTCAGTTCCGGCGGGAATTTACAGTGCGGTGCACCAGTATTCCAAAGGAGATTACGCGGTGGTTACGGCTTCTTTTCTGGGAAGCAGCGTGCCGGGATTTTTCCTGTCACTGCTGCTGGTGTGGCTTTTTACGGTACAACTGGGCTGGCTGCCTTCTGGCGGCATGACGACGCTGGGAACCGAGGGCGGCGCGGCGGATGTGGCGAAGCATATGGTGATGCCTGTCATTGTGCTCGCTTTTTCCATGGCGGGCAGTAATATCCGGTATATTCGCAGCGCAATGCTTGAGATTTTGCAGCAGGATTATCTGCGCACGGCGAAGGCCAAGGGAATCGGACGCTCCCGCGTGATTTATAAGCATGCGCTCCGCAATGCGCTGGTGCCCGTGATTACGGTGATTGGTATGGAAATCCCGGTGTTATTTGGCGGCGCGGTTATTATCGAGCAGGTCTTCTCCTGGCCGGGGCTTGGGCTGATGACTATGAGCGCTATCAGCAACCGGGATTATCCGGTTATTATGGGTGTGTGTCTGCTGTCTGCAATTGTGGTGCTGATCTCTAATCTGGTGACAGATATTCTGTATGCCCTGGCAGACCCTACCATCCAGTTAGATTAGGAGGGCACGCTGATGATACTGAAAAAGATTGATGAGAAATATAGCAAGGAGCCTTCCGGCGCCGCTGTAAGCAGTAGCAGGAAAGATATTCACAGTGAGAGTTACTTACAGACGGTGTGGCGCAGATTTAAAAGGCATCATCTGGCATCGGTAAGTCTGGCGGTTTTGGTGGTCGTGGTGGGAGCGGCGCTTCTTGCGCCTGTCATCGCGCCTTATGACCCGACGGAAATTGCGGGGCCCTTTGCAGAGCCGCCTTCGAAGAAGTTCTGGCTTGGAACAGATTTGATAGGAAGGGATGTTTTAAGCAGGCTTTTGTATGCTACGAGGATTTCTTTGCTGGTGGGAGTGATGGCGACGCTGATCTCTACAGTGATCGGGGTGATTCTGGGGCTGTCTGCCGGGTATTTTGGCGGCGCGGCAGACATGATCATCATGCGTTTTACGGACATGGTCATGTCTTTTCCTTATATTCTGCTTGTGCTTGTGGCGGCGGCAATTTTTAAACCGGGGTTATGGAACATTATTCTGATTCTGGGATTTGTGGACTGGCCGGGCATTGCCAGGCTGGTGCGCGGCAATGTACTGAACTTAAGGGAGACCAATTTTGTAAAAAGCAGTATTGTGGCAGGGATGCCTCTTCGGCATATTTTATTTTCGGAGATTCTGCCTAATACGGTGGCGCCCATTCTGGTCTATTCCACTTCTGTGCTGGCGCTGTCGATTCTGGATGAAGCGGCGCTTAGTTTCCTGGGGCAGGGGATTCAGCCGCCGGACGCAAGTCTCGGCAATATGTTAAACGGCGCGCAGTCCCTGACGGTACTTACTTCTCAGCCCTGGCTGTGGATTCCGCCGGGGGTGATGATTGTGGTGATTGTAATGGCGATTAATTTTATCGGCGACGCGCTTCGGGATGCTTTAGACCCGAACGGGGGCAGATAAAAGGGAATGAAGTTCTGCGCAAATGAGTGATGGATTTGGTAACAGTTCAGCCATGCAGAAATGATTGTGCAAAATGACCGTGGGAGCTTGCTCACTAAGGGCAATTTGTACAATCATTTCTATAGGGCGGACGCCCGACATGAAATAAGTTGTCGGAAATAACAATTATTTTTGTCAATCATATGCAATCCGACAACTTATGAATGGCATGGCTGAACTGTTACTGGATTTGAAAGAAGTGGATATAAAATATGGAAAATTTTGAACAGTTTCTAATAGAGAATTTCAAGTGGTTTCACAGACACCCGGAGCTGTCTTATGAGGAAGTGCAGACGACGGCGAAGATTCGGGAACTTCTGACTGCGGCAGGAATCGAGATTTTGCCCTATCCATTGGAAACAGGACTGGTGGCTGTGGTACGAGGACGCAAAAACGAGGAATCAGAAAGTGTAAAGACAGCAGGAACAGGTGAAAAAGATGCTGCGGCCACAGGAAAACGGATAGCGGCAGAGCGCGTTACTGCGCTGCGCTGTGATATTGACGCGCTTCCCATTACAGAGCAGACACAGTTGGATTATCGTTCTGAGGTTGCGGGGCATATGCACGCCTGCGGGCACGACCTGCACATCACGGCGGGAATCGGCGTGGCGATTCTGCTGCAGCAGCGCAGGCAGGAATTTGACGGCACAGTCAAAATTATTTTCCAGCCCGGGGAGGAAGAGTCTCACGGAGCGCTTAAGATATTGGAAACAGACGTGATGGGCGATGTGGAGCGGATCTGGGGTTTTCATGCCGACCCCACCAACGAGGTGAATGTAATCGGTATTCGGGAAGGGTACGTGACGGCGGCGGTAGACCGTTTCGAGATCACAGTCAAAGGGATCGGCTGCCATGGAGCGCACCCGGACGACGGAATCGATCCGGTTCTGACGGCTTCCGCCATCGTACAGGGGCTGCAGTCTATCGTCAGCCGCAACGTGAATGCGTTTCATCCGTCGCTTTTGAGCGTGACCAGAATAACGGCGGGTACGACATGGAATGTAATCCCAACGGAGGCACAACTGGAGGGAACGGTGCGTACTATGGACAGGAAGGATCGCATTCTGTATGAACGCAGAGTAAAAGAGATCGCGGAACGGACAGCGGCGGCCTATGGCGCGAAGGCGCAGACGGTATGGACGGCGGGGCCGCCTGCAACTTGCAATGACGGCGGGATGGCGAAGTTTTGCAGCGAAACGGCGCATCGTCTGGGGATGGCGACTGTGCCGGAGGAAAGCTCTATGGGCGGCGATGATTTTGCTTTCTACGAAGATATGGATACGATGGGCAGAGAAGTGCCGGGCTGTTATGTGAAGATCGGCACAGGTGTGGGACATCCTATCCATCATCCGGGGTTCTGTGTAGATACGGCTGTGATACTGCCTGCGGCGGAATATCTGGCGGAGCTGCTGCTTACGGATCTGTGTACCCCGAATATCTGACAAGGCTGCTGTTCATTCTTTATCAGTTGACTGGTTGACTGACAAGACAGTTGTCACGACAGAATTGGAGTCCCCCCTTTTCTATTTCTTCAAAAGGGTGTATGATAGCAATAAGATTGAGGTCATGGCAGAATGCTGCGGCTTGAAGTGATATGAGATCGCAGATGCATGGTTGAAAGCATAAATCCGTATGCCGGATTGAGAAAGGGAGAAGGATAATAAAAATGGACAGACAGAACCTGACGCTGCTCACGGACTTGTACGAACTGACGATGATGCAGGGATATTTTAAGAACAAGGATCAGAATGAAACGGTCATATTCGACGCGTTTTACCGGAACAATCCGTGTGATGGGGGCTTCGCCATCGCGGCGGGATTGGAGCAGTTGATTCAGTATATCAAAGAGCTTCATTTTGAGGAAGAGGACATTGCCTATCTGGCGGGTCTTGGTATTTTTGACAAGGATTTCCTGGATTATCTGAAGGATTTCCGGTTTACCGGAGATATTTATGCGATCCCGGAGGGGACTGTGATCTTCCCGCGGGAGCCGATTGTCAAGGTGATTGCGCCGATTATGCAGGCACAGCTTGTGGAGACGGCGATTCTGAATATTATCAACCATCAGAGCCTGATTGCCACAAAAGCGGCGAGAGTCTGCTATGCGGCACAGGGGGATGGCATCATGGAATTTGGTCTTCGCCGCGCGCAGGGACCGGATGCGGGAACCTACGGCGCGAGGGCGGCTGTGATCGGCGGCTGTGTCGGCACCTCCAATGTGCTTTGCGGACAGCTTTTTGACGTGCCGGTGAAGGGAACTCATGCGCATAGCTGGATTATGAGCTTCCCCGATGAGTATACCGCTTTTAAGACCTATGCGGATATGTACCCGTCCGCCTGCATATTGCTGGTGGATACTTACGATACGCTAAAATCCGGTATTCCCAATGCCATCCGCGTGTTTAAGGAGATGCGGGAGGCGGGGACTGCGCTTACCTATTATGGAATCCGTCTGGACAGCGGCGATCTGGCATATCTGTCCAAGAAGGCGCGTAAGATGTTAGACGACGCAGGTTTTCAGGATGCGGTGATTTCCGCTTCCAATGACCTGGATGAATTTCTGATTCAGAGCCTGAAGGATCAGGGGGCGGAGATCACTTCCTGGGGCGTAGGCACTCATCTGATTACGTCAAAGGACTGCCCGTCCTTCGGCGGCGTCTATAAGCTGGCGGCGATTATGGGCAAGGACGGCAGGTTTATTCCGAAAATCAAGTTGTCTGAGAATACGGAGAAGGTGACGAATCCCGGAAATAAGACGATTTACCGTATCTATGAGAAGGAAAGCGGCAAGATTAAGGCAGATTTGATCTGTCTGGTAGATGAGAAATTTGAAGAGAATGAGCCGCTGCTTCTGTTTGATCCGGCGGAACCGTGGAAAAAAACGAAGCTTCCGGCCGGCAGCTATCGTTTAAGAGAATTGATGGTGCAGGTATTTAAGAATGGCGAATGCTGCTACACTTCTCCGAAGGTGATGGACATCAGAGAGTATTGTCAGAAAGAGCAGGCTACACTGTGGGAGGAAACGAGGCGTCTGGTTAATCCGCATAAGGTGTATGTGGATCTGTCCAGTAAGCTGTATGATATTAAGATTGAATTGCTTGACCAGTTAGGCAGGGAATAGGGAATGCCGGGAGCGGCATTCTCCTTAAGTGGTGCAGAGTTGATTATATGGAAAAGAGAAAAAGGATGTGCGGACATGGAGAGTCAGTCAGAGCAGCGTAATTACATAGAGGTGAACGGAGATTTCCGGATGCGGGAATTGGATAAGGGGGATCTGGAGCAGTTTAACGCCCTGCTGCAATATGCTTTTCAGGTAACGTCTTATGACCTTTTTCAGACAGGATGGAAGCAGGAGGAAATCAAGTATGCCAAGCGTCCCATTCTGGAAGAGGCGTATGTGTTGGGATGGTTTTATAAGGAAAGACTTGCGTCCATGATCGTGGTATATTCCATGAAGGTCAATGTCTATGATGAAATCATGGATATGGGCGGCATTACCGGTGTGGCGACGTATCCTGAGTATACAGGACGGGGACTGATTCACGGCCTGATGCGTCATGTCCTTGATTACATGCACAGGCAGGAAATGTCGATTTCTTTTCTGTATCCTTATTCGATTCCTTTTTACCGGAAGATGGGATGGGAGATTGCGTCTGACAAACTGACTTTTACGATTAAGGATACCCAGTTGCCTAAGCCGCATCCGGTGCCGGGCATGGTGGAGCGTGTCAGTCTTGATTCCGAGGATTATCACAATGTACATTCTTATTTTGCCCTGCAGAGGCATGGAGCGCTGATTCGCGACGCCCTGTCCTGGGAGGAATACTGGCGCTGGGACAATGACGATATGATTGCGGCGGTATATTACAGCAAGGAACACAAGCCTCTGGGGTATGTGGTCTATTATATTGCGAACGATATCTTTTATATCAAAGAAATGGTATACTTGAACATAGAGGCGAACCATGGACTCTGGAATTACATCAGCGCCCATTTTTCCATGGTGAATCAGGTGCAGGGGGCGAACTATTCCGGCGAAACGCTGGCCTATCTGTTGGAGGACAGTGAGATTACGGAAACGATTTCCCCTTATATTATGGCACGGATTATCAATGTGGAGGATTTCTTAAGAGAATATCCTTATTTGATTCAGCCGGAGGATTTTAAGATTCATTTCAAGGTGCATGATCAAATGGCTCCTTGGAATGAGGGCGATTATATGGTATCATGGCATGATGGGGAGACAATTTGTGAGAAGGTGGATGACAATCAGTCCATTAATGTGGTGGAACTGACGGTCAATACGCTGACAACTATGCTGATGGGGTACAAACGTCCCAGTTATCTGTATGAGCATGAGAGGATTCAGACGGAGTACTACATGCTTACCTGGTTAGAGCGGATGATACCGGCGGAGAAACCATATTTCTCCGATTATTTCTGATCGCTTCGGACAGAAAGGCGAATGAGCGCCGGAGAACGGAATTGACTGAATAAGGCGATGCACGGATGACTTTTCTGAAGGTATGACGAGACAGGGCGCTCTGAGGATGGGAAGCAGGGCGTGCGGGACAGCGGTCGAGACAGGGCAACAACAATGAGCATAAGCGCAGGCTGACGCGCAGAAAGAAAAGAGGGTTATATGATTCGAATCATTACGGATTCGGCAAGCGATTTGCCGAAGAAATATATCGAGGAGCACAGGCTGCATGTGATTCCGACACCGGTGGTAATCGACGATGTGGATTATTTTGACGGAGAGACGATTCAGACGAAGGAGTTTTATGCGATTCTGGATGATATCAAGCGGGACGTGAAGACCTATCATATTAATCCGGCAATGTTTACGGAGGCTTTTACACCTTACGCACAGGCCGGGGATACGGTGATCTACATGTGCTTTTCCACAGGCATTGCAGGTACCTACAACGCTGCCAACATAGCGAAGAACAACGTGCTGGAGGAATACCCGGATTTCGACTTGACGATTATCGATTCCAAGTCGGCTTCCATCGGGTTTGGTCTGGTGGTAAGCAAACTGGTAACTATGCTGGAAAAGGGAGCGTCCAAGGAAGAACTGATCGAGGCGGCGGATTATTTTATTACCCATGTGCGGCACGTTTTCACGGTGCATACGCTGGCTTATCTGATCAAAGGCGGCAGGCTGACGAAATTCAAGGGTACGCTGGCTGAGACGCTGGATATGAAGCCAATCCTGATTGTGGATGACAAAGGGGCGCTGTCGGTTATCAAGACGGTGCGCGGACGGAAGAAATCCATTCATTTCCTAGCGGATTATGCTAAGGAGAATGCATATCGTATTGAGGAACAGCAGATAGCTATCTGTCATGGAGAGGATGAAGAGGGCAGGGATTATATGCTGTCCATTATCGACAGGGAGCTGCGGCCGCAATCCGTTATGGTAGGCATCGTAGGCTGTGCCATCGGCGCGCATACCGGACGGGGTATCGTGGGACTGTGTTTCTTCGACGCGGATGACGGGAAGTTTGGGAAGTATTTTGAATAGCAGGGAATAAGATACAGGAGACTGGTTGTCCGGCTGCTTTACGGGTAAGTTCTGCAGCGGCAGGATTGCAAGCCAACGGGAGGAGGATGTTCTCAAAGCCATATGGCGGGGACATCCTTTTAGTGTATAGAATTGTTGAGATCTCGAAATTACTGGTGAAACAGAGAAGATGAAGTGAAAGATAAAAGTAAATTAACATTAACAAAATTGGAACAATAACAAAATTAATAACAGGTAGTGACAAAATAAACGATTAATGATATAATGACACAAAAGCATTTATTTCAATTCAGAATATCAAACGCATGTCTGTATCAGCAGATGTGCATCTTGTCCGTTAGGACATCCGGACGAAATCGTGCTTTTATTCCAAAACAAATTGAATAAAGCGGGAGATTCGTCTGAGAGACATAAGTTTATCTGACAAAATGCTTTGTCTGCCAGTGTATTTCCCGCAAGAAGGAGGTACCCATGGGGAAGAAGGATATTACTTTGAAGGATTATCTTTCAGATGCCGGTAGATATGCTGATCTGTGGAACGGCAGTATTTTCAGGGGCAGACAGGTTATCAGGGCGGATGAATTGTCAGAAATGAACACAGTGCAGTCCAAATCAGACACGCAGGCAGTCATAGAGCGGAGCAACGATGTTGCTATGAAGCAGACAGCGGATGGAAAATGTCTTGCCGTTTGGCTGATTGCGAATCAGGAAACAGTGGATTACAGTATGCCCGTCCGTGTCATGCTGCAGGAAGCTTTAGAGTATGACAGGCAGTTAAAGGAGATTCGGCGGAAGAGAATGCGGACAGAGGAGAAGGAGTCCGGGCATGGACGGATTAAGGATCAGAATCTCAGGAAGGATGCTGCCCGTGCAGGGGAGAGCATGGACCGGGAAGCACCATATGCGACAGCGGGAGAATTTTTATCCCGGTTCAGGAAAGATGACCGCCTGCACCCGGTTGTAACACTGGTGGTATACTGGGGAGAAGAAAAATGGCAGGGGTCAGGGCGTCTGCATGATATCCTTGATTTTGGTGAAGAAGAGACGGACAGGGAAGAGCTGACCGGTATACTTAGGAGCTACGTGCCGGATTATCCCGTTCATTTACTGAATCTTTCGGAGATGAAGGATTATGAAGGTTTCCATACGGAGCTTAGGACACTGTTTGAACTGTATGCCAGAAGGAACCGGAAAGCTGAGTTCGCAGAATATTTGGAAGAACATGCCGGGGAAATCGATTCGGAGACATGCTGGGCGTTAGGGCAGTTGATTCATTCCAAAGAATTACAGAATTATAAGCCAGAGAAGAGGAAGGAGAAAAAGGATATGAGTAACGTGATCGCGGAATTGATAGAGGATGGCAGAGCGGAAGGCAGAAGAGATGGAAAAATAGAAGGGAAAATAGAAGGACTTCAAGCCCTTGTACGGACTCTGAAAGGAATACTTCACGATTTTGCTGATGTTTATGAAGCGGTTATTCAGAATGATGAATATCATGATGTGACGAGAGAACAGGTGCTGGATTATTATAATAGTTGAAAAATAGTGCCGCAAAGAAGATAACAACATCGGTTTTTGTCCTTGACAATGCCATTTTGCTGATACTATAATAAGCGTGATATCTAATTAGGAAAAACGTTGAAGAAGACAGTAGCTGGTTTCTCAAAATCACAGCGAGCCGGTGGGGATGGAAGACCGGTATGAGTAGGAGATCAGGGAAAATCACTTCTGAGTTTCAAACTGAACCTTTTCAGATGTGACGGATGGCTGCGCAGGCGGCAGTGACGGATGGATATGCAGGCGATTTGTGCGGCATAGAGAGTTTATCTGTTATCAGATGGGAAGCAGTAGGTTTTGACGGTATCTCGCCGTTATTGGGAATCGTATCAGTTCTGACAGTATGCATCTGCGGCAGTACAGAAAAGGTTCAGGCTTTCAGGAAGATGGATGAAAGAAACTTTGGAAGTGCAGGCAGAAACAATTGTTGTCGGGATTCGTACGCTGTAACAGGTGGTATAACGAGATTTTGACCTCGTCCTTTTACGGGACGGGGTTTTATTTTTGAAGGAAGGAGCACGTTATGTATCAGAAAGTAGACACCAGTTTGAATTTTGTGGATCGGGAGAAGGAAGTCTGCCGGTTCTGGAAGGAGAATGATATTTTTAAGAAAAGTATGGAAGCCCGTCAGGATGGGCCGACCTACACCTTCTATGACGGACCGCCGACCGCCAACGGCAAGCCCCATATCGGCCACGTGCTGACCCGCGTTATCAAGGACATGATCCCCAGATACCGCACCATGAAAGGCTATATGGTACCCCGTAAGGCAGGCTGGGATACCCACGGACTTCCGGTAGAACTGGAAGTGGAGAAATTGTTAGGATTAGACGGCAAGGAACAGATTGAGGAATACGGTCTGGATCCTTTTATCAGTAAATGTAAAGAATCTGTCTGGAAATACAAAGGTATGTGGGAGGATTTCTCCGGCACGGTCGGTTTCTGGGCGGATATGGACAATCCCTATGTAACCTATCATGATGATTTCATCGAGTCCGAGTGGTGGGCTCTCAAACAGATCTGGGACAAAGGATTGTTATACAAAGGCTTTAAGATTGTGCCTTACTGCCCGCGCTGCGGTACGCCCCTTTCCTCTCATGAAGTGGCACAGGGCTATAAATTGGTAAAAGAGCGCTCTGCGGTAGTACGTTTTAAAGTTGTGGGAGAGGAGGCTTATTTCCTGGCATGGACCACTACGCCCTGGACACTTCCTTCTAACGTAGCGCTTTGTGTAAACCCGAATGAGACTTATGTGAAAGTCAAGGCGGCTGACGGCTATACCTATTATATGGCGGAAGCCCTTCTTGACAATGTGCTCGGCAAGCTGGCAGAGGAAGGCAAGCCCGCTTATGAAATTCTGGAAACCTATGTGGGAACCGATTTAGAATACAAGGAATATGAGCCTTTGTTTGCCTGCGCAGGAGAATCGGCAGCTAAACAGCATAAAAAGGGTCATTACGTAACCTGTGATAATTATGTCACAATGACAGACGGTACCGGTATCGTCCATATCGCACCTGCTTTCGGTGAGGACGACGCGCAGGTAGGACGCAAATATGATCTGCCTTTCGTACAGTTCGTAAACGGCAAGGGCGAGATGACAGAGGAAACCCCTTATGCCGGCTTATTTGTGAAAAAAGCCGATCCGGAAGTGTTGAAGGATCTGGATAAGGAAGGCAAACTCTTTGACGCTCCTAAATTCGAGCATGATTATCCGTTCTGCTGGAGATGTGACACACCGCTGATCTATTATGCGAGAGAGTCATGGTTTATCAAGATGACAGCGGTTCGTGATGATCTGGTGCGCAACAACAATACAGTTAACTGGATTCCGGAATCCATCGGAACAGGGCGTTTCGGCAACTGGCTTGAGAATATTCAGGACTGGGGCATTTCCCGTAACCGTTACTGGGGTACACCGCTGAACGTATGGGAATGTGAGGAATGCGGACATATGGAATCCGTCGGCTCCCGTGAAGAGTTAGAGAAGTTAAGCGGCAATCCGGCGGCAAAGACGGTAGAGCTGCACAGACCTTATATTGATGAGATCACATGTACCTGTCCGAAGTGCGGCAAGACCATGAAACGTGTGCCGGAGGTGATCGACTGCTGGTTCGATTCCGGTGCGATGCCTTTTGCACAGCATCACTATCCGTTTGAAAATAAAGAGTTATTTGAGAAACAGTTCCCGGCGCAGTTTATCTCTGAGGCGGTAGACCAGACCCGCGGATGGTTCTACTCCCTGATGGCGGAATCGACCTTACTGTTTAACAAAGCGCCTTTTGAAAATGTGATCGTGTTAGGGCATGTGCAGGACGAAAACGGTCAGAAGATGTCCAAATCGAAGGGAAATGCGGTAGATCCGTTTGAGGCATTGGAGACTTACGGCGCAGACGCGATTCGCTGGTATTTCTATATCAACTCCGCACCGTGGCTGCCGAACAGATTCCACGGCAAGGCAGTGCAGGAAGGACAGCGCAAGTTCTTAGGTACTTTGTGGAATACCTATGCGTTCTTTGTTCTGTATGCAAACATTGATGATTTTGATGCGACCAAATATACATTAGAGTATGACAAGCTTCCTGTTATGGATAAGTGGCTGTTATCCAAGTTAAACACAGCGATCAAGGAAGTAGATGATAATTTAAATAATTACAGAATCCCTGAGGCCGCGAGAGTTCTCGATAACTTCGTGGATGAGATGAGTAACTGGTATGTCAGAAGAAGCCGTGAGCGTTTCTGGGCGAAAGGCATGGAGCAGGATAAGATCAATGCTTATATGACACTGTATACCGCTCTGGTTACCATTTCTAAATGTGCAGCGCCGATGGTTCCTTTCATGACAGAGGAGATCTACCGCAACTTAGTATGCAGTATCGATGCAGACGCACCGGAAAGTATTCATTTATGTGATTTCCCGGTGGCTGATGAAAAGATGATCGACAAGAAGCTGGAAGAGGATATGGAAGAGGTCTTAAAGATCGTTGTCATGGGGCGTGCGGCTCGTAATACCGCCAATATCAAGAACCGTCAGCCCATCGGAACGATGTATGTGAAGGCGGAAAGTAAACTGGGTGAATTTTATCAGGAGATCATTGAAGATGAACTGAATGTGAAGAAAGTAGAATTCACTGACGACGTATCTGCTTTCACAAGCTATAGCTTCAAGCCCCAGCTTAAGACGGTAGGACCGAAGTATGGCAAGCAGCTTGGCGGCATTAAGACTTATCTGTCTTCCGTAGACGGAAGCGCGGCGATGGCAACGCTGAAAGCAGAAGGCGCACTGAAATTCGATGTGGATGGCACAGAGGTTTCGCTGGCAGAAGAGGACTTGCTGATCGATATGGCACAGAAGGACGGTTTCGTGGCGGAAGCGGATAATTACGTGACGGTCGTGCTGGATACCAATCTGTCCGAAGAACTGATCGAGGAAGGCTTCGTATACGAGGTGATCAGTAAGATCCAGACCATGCGTAAGGAAGCTGACTTCGAGGTGATGGATCATATCAGGGTTTCTTTAAGCGGCAATGACAAGGTAGCAAGTATCGTGGCGAAGAATGAAGACGTTATCTCCGGTAAAGTTTTAGCTGACAGTATCACTTCGGGAGAAACATTTGCTGTTTCTAAAGAATGGAATGTGAACGGCGAGAAGGTAACCATCGGGATTGAAAAAATATAATATGCAGTTGTGGTTATCTGCTGTCAGAACCGATATAAAGAACGACAATTTGAGCACATTGCTTATAGTCAAACCAGCAAATACCATATATAATAAAAAGAACTTATACAGTTACCGCATAATGTAAAGAGTAAATGAGGAGGCACAGAATGGTAAAGAAACCTGTAACAACAACCTTTGATACAGAGTTGTTCAAGAGAAGTGTTTTATATAACGTAAAAACACTCTACAGAAAGACACTTGAGGAGGCCACGGATCAACAGATCTTTCAGGCGGTTTCCTATGCGATTAAGGACGCGATCGTGGATCAGTGGATGACCACACAGAAGGAATACGACAAGCAGGATCCCAAGATGGTGTATTATCTGTCCATGGAATTTCTGATGGGCCGTGCCCTTGGCAACAACATGATTAACCTGCAGGCATACAAGGCAGTAGAGAAAGCTTTGGATGAGCTGGGGATTGATATCAACGTGGTAGAGGATCAGGAACCCGACGCCGCGCTTGGCAACGGCGGTCTTGGAAGACTGGCGGCCTGCTTCTTGGATTCCCTTGCAACATTAGGTTATGCTGCATATGGCTGCGGTATCCGTTATCGTTACGGTATGTTCAAGCAGGAGATCAGAGACGGGTATCAGGTGGAGGTACCGGATAACTGGCTGCAAGACGGCAATCCTTTCGAGCTGCGCAGACCGGAGTACACGAAAGAGGTTCGTTTCGGCGGTTATGTCAATGTATATGTGGACGAGAATGGCAGAAGCAATTTCAGACAGGAAGGTTATCAGGCGGTAAAGGCGGTTCCTTACGATCTGCCGGTGGTAGGCTACGGCAACGGCATCGTCAACACCCTTCGTATCTGGGACGCAGAGCCTGTGAACTGCTTCCAGCTTGATTCCTTTGACAAGGGCGATTATCAGAGAGCCGTAGAGCAGGAGAATCTGGCAAGAAATATTGTCGAGGTGCTTTATCCCAACGATAATCACTATGCCGGTAAAGAGCTCCGTTTAAAACAGCAGTATTTCTTTATCTCTGCGTCTGTGCAGGAAGCGGTAGCGAAATATATGAGAAAGCACGACGATATCAGGAAATTCTATGAGAAGGTGACCTTCCAGTTGAATGATACCCATCCGACGGTAGCCATCGCGGAGCTGATGCGTATTCTGATGGACGAGTATTATCTGACATGGGACGAGGCGTGGGAAGTAACGACGAAGACATGCGCATATACGAACCATACGATTATGTCGGAAGCGTTGGAGAAATGGCCTATTGAACTGTTCTCCAGACTGCTGCCCCGTATTTACCAGATTATTGAAGAGATTAACCGCAGATTTATCGCGCGTATCGAGCAGAAATATCCGGGCAATCAGGAGAAGGTCCGCAAGATGGCAATCATCTACGACGGACAGGTTAAGATGGCGCATCTGGCGATTGCGGCAGGTTATTCTGTGAACGGCGTGGCAAGATTACATACGGAAATTCTGAAGAATCAGGAGTTGAAGGATTTCTATGAGATGATGCCTGAGAAGTTCAACAATAAGACCAACGGCATCACCCAGAGACGTTTCCTGCTCCATGCGAATCCTCTGCTTGCGGACTGGGTAACAGCGCATGTGGGTAACGACTGGA
The DNA here is from genome assembly GCA_017626325.1 of Lachnospiraceae bacterium. GTDB lineage: Bacteria > Bacillota > Clostridia > Lachnospirales > Lachnospiraceae > UBA3282. The sequence goes on along the minus strand of JAGAIZ010000008.1, from coordinate 43,988 downwards.
TTACCGATCTTCCGAAGATCAATAAGTTAAAGGTATACGCTGACGACGAGAAGGCGCAGCAGGAGTTTATGAACATCAAGTATCAGAACAAGGTGCGTCTGGCTGAGTACATCTTAGAGCATAACGGCATCGAGGTAAATCCCCGTTCTATCTTCGACGTGCAGGTTAAGAGACTGCATGAGTACAAGCGCCAGCTTCTGAATATTTTACACGTGATGTATCTGTACAACGAACTGAAAGAGCACCCGGATATGGAATTCTACCCGAGAACCTTTATCTTCGGCGCTAAGGCGGCGGCAGGTTATCACAATGCCAAGCTGACCATTAAATTAATCAATGCCGTAGCGGACGTGGTAAACAACGATCCTGCTATCGACGGCAGGATTAAGGTAGTCTTCATCGAGAATTACCGTGTATCCAACGCGGAGATCATCTTCGCGGCGTCCGACGTATCCGAGCAGATCTCCACGGCCAGCAAGGAAGCTTCCGGTACGGGCAATATGAAGTTCATGTTAAACGGCGCGCTGACGCTTGGCACCATGGATGGCGCGAACGTGGAAATCGTGGAAGAGGTAGGCGAGGAGAATGCGTTTATCTTCGGTCTTAGTTCCGATGAGGTTATCCGTTATGAGAATTACGGCGGCTATGACCCGACAGAGATCTTCAACAATGATCCTGACATCAGAAAGGTGCTGATGCAGCTTATCAACGGCACTTATGCGCCTAACGATCCTGATCTGTTCAGACCGCTGTACAACTCTCTGTTAAATACACAGTGCACGGCGAAGGCTGATACTTACTTTATTTTGAAAGACTTCAAGTCCTACGCTGAGGCGCAGAGAAAAGTGGAAGCGGCTTACAGAGATGAGAAGGGCTGGGCAAAGAGCGCTATCCTGAACGTAGCGTGCGCAGGCAAGTTTACTTCCGACAGAACCATTCAGGAGTATGTGGATGAGATCTGGAAGCTTGATAAGGTGGTTCTTCCGAAGAAAGCGCCGGAAGGTATTCTGAAGAAATGAATCGGGAAGCCTGAGAAGGGCTGAACGATCATATGACACGATGATGTTGTAAATTATATGCATAAAGGAACTGCTGTCTTGTATTTGACAAGTAATGTTGAAGCAGACGGCGGTTCTTTTTTCATTCGTTGCCATAAACGATTCTGCGCCCGGCAGGGCGCATGATCCTGCCGGACAGGGAGAATACGATGATATTTGATGATAAAGATAAATGTCTCCGACTGGCGCGTCAGATTCTGACCCATTATCAGAAGCGCTTTGGAACGAACCTGAAACTGCGGCTTCTGCAGTTGTCGGAAAATATTACTTATCTGGTGGAGTATATTGATATAACCCAGGAAATAAGCGGGTGGCAGTCCGGTGCGCGGGCAGACAGCCGGGCGGAAGGACAAATCCCCAAAGTAAGCTGCGGTGGGACGGATAATAGCCGGGTGAAAAAGGCGATACTAAGATTATGCCGTCCGGGGTATCATACGGAAGAGGAACTGCAGGCAGAGACAGACTGGATGCTGGCGCTTCGGGAGCAGTTAGAGCAGGCGGCGCTGCCGGAAAGGCAACTTGTTCTTCGGGAACAGGCTGCGGAGCGGAATATGCAGGGAAGTGATTTTGGCCTATGCCTGCGGCAGCCGCTTACAGGGGATGACGGCGCGTATCTGTACACAGCCGGGGAACGGGAAGATGAGAAGTATTACGGTATGGTTTTTTCTTATTTGTCCGGTACGCCGCTGGAGCGGCTCCTGCCGCAGCAGCAGGGAATATGGTTTGAACGGCTGGGAGAGGTGACGGCGCTTTTTCACAGGCAGGCCCGGGCATGGAAGAAGCTTTCCGGGCTGGCAAGGTTCCATTGGAATTATGAGACGATGCTTGGAGAAGACGCTGTCTGGGGAGACTGGCGCAGCGTGCGGGGATTGGTCAGACCGGAAGATTGGAGATCGGACGAGACGGGAATCTGTAACAGCGATTCCGCACAGCGTCAGGAGAGATTTGATATTTTACACCGGGCGGACCGGATGATTCATGACGAATTGCAGGCTTATGGCATGACGGCGGCCAATTATGGTCTGATTCATGGGGATTTGCGGGGAGCGAATCTTCTGGTGGAAGAGAATTGTCTTAAAGTGATCGATTTTGACGACTGCGGCTTCGGCTGGTATATGCAGGATTTGGCGGCGTCTCTTAGTTTTGTGGAGACGCAGGAGTGGGCGCCGGGGTTAGCCAGGGCATGGCTTAAGGGATATCAGAAGCAGGGCATATTGACGAAGGAGGATATGGCTATGGTCCCGACTTTCATCATGATGCGGAGAATGCAGCTTCTTTCGTGGATTCACAGCCGGGCTGACGCGGCGTCAGCTATCGCGTACCGTGAGCGCTTTCTGGAGGGAACGGTTATGCTGGCGGAGCGGTATATCAGCCGGGGGACGGAGTATATCTGAGCAACGGCATTTGGCATTGCAGGCAGGAATGGCCGCAGAATTCATTTGTCACAGAATGATTTAAAACAGATGATTTGGTACGACGAAAGGAAACTATGGAACGGGCATTATTAGTAGGCATTGATTTAAACGATGGAGAAGATTACGTCACTTCTCTGGAAGAATTGGGCGCGCTGGCGGAGGCCTGCGATATGGAAGTGGCGGCGACGATAGAGCAGTCGCTTGCCGAGGTGCACAAAGCGTTTTATATCGGCACTGGCAAGGTGGAGGAAGTAAAAGAACTTGTGGCAGAAACTGACGCAGATGTCATAATATTTGACAATTCGCTTTCACCTATGCAGATGCGGAATCTACAGGAACGTCTGGATAAGCCGATTCTGGACAGAAGTACGCTGATTCTGGATATTTTTGCGAGCAGGGCAAGATCCCGTGAGGCGAAGCTGCAGGTAGAGGCGGCAAGACTGCAGTACATGCTGCCCCGTCTGGTGGGCCTTCATGCGGCACTCAGCCGTCAGGGCGGCGGAAGCGGCGCTATGAGTAATAAAGGAGCCGGTGAGAAGAAGTTGGAACTGGACAGGCGGGTATTGGAACGGCGGCTGACGGAGCTGAGAAGAGAACTAAAGGATGTGGGCAGAGAGCGGGAAACCCAGCGGAAGCGCAGGGCGCAGTCAGGAATGCCGAGGGTGGCGTTGGTTGGTTATACCAATGCGGGAAAATCCACGCTGCTGAATGCAATGTTAGATTTATACGGCAGTGATGAGGTGGACTTGGAAGAGAAGAAGGTCATGGAGAAGGATATGCTTTTTGCGACCTTAGATACTACAGTACGCAAGGTCGCGCCGGAGAACCATCACGCTTTTCTGCTGTCGGATACGGTAGGCTTCATTCATAAGCTGCCGCATCACTTAGTGGAGGCATTTCATTCCACATTGGAGGAAGTGCGGGAGGCTGACGTTCTCTTACAGGTAGTGGATTACAGCGACGGGCATTATAAGGAGCAGATCGCCGTGACCAACCGGACGCTGCAGGAGCTGGGCGCTGACGGTATTCCCATGATATACGTCTATAACAAGGCGGATAAGGTTACAGAGGATGCCATTCCGATGGCCAGAAGTCATACAGGCGGAGGGCACAGGGGAGCAGATCCGGAATACTCCAGACTTCCGGCAGTAACTGAGGATAGTATTTATCTGTCTGCCAGAGAGCGGATTGGGATGGAAGAACTAGTGGGCCTGATTGAGAAGAAACTTTCAGGCGGTTATCAGGAGTGCACCATGCTGATTCCTTATACGGACGGCAGGGCGGTGTCTTATCTGAACGAACATGCGGTGGTATATCAGGCGGATTATCTGGAAGAGGGCGTGAAGCTGACGCTTCAGTGCAGGAAGGAAGATTACAGGTATTATGAGAAGTATGTAGTGAAATAGTTCAAAATTCGTTGCGCTGTTGTCTTTTATCCTATATAATTATAAATTAGGTGCAATATGAAAAAGAAACAGGAAAGGCAGGGCACACAGGTGGTTCAATTATCAGAAGGCGGCGCATATCTTATTAATGGCGCAGAGATTATTCCGGACGGCGCGGAAGCATCCGCGGCGGTAAAGAACAGAACAGGCAAAGAGATTACTAAGGCGGAAGCGGCTAAGAATACGATGGCGTATGGTATTTTGCAGGCGCACAATACTTCCGGCAATATGGAGAAGCTGAGAATCAAATTTGACAAGCTGACCTCCCATGATATTACGTTCGTGGGAATTATTCAGACAGCGCGGGCGTCAGGACTGACGAAATTTCCGATTCCCTATGTGCTGACTAACTGTCACAATTCGCTGTGTGCGGTAGGCGGTACGATCAATGAAGACGATCATATGTTCGGCCTGACTTGCGCCAAGAAATACGGCGGTGTCTATGTACCGCCTCATCAGGCCGTTATCCACCAGTTTGCAAGAGAGATGCTTGCCGGCGGCGGCAAGATGATTTTAGGTTCAGACTCCCACACCAGATACGGCGCGCTGGGTACGATGGCCATGGGCGAGGGCGGACCTGAGTTAGTGAAGCAGTTATTATCCCAGACCTACGATATCAATATGCCGGGCGTAGTAGGCGTCTATCTGACGGGTGAGCCGGTTAAGGGCGTAGGCCCTCAGGACGTTGCGCTTGCGATTATCGGCGCGGTGTTTGGCAACGGTTATGTGAAGAACAAAGTAATGGAGTTCGTGGGCCCCGGCGTATCTGCTTTGAGCGCTGATTTCCGTATCGGCATTGACGTGATGACGACGGAGACGACGTGCCTGTCTTCTATCTGGAGAACTGACGAGAAGATTAAGGAATTCTATGACATTCACGGCAGAGTGGAGGAATATCAGGAGTTAAATCCGGGAGAGGTAACGTATTATGACGGTATGATCACCGTTGATCTGTCTGCGGTCAGACCGATGATCGCGATGCCGTTCCATCCCAGCAATACATATACCATCGATGAAGTAAACGCGAATCTTGCGGATGTGCTTCACGACGTGGAGGAGCGGGCCAAGGTCAGCTTAGACGGTGCAGTTCCTTATTCCCTGCAGGATAAGGTGATAGACGGTAAATTTATGGTGGACCAGGGTATCATTGCAGGCTGTGCGGGCGGTGGCTTCGAGAATATCTGCGCGGCGGCGGATATCTTAAAAGGCTCCTATATTGGTGCGGACGGCTTTACCTTAAGCGTATATCCGGCTTCCATGCCTGTTTATATGGAATTGATCAAGAATGGCTGCGCGGCCGCAATCCTGGAGACCGGCGCGGTGCTTAAGACGGCATTCTGCGGCCCTTGCTTCGGCGCAGGCGATACGCCCGCCAACAATGCGTTCAGTATCCGTCACTCCACAAGAAACTTCCCGAATCGGGAGGGCTCCAAGCTGCAGAACGGACAGATTTCTTCCGTAGCGCTGATGGACGCCCGCTCTATTGCTGCCACGGCGGCCAATAAGGGTGTGCTGACGCCTGCCACAGAGTTTGACGGAGAGATTGGTAAATATCAGTATCATTTCGATGCAAATATTTATGCGAACCGCGTCTTTGATTCCAAGGGCGTGGCGGATGAGAGTGTGGAGATTCAGTTTGGTCCGAATATCAAGGACTGGCCTGCTATGAGCGCGCTGCCGGAAGATTTGATACTGAAAGTCGTATCGGAAATTCATGATCCGGTAACGACGACGGATGAACTGATTCCTTCGGGAGAGACTTCTTCGTATCGTTCGAATCCTCTTGGCTTGGCGGAATTTGCGCTTTCCAGAAAGGACCCTATGTATGTGGGTCGCGCGAAGGAGATTCAGAAGGCTCAGAAAGCGGTCGAGGCGGGAGAATATCCGATGGAGATGGTTGCGGAGCTGCGTCCGGTGCTGGAAGTGATCGGCAGCGTATTTGAAGACCGGGTGTTTGATGAGTTCCCGCAGGAGAAAATTGGCTTCGGCTCTACGATTTTTGCGGTGAAGCCGGGCGACGGTTCTGCCAGAGAGCAGGCTGCAAGCTGTCAGAAGGTATTGGGCGGCTGGGCGAATATCGCCAATGAGTATGCCACCAAGAGATACCGCTCCAATCTGATTAACTGGGGAATGCTTCCATTTCTGATTGAAGAGGGAGAGCTGCCCTTTAAGAATCTGGATTATCTGTTCCTTCCGGGCATTAAGAAAGCGGTGGAAGAGAAAGCGGAGACGATCAAGGCTTATAAGGTAGACTTAGAGGCAGGCAGTCTGAGCGAATTTACGTTACGGTTCGGCGAACTGACGGATGAAGAGCGTCAGATTATCCTGAAAGGATGTCTGATTAATTATAATCGTGTGGAAGGTTAATTCCGGGATTTGGCGGCCGGGACAGAAATGAACGGCCGCTGCGGAAATAAGAAAAAGAAATCATGTCAGTCTAAGCATGATATGTATGGGGTTATATGACAAATGGGGAAAACGAGGGAACACGCAGGAAAATACTTCTTGTGTGTCTCCTGGGCATTATCTTGATAGCTGCGGCTGTGCCTCTCTGCACAGCCGTTTCTGCAAGAGAAGAAAAGAATAGGGAAGAGCGGGAAGCACATTTGGAAGAGCAGGAGACGCAGGCCGGGGCGGCGCAGGCAGCGGTTGCCCTGCCGACGATGGAGCAGGAGAAGCCGGTGGTGGAATCCTCCAAGGAGATTGTCAGGGATGCGCTTCTTAGCGATGTGCCGTCTGCGGATTACAGTTATTCCTTTGATGACAGGCTGGATAATTCTGTCACAGTGACGAGAAGCGGAGACGTTGGAGGCTTTAATGAAGGAACCTATCCGGAACGGTCCGACGAAGTACTTCCGCTTTTTACAGACGGTATGGAGGGAAGCGCGCTTTATCTGGATGGAACTTATGGCGTGGAATTGCTGGGAATTGAAGGACTTGCGGATTCCTATACGATTTCTTTCTGGTTTCGTGCGGATGAATTGTGTGACTGGTCCCCCTTTCTGATGATCGGCTCTAATTTGCTGGATGTAGACGCAACGCAGAACTATATTACGTTTAATAAGAAAACGACGGAGGAGGGGGAAGCGGTAGTGCCGGTGTTCAACACCATCAACCGCACCTGTGATAATTCCTGTGAAGTCAGGCCGTCGTCTGACAATAAGCAGTGCGTCAGCCTCAACGAGTGGACGTATATTACGATTTGTGTGGATGCTGAGCAGGTATCGGAGACGGATGACATGAAGGTGACTGCGTATTTGTATGTCAACAGCGAACTGGTCGGCTCCGGGGAAGTATCTAAGCTCAGCCTTGAAACGGAGAATCTGAAAGCATATGTGGGGATTGACTGTTTTGACGAATTGTACCGGGCAAGTTTTGATGAGATTCACATTTGGAACAGTATGCTGAATGAGAGCCAGATCAGCGCCATGTATGTGGCATATATTCAGGAAGAGTCATAGGTTGAGCAAAAAGTGAAAGAGAAAAAGTTAATTTCACAATATTGAGCTGTATTAAAGATTTTATAAAAGACTCCGATATAATAATTACAGGAACAGAAAGCTTTCGGCCAGAGCGGTCTTTCCTGAATTTGAATATTGTTGAGACCACGGACGGTATTTTTAGAGAAAAGGATTTTCTGTAAGAGTGTCGTCTTTTCTATTGTCATGCATCAGGGAGGGTGCAGTCGGGTGACACAGACGGACATGGAAATGGGCTTATACAAAAGGAGGGACAAGTGAGAATCGATTCCAGTACAATCGGGATGGAATCTGCCAGAAGGTATTCTTCTGTAACTGTTAAAACGGTCAAAGCATCCGGCATCGCTTATACAGGAGACGGATTAACCGGTAATATGAGCGGACTGTTTGGAAACCTGACCGATTCGGATGAGAATGCGGCGGAAACCGGAACAGACAAAGACAATGAATGGAACCTGGAGGATGTCACGGCTCATTTCAGGAACCTTTCCAACACAGGACGTGTGAAGCAGAGCAGAGATGAGCAGGATACGATAAGAAGTATCAGGCAGCAGTGCGTACAGTTTCTGATGGATCTTCTGTTTCGTTTCCGGAACGGAAGAAGCGGGAGCGTATACGATAATCAGAACTATCTGACAGCGGATCGTTTGTCGGAGAGTATGCAGCCGGTCTATCGCTTATCCGTACTGAATAGTCAGACCTATTACCGGGAAGAAGAAAACACGGTGTTTTCGACAGAGGGTACGGTGAGAACAGCGGACGGAAGAGAGTTATCTTTTAACCTGGAGTTTGGTATGAGCCGTCGGTTCGAAGCGTACTATGAGGAAAATTATGTTAGTGCTGTGAGAAGCTACTGTGATCCTCTGGTCATTAATCTGGATACGAATATCGCGCAGGTATCGGATCAGAAGTTTTATTTTGATTTAGACTGTGACGGAGTGGAGGATGAAATTTCTTCTCTGCAGTCGGGAAGCGGTTTTCTGGCACTGGATCTTAACGAGGATGGCGTCATTAACGACGGCGGCGAGTTATTTGGAACGCAATCAGGCAATGGATTTGCCGATCTGGGGAAGTACGATTCAGATAACAACGGCTGGATAGACGAGGCGGATCCCGTGTGGGAGAAGCTCTTGATCTGGACAAAGGATGAGAACGGTCAGGATAAGCTCTATCACCTCTCGGATCTGGGGGTCGGTGCGATCGGGCTTACCAATGTAGCTACGCAATTTGCATTAAACTCACAGGACAATCGTGTGAATAATGCCATGATTCGCAATACCGGTATTTTCTTATATGAGAATGGGACAGTATCAACCATTCAGCATCTGGATCTTGCCAGATAACACAAACCGGTATATAAATGGAAATACCCGCATAAGCATAGTACATGTGGGGTGTTTCATGAAACTTAGTAAAATCGTCGAGAAAAGAACAAACAAAAGAGACGCTTTGGGCTTTCTTTTGTTTGTTTTTTTATTGCCGTATGTATGCGCCTGTCTGTGGGGACATGCGGGAAATAATACAAAGGAAATTCTGACAGCCAGAAAGGAGTATCAGGCAGACGCTGTGGAAGCGCCATACTGGGTGGAAGTGGACATGGACTGGGGCACATGGAAGCTGCCTGTGGAGGAATATCTGGTCTACAGGCTGGCAGAAGTGATGCAGGAGGATTATGAAATAGAAGCATTGAAAGCCCAGGCAGTGCTGCTTAGGACGGAGACAGTGCAGGCTTTGCGCGCGCAGGGAAGTGACCGGATCAAGGCAGAAGATACGGGACTTGCCCAATTCTATTATGAGGATTGTCAGGAGACAGCGGAACAATATTGGAAAGCGGTTGAGAGCACGAAGGGATTGTATCTTTCCTATCAGGGAGAGCCTGTTCAGGCATCCTATTTTAAAGTAAGCAATGGGCGGACAAGAGATGCAGAAGAAGTATGGCATACGGACAAATGCCCGTATCTTACCAGCGTGGTTTGCGAACAGGACAGAGCGTCGGCAGAATGGAGCAGTACAGTGGAAGTGGACCGGGATAGTTATATAGAGCGGGTGAGACAGGTTGTGGGAGAAACCTATACAGATGAGACGATCTGGGAAAACGGACAGTTTGTCTATGATGAAGCCGGATATGTAGTCAAGGCGTTATATACGGAAGGAAAAGAAACGGCAGAGATAGACGGGGAGACCTTCAGGCGTCTCTGGGGACTGTGTTCATCCTCCTTTGAAGCGGAGAGAGATGAGAGGCAGATTATTTTTCATGTGACCGGTGTGGGACACGGATTTGGAATGAGCCAGTACGGCGCTAATTGCAGGGCGTTTAACGGAGATACTTATGACCGGATCTTACAAGAATTTTTTCCTGGAACAGAATTAGTAAAATTTGAATAACATGTCAGAAATGGGAAAGACTAACACCATGAAACATATATGGAAAACAGGAGGCAGAGTTTCATGGCGAGAAGAAATAGAAGCAGTATCAGGAAAGAGAGAATCATTATGCTGGCGTCCTCGGTGTTCGTTCTGACGGCTTTGACGGTCACTGGTGTTTACGTAAACAGGAATAACAGGGCGGAGCAGGAGGATTATGTAGTAGATTTCGAAGCGCTTGAGGAGCAGGGAGAGCAGACGGCGGAAAATATGATGTCCGGTGAAGAGCTGGATACGCTGTTTGCCGAAGTGGGAACCGACGATCTGGATTATGACCCGAGCTTTCAGGAGGCGAATTCTCTTAAGGTAGAAAATACGGATGAGGACGATAAAAAATCAAAGAGTAAATCGTCCCTGGACACGGAAGAGGAAGAAACGGATCAGGATGTAAGCAAAGAGTCTGATGAAAAGGAAAATAAGAGCGGCGAAAAGAAGCAGGATGAGCCGGATAACGCAGAGGACAAAAAGAAAGAGGATGAAGAAGAAGCCGGTATGTTTGACGAAACAGTAGATACCGCACAGAACAAAGAAGTATTAGAAGAAGCGGAAGCAATTTCAACCACGGTTCAGCCGGCGCTTGATTTTAACGAAGAGGACGGACTGGTATGGCCGATTGTAGGCGATGTATTGATTAATTACAGTATGGATCAGACCGTCTATTTCCCGACGCTGCAGCAGTATAAATATAATCCGGCAATCGTGATTTCGGCGGCCCAGGGTGAGAGCATCTCTGCGGCGGCAGACGGACGCGTAATCTCGGTAGGGTACGATCCGGTGATTGGCAATACGGTGGTAATGGATCTGGGGAACGGTTATGAGCTTACCTATGGACAGCTTGAGAATATCACAGTTTCAGAGGGCAGTTATGTAAGCGTGGGAGACGGTATTGGCACTGTGGCGTCCCCGACGAAATACTACAGCCTGGAAGGTACGAACGTGTACTTTATGCTGACGAAGGATGGAGCGCCGGTTAATCCGATGAGCAAACTGCAGTAAGGGCGCGGACAAAAGCAAGGACAGAAACGGTATCATTGTGGTGTGAGAAGGAAATAAGAGTATAACGCATAAAGGCGCAGGGCATATTTTAAGGGGCGTTTTGTATCTGCCCGGAATGCTGCTGCGCCTTTGTGCATTTGTCATAGCGGCAGAGGAACAGGTCGGAAAATCGCTCAGAAATAAGGAGTCGTATATGTTAGTCATTCTTAATGGAAATATCAGGACAATGGAAGATCAGGATTACGCGGAGGGCTACCTCCAGATCGAACACGGCAAAATTGTGGCAATCGGAAATATGAGCGATTGTGACGTAAGCGCATTGCAGAACAGCAGCGGCGTACAGGTAATCGACGCCAGAGGAAATCTGGTCATGCCGGGGTTGATAGAGGCCCACTGTCATCTGGGGATTACAGAGGAAAAGAAAGGGATGGAAGGAGATGACTGCAATGAGAATGTGAACCCCATTACGCCATATCTGCGTGCCATAGACGCCATCAATCCCATGGACGCCGCGTTCCATGACGCGCTGCAGGCAGGCATTACCTCGGCAATGATCGGTCCGGGCAGCGCTAACGTAGTGGGGGGACAGTTTGCTTTTATCAAAACCCATGGAAGATGTATCGATCAGATGATTGTCAAGGCACCTGCGGCCATGAAGGTTGCATTTGGAGAAAATCCCAAGACGAATTATGCAGGGCAGGGAACCTCGCCTTCAACCCGTATGGCGATCTCGGCGATGCTGCGGGAAGAACTGACCAGGGCAGTAAGCTATCGGAAGCAAAGGGAGAGCGATCCGGAGAAGGAGGCAGACTTTAAGTATGAATGCTGGCTTCCGGTCCTGAAAGGAGAAATACCGCTTAAGGCGCATGCGCACAGGGCGGATGATATTCTGACTGCGGTTCGTATTGCCAGGGAGTTCGGGCTTCGCATGACGATCGATCATTGCAGTGAAGGACATCTGATCATAGAAGAGTTGAAGGAAGCGGGATTCCCGGCTATTGTAGGACCTGACATGTCGAGCAGGAATAAGATCGAAGTGCAGAATATGGCGTTCAAGACAGTGGGAGAGTTAAGCAGGCACGGAATCCTGACAGCCGTTACTACCGACCATCCGGTCTCCAGAATACAGTTTTTGCCAATCTGCGCAGGGCTGGCGGTCAAAGCGGGAATGCCGATGGAAGAAGGGCTTCGCGCGATCACCATTCACGCTGCCAGAATATGCGGCGTGGAGAACCGGGTAGGAAGTCTTGCCGTAGGCAAGGATGGGGATGTCGCGATTTTTGACGGAAACCCGATGGAGGTTTTTACCAGGAATCTGTGCACTGTTATTGAAGGAAAAGTTGTTTATTATGATGAAGAAAGCGGATTACTGTGCTATAATAAACCATAATCAGATTTTATGATACAGAAAGAGATACCATGTCAAACAAAAGATACATCACAACAATACTATGCTTCATCGTATGTCTTGGCCTGCTGACCGGATGCGGCGGTCTGTCAGACCTTTCTTTGGAGGCTTTGCAGGGAAACAATGAGGAGGAAGGATTTACCAGCCTTGGCCTGACGCCGGAATTTGATTACGAAGTACCGGTGAGCCTGCCCAATATTCTGGTAGATCAGGTGGGATATGCCCGGAGCAGTAATAAAGTCGCTCTGATTCAGGGGGAGTTTCCGCCTGATACTTTTGTTGTCATAGATGAGGCTGACGGACAGACAGTGTATACAGGCCAGATAGAACAGAAGGGATATGATGAGGAGACCGGAGTTTATATCAGCTATGCGGATTTTACAGAGTTGGACACACCGGGAAGATATTACATACAGGCGGCGATGATTGGACAGTCGTATTCTTTTGAGATCGCTCAGGACCCCTATGATGATATTTTTCAGGCGGCCTTAAAGCAGTATTATTATAGCAGGTGCGGATTTACGTTATCCACTGAGCTGGCAGGCAAAGCGGCACATAACGCCTGCCATTCCAGAGAGGCGCAGATGAAAGAAGAAGCTTCCATTAAGCTGGACGTAACAGGCGGCTGGCATATGGATGAAATGGGAACGCGGAATGTGGTGACGGGATGCCAGACCGTCAATTACCTCTTGCTGGCATATGAATTATATCCGGAAGTATTCTCGGATGAAGCGGAAATACCGGAGAGCGGAAATGAGGTGCCGGACATTCTGGATGAGGTCAGGTATGAGATCGACTGGCTGCTTAAGATGCAGGATGCGAAGAGCGGCGCGGTATATGCTTCTGTCAGCAGCGTGGATAATAAAGCGGCCGGATACATTCTGTATATCGACGGCGTAACGATGGATGCAACGATTCAGTTCGCGGCGACTATGGCAAAGTTCAGTTACCTGTATCAGAATTATGACAGAGAGTTCGCGACCCAGTGTCTGAAGGCATCGGACCGGGCTTATCGCTATGTGCAGCAGTATCTGGGCGACGTCTCGCAGGAGGAATATTTCTATGCGGCCACGGAACTATACCGCGCTACAGGCGCAAGCGGATATCATACGGTCATCAAGAATTATCTGACGCAGAATCCGGTCACGGAGATGGATAACGACTTTATCTTCTGGGGATGTGTGACTTATCTGTCGACTAAGCAGCGGGTGGATGTTAATTTGTGCAGTGATGTGATCAAAGTGCTGATGCAGGAGGTGGAACAGATATCTTATGCTTCGAAAAGCTCTAAGCTGTTGGTAAACGCCGATAAAGAGCAAAGCAACAGTACGGAGCTTCTGCACGACCTGTCCAGACTGGCAGTGGTAGACCATATCATTACCAATCATGAGTATGCCACCGTACTGGAGAATCATCTGCATTATCTGCTGGGGCGGAACCTGCAGTCTATCAGTTATCTGAATGGAGTAGGAGCGCGCAATTATAAGGATATCGATGCGGCGCAGGGCGTTATGAACCAGGTTGATTTAAATGCGGAGCTGGTGCTTATGCTGAGCGCCATTCTGGACGGAGAGACAGCGACGGAGGGGGAGAGCGAATAGAACTTCCCTATCCTGAGGCGAGGGAGCCGTACACGTTTATTTCGTCGGTACGGCTTTACAAATCTCCCGGAATATTGTATAGTAACTGCGGATGGTATTCTGACAAAAACCGTACCGTGCTTAATATTTTATTCATACTGTCTTGTGAGAGAAGGAACCTGTAACGCGCTGCGGGCGGGATTTCAATAAGAGAGAAGAAGGTGGTATGATGCATGATGGAAATTTATCTATAGGATTTATTGGCGCGGGCAGAGTTGGTGTAACTCTTGGCCGCTATTTTATTGGAAAGAATCTTACTGTGAGCGGATATTTCAGCAAAACCTACGCTCATGCCTGTGAGGCGGCGGCATTCACGCACAGTAAATCCTGTCAAACAATGGAAGAGCTTGTCAAAAGCAGTCAGGTGATTTTTATAACGGTTCCTGACGCGGGCATTCATGAAGTCTGTTTACAGCTTAAGGACTATGAACTGAGGGATAAAATATTATGTCATTGCAGCGGCGCGTTGTCCGCCAGGGTTTTTGCAGAATTGGAGTCGAAAGGCGCTTACGGTTACTCTGTCCATCCGGTATTTGCAATCAATGATAAAGAAAATTCCTACAAGGAAATTTCCAAAGCCTGCTTTACGGTTGAGGGAAATGAAGAAAAGCTGTCCGTTATCCGGGAACTTTTCGTAAGACTGGGGAATCCGGTTCAGGTGATAAGCGGTGAAAACAAGGATAAGTATCATGCTTCTATGGTCATGGCAAGCAATCTGGTGATCGGACTCTACCATATGTCTAAGAAGCTTCTGGAAGAATGCGGGTTTTCTGCCGCTTCGTCCGGCGAAGTGCTAAATCCCCTGTTTCTGAATAATGCGGTAAGCATCTGTGAGAAAGGCTGTGCGGGCGCGCTGACCGGACCTGTGGACCGGAATGACGTGCCGACGGTAAAGAAACATCTGGCGGCGTTCGCCAAGACAGGCAATGCGGCCGCGACAGAGGTCTATCTGCGGCTGTCGGAGGAATTGCTTGAGATTGCGAAGGAGAAGTACCCGGACAGAGAGTATGAGGAAATGAAGCGGGCACTTTGTGAAAATTTGTAAAATGAATGGAGACAAGACTATGAAAAACACTGTATTGACATTTGCGAAGGCAAAAAAGGAGAAAACAAAGGTATCCATGCTGACAGCGTACGATTATTCCACGGCGAAGCTGATCAACGATGCCGGGATTAATTCTATTCTGGTGGGTGATTCCCTGGGCAATGTGATGCTTGGCTATGAGGATACGATTTCCGTCACGATGGAGGATATGATTCATCACACGAAAGCTGTTTCCCGTGGCGCGAAGGATGCGCTTGTGGTGGCCGATATGCCTTTTATGTCCTATCAGACGTCAGTCTATGATGCGGTGGTAAACGCGGGCAGACTGATGAAGGAAGGCAGGGCAAACGCGGTGAAGCTGGAAGGAGGCAGGGAGGTCTGCCCTCAGATTAAGGCGATTGTGGAAGCGGGCATTCCGGTTTGCGCACATATCGGATTAACGCCCCAGTCTATCAATGCCCTTGGCGGCAACAAGGTACAGGGCAAGACTGAAGCGGCGGCAAGAAAGCTGCTGGAGGATGCTCTCGCCGTACAGGAGGCGGGCGCTTTTGCAGTGGTTATCGAAGCGGTGCCGGAGAAGCTTGCTGCGTTGATTACGGAGAAGCTGGACATCGTGACGATCGGCATCGGCGCAGGGAACGGCTGTGACGGACAGGTGCTGGTATATCAGGATATGCTGGGGATGTTCTCTGATTTTACGCCCAGGTTTGTAAAGAAATACGCGAGCCTTGGCGAACTGATGACGGCGGCATTTCAGCAGTATGACGAGGAAGTAAAGAGCGCGGCCTTTCCGGCGGCGGAGCATACGTATAAGATGGATGATGATGTGATTGAGAAGCTGTATTAGATTGAGAAGCTGTATTAGGCACAGGACGGCCTGGCTGTTTGGGCACAAGCAGCGTTGACACTGAGAATACACATATAGAAAGTTATTGTTAAAAACGGAGGGCAGAATCATGATTCAGGTGGTACATACAATAAAAGAAGTCAGAGAACAGGTAAAGGCGTGGAGAGCGCAGGGGCTTACGGTAGGCTTCGTGCCGACGATGGGATATCTGCATGAGGGGCACCAGAGTCTGATTGCCAGATCGGTTGCGGAGAATGACCGGACGGTGGTCAGCGTCTTCGTAAATCCCATGCAGTTTGCGCCTACGGAGGATTTGGAGAGTTATCCAAGGGATCTGGAAGCGGATACGAGTCTGTGTGATGCGACGGGAGCGGATTTGATTTTCAATCCGGAGCCTGAGGAGATGTATACGGAGGGTTTCTGTTCCTTCGTGGATATGAACGGCCCTACGGCGGAGTTGTGCGGCAAGAGCAGACCTATCCATTTCAGGGGCGTCTGCACGGTGGTCAGCAAGCTGTTCCATATCGTGACGCCGGATAAGGCATATTTCGGACAGAAGGACGCCCAGCAGCTTGCGGTCATTAGGAGAATGGTAACCGACTTAAATATTCCTGTGGAAATCGTGGGCTGCCCGATTATCAGAGAGAAAGACGGACTGGCCAAAAGCTCCAGGAATACGTATCTGAATGAGGAAGAGAGAAAAGCGGCGCTTATCTTAAGCAAAACCATATACATGGGGCAGGAGCTTGTGAAAGGCGGTATGACAGACGCCAAAGAACTGATCAGGGCGATGAAAGAGAACATCGGCACAGAGCCCCTTGCCAGAATCGATTATGTGGAAGCGGTAAATTTCGACGATATCTCCGTGACGGATACTATTACCGACAATACGCTTGTGGCGATGGCGGTTTATATCGGGAAGACCCGGCTGATCGATAATTTTATTGTGCAGGGGAAGCGCGATGCGAAAGGAGTATCATCATGTTAGTCAATATGTTAAAGGGTAAGATTCACCGCGCTTCGGTAGTGCAGGCGGAGCTTGATTATGTGGGCAGCATCACGGTGGACGAGGCGCTGCTGGAGGCTTCTGGCATCTATGAGTATGAGCGTGTGCAGATTGTAGACGTGAATAACGGGAACCGTTTTGAGACCTATACGATAGCGGGACAGCGGGGCAGCGGTCTTATCTGCTTAAATGGCGCCGCGGCAAGACAGGTGCAGGTGGGCGATAAGATCATCATTATGGCGTATGCTATGATGGAGGACAGGGATGTGAAGGGCCACGCGCCTAAGGTCGTTTTCGTGGATGATAAGAATCAGATTGTCAGGACGACAGCTTATGAGAAGCATGGGCTGCTGACGGACATGGAGTGATTGCGGAAGGGCTTATACAGAGGAACTGTCATATCGATATTTTGCAGCAAAAATGCCGTATCATGAACCGGAAAGGTCATCGATACGGCATTTGCAGTTTATCGTTTTATAATAATTCTTTGTTCTTGAAATAAGTCTCTTTGATGATCTGCTGTACCTTCATGCCGATGCCCTTCTTCTCTTCCCGGGACATTTCGCTCATGTAGATGGGTTTGCCGTACTCCAGAATTACATGGGTTTTCTTAATGCGGGGCAGATGGTCTTCGAAGATATCGGCGGTGTTGTTCAGCGACATCGGGATGATGGCGCAGCCGGTTTTTTCCGCGATTTTGAAGCTTCCCTCGTGGAAAGGCAGGAATGTATCGTTTACCTTGTTTCTGGTGCCTTCCGGGAAGATACAGATTGAAATGCCGGATTTTACTTTTTCAATGCCTTCTAAGATTGTTTTCATGCCCTGCTTCAAATCCTGCCTGTCTAAGAACAGACAGTGCAGATACCGCATCCAGTCGCGCAGAAGCGGGTAACGCAGTATTTCCTTCTTGGAGATGTAGCCGGTAGGGTTAGGGACCCTCGCGTATGTAATGACTACATCGAAGTAGCTGCGGTGGTTGCCGATATAGAGCACAGGTTCGTCTTTCGGCACATTTTCTTCGCCGATGACAGTTAATTTTACGCCTGTGATGAAAAGGCAGACCCGGAACGCCCATTGTACAATGGCAAGGGAGCTGCGGTTTTTCACATCCATGTTGAATTTGCCGATAAAATACTCTGCGATGAGCAGCGGAATACTGCAAATAAGAAATAACAGGACAAAAAGCGCCAATAAAATAAAGCGAATCATATCAATCCTCCACTCTGCTGAATCTGATTTTGCGTAATCTTCTATATTATAACCACATTTTTACTGATAATCAATACACAGATCGCGCAAAATGCAGCCGGCAAAATGCGGCCGGGTTTTTGCCGGGTCGTTGCTGCTGCTGTTTACTCCGTTCACGGCAGCCTTTTATTTCTTTTTTTCAACTGTGTCAGGCATAGGCGGCCGGCCGGGTTAATAAAATTAGTAGTAACAGCGGTATGCCGTGTAGGGCGGAAAGGAAATGTTATGATGAGTGAATGGGAGAAAAGGATTGCGAGCGTTTTACTCCTGTGCCTGCTGTGTCTGAGTGTGGCGGCGTGCGCAGCGAAGAAAGATCCGATGGAAAAAATCAAGGACTGGGAGTTCACTGTAATCGCGGAGGAGAATATACCGGAGGAACTGTTAGCGAAAATTGAGGAAAAGAAGGCGGAGCCTTTCAAGATGACCTTTCAGGATCAGGGCTTCCTGTATATCTGTGTGGGCTACGGCACGCAGGAGACGGGCGGCTACAGTATAGCGGTCAACGCTTTGTATGAAACAGCCAACGCGCTGTATGTGGACACCAATCTGCTCGGCCCGGGACCGGAGGAAAAGGGCAATGTCACGCCCAGCTATCCTTATATCGTGCTGAAGGCGGAGTTTACGGAGAAACCGGTAGTTTTTGACTAAGGGGTATGGTATAATAATGTCGATGTGCAGAATAGAAGATAAGCTGAAATGGAGAATACACCGATGCTATATATTACAAACGGCTATATGATAGATCCCGGATCCGGCATAGAGGGCTGTTATGATATTCTGATTCAGGGAGATAAAATTGCCGCTATCGTGGAGCAGGGGACGCCGATTCAGGCATTGCTTGCGCAGAAGGATGCCGGCGCAGAGGTGCGTCAGTTGGACGCAGCGGGCCTTATCATAGCCCCGGGGCTGGTAGACGTACATGTGCATTTCCGGGATCCGGGTTTTACGTATAAGGAAGATATTTATTCCGGCGCCAAGGCCGCTGCCGGAGGCGGCTTTACTTCTGTCGTGCTGATGGCGAATACGAAGCCTCCGGTAGACACGCCGGAGACGCTCTCTTATGTACTTGCAAAGGGAAAAGAAACAGGAATTCATATTTACTCCTGCGCTAACGTGACAATGGGCATGAAAGGGCAGGAGCTGACGGATATGGAGGCCTTAAGCGCGGCGGGAGCGGCAGGCTTTACAGACGACGGCATTCCGCTGATGGATGAAGGGAAACTGCGGGAGGCTTTGCGGCGCGCGGCAAAATTGGGGAAACCGGTCAGCCTGCATGAAGAAAATCCCGCGCTGATTACCAACAACGGCGTGAATGCGGGGAAGGCTGCCGCTTATTATGGCATTGGCGGGTCTCCAAGAGAAGCGGAGATTTCCATGGTGGAGCGGGATTTGAAGCTTGCCGTTACGGAGGAGGCTGACTTGTCCATTCAGCATATCAGTACCAAAGAGGCGGTGGAACTGGTGCGGCAGGCGAAGAAACGCAGCAGTCACATTTATGCGGAAGCCGCGCCCCATCATTTCACATTGACAGAGGATGCAGTGATAGCCCACGGTACGCTTGCCAAGATGAATCCGCCGCTTCGGGAAGAGGCGGACAGACTGGCGGTGATAGAGGGACTGCGGGATGGCGCCATCGATATGATTGCCACCGATCATGCGCCCCACAGCGCAGAGGAGAAAGCAAGGCCCATTACGGAAGCACCCAGCGGCATCATCGGGCTGGAAACGTCTTTGTCTCTTGGTATCCGCGAGCTGGTGGATCAGGGATATCTGACTATGATGCAGTTGATAGAGAAGATGAGTTATGCGCCAGCCAGACTGTATCGCCTGGACGCGGGATATCTTGCGGAGGGAGGTCCGGCCGATCTGGTACTATTTGACAGAAACGCCAGGTGGAAGGCAGAGCGATTTGCGTCTAAGGCGTGCAATTCACCCTTTACAGGGGAGACCCTGCCGGGCGTTGTGGTATATACGATATGCGGAGGAAAGGTAATATATGAGAGATAGATTGAGAAACAAAAGACTGGCGGCGGAGACCATATTTGGGATACTGACTGGTGTTGTCTTCTTCCTTTACCGCAGGCATATGCTGGAAAATGCGCAGGATTTTTATGAAAAAGATTTCGTGTATACGATGATCCTGGTGCCGCTTCTTTTCTTTATACTGGCATACCTGATAGGCAGATGGGTATTTCATTTGACTGTGCGCGCGGTTTATCCGAAGGGGATTCGCGTTTTGTTCTGGACTGATGTAGTTATCATAGGCTTAAATCTGATCGGCATAGCTTATAGCGGTGTTATGAAGTATGTATTTACAGAGTATACAGTTACTGCCGATACTTATACCCGGAATCTGGCGCCGTGGCTGCAGGGGACCTTCTGGGAAAAGTGTTATGTGCGTATCTTCGCCTATGGCGGCTCGGGAATTCACGCTGTGATATGTGTTATCGCGGGACTTTTGTTTGCGCTGGCGGTTACGGGGAAGAAATTAGAGAAAGATATCTGAAATATGAAAGTGGTGCAGGAGCAATCAGTAAACCTGGTAACAAGTTGCTCTGACATGGAGGGTTAGTGTGAAAAATCACACTGATGTGCTGATTGTTTCACAAACTGAGTAAACTCAGTTGGCTATTTGTTTCTGAGCGAAAGCAAATAGCTCTGATGGCAGACGCAAATCTGACATTTGCGTCGCCTCTTCGCGACAAGTCGCTCAGAAATGAGGAATAGTATGTCACGGAAGAAAAAAGTAAAAGCGACAGTAGTGTCACAAAAACAGATAGCCGACCAGATCTATGATCTGTGGCTGGAAACGGGGCTTGCAAAGCACGCTCATGCGGGGCAGTTTATTGGAGTTTATCCGCATAATGCGAGCATGCTTCTGCCGCGCCCTATCAGCATCTGTGAAGTGGACAAGGCAGGAAGCAGACTCCGCCTTGTATACCGGATTGCGGGCAGGGGGACGGATGAGTTTTCCACCTGTAAGGCAGGAGATACGTTGGAAATACTGGGCATTTTGGGGAACGGGTTCCCATTGGAGAAAGCCAGGGGAAAGAGAGTATTCTTAATGGGCGGCGGTATCGGTATCCCGCCGATGTTGGAATTGGCGAAGGAGTTGGACGCGGATAAGCAGATCATCGTGGGCTATCGCAATAAGGATCTTTTTCTGGAAGAGGATCTGTCGAAGTATGGCAACGTGTATATTGCCACCGAGGACGGCAGCGTAGGAACGAAGGGCAATGTGCTGGATGCTGTTCGTACGAACCGGCTTAAGGCTGACCTGATTATGGCGTGCGGCCCGATGCCGATGCTTCGCGCCGTCAAGCAGTATGCAGCAGAACAGGGGATAGAAGCCTATATTTCTCTGGAGGAGAGAATGGCGTGCGGCGTAGGAGCCTGCCTTGGGTGCGTGTGCAAAACCAGAGAGACAGACCATCACTCCCATGTGCGCAACGCACGCATTTGTACTGACGGACCGGTATTTGAAGCGAAAGAGGTGGAAATCTGATGAATACGAAAGTGACGATTGCAGGGGTAACGCTTAATAATCCCGTTATGACAGCCTCCGGGACCTTCGGTTCCGGCATGGAATACAGTGATTTCGTAGATCTGAATAGACTGGGCGCGGTGGTGACGAAGGGCGTTGCTAATGTACCCTGGCCGGGGAATCCTACGCCACGTGTGGCGGAGACCTACGGGGGGATGCTTAACGCCATCGGACTGCAGAATCCGGGCATTGATGTGTTTGCGGAGCGGGATATTCCCTTTCTGCGGAAGTATGATACGAAGATTATTGTGAATGTCTGCGGCAAGACGGTGGAGGATTATCTGGAAGTGGTGGAGCGTCTGGGCAGCGAGCCTGTGGATATGCTGGAAATCAACGTGTCCTGTCCCAATGTCAAGGAGGGCGCGATTGCGTTCGGTCAGAAGGCAGACTGTCTGTATGATATTACGTCTCAGATTAAGAAGAAAGCCAGGCAGCCTGTGATTATGAAGCTCAGCCCCAATGTCACCGATATTGTGGAGATGGCGAAGGCGGCGGAGGCGGCGGGAGCCGATGCGCTGTCCATGATCAATACGATTACGGGAATGAAGATTGATATTCACAGGAGAAAATTCGCCCTTGCCAATAAGACAGGCGGCTTGTCCGGCCCTGCCATCAAGCCTGTGGCTGTCCGCATGGTCTATCAGGCGGCTCATGCGGTGCAGATTCCTGTTATCGGAATGGGCGGCATAGGAAGTGCGGAGGACGCCATAGAATTTCTGCTTGCCGGGGCCAGCGCGGTAGCGGTAGGCGCGATGAATTTCGTCAATCCTTATGCAACGGTCGAGGTGGTGGAAGGAATCGAAGCGTACATGAAGAGGTATGGCGTAGAGAACGTGACGGATTTGATCGGCGCGGTGGAAGAGTGAGCGTGTCTTTGCGGACAGTGGTATGGGAGTGAGAGTGTTCATACGGACAGTGATATAAGAGGTCATATCTTAGGACCCTCCGGCATATACTTCTATTAAGTATACGCATGGAGGGTTTCTTTGTGGAATTAGTGAAGAAGAAAATACATATGGACCGGATCAGCAGCAGGGCCGGAACCCAGATGGTATTGGAAGAAGATGTGAATATTTCGGACAACAAACCGGATGCCAGCTATCTGCTGACGAATAAAGGCGAGATTATTATGGAGGAAATACGCGCCGGTGAGAACGTGGTGAATCTGAAGGGCAGGATGGTGGCATCGATTCTGTATCTAACGGATATGGAGGGCATGTGCGCCAGTATGGAGGCTGTGATCCCTTTTGAGGAAAGAGTCAATATGGAGGGCGTATCTAACGGCGATACGATCCTGACGGACTGGACCATTGAGGATCTTACGGTGGGCCTTATCAATTCCAGAAAGCTGAGCGTGCAGGCGGTTGTCACGATCGGGCTGGAGAAGGAAGAGCACGTAGAGCAGGATGCGGCGGTAGATATCTATCATGAGGAGCCGGTAGAGTACCGTAAGCGTACCTATCCGGTGGTGCAGCTTGTCCTGCAGAAGAAGGATATTTTCCGGTTAAAAGAGGAAATGGAACTGACCGGAAATCTGCCGAACGTATTCCAGACTATCTGGCATCACATTACCTTCGATCACGTGGAATTTAAAGCGCTGGAGGAGAAGATTTCCATTCAGGGAGAAATGAGGGCCTTTTTCTTATATGAGGGAGAGGGGGACAACGACCGGACGCTGTGGTATGAGAATACGGTGCCCTTCAGCGGTATCATCGAATGCCATGGCTGCCGGGAAAATATGATTCCGGATATCCGTTACAGCCTGGGACAGTGCAACGTAGAGGTGCGGCAGGATTTCGACGGGGAAGAGCGGGTGTTTTGCTTAGAGCCGGTGCTGGATCTGGAGATTCATCTCTATGACGAGGAAAACATGGAAGTGCTGTCGGATGTGTATGGCGTGGACAAAGAGATTGAAGCGCTGACGACGGAGGTGCAGCTTAAGAGTCTTCTCTTAAGCGGAAGCGGTAAGTGCAAGATTGCGGAACATACGAAGATACAGAATGCGGAAATGCCCATGTATCAGTTGATTCATTCGGAGGGAGATATCCAGATCGAGGAACAGGCGATTGTGGAAAACGGCATCGCCATCACGGGAACGCTGACGGTCACGACGCTGTATCTGTGCAGTGTGGGTTCCAAATCCCTGTATTCTACTACCAACGTGCTGCCGTTTCAGTATGTGGTGGAGGCGGATAACATTATGCCTACCAGTATCTTCAAGCTGCGGCACAGCATCGAGCAGCTTACGGTCACTATGCTGGGCAGCGAGGAGCTGGACGTCAAAGCCGCGCTGCAGTTTAAGGTGATTGTGTTTGCGGTACAGAAGAGCAATCTGATTACGGATATCAAGGTGGAAGAGCTGGATTTGAATAAGCTGAGCGAACTGCCGGGCATGGTCATCTATATTGCCGGGCCAAACGATACCCTGTGGGATATCGGCAAACGCTATTATGTGCCCATCGCCCAGCTTAAGGAGGTCAATGAACTGCCGTCGGAAGAGATTTGTGCCGGAGACAAGATCCTGGTAGTGAAGGGCGGTATCTAAAGGATTAACATGAAAAAGCCGACAGCATACATATGCCATCGGCTTTTCGTGTTTCTGATTAATTGGTTGTGGTGGTAAGTCCTGCTTCTTCCGCCAGCTTGTCGAATTTCTCCATAACAGCGTCATAGGTTCTCTTGGAAATATCCGGTAACTCGCCGCCCCATGTCTTCTCAGCCTGCTCGTAGCCCTTCTTGAATGCTTCGCGCATTTCTTCGATCTTGCTCGGGTCGCCGCCTGTCAATGCTGTAGCGAAGTCGATAATTCTGTCGGACGTCTGTTCTACGCCCCAGTAACCGTCTTCGGCAATATCCTTCTGAGCCTGGGCTTTGGTTGCGGCATCTACAGTGAAATTGCCGCTTGCCAGGAATTTCCACATATCGTTGGCATTGTTGTAGGTCTGTCCCTGTTTGGTCATCAACTGCTGTACGATATTCTGTAACTGCTGCGTATGCGCTTCTGCGTCAGCTTTCAGCTTGTTGACTAATTCTGTGTTCTGCGCATAATTAGTGGACTGTGTTTTGGCAGAAGCACTTTCTTTAGACGGTTCATAGACAGCGGCGGTGTCTTCTGTCGCCGTAGTGCCGGCAGCGGTATTCTCCGTGGCTGTTTTCGCCGGCTGTGTTGTCTGATAAGCCTCGTATGCAGTGGCGGCACTTGTAATTCCGTTTACACTCATTGCTATCCCTCCTTGGAATTTCGGATTATTGATTACATTTTCTATACTGTATGGGAAAGTATAGACTTCCCCCTCTTCTATATACTATATCGTACCATTTTATCAATTTAATTAGAAGTAAAAAATAAAATTTTCTGCATTTGTTTTAGCTGTTTTATCCTCATTCCAGCCCTATTCTATCCCCGTGCTACCTTCGCGGGATACCATTTCTGGAACCAGGCCGTAAAGATTCCCATGAGAGCAGGAAGCAGTGAGTTGACTGCGCCTGTAAAGGCGGCAAATGGCGTACCCATGATGGCGTAGGTCCAGATAGGCGTCAGCAGATACAGGACACCCCACAAAAGTGTCAGAATCCGGTTGGTTTTCAGGAAAAGAGGATTCTTCAGCGCACTTTCTCCATTGTAGCTGTTCATGGAGTAATGGGCGGTAAGCGGTATGCTGTGAAGACAGGTAGCTGTCCACATGACGCCGAAGAGCAGATAAGCCAGAGGCACTATAAGCCGCGCGGGTGCGCCGGACAGCATGGCGATGGACAGACCTGTCACCAGCACGCCGCTTAGAAGGTCATAGACTGTCTTCTTATATCGGTAAAAGAGCAGGGGAACTGCCGCACAGACGGCGATACTGACCAGTGAGCCTGCAAAGCCGTCGATTGCCGCGGCGACCCAGAAAACAATCCAGGGAATCAGCAGGATATTCATATTTGTGCCTTTTGTGGCGGCTGACGCGTGGCATCCATCGGTACTTCGTGCGGCCGCGTCCCTGCCGCTGTCAGCCGTAGTATTTGTCTGGCTGCCTGTTCCGGTCCCGCCGAAATAATGATCCCAGTCCAGCATGAGCTGGAAGTCGCCTTTTACCTTATAAAGATGCTGCATCAATGCCTCGTCACCCCGGATTTCTCCTGCGGCGATGGAGCGCCATACAGTAAAGGGCGTCTCGATTCGGGTGGTGGCTGTCAGAGAAGAGTCTGTACGGACCTGACTTCCGTCTTTGCCAAGAATCACCTGATAGCATTCGTCTGTATCTGTATAATACATCTCCACAATCTGGTCTTTGCCCGGATAGCTTTCCGGCTGATAGAGGGCAGCCATCTGTCTGGTAAAAATCAGGGCGTCAGATTCCGCTTCGCCGCTTTCTTTGTCGATACCCCAACTGGCATCCGCCATGGTTTCAAACACTTCTTTGGGATACAGAAGACGGTCCAGTTCAGCGCTTGCAGAGTCTGAGATACCGCCTGTCATATATTCTCGTCCGGCGTTTCTGACATATCCCAGATATTCGTCGGTTCTTGCGGACAACTCCGGCACGCGGAACAGTTCTCCCTGTCCGCAGAAAATCGTGGTATAACAGTTTTTGCCGCACATATGATCGAAAAGGCTCTTTATACCGTCATAATTTCCTTCCGCCGTGTAGAAGCCGCAGGTAGAGATCAGTACCGTCCGTTTTCCGCTCATGTCGTAGCGGGCAGGATGGCTGCCGTTTCCGATCCCGTCCGTCCGTTCTGTCATAAAGGGCAGTACCATGGGAAGCTGACGGTCAATCAGATTTTTTAATCCGCCCGGCACGGTGTAGTAGTAGAGCGGAAAGCTCCAGATGGTTATGTCCGCCCAGAGAAGCTTCTCAATAACGGTCTGCATATCGTCCTGAATACAGCATTTTCCGGGAGTTTTGTTCCAGCAGTGAAAGCATCCCAGACAGGGGGAGATGGCAAGCCGGTTTATCTGGAGTTCTTCCAGCGGAAGCTGTCCGGTAACAGTATCCTGCATACCTTGTATAAAGGCTTTCGTCAGCTTATAGGTGCTGCTGTTTGTTCCCTTGGGACTGCCGTTGATGATTAATACATTCATATGTTCTCGTGCCTCCTTCTTCTTCTATTTCTATGGCAAAGGCTCTTTTGGCGGCGGCGTGACAGAAGAGATGGAAGACGATGGAGGATCGTGCCTGTCGGTACTTTTTTTAAGCAAATCAATACAATCCTGCGCCCAGTCCATGTGCATCTGCATATTCCGGCGGCCGTATTCTACCGTCATCTGCCAATACAGACTTTTGTCCCCGGCGTTTATGGCATCCGCATAGGCTTGAATGTAAGAGGGAACCGGAGAGAGACTGTTGAGAAATTCCCCGCAGGCGGCTTTAAGCTGCTGGAAATATGCGATACTCTCCTCGCGGCTCTGTTCGCCCATGAAAAAGACCTTCATAAGTATGGGGGTTCTCGGGCTTAAGCCAAGATTGCCGTCCGCCAGCCAGTCAAGCAGTTCCTGCCTGCCGGTGTCCGTAATGGAATAAATATTTTTGTCAGGCTTACTTTGCTGGGGGACAGTCGTCTTGCTGACGAAGCCCTTCGTCTCAAGCGCCTGTAATTCTCTGTAGATCTGGCTGGTCTGGGCATTCCAGAAGAAGTTCAGGGAGTCGCGGAATACTTCCATGATTTCATAGCCTGTCATTTCGCGGTAATTCAGAAGACCTAATATGCCGTGTTTTAACATGTGTGATTTCTTTCCTCTTTTTCTTCCTATGGAGTTACGTGTAAGTTACATGTAATGTGGATTTTGTACTGTAATTTTATTATATGATATTCCACTTGTGGAATAATGTCAAGAAGAAATGAATTGAAAATCAGCGCATCAGAGTGATTTTTCAATCTATCATATAAAGGAAAATGGCCTGCGCGGCGGCATTGATACGAAGGAACGGGCTGAAAATGCATTGACATACCTCTCCTCATTGTATAAAATTAAATACAATCTTGTGTATACAAAGTACATTTGGTGATATTACTGTTGCTGTCAGGATACGTCTGCGGAAGAATATTCCGCAGCGCAAAGTGATAATTGGTATATAAAAAGAAAAGAATCGGTCAATTGCTGAGAAGCAGGAGGGATATATGGATATGAACCAGACAACCCAGAAAGCATACGCGAAAATCAATCTCGGGCTGGATGTGCTGCGGCGCAGGGAAGACGGCTATCATGAAGTGAAGATGATTATGCAGACGGTGGACATCTGCGACGATCTGGTCTTTCAGAGGACTGCGCGGCCGGGAATCAGGATAGAGACAGATAATGGAGAACTGCCGACAGATCAGAATAATCTGATTTATAAAGCAGCCGATCTGCTGATGAGAGAGCGGGGGATTGCGGAAGGCGTCAGGATTATGCTGACGAAGCGCATTCCCATTGCGGCGGGCATGGCTGGCGGCAGCTCTGACGCGGCAGCAACGATGAGAGGACTTAACCGGTTGTTTGATATGGGATATTCGACAGAGGATCTGCAGAAGCTGGGAGTAAAGCTGGGTGCGGATATTCCGTATTGTATTGTGGGCGGTACTATGTTATCAGAGGGGATCGGCGAGATCTTAAGCCCCCTGCCTTCGCCGCCGGACTGTTATCTGGTGGTGGCGAAGCCGGATATTAATGTGTCTACCAGATTTGTATATGAAAATCTGCATGCAGATTCTTTGACCGTTCATCCGGATATCGACGGCATGATGGAAGCAATCAGGGCGGGCAGTCTGCAGGGTATGACTGACAGACTCGGAAATGTACTGGAGACAGTGACGATCAGGGAATATCCTGTCATAGAGGAGATCAAGGAAACGCTCAGGCGGGAAGGCGCCCGGAATGCGCTGATGAGCGGCAGCGGTCCTACGGTATTCGGTATTTATGCTGATCAGGATAAGGCGAAGCAGGCCGCGCTGCAGATAGAGAGAAGGAAAATGGCGAAGCAGGTATTTGTAACGACATTTCAGGACAATATAGACAGGTAGGAAGTACCGCGCCGGAGACTTATAATATTCGGATAGACAGAAGGGCATGATGATATATGGGAAATAATTTTACGGTCAATATGGATGAATTCCTGCCGCTGCGGGATGTGGTGTTCAATACCCTCAGAAAAGCGATATTAACGGGAGAATTAAAGCCCGGGGAACGCCTGCTCGAGATTCATCTGGCGAATCAGTTAGGCGTCAGCAGAACGCCTATCAGGGAAGCCATCCGGAAGCTGGAGCTGGAAGGGCTGGTTACGATGATTCCGCGCCGCGGCGCAGAGGTGGCGCAGATTACAGAGAAGAGCCTGAGAGATGTGCTGGAGGTACGCCGGGCGCTGGATGCCCTCTGTGTAGAGCTTGCCTGTGACAGAATCACCACGGAAGGGACAGAGCAGCTTAAGAGAGCGTGCGACGCGTTCGAACATGCGGCAAAGACCGGGGACGTGACGACGATTGCGGCGGCTGATGTGGCGCTGCATGATATTATCGTGCAGGCGACAAGAAATCAGAGGCTTATACAGATGATCAATAACCTGTCGGAGCAGATGTACCGTTATCGCTTCGAGTATATTAAAGACGAGAGCCGTCATGATAATCTGGTGGAAGAGCATAGAATGATATATGAAAGCATTCTGCATAAGGATAAAGAAAAGGCGGCAGAGGCGTCTAAGGTGCACATTGATAATCAGGAGAAATCTATTATAAACCAGATCAGGCTGGAACAGGAGCAGAATGACAGGAGAAGATAAGATACGGCCGGATGGAGAATCCTACGGGCATGTATAGACCCGGGTATTATGGACACACTCCTTAATGTCAGGAAATTCTGACGGATAGGAGAGACATTATGAGAATTCGGGAAACGGCTAAGAACAGCCTGACCAGAATATATTGCAGTCTGCGGATCAGGGCATGGATGACTACGGTATTCGCCGCTGCATGGTGGGGGATTTTATATCCGGAGTTATGCTTTACGGAGGAAACCTGCGAGGCGGTAATGGCATCAGACAGTGAGCTGGCGGAGGATGAACAGGAAACAGTACAGCAGAATAGAGTATGGCAGACGGATACAGAACAGACAGCATATATAGAGTTGCTGGAAGCCACAGGAGATGATATCATTGTGAGCAGCAGATTTGTCGAATGGCTTCTGCAATATCTGGATGAATAGTCAGAAGCATGGCGCGTTTCTTTATGTGATGAAACAGTGCGGAATGAGAGAAAGGCATGGGAATCATATCATGAGCGGACAGGAAGAATTGCATAACAGCCCTATCGGGGTATTTGATTCGGGAGTCGGGGGACTGACGGTGGCACGGGAGATCATGCGGCAGCTTCCCAATGAGCGGATCGTATATTTCGGCGATACGGCGAGAGTGCCCTATGGTAATAAATCGAAGGCTACGGTGACGAAATTCTCCAGACAGATCGTACGTTTCCTGCAGACCCAGCAGGTCAAGGCGATCGTAGTAGCGTGCAATACGGCAAGCGCTTATGCGTTAGATGAGCTGGAGAAAGAAGTGGACATTCCGATCATCGGTGTGATGAAGCCCGGCGCAAAAGCCGCCATCGAGGCGACCAAAAACGGAAAGATCGGCGTGTTGGGGACGGAGGCGACGATCAGCAGCGGTATCTATAACCGGTACATACAGGAGAACAATCCGACGGCGACAGTGCTTGGCAAGGCATGTCCGCTTTTCGTTCCGCTGGTGGAAGAGGGGCTGTGGGAAGACCCGGTGACAGATGAGATCGCCAGGCGGTATCTGACGGAATTAATCGATGTGGGGATCGATACGCTGATTCTGGGGTGTACCCATTATCCGATGATACGCTCTACCGTAGGTAAGATTATGGGCGATCAGGTGACGCTGGTGAATCCTGCCTACGAGACGGCCAGAGAACTGAAAGAGCTCCTGCGGGAGAAAGGTCTGGAAAGCGAGCACAGACCGGGGCTTGGAACGGAGCTGTACCGCTTCTTCGTCAGCGACGGGGCGGACAAATTCCAGAAGTTTGCCAATGCCATCCTGTCCTACGGTATCTTGTCTGCCAAGGTGGTTAATATTGAGGAATACTAGATCAGGCGCCGCAGCGTGCGGTTAAGGGGAAGAAGAAATGATGAAAGAAGTATTGCTGACTATGCAGGGATTACAGTTTGACCAGCGTATGGAAGATTCCGATAAGATCGAAACGGTCACTGTAGGAGATTATTATAAGAAAAATAATAAGCATTACGTCATCTATGAAGAGGTGGTGGAAGGATTACCGGGCGCTACCAAGAACAGGCTGAAATTCAGCCGGGACATGCTGGAACTGACCAGAAACGGACTGATCAACGTACATATGGTTTTTCAGGAAAATAAGAAAAATGTGACCAGCTATCATACGCCCTTTGGTCAGATCCTGATCGGTATCGATACGAAGAAGATACAGCTTACGGAGAAAGAGGACGATATTGTGGTGGATGTAGATTATGCGCTGGACGTGAATTACGAGTTCCTGTCAGACTGTCACATCAAAATTCATATTTGTTCCAAAGAAAACAGCAGCTTTTCCTTAAATTAGGAGGCTGCTGTTTTATGCTGGGTATGAGCTATGTAATGATATCATTCCTGTTATTTGACAGGCTTTGCACCGGCTTTTTCCTGCGCCTTTTCCACAAGCTGTTTGAATTTGCTCTTTTTCTTGGCGGGCGCTGCAGGCTGCTTGCCGTGTAATCCCTTTACATCTGTGATATAGATTCCGCTTACAACCGCTTTTACTTCCTTCTTCACAGGAACGGAGTCGAAGATCTTCTCTTCGCAGATCAGCGTCATAATCTGGGGACCGACCTTAGCCTTCACGACAGGAAGCTTGGAATTGCGCAGAAGCTTGGGCGTCTGATCTACGACTGCCTGGGGAAGTCCCGCGTCTTTTAGCTTCATCCGTTTCTTATCGATAATCAGCATGGAAACGGTCTGCTTCATGGCTTCGATCTGTGCCTGCTGCTCAGTCTGTTTCTTCTGTGCTTTCTTACCCAGGAAATATAATACGATTACAGCAATGATTAAGATTGCCAGAATGACTAATAACACGATTGTTAATGTGTTCATATAGTTACCTTCCCTTTCAAAAATCTGCAAAGCAGGAAGCGGAAAATCCTTCTTTGCAATGGATATTCTATCATTGATTGGAATATTAGGCAAGGAAATTTCACAATTCCGCGCTGAAAATAAGTCGGAGGAGTCTGTGAATATTTCCGGGATATTCCGAAGAAACTCTTTTAAGTGGCTGGGATTTATGATATATTAAAAAATGTGGGTCCGGACGGCATCACACATTAAAATCAGCAAAAGAATCAGGAAGGCATGGTTATTTATGATGAAAAAGAAAAAGATCGGAGTATTATCTGCGGTTATGGCGGCAGCGATGCTCCTGACTGCCTGCGGGAATCAGGAATATCTCAAAGATATTACTGCCAGCGATTATGTGACGCTTGGCAATTATATGGGGATCGAGGCGCAGGCACAGGAACCGGTGGTAGAGGACGGTATGGTGGATATGTATCTGGAGTATTATATTCTGGCGTCATACACTACCACAGAAGAAGTGACCGGAAGGGCTGTTCAGGAAGGCGATGTGGTCAACATTGATTTTACAGGCTATCAGGACGGCGTAGCCTTTGACGGCGGTACGGGAGAAGGCTATGATCTGACGATCGGCTCCGGGCAGTTTATCGACGGCTTCGAGGAGGGGCTGATCGGCGCCAATGTCGGAGACAAGTTATCACTGGATCTGACGTTCCCCGATCCATATGAGAATAACCCGGATCTGGCGGGCGCGCCGGTGGTGTTCGAGGTTACGGTCAACAGTATCAGTGAGCAGAAGAAGCCGGAGCTTACGGATGAGTTTGTACAGTCTCTGGGAATTCCCGACTGCAGCAACGAACAGGAATTGAGAGACTATATTTACAATTCTTTCTATGAGAGTGCGGTACAGACGTATGACAATACCATTGAGCAGTCCATTCAGGACACGGTCATGTCAGGCTGTACGTTTAAGGAGCCGCCCAAAGAAATGGTAGAACGGATCCGCCAGAGTATTGAGGACAGTATGACAGCGCAGGCACAGTCCCAGAATATGACGCTTACGCAGTATGTACAGACTTATTACGGGCTGGATGAAGAAGCGTATGAGACGCAGTTGGATAAGGATGCGCTGGAAAGTACCCAGCTTTATATCATGTATCAGGCGATTGCCGACGTGGAGGGCTTAAATCCCACCGAGGAAGAGATTCAGGAGGAGATTGACTATAGGGTGGAAGCCTATGGTTATGAATCCGAGGACGCGTTCAGAGAGAGTACGGACCTGGAAGTACTGCGGGAATATCTGATGCGCCAGAAGGTGGTGGCTTTCCTGAAGGAAAACGGCAGCATTACCACCTTGAAGGCAGAGGAAGAATAAGGAAGATAATAGAGGGATAAAGGAGATACGAAAAGACATGAACTTGACAGATATCAGGGATTTGTACCGTAACAGTGAAGCATATGCGGATAAGGAAGTGACGGTTGGCGGCTGGGTCAGAAGCATCCGGGATTCTAAGACCTTCGGGTTTATCGTGGTGAATGACGGCACCTTTTTTGAACCGCTGCAGATTGTGTATTCCGACGCGCTGGAGAATTTCGAGACGATTTCCAGGCTGAATGTGGGTTCCGCCATCGTAGCGCGGGGCAGGATTGTGGCGACGCCCCAGGCCAAGCAGGCTTTCGAGATGCAGGCGGCCGAGATTGTGATTGAAGGGGAATCCACATCCGATTACCCGCTTCAGAAGAAACGGCACAGCTTCGAGTATTTGAGGACGATCTCTCATTTAAGACCCCGGACGAATACGTTTCAGGCGACCTTCCGGGTGCGTTCTCTGATCGCCTATGCGATTCACACCTTTTTCCAGGAAAGAGGATTCGTGTATGTGCACACGCCGATTATTACGGGCAGCGACTGTGAGGGCGCGGGCGAAATGTTCCAGGTAACGACGCTGGATCTGAACAATCTTCCCATGACGGAGGACGGACAGGTGGATTATACGAAGGATTTCTTTGGTAAGCCAACCAATCTGACGGTCAGCGGACAGCTCAATGTGGAGACCTATGCGTTTGCGTTCAAAAACGTGTATACCTTTGGGCCTACTTTCCGCGCGGAGAATTCCAATACTACCAGACATGCCGCAGAGTTCTGGATGATCGAGCCGGAGATGGCGTTTGCAGATCTGACGGACGATATGATGGTGGCTGAGGCGATGTTAAAGCATGTCATCCGCTATGTGCTGGAGAATGCGCCGGAGGAGATGAACTTCTTCAACCAGTTCGTGGATAAAGGACTGATCGAGAGACTGGAGCATGTGCTGAACTCTGATTTCGCGTATGTAACCTATACAGAGGCAATTAAGATTCTGGAACAGCACAACGATGAGTTTGAATATAAAGTATCCTGGGGCTGCGATCTGCAGACGGAGCATGAGAGATATCTGACGGAGCGGGAATTTAAGCGTCCGGTCTTTGTGACGGATTATCCGAAGGAGATTAAGGCTTTCTATATGAAGCTGAATGAGGACGGCAGGACCGTTGCCGCGATGGATTGTCTGGTGCCGGGAATCGGCGAGATTATCGGCGGCAGTCAGAGAGAGGACAATCTGGAGCTGCTGGAGCGGCGAATGGAGGAACTGGGACTGAATAAAGAGGATTATCAGTTCTATCTGGATCTGAGAAAGTACGGTTCCGCCAGACACGCGGGCTTTGGTCTGGGCTTCGAGCGGTGCGTGATGTACCTGACAGGTATGGGAAATATCCGTGATGTGGTTCCGTTCCCCAGAACGGTGAATAATTGCGAGTTATAAATGTATGAGAGACACAGGCAGGCACGAAACATTGCGAAGGGAATGCTTTGGAGCCTGCCGTGAGTTGTTGAGTCAGTACAAGGTTGTTTTGTAAAGACAGAGGAACGAAAGACATGAAGAGAAGATGGGTACAGGCGTTATGCGTCATGTTATCTTTGATAATGTTTCTTATGGTGGCAGACCCGGTGTGGGCTACCACTATTTCTGATTTGCAGAATGATGTGAAAAAGAACCAGTCTCAGTTAAATAATGTCAACAAGCAGATTGCAGATTATAAAGGCGCGCAGGCGGACATCGGGGACGAGATCGCGGAGCTTGACAATGAGATGGTGGCGCTCCTGACGGACATTAATCTGATTGAAGAGGCTATCGCCGACAAGGAGGAGGATATTGCACAGACTCAGGTAGAATACGACGCGGCGGTGGCCGTGGAAAAAGAGCAGTATGAGTCTATGAAAATCCGTATCCAGTTTATGTACGAGAAGGGAGAAATTTCCTATCTGCAGTTGTTCTTCGGAGCCAAAAGCATGAGTGATATGACAAATAAGGCGAATTACGTAGAAGAGCTTTATGAGTACGACAGGAAGCTGCTGGAGGAGTATGAAGCCGCGGTACAGCAGGTGGCGGCCCTGCAGGATACGCTGGAGGAAGAGAAGTCCGAACTGGAAACCTCCAAGACAGAGCTGGAGGAAGAGCAGGCTTACGTGGAAGAGGTGCTGGCGCAGAAGCAGCAGGAATATGAGAATTACAGCGTCGTACTTGCCAAGGCGAAGCAGGAGGCGGCCGCCTATACCACCAGGATAAAGCAGGAAACGGCGCAGATCCGCAAGCTGGAGGAAGAGGAGCGGAAGCGTAAGGAGGAAGAAGAACGGAAGCGTAAGGAAGAGGAAGAGCGTAAGAAGAAGGAGCAGGAGGCGCTGCTGGCGAGTCAGCAGGAAGACGCTTCGGACGATGAAGCTTCCTCTGACAGCGAGGAGGAAGAGAAGCAGGAAGAAAAGAAAGCGGAGACATCGAAGCCTTCTTCCGGTTCCGGCAGCAGTAAGGGGCAGCAGATAGCGGAGTTTGCCTGCAAATATATCGGATATCCTTATGTAGCGGGCGGCACAAGCTTAACGAACGGCGCGGATTGTTCCGGTTTCGTGATGGCGGTCTATCAGGCGTTCGGCTATTCCCTGCCGCGAAGCTCCTACGCTCAGTCCGGCGTAGGGAAGAGCGTATCCTACTCCGAGGCGCAGCCGGGGGATATCATTTACTACGGCGGACACGTAGGAATCTACATAGGCAACGGACAGATTGTCCATGCCAGCACGGAGCGGACGGGGATTAAGATTACCTCCGCCACGTACCGGAGTATTATTACGATACGGAGAGTGGTGTAGAAGAAGCGTTAAGGAAGAGAGGTTATACAGAATGATAAGCGGTCAGAGACTACATGGCTCTGACCGTACGGTAACTTTGTATCGTAGGAGAGGCGAGATCCAGCAGCGGGATGACCCGCAGACTCCCGGCGCTTAACCAGGGCGCAGCAAGACTTTCCGGCAGGAAGCTGATACCGTCAGATTGCAGCAGGTAGGGAATCAGCTTGGTGCTGTTGTCGATTTCGAAGCCGAACTGGAAGTGGGGTGGGAAAAGCTCTCTGATGAAAGCGCCTACCTCCTGCAAGGCGAAGTTGCAGAATAAATAATTGGCAGACGCAAGTTCTCTTCGGCGGATGCCTTCGCTGTAGAGCGCATGCGATGTGGAGGCGACAAGAATCAGCCTGTCTGCGGCAAAAGGCACGCACTCGAAGCCGGATTTATGCAGCGGAATATAGGTGTAGACGATATCGTAGAGCCTGTCCTGCAGACCTGTCAGTAAATCCCGGGAGTGGCTGATGGTAACTTTGACGGCATGGTCCGGATGCGTCTGTATATAAGTCTGAATGTGCGGTATCAGATGGCATTCGTAAATTGTATTGGTAGTGCCGATGCGGTAAGTCCGCCGGTATTTGCGGAGAGTGTTCAGTTCCCGGACTGAGGTTTCCTCCATTTCCAGAATTCGTTTCGCATAGGAGAGGAAGATTTCTCCTTCTAAAGTGAGCGTTACGCTCCGTTTCGTGCGGGTAAAAAGCGGCTGTCCCACTTCTTTTTCCAATTCCATAATACGGTTCGTCACTGTGGACTGTGCCACGAACAGTACATCGGCGGTCTTCGTGTAATTGCGGTACTGCGACAGGGTGATGAAGGTCCTGAGTGTTTCTGTATCCATAACGGATCTCCTTCGTAATTGTGATATCTTATTTTCAGACGGTTTAAAAGGTTTCCTGCATTATTAATCAAAAAAATCGATTAATATAAGTTATATAATTCATTTTACAAATATCATAGCATGGTGATACAGTAAGTACAAGAAAAGATTTTGCAGGAAGACTGTTTCCGGATTGTTATTGAGAACCACGGTTTGGTGTATGGCGGACATAAGGCGAAGATTTCTAATGCGGAAACGGGCGTCCGGGAAAAGAAAGCCTGGAAATGGCTATCATGGTTTGAAGAAGGAGGACTTATATGGAGACGATCAGAGTGCGGGAAGTCAGATATGATAACGAAGATTTCATCAGATTATGTAAAGAACTGGACAGTTATCTGAATGAAGCGATCGGAGGCGAGGATAAGAGAGAGAAGTACAAGAAGTATAATCATCTGGATACGATGGATTACGTGGCGCTTGCCTGTGACGGAGAGACAGCGGTAGGCTGCGGAGCGCTCAGGCGCTATTCCGATTCTGAAATTGAGGTAAAAAGGGTGTTCGTGAAGGCGGCGTACCGGGGCAGGAATATCGGGGGAATGCTGATGCGGAATCTGGTGGAGAAGGCTGAGGGACTGGGATTTGGGAGGATGCTTCTGGAGACAGGGCTTTTTCTTCCGGATTCGGTCAGACTGTACCGCAGATTCGGGTTCGAGCGGATTGCCAATTACGGCGCGTATGCGGCGATGGAAGAATCTTACTGCATGGGGCGAAGCATCGGAGAGGATGAGATTCTTTACTGCGAGGGCAGGAGCGCGTCGGAGGAACATTTATATGCACTGTATGATTCGGTGGGCTGGCTGTCGGCTCAGTATACGGAGCGTATGACGAAAGCGTTTAGAAACGCCGGGCTGGTGGTGACGGCATGGCGGCGGGATGAACTGGTGGGACTGGCAGAGGTGCTGGACGACGGGGAACTTACGGCTTATATGCATTATCTGCTGGTAAAACCGGAGGAACAGGGCCAGGGAATCGGAAGTCATCTGGTGAAGCTGGTACGGGAGCATTATAAGAATTATCTGTATCTGGTTGTGATAAGCGAAAACAGTGATGTGGCTGCTTTTTATCAAAAGACCGGGTTTGATGCGGCAGAAGGAAGAAGGGTGATGCAGATTTTAAGAGAATAAGCGGGCGATTATGGCAATATTTTACAGGAGTCAAATTCGTGGTTTTTGATTATGAGCGGTTCGTTTAACATGCATCAAACAGTCATACCCCCGCAGAATACTTCATACAATGTAAAAAAGTATTCTGAGGGGTTTTCTTTTGAAAGAGTATATCGAGGAACGTGCAATTCATATTGCCAACTATATTATTGAGAACAACGCCACGGTGAGACAGACTGCGAAGGAGTTCGGAATCAGTAAGAGTACGGTACATAAGGATGTAACCGAGCGGCTTACGCAGCTTAATCCGTCGCTGGCGGCAGAAGCAAGGAAGGTACTGGACGTCAACAAATCGGAACGGCATATCCGGGGCGGCATGGCGACGAGAGAGAAATATCTGCATCAGCATATGTGCTGACATACTTTACAATCCCATAAAATGGGCATAGAATAAATTCAGACCGTTTAGAAAGACGGATTGAAATGTCATTGGATGGGGCGATGCGGAAAATGGAAAAAACAAAAGAGAAGGCTGAGGGAGTCTTATACAGCAATGGAGAGCTTAAGAAACTGATTGTGCCGCTTATGATGGAACAGCTATTGGCGATTCTGGTCGGTATGCTGGATACTGTCATGATTTCCGGCGTGGGCGAGGCCGCCGTGTCCGGGGTTTCGCTGGTGGACAATATCAATATTCTGGTCATTAATATTTTCTCGGCGCTGGCTACCGGCGGCGCCGTGGTGGCGGGACATGCCATCGGCCGCAGGGAACCGGAGCAGGCGGGCAGGGCGGCATGGCAGATGGTGCTTTTCCTGCTCTATACGTCTCTGATTACCACGGTGGTTCTGTTAGCGGCCCATAAAAGCATACTGCGGGGCGTGTTCGGACAGGTGGAGGATGCAGTCATGCAAAGCGCTACTACCTATCTGATTATCACAGGGCTTTCCATCTGTCCGCTGGCATTGTACAACGGCTGTGCTGCGCTTTTTCGTGCCATGGGTGATTCTAAGACAACGATGTATATCTCTCTTCTGATGAATCTCATCAATCTGGTGGGAAACACGATATTGATTTTTGGCTGTAATATGGGTGTGGCAGGAGCCGCCATCGCAACGCTTCTGGCAAGAACCGTGGCCGCTGTGCTGATTTTCGTGCTGATGCTGGATGAGCGGCGGACGATTCATTTTAAGAGCAGGCTGACGCCCCGGATGGATTTATCCCTGGTAAAAAGGATTCTGTTTATCGGCATTCCCAATGGCCTGGAAAACAGCCTTTTTCAGCTTGGCAAAATCTTGCTGCTGAGTCTGGTGTCTACCTTCGGAACCTCCGCTATTGCCGCCAACGCTGTCTGTGGTACGATTACGAATTTCAACATTCTGCCAGGTATGGCAATCGGCATGGCGATTCTGTCGGTGAGCAGCGTGTGT
Organism: Lachnospiraceae bacterium; assembly: GCA_017626325.1. Taxonomy (GTDB): domain Bacteria; phylum Bacillota; class Clostridia; order Lachnospirales; family Lachnospiraceae; genus UBA3282. The sequence continues at coordinate 4,757 of JAGAIZ010000008.1, read as the reverse complement.
ATCGGCGCGGGTGAAATAGGACAGGCCCGGTATTATACGAGGAAACTGATGGGGCTGACGTGGCTGTGCATGAGCGCTGTTTCGATGATTATGATTGTGGGCGCGCATTTTTTCCTGCAAATCTATCACCTGACGCCGGAGACGGAAGAACTGGCGGTTCAGGTTATTCGTTTCCATGCGGTCATGTGTATGATCTCGTGGGTACCGTCTTTCTCCCTGCCCAATACTCTGCGTGCGGCGGGCGACGTGGTGTGGACTATGGTGATTGCGATTGTGTCCATGTGGACCTTCCGTATCATCACCGCGTATGTGTTCAGCTATGTATTCCACTTGGGATTGATCGGCATCTGGATCGCCATGACCATCGACTGGACATTCCGGGGAATCTGCTATACCCTCCGGTATCGCGGACATAAGTGGGAGCAGGCGATGTATAAGAAGACAAAGGCGGCGTAAGAAGCGGCAAGTTGAGATGTTACACGAATTTGGGCGCTTTGGACGATAGGCTTTGACAAGCTTTTACGGGGCTTATATAATAGGATTTAGTGATGGAAATTCGTGCGTTGGGAAAAGAGAGAAGGATTTGGTCAAAAGCTGCTTGGAGCGTACGAACGACGAGAAAATGACGAAAGGTAAGGTTACGCAATGAACAGAGAGACGGTCATTGTAATCGACTTCGGTGGACAGTACAACCAGCTCGTGGCAAGACGTGTCAGAGAGTGTAATGTCTACTGTGAAATCTATTCTTATAAGACGGAACTGTCTAAAATCAAGGAAATGAACCCTAAGGGCATTATCCTGACAGGCGGCCCGAATAGCTGCTATGAAGAAGGCGCGGCGACTTGCTCTTCGGAACTTTTTAACATGGGGATTCCGGTACTGGGGCTCTGCTATGGCGCACAGCTTATGATGTATGTGCTGGGCGGCAAGGTGGAGAAAGCGCCGGTGCGGGAGTACGGGAAGATTGAAGTCTATGTGGACAGAACCTCGCCGCTTTTTGCAGAGGTGGGGACGAAGACAGAGAATATGACCGGGGTCATTTGGGATGATCATAGGACAGATACTTATGCGACGACCTGTTGGATGAGCCATAATGATTATATTTCAGAGGCGGCTCCGGGTTTCTCTGTGGTGGCGCATACTGCGGACTGTCCTGTGGCGGCGGCTGAAAATCCGGAGAAGAATCTCTACGCAATCCAGTTCCACCCGGAAGTACTGCATACCGTAGAGGGAACCAAAATGCTCTCTAACTTCGTCTATGAAGTGTGCGGCTGCGCGGGAGACTGGAAGATGGATTCCTTCGTAAAACAGTCCATCGAGGCTATCCGCAATAAAGTGGGAAACGGCAAGGTGCTCTGTGCCCTGTCCGGCGGCGTGGATTCCTCGGTGGCAGCAGTATTGTTGTCGAAGGCGATCGGAAATCAGTTGACTTGTGTCTTTGTAGATCAGGGACTGCTCCGCAAGAATGAGGGAGACGAGGTTGAGGAAGTATTCGGTCCTGACGGTAATTATGATCTGAACTTTATCCGTGTGAACGCGCAGGAGCGCTTCTATCGTAAATTAGCCGGCGTGGAAGAACCGGAGAGGAAGAGAAAAATTATCGGTGAAGAGTTTATCCGTGTCTTCGAGGAAGAGGCGAAGAAAATCGGCGCGGTGGATTTCCTCGTGCAGGGAACCATTTACCCCGATGTGGTGGAAAGCGGACTGGGCGGCGAGAGCGCTGTGATCAAATCTCATCATAATGTGGGCGGACTGCCTGATTATGTTGATTTTAAGGAGATTATTGAGCCCCTTCGGGATCTTTTCAAAGACGAGGTGCGTAAGGTAGGCTTGGAGCTTGGCATCCCGGAATACTTGGTATTCCGTCAGCCCTTCCCCGGTCCTGGCTTAGGTATTCGCATCATTGGTGAAGTGACTGCTGAGAAGGTACGCATCGTGCAGGACGCCGATGCGATCTATCGGGAAGAAGTGGACAAGACTGCAGCAGCATACGCGAAAGACCAGGGTAAAGCAGCGCCGTGGAAACCGGATCAGTATTTCGCCGCGCTTACGAATATGAGAAGCGTGGGGGTTATGGGTGACGAGAGAACCTATGACTATGCTGTGGCGCTTCGGGCGGTGAAGACGATTGACTTCATGACGGCGGAAAGTGCGGAGATTCCGTGGAGTGTGCTGCAGACGGTGATGAACCGGATTATTAATGAGGTTAAAGGTGTTAATCGGGTGGTTTATGATTTGACTAGTAAGCCGCCGGGGACGATTGAGTTTGAGTGATGAAATGAAATTTGAGAAGCTAGTATTTATGCGGGTTGCAAACAAATTTGTTTAGGTGCTGGCAACGATTTGGCAACATTTTAGGTATCACTCAATAGATAATTACATCAAAATAAAAGAAAGACCTTGCTGATTTTCAGATGGCTTTTGCTATGGCAACTGAATATCGGCAAGGTCTTTTTATGCTTATTTCTGCTTTTTCTTTTTAGCTGTTTTCTTTTCTTCTTTCTCGATTTTCTGAAATTCTTCCATAAGCATATCACTGACTGCCTGTGAGGGGACTTTCGCCCAATGATGCGAGTTATCCAGTTCTGGGTACTTGTACCGCCACTGGTCGTATTCCTCTTTGGTAATTTCGCCCTGTTCCAGTTTGGCGGCTTGCTCCCGCCATGCGTGGAACATATTGAACATGGACGAATAGGTGGAATAGTCGGACTTGTCAAGGCGAAGGCAGATTTCCCCGTCAATCTCCCCGATTTTCAGACCATACATATCTTCCAACGCAAAGAGCGTGTGCATAAGCCCGATATAGGTATCAATATCCGGCACTGTGAGGGCGTGGGTGCTTACATCAAAGATATTTGCCATTTCTTTTACAAGGTCGTGCTTCGGTGTCCTCGCTTCGGTTTCATACTGTGCCATGCGGACATCAGAGGTCTTTCCGAGAAAGCCGAGGATTTCGCCCAGTTGTTTCTGTGTCATGCCTTTTCGGTTGCGGAAAAAGCGGATACGTTTGCCGATTGCCATAATAAAACCTCCGTTATTGTGAAGTGTGATAAAACCATGCCAGCTTGATTGTGCTGTGCTTCATCTTGTTATTGTGTGCATGGTTTGACTTAAACAAATATGTTGAAGTCAGTATAACATGGTGCAATAGAAATAGCAAGAATAACTTAAATAAAAAAAGTTAAGATTTTCCTGAAAACCACTTGACTTAACGGAATTTATTTAGTATCATATCAACATAACTTAACTGAAAAGAGTTAGGAATGAGAAAGGAGAGGGTATCTGAATGACAGAAAAATCTTTTATGACAGTGGAGGAAGTGGCAGCGGAATTGCGTGTGTCGAAGTCAAAAGCCTATCAGATTGTAAGGGAACTGAACGCAGAAATGCAGAAACAGGGCTATCTGACGGTGGCAGGACGTGTGAACGCTACATTTTTTCATAAAAAAGTATGTTACAGCGAATAGAAGGGAGTTGAGTTAGATGGCTGTATACAAAGACAATGCCACGGGAACGTGGCGGGTAATCTACCGCTTTACCAACTGGAAAGGGGAGAGGAAACAGACACAAAAGAGGGGATTTGCAACCAAAAGGGAAGCGCAGGCTTGGGAGCATGAAGCCATGCTCAAACAGGGCGCAAAATTGGATATGACTTTCGGCAGTTTCTTTGAAGTGTACGAAGCCGACAAGAAACAGCGTGTCAAGGAAAGCACTTGGGAGTCCAAAAGCCATGTGATACGGACAAAGATTTTACCGTACTTTGAAAACCGCAAAATTGCAGAGATTGAAGCAAAGGACGTGATAGCGTGGCAGAATGAGTTGATGGCGTACCGGGACGAGAAAGGCAAGCCCTATTCCGCAGATTATTTGAGGACAATTCATGCACAACTTACGGCGATATTCAACCATGCAGTAAACTTCTATAATCTTCCCTACAACCCGGCAAGGCGGGCGGGGACGATTGGGAGTGAAGCCGTCAAGGAAATGGATTTTTGGACGAAAGAAGAATATCTGAAATTCTCCGAAGCCATGATGGATAAGCCCCGCTCCTATTATGCGTTTGAAATGCTTTATTGGTGCGGTATGCGTTCCGGCGAATTACTTGCGCTCACGCCTGCTGATATTGATTTTGAGAAACAGACGGTCACGATCAGCAAGACGTTCCACCGTTCCAAAGGGCGGGACATTATTACAAGCCCAAAGACGAAGAAAAGTAACCGCACAATCAAAATGCCGCCTTTTCTCTGTGAGGAAATGCAGGAGTACATCAAAATGCTTTATGACATTAAGCCGGACGAGCGTTTATTTACGGTTACAAAATCCTATCTCAATCACGAGATGGAGAGAGGGGCGAAGCAGGCGGGCGTAAAGAAAATCCGTGTCCACGATATTCGCCATAGCGCGGTTTCACTGTTAATCAACATGGGATTTTCGGTACTGGCGATTGGGGAGCGCATGGGGCATGAAGCGGAAAAAATCACTTACCGATACGCCCACTTATTTCCAACAATTCAGACGGAAATGGCGGAGAAATTGGAAATGGAGAGAATGACAAAGGAGGACTAAGAACATGGAAAAATCACTTGATTACAAAGGAAGATGGCGCAATCATACGGTGGCGTTCCGGGTATCGGACGAAGAAGCAAAGCTGTTGAATGATTTGGTGGCATTGTCGGGACTGACAAAGCAGGATTACATCACAAGGCGGCTCTTATGCCGGGACGTTGTGGTGCAGGGCAATCCGAGGGTGTATAAGGC
>JAGAIZ010000007.1 GCA_017626325.1 Lachnospiraceae bacterium | reverse complement strand
GCTGCGGGAGTACAAAGAAAATGAACTTCTGTTCCTGCATGATACGAGGGTGCCTGCCAATAATTCCCTGTGCGAAAGGCTGGCAAGGGTATACAAGAGGAAGCAGAAACAGGCGGTCACTTTGCGCAGCTATGATAACCTGTGTTATATCTGTGACAGCTTGAGCGTGGTATACCTGCTGCGCGCGGGTGGCGAAAATGTATACCAGAAGATTTCTGAAATATATGGACGGAAGCGTCCGCCAAGAGCAAACGAGGAAGCCGGTGCTAAAGCCTAATGCCATAACACCGGCAGATTATTATGCCTAAATCTGGCGTGGGTGTGAAAAGTAACGTCTGAACGTTTTTCATTGAACGTTTTGCGTCGCATTCCTTTGGTTTTTTGTCCGTCTTATGCTATAATGAGTGAAGAAAACAAAGAAAGGCAATAGGTATGTGTATGTCGTATGAAATTCAGGACGAGAGATATTATGTCGCCAACGAGGCTATTTATGACGCGTTTTTCTTGCTTCTGCGCGAAAAGGAATTGGATAAGATAACCGTTTCCGACGTAATTAAGAAAGCCGGAATCGTTCGAAGCACCTTTTACAATCACTACGAAAACATTCCGGCTCTGGTGACAGCCATTGAAGACAAGACCATCGATGATATTTTCTCCCTCATGGACTCTTTTCATCCGAAGAACGATAAGGATATGTGTAAATCCTTTTTCCTGACTATCTGCAACTACACAATGACCAATCCGTTTCTGACCAACCTGCTCAGAAGCCCCAGAGAGAACGCATTTTTTGAGAAGCTTCTGACAATGTTCCACCGTTATGTAGCAGGCGTTACGCTCAATACGACTCCCGCCTGCCACAGCAAGGAGGAATTATCCTATATGATCGCCTGCACCATCGGCAGCACACTCGGCGTGCTCCATAAGTGGACGAATGACAATTTTGCGGCGTCCGCGGAAGCGGTTGCAGATATTTTAAGCCAGGCTTTTATCTCAGGTATGCTTCCTTTGATCTATTAGCTTATTGCTTCATCGATCAGAGCTTCCTGCCTTTTAATCTTCTTCGTTGCGCTCTTGATAAAAGGATTCTTCCGCACTACCAGTCCCGTAATCTGGCGATAGGTAGGCTGTGTCTTGTTATATTTATCCAGAAACGCCTGTAATTCTGTCCTGATTTTCTCTTCGCCCATATGCTTTGCGGCTACCACATCCTGATCCGGATAGATTCTTGCGGTAAGACCATTGTTTTCTCCGGTCACTACGACCTCTCCCACCAGCTTATTGAGCGCTAATTTATTCTCAATTTCTTCCGGAGAAATGTTCTCTCCGTTAGACAGGATAATCAGATTCTTAATTCGTCCGTTGATGTACAGGAACCCGTCCTCATCCAGATAGCCCTTGTCTCCCGTATGAAGCCAGCCGTCCCGCAGGGTCTGCGCTGTTTCCTCCGGCATCTTATAGTAGCCCTTCATCACGCTGCTTCCTCTGACCAGAATTTCCCCATCCTCAAAGGAAATCTCCGCATTCGAAAGCGGTCTGCCAATAGAGCCCGCTTTATGGCTCTGAGGCGTATTGGAACTGATAACCGGAGAACATTCCGACATGCCATATCCCTCCAGAATATCAATGCCGTATTCCGCAAACTTATCAATATAGAAGGGTTCCAGATGCGCGCCGCCGGTAATGATAATCCTGAGCTTTCCGCCGAAAGCCTTAGCCGCCACAAGCTTCTTGGGAATCAGCGGACTGGCGGAAGAAAGCCTCTTATAAATAGTCTCCACCATCAAGGGCACCATCAGCATAATTTCCGGCTGGAAAATACCCATATTCTTCACCATATGCATCAGGGAATCATTGATACAGATTGTCGTTCCCAGAGAAAAGCCCTTCAGCCAGTCCATCACCAGACAGAAAGCGTGATGGATGGGAAGCACGCTCAATATCACCGTGCCGGGATCCAGCGCAAAATCCACAGAAATAACGTTACTTGCCAGATTGTTCTGCGTCAGCATAACGCCCTTGCTCTTGCCGGTCGTCCCGGAGGTAAAAATAATCGTTGCGGTATCTTCCGCCTCCGGTCTTTCTGCGTCCGCTTCACACTTTCTGCCCGCTTCTCGTAACCTGCCGACACAGCTTACTTTTTCTTCCGGAAGCTCCGGCGCATCCTCCTGTAACAGCCAGATTTTTTTCAGTCCGGGACATTCCGGAATAATCTTTTCCAGCAGTTCCAGTTTCTTTGGGCTTAAGAAAAGTCCTTCGGAATCAGAGCGGTTAATTAAATCTGCCAGATCCTCTGCCGGCAGCATAACATCCAACGGAACGGCGACATTCTTTCCCGTAATAATCCCCAGATAACTTTCTATCCATTCCACAGAACTGCTTCCGATCAGCGCGATATGTCTGCCTGTGAATCCCTCCGCCAGCAGACCTTTTCTTACCGATACTGCATTTGTCATCATTTCACGGTAGCTTCTCTCGCAGACTTCCTTCTTCTTCAGCCATTTTACCGCCTTAATTTCCGAATACTTCTTCTCGCTTTCCTCTAAGATATCTCGAATCAATGTTCCCATCATACCCTCCGTTTTCTGTATCAGGCCGCTTTACAGATATTTTCTGTTCTTTCCTGCGGCAATTATTGCCCTGCATAACGCATGCCGCAAGACTACTCCTGCAAAGTTTCCAATAATGCAAGCGCTTCTCCGATTGTAAAGATATGCAGCACATCTTCCTCCTCTAATTCCACATCAAAGGTATCCTCCAGTTCTCCGAGAAACGACATGAAATCCAGGGAGCTAAAGCCCAAATCCTCACGGAATTTCGTTTCATTTGTCATATCCTCCGGTTTTACCTTGCAATACTGTGCCACAATTGTTTTAAACTGCATTTCCTTTGTCATAATTCATTTTCCTCTCTATTAATCTATTGTTAATCTGCTGTCTATACCTGTTCCATAATCTCCCCGATGCTCATATCAGGCTCCGCAATTCCCTTGAAGAGAATACGCATCATATAGTAATACAACAGTTCCATATCATGCTCCTCTAAATGCGCCGTCTGATAGTGATATGAGAAATTCATGCCGCCCTCGGCGGTATGGGATACCGTCAGGTACATCTTCTTGGTCGCCGCGCCGTTGGCAAACCACTTGGAATGCTGCGGAATATGCGCCAGATGCGGGTTATCCATCTTCACGGGCATAGGCTGGTACGTAAGGTAACAGCTCTCATATGCCGTATTTTCCGGTGTGTTATAGCGTCTTCTCATTTCCTCTTTGATAAGCGCCGGGTCATAATTGCTGTGCATATAAATACGGTTCTGCACATTCTGAATCTCATATGCCGCCGACAGGAAATCCGTCTCCGGCGAAATCACGGTCCGGCAGGGGAACATAATCGTTCTGCTTCCGCCGGAGGTCCACTCGTCGTGGGTGGAACGTCTGGAAATAAAATTCTCAATCGTAATGTCTTCCTGTCCGTTATTTACCTTCGACAGGTAAGTTCTGATGCCAAGCAGCAAAAGATTGGTCATGGAAAGCTGGTGGTTCATGCAGAAATCGATCAGGTTTTTCGTAGGCTCCGGCTCTAAACAGTAATCCTTTACTTCCACAAATAAATTGTGAAGTTCAATATCCGCGGCTCTTAACTTCGGATCGCCATACTTCTTCCTCGCCTCCTCTAATACCGAGGGTCCCTGGATATCAGAATAAAGCGGCTCTCCGAGCGCATCCAACTGGTCTTCCCAGAACTTCTTATCCTTGGCGAACCGTTTCTCATGACCGGCCCTTTGCAGATCTTTCTTAAGAACCTCTTCAAAATCCGCCAGCGCGTCAGGATAAGGGGAACCGAATCGATAGTGCGTATATAACTGCATCAAATCATTGATCATGACTACCAGCCCGCAGGAGTCGATCAACCTGTGATCCATATGAATGAAAAATCCATTATAGCCATCAGGAAGCTTTACCATAGTCACATCGCAGAGCGGAATATCATCCCCGTCAAAGGTTTCGTAGGCCCACTGCTGCATCAGATTGTCTGCAGCCGCCATGCTCATGCCGGACAAATCCTTAATGGGAATATCTCTTGTCTCTTTGCTGATAAGGTACTGCCTGATCTCTCCCTTGTCGTCCGGCTTCGTAAAACGAATCCGCATACAGCCGTACCGCTCAAACTCCAGCTCGATGCATTTCTTCAAAAGTCCGAAATCCAACTGCGCCTGCAGAGACGCCACGACACTGACTCCCGACACCTGCTGTGTCCTGTAAGTTTTCATCCAGTTATAGTGCAGCTTCTGCGCCGCCGTTAAAGGATAATATTCTCTCATCGCTAACCTCCTGTGTTCTTGTCCTTTTGAGAAAGTATCATATTTCATTTTTGATTTCTACCCCCTCCCGGACTTAACAAACATTTTACATAAAATTGACCGAAACTTGATACAGGCCCATACGTCAACCATTCTTTTCTTATTATGCTTACGTTTTCCCGCCAAAATGCATATCCCGAGGACATTGCTTTTACTTTCCTCACAATGATCGAAAAAACGCCAGCCTGACAGGCTGACGTCGATTCACTCAATCATATTACTTTATTTAATCATATTATTTAATCATATTATTTTATTCATCATATTTCGCAAAAAATTCCAGGAGCTTGCGTCTGTATAACCCGGGATTCACGTAGGCGCTGCAAAGATGTCTGGCCTCCGGCACAATAACAAGCTCCTTGGGAGCCCGGCACAGCGCGTAATTATATCTGGTATTCTTCGGTTCCACATAAGTATCCTTCTCCCCATGGAAGAAGAGCACCGGCCTTCTGTTGGTCCGCATCGCATTGGCAGTATCCGCGTCCTTCATGTGGAAGCCGCCTAAGAGCCTGCAGAATACATCCACCCGAAACAACAGCAGCTCCACCCAATTCATATGAAACCAGTTCGCCGCAATATCCTGAAGCTGCTCCTTCATGGAATGAAACCCACAGTCGGCAATCAGTCCTTTGACTTCCTTCGGCAGATTATGCCCGGAAGCCATAAGCACCGACGACGCTCCCATAGACTCTCCGTAGAGATAAATGGGAAGCTGTGCTTTATTTCTCCTGGCAATATAATAGGCCCATTCCTGCACGTCCCACTGTTCCTTCGCCCCAAAGGTAATATATTTACCCTCGCTCAGCCCGCAGCACCGCTGGTCGATGAACAGCAGGTTGCACCCGTTCTCATGGAGAAATCTCGCCGTATAGGCAAAATCCCCGAAACCGCTGCCTTTGTATCCATGGCATAAAAGGACGAACCGCTCCGCCCTTTCCGCCGGCAGATAGGAACCGTGCAGCAGGAGTCCGTCTGCGGTTCTGACATAACAGTCCTGCATCTTCTGCTCTCTGCACCAGGCTTTGCCCTCTTCGTATTCTTTCTCAAATTTATCTCTTGGATGGTTAATTCTTGTATGGGATAACTGAAACCATTTCTTCCTCGTCTCACGCTTTCTGTTCCTGCAATGAATCATCAGGTCAAAGAAGGACCACCCAAGCGCCATAAACATACTAAATGCCACTGCGGCGGCGGATAATATTTTGATGAGTTTGTTCTTCATACATAAGCTCCTATAAAACGCCTGTCTTTACTACTTTCCTGTTCTTGACGCGAAAATACCTTTCGCCCTTACTTATGATACGGTTCCCCGTTCACAATCCGATATGCCCGATAGATCTGCTCTAACAGAATAACCCGCATCAACTGATGCGGGAAAGTCATCTTAGAGAAACTCACCGCCGCGTCAGCCCTGGCACATATCTCCTCATACAGCCCAAGGGAACCGCCGATGATAAACTGGATATGGCTTATGCCCTGCACGGCAAGCTGTTCCAGCTTCCCGGCAAAACCCACGGAATCGTACATCTTCCCCTGAATTTCCAGCGTTATAACATAAGCGTCTTCTTTTATATGCTTAAGAATCCGCTCTGCTTCTTTCTTCTTAATCCCATTCTCCTGAGTTTCTCCCGCCTTATCCGGGGTCTTCTCATCCTCTACCTGTATCACTTCCAGCTTGCAATACCGGCTGAGCCGTTTCTCATATTCCGCTGCCGCTTCCCGGTAGAACTTCTCTTTGATCTTGCCTACGGCGATTATTGTTATTTTCATACGTCCTCAAATAATGTCTGGTAATATTCATCTACAAAATGATCCAGAAAAGCTTCGTCCAGATTCAGGAATTTATCGCTGATTAACCGGCGCATCCGCTCCGCGCGCTTGAAATATTTCTGTTCTTCCGCCAGTTCTTCTCCTTCAAACAGACCCTCGTCCACTTTCTCAGCGCTTAAGTTCTCTTTGCACCATTTCGTTATTTCTGTCGTAAGAGAGTTTTCTGTCTTTGCCTTGCCGTACAATACCTTCGAACTGCGCATAGACACGAAACCAAACACGATGAAGAGCACAAACATAGCGCCCATCACACCGCACACAAGATACTTCGTCGTGCCCGCATTCTGATACACCGGGATGACTCCTAAGAAAATAAGCAAAACAACGACAAAGCCGACACCGCCCACAAACAGAAGCGTATAAGCGGAGGATTTATTGTCTTCCGCCTGCGCCGCGCTGTCGCGGTAAGCATGGTATCCCTGTCTTTTTGCTGTATCAGAAGCCGTTTCATCCGATTCCTTTCCTTTTTCGGACGGCGTTTCTTCGCTGTACGAGACTTCTTCTGTCTGGTCTGTTTCTGAGACATTTTCTTCTATCTTTGTAACGTCTGTATACTCCAATGCCGCTGTTTCCCCGTCTTCCGCATCCGCCGCTTCCCGGTCAGCCTCCTGCGTATCTGCCATTCTCTCTTCTTCCTCATGCAGAAAAACCCGCGCCGCCTTTACTGCCTGCTGCAACTGTTTCTGTGCCGCTGAAAGCTGGTATGTCCCATCGGCCTCCTCATACGCAAGCCCGGTCTCTATCCCATTGTATGCAAGGAAAGACTGAAGCCGTTCCATTTTCTCTTTTTCTCCAAAAATAAAAGCCTGCTTCTCATTCTCATCCAAATTCTCCACAAGCTCAACTTTACATTCCGCACACACGGTAATGCCTTTCCTGTATTCATTTCTGCATTTCGGACACCAGGGCATATCAGTCACTCTCCTTATCTCACGTATTGGAAATCTTGTCCAAAAAATTTCTTATATAGTTTCATTTTATAATCATTTTATACGAATTGCAATAGTCTGTTCTTTTGGAATACAAAAACGGAATACAAAAACACGACAGGCAAAAAATCAATGACTTTCGCCTGCCGTATCATTATTTCAGAAGTTCCCTGATGCCCTGATTCTTGTTCTCCGACTGATCGATATCCATACATACAGAAGTATCGTCGCGCTTCTGCCATACGGAACATTCGCCGATGGCACTCATATCCCTCCACAGCCGGAACACACCCTTGTCCGCAATGCCGTTCCACTCTTCCACGTTCCCGGTATAATCCACAGTGTTGGCATACAGTTCTCCGTCATAGAGTCCGTCTGTGAAATTTCCTACTACATTCTGCAGGATTCTGTCATGGGCGGGCAGCTTGGAGATATCCACCTCATAATGCTCTGCCCCCTGTCCATTGGGCAGATTGTCCGCCCATGCGCCGGAATAACTGTGCGCGATATATTTGCCCATGGCATTGGTCTTATTCTTCTGCCCGATATAGAACCGGAACCAGGTTCCTTCACCGCTTCTGACTCCATGGGACCATTCGCCGTAGTAATAGCTGTTCTGCTCATAAATGGCAAGTCCCTTGCCGTGCGGTCTGCCGTCGCTGTCCACATCGCCCTGATAATAGTAACTACCCGTATCCTCCAGGCCTTCCGACAGCTTTACATACCGTTTCAAATGCGCCAGATCCCAGATCGCGTCCTGATTATTATCCGCAAAATACGGGAGCGCCTCATTCAGAATATATTCCTTCGTATAGGAAATATCGCTTTCATCCTCCACATCTACTATAATGGCTGTCTTATCATTATCTTCCGCCACGGGCTCTTCCACAGCTTCCTCTTCTGCCGTCTCCTTCCGGTCAGAATCGGAATCATCCTGCTCACTGGCAGGGGTAATCACCACAGCGTCAGACGATGCGTCTTTACTGATAGTATCCTGCAGCTTCTGCTCCTTAGCATATTCAGTAATACTTTGATTCAGATCTTTGGCAGCAGAATCCGTATCCTTCGTCTTACTGCGGGAAGGCATCAATAGCAGCAGCACGATAATACAGATCAGAAGCACCACAATCACGCCCATAAGCACTGCCGTCATATAGGGCTTCTGCATAAGGGACGCGATGCCGCCCCGCCTGCCGTCAGTCTCCGGTGCGTCTGTATCCTCCGCGTTATCTTCTTCCGCTTCCTGTTCTAAATCTATGATGTCATCCTCTGTTCTTTCTTTTGACCTGTCGCGAATATCCTTCCGCCAGTCATTCTCTTGCGAATTTTCGTTTCTTTCTAACAGATTCATACTAATCCTCCATATCAGAGCAATTTCTCAATCCATTCTTCCATATTACCAGATTGACTTTCAACCTGTTACATTTATATCATACCTGCTATTCCTTAAAGAACCAACATAGAAAATATTAAGATTTTCTTAGAAAATAAAGTGACGCAGCGTCTGATTTCCGTATTTTCTGACGCTGCTTATACGCACAGAAATCTGCCTGCCGGAAAACGACAGGCAGATTTCTGCCATACCTATACATCAAACCTGCGAAGAATGCCTTCGCAGACATTCGCGCTTAAGACAGTTCTCTTCTTATTCCGCTTCGGAAAGATACTTGTCAATGCCCTTAGCAGCCGCCTTGCCTGCCCCCATAGCAAGGATTACGGTTGCCGCGCCCGTCACGGCGTCGCCGCCTGCGTATACGCCCTCTTTGGTCGTCTTACCGAACTCTTCCTCTGCCACGATACATTTATGGCTGTTGACTTCCAGTCCCTTCGTAGTAGAAGAAATCAACGGATTAGGCGAAGTGCCTAAGGACATAATCACTGTGTCCACATCCATGACGAAATCAGAACCTTCGATGACTACCGGACGGCGTCTGCCGGAAGCGTCAGGCTCTCCCAGTTCCATCTTCACACACTTAATGCCGCATACCCAGCCGTTTTCATCCGCAAGAATCTCTGTCGGATTGGTCAGAAGATCGAAGATGATGCCTTCCTCTTTGGCATGGTGCACTTCCTCCACACGGGCCGGAAGCTCTTCCTCGCTTCTGCGGTAGACGATATGCACCTCAGCGCCCAGACGCAGGGCTGTTCTTGCCGCGTCCATGGCTACGTTGCCGCCGCCTACAACGGCTACCTTCTGTCCTCTCATAATCGGCGTATTGGAATTCTCGTCAAAAGCTTTCATCAGATTGCTTCTCGTCAGATATTCATTGGCGGAGAATACACCGTTTGCCTGCTCGCCGGGAATACCCATGAATTTCGGAAGTCCCGCGCCGGAACCGATAAATACGGCATCAAATCCTTCTTCCTCTAATAATTCATCAATCGTAACGGATTTACCCACAACTACATTCGTCTCAATCTTGACGCCAAGAGATTTTACATTCTCGATTTCCTGTGCTACAACCGTCTGTTTAGGAAGACGGAACTCAGGAATACCATATACCAACACACCGCCTGCTTCATGCAGCGCCTCAAAAATGGTAACATCATAGCCCATCTTAGCCAGATCTCCCGCACAGGTAAGTCCGGAAGGGCCGGAACCGATGACGGCTACCTTCTTGCCTTTCTTCTCTTTTGCTCCTTCAGGCTTGATATTGTTCTCTCTGGCCCAGTCAGCTACGAAACGCTCCAGCTTACCGATGGAAATCGGCTCTCCCTTAATACCGCGGATACATTTGCCCTCGCACTGGCTCTCCTGGGGACATACACGCCCACAGACTGCCGGAAGTGCGGAAGACTCGCTGATGATCTGATATGCAGCGGCGATATCGCCTTCTTTTACTTTCTCAATAAATCCCGGAATATTGATGGCCACCGGACATCCTTTAACACACTGGGCATTCTTACAGTTGATGCAGCGTGTCGCTTCGCACATAGCCTCTTCTTTATCATAACCCAAACATACTTCTTCAAAGTTTGTTGCACGTACTTTCGCATCCTGTTCACGGACAGGTACTTTCTTTAATACATCTACTTCCATTAGTCATTACCTCCGCAATTTCCGCATCCGCCGTGATGAGTATCTCCCTCTTTGGCTTTTAAGAATGCTCTGCCTTCCTTGGTCTTGTAAATCTGCTGACGCTTCATCGCCTGGTCAAAATCTACCTTATGGCCATCGAATTCCGGTCCGTCCACGCAGGCGAACTTCACTTCACCGTCCACCGTCAGACGGCATGCGCCGCACATTCCCGTACCGTCTACCATAATCGGATTCATGCTGACGATGGTATGCAAATCGTATTTCTTCGTGGTCAGGCAGACGAATTTCATCATAATCATCGGTCCGATCGCCACACAGACATCATAGCTCTTACCTTCCGTCTCAATCAAATCCTCGATAACCTTGGTCACCATACCGCTTCTGCCATAGGAACCGTCGTCTGTCGTAATATACAGGTTTCCGGCTACCGCCTTCATCTCTTCTTCCATAATCAGAAGTCCATGGGTCTTCGCGCCGACGATAACATCCGCGTCGATGCCGTGTTCATGAAGCCATTTTACCTGCGGGTACACGGGTGCAGTACCAAGTCCTCCTGCCACAAAGAGAATCCTCTTCTCTTTCAGGCTCTCTATGTCTTCACTGATAAATTCAGAAGGACATCCAAGCGGTCCTACAAAATCATGGAAGCTGTCCCCGGTTTTTAAATTCTTCATCATCTCTGTTGCTGCGCCGACCACCTGAAATACGATGGTAAT
Source organism: Lachnospiraceae bacterium (assembly GCA_017626325.1). Taxonomy (GTDB): domain Bacteria; phylum Bacillota; class Clostridia; order Lachnospirales; family Lachnospiraceae; genus UBA3282. Next base: position 18,573 of record JAGAIZ010000007.1, on the reverse strand, counting down.
CGTTCCCTTATCTCTGTCATAATCACAAATGGTCAAAGGAATACGCTCACCCTCTTCGTCCATTCTGACGATTACAAACTGTCCCGGCTGACAGGACTTAGCGACACGAGGCGCTTCCACATCCATAAGATAGATGTTGGTCGTAAGTTCTTCAGCTTTTAAAATCTTGTACATCCTGCTTATCCTCCTACAATTAATATCCCCTGATTGTCCGCACGACGACAGCCTGACTCTGCCGCGTGTCTTTGCCGCCTGCGCGGCTCTATCCTTTTAATGATATATAAAGTTGTCGTATTTTGCAATAGTTTTATATGGGAACCGCAATAAAATTTCCCGCTTCATCGTATCCAAGCTGTGCCGCCTGTCCGGTATAAATCTGTATCAGAAAGACCTTATCGGTACGGTTTAACATTCCTGTACCGTCGTCATAATACTCATAGATCGTATAGTAATCGTCGTCTTCCCCAACCCTTAGCACCGAACTGAACTGATAGCTTAAAGTGCCGCTTAGCCGCTTATTATGTCCCGAAGCGTCCTCCAAATACCCCGTCTCCACCAGCCGTTGTATCAGATTGCTTACAGCCTGCACAGTGGAAATGGCGCCCTCCAGCGTCAGGGTATAGGTACGCATAGTCACATCGCTGGATACGCCCTCTTCACTGATATTGACAAACTTAAAAAGCGTCTTGCCAAGGGGCATGGGAATCGGTCCGGTATAGGGTACACTGTCCGCCGTAGGCTCCGACTCGTCCGTAGTATAGAAAATCCGGCAGCCCTCCATTCCTTCTACAGTAATCATGGTCGGTTCCGTATATTCACCGCTGTACAGTTCCACTTCCGGCGCATTGGGCGTCGCCAGATTAATGACATATTTTTTGCTGACGATCTCACTTTCAATTCCGTAATCATTCACAAAAAAGGCGCTGATCGTGTATTCTCCCGTCTCTAAGAAAAGCGGCGCCGTATAGATCAGGCTGTTTTTGTCCGGCTTGGAACCATCCATTGTATAATAGATCGTTCCGGAGGTATTCGAACTTAACTTCAACGGAATAACCTCCGCATAGGCGCCTTCCACGTAACTGAATTCCGGTTCCATGGCAAGATAACTCTGAAATATACTCACGATCCGCTCATCCGTACAGGCTCTGAGCAGTTCGTTGATCTGCGCGTACTGCCCTTGATTGGCATATATCGTAATAATCTTATCGTATGCCTCTTCTACATCTTCATAAGCAAAACGGCCATCCTCTATAATCTTCATAAGCTGGTTCAGAGCCGATGTGTTATCCTGCTGCAGATAATAATAATCCGCTTCCAGAAAGAGAATCTGCGCAACGTCCGGATAACTGGCGTAAGCCTCTTCCAGACAGGCGATTGCTTCCGCATAGTTTTCATTCGCCGCATATTCTTTTGCCTTGTCAATCCGGTATTCTACCGTATTGACATGATAGGCATACATCGCATAGGAAAGTACGGCCACCGCACAAATGACAATCAGACTCATCATTACCCACGTCTTATGACCGGAGGCTATGATTTCCCCATCGCTTTCCATCTCGTCTTTTATGTATTCCCCGTCCTCCTCCGGCTGCGATTCTGTGTCTTCTCCCTCCTGCATTGCCGCCAGTGTTGACAAGGTTTCTGTTATGCTGTTTTCTATTTCCGGTTCGAAATCGGGAACAATCTGTATCTCTTCTCCGCATATTTCACAGATCAGATGTCCGTCCTTCAACTCATTTCCGCAATTCGGGCACTTCATAAGCAGTTCCTTTTCTGTCTTCTAACGATACGCCTGCATTCTGCAAAGCCACAGATTCCACACAGTTATGCATCAGCATGGCAATAGTCATAGGGCCTACGCCGCCCGGTACGGGCGTAATCGCGCTGCACACAGGCGCCACATCCTCGTAATCCACGTCGCCGCACAGCTTATTGTTCTCGTTACGGTGAATGCCTACGTCAATTACCACCGCGCCTTCCTTCACATAGTCTCTTGTAATCATCTTCGGCTTGCCGATAGCCACCACCAGGATATCGGCCTGCTTCGTCACTTCCTGTAAATTCACGGTTCTGGAATGGGTGACTGTCACGGTTCCATTCTCCCGCAGAAGAAGCAGCGCCATCGGTTTGCCTACAATGTTGCTTCTGCCGATGACCACACAGTGCTTCCCTGCGATTTCGATACCGGAACGCTTAAGCAACTGAATGATGCCCGCCGGCGTACAGGATACGAACCCCGGCTGTCCGATGCAGAGCGCGCCCACACTCTGGGGATGGAAACCGTCCACATCCTTCTGCGGATCGATAGCCCGGATAACGGCGTCCTCGTCGATATGCTTCGGCAGCGGAAGCTGCACCAAGATGCCGTTTACATCCGCTCTGGCATTCAAGTCTCCGATCAGCTTCAGCAGTTCCTCCTGGGTCGTTTCCTCCGGCAGCTCATAGGCCAGAGATTCGATACCAATATAGGCGCAGGCCTTCTTCTTATTGCCTACGTATACGCTGGACGCCGGATCGCTGCCCACCTGAATCACGGCAAGGCATACCTGTATGCCCTGCGCCTTTAATTCCTCCACTTTAATCCTCAGCTCATCCTTAATGGCTGTTGAAATTGCTTTTCCATCTATTATCTGCGGCATGATATCATCCTCCATCATTCTCTTTACGGTTAGAAAAGTCCCGTGATTACCCCTTCGTCATTCACATCGATCTGGTACGCCGCCGGAGCCTTGGGCAGTCCAGGCATTGTCATGACCGCTCCGGTCAATACTACCACAAAGCCTGCACCGGCCGATACGTACACTTCCCTTACGCTCATCTTGAAGCCTACCGGCCTGCCTAAGAAAGCCGGATTATCAGACAGCGAATACTGCGTCTTGGCCATACATACCGGCAGATTGCCGAAGCCTAATTCTTCCAGCTTCTGAAGCTGCTTCTCAGCGGCAGGACTGTAGGATACGCCGCCCGCGCCATAGATCTCGCTCGCCACGGTCTCTATCTTTTCCCTCAGGGATAAGGAATCTTCGTACAATACCTTGAAATGGCTCTCCTTATGCTCCAGGGTATCCAATACCTTCTTAGCCAGCGCAATTCCGCCCTCGCCGCCCTTCTCCCATACTTCGGAAATAGCGAATTCGCAGTTTCTATCCTCGCAGAACTTCTGTACGAAGTCGATTTCCGCTTTCGTATCGCTCACAAAGGAATTGAGGGTAACCACAATTGGCACGCCGTATTTATGCAGATTTTCAATATGCTTTTCCAGATTCGCGATGCCTGCCTGCAGCGCTTTTATATTTTCCTCTGAGAGATTCTCCTTCTTCACACCGCCGTTATATTTTAACGCCCTGACGGTGGCTACCAGCACCACCGCATCCGGTTTCAGCCCCGCCTTGCGGCACTTGATATCGAAGAACTTCTCGGCACCCAGATCAGCGCCGAAGCCCGCCTCGGTGATCACATAATCCGCCATCTTAAGCGCCGTCTTCGTGGCGCGGATGGAGTTGCAGCCGTGAGCAATGTTCGCGAAAGGACCGCCATGCACAAGGGCTGGCGTATGCTCCAGCGTCTGAATCAGATTCGGCTTCATGGCGTCCTTTAACAGAGCCGCCATAGCGCCCACCGCTTTCAGATCCGCCGCCGTCACAGGCTCGCCCTGGAAGTTATAGGCCACAATAATCTTACCCAGTCTTTCTTTTAAATCCTTCATATCGGAAGCCAGACAGAGAATCGCCATAATTTCGCTTGCCACCGTGATGACGAAATGGTCTTCCCGCACCATGCCGTCGGCCTTGCTGCCAAGTCCTACGATAACGTTTCTCAATACCCTGTCATTCATATCAAGGCACCGTTTCCACACCACCTGTCTGGGGTCGATTCCTAATTCATTCCCCTGCTGGATATGATTGTCCAACAGCGCCGCCAGCAAATTATTGGCGGACGTAATGGCATGGAAATCTCCCGTAAAATGCAGATTCAGATCCTCCATAGGCACCACCTGCGCATAACCGCCGCCCGCAGCGCCGCCTTTGATGCCAAAACAGGGCCCAAGGGAAGGCTCCCGCAGCGCGATGACCGCCTTCTTGCCAAGCTTGCCAAAGGCCTGTCCCAAGCCGACGCTGGTGGTCGTCTTTCCTTCTCCGGCAGGAGTAGGATTGATTGCTGTCACAAGAATCAGCTTTCCGTCGGGGTTGTTCTGTATACTCTCTATGTATTCATCGGAAATCTTGGCCTTATACTTGCCGTACAGTTCCAAATCATCCGCCTGAATGCCGATTCGCTCCGCCACATTTACAATATTCTCCAATACCGCCTCCTGAGCGATTTCAATGTCTGTCTTCATGTCCTCTCCGCCTTTCCTGTTTCTATGTATATTCTCTGCTTCCTGCCGTCAGATCGTTTCCTCCACGAACTGCTCGAACTCTTCTGCCGTCATCAGCACCTTGCGGGGTTTGGTTCCTTCCTCTTCCCCGACGACACCCGCCTCACAGAGCTGATCCATAATACGCGCCGCCCTGTTGAAACCGATTTTGAACACTCTTTGCAGCATACCGATAGACGCCTTATCCTTCTCGATGATAAACCGTCCGGCATCCGCAAAATACTGGTCATATTCCGAACCGCCTTCTGCAGCGCCGCCGGCGCCTAAACCGCCTGCTCCGGTATCCATATTCTTAATCTGCTCCGCAATATCTTCATTATACACATTGCCGATCGCCTGATTCTTCAGGAAATCCACCACATCGGACACTTCCTTGTCAGAGACAAACGCGCCCTGTATACGGGCAGGCTTCGGATATCCCTGAGGATAAAAGAGCATATCTCCCTTACCAAGCAGCTTCTCAGCGCCTACCATATCCAGAATGGTACGGGAATCCACGCCTGAGGATACCGCAAAAGCTACACGGCTCGGCATATTCGCCTTAATAAGTCCCGTAATAACGTCCACCGACGGACGCTGGGTCGCGATAATCAGATGGATGCCGCAGGCCCTTGCAAGCTGCGCCAGACGGCAGATAGACTCCTCCACCTCTCCCGGCGACACCATCATTAAATCTGCCAGCTCGTCCACGATAATAAGAATCTGCGGCAGTTTCTTCGGCGCATCCGGGTCACCGGAGGCCTGCATACTCTCTGCTTTCTTGTTATAGCCTTTCAGATCGCGCACATTAAAATCCGCGAACTTCTGGTAACGCTCCGTCATCTCTGCCACACCCCAGTGCAGCGCTGCCGCAGCCTTCTTCGGGTCGGTCACCACCGGAATCAGCAGATGGGGAATACCGTTATAGACGCTTAATTCTACTACCTTCGGATCCACCATGATCATCTTCACATCATCCGGATGAGCCTTATACAAAATCCCCATAATGATTGTATTGATACAGACCGATTTACCGGAACCGGTGGCTCCCGCAATCAGCATATGAGGCATTTTCGCAATATCCGTCACCACGGTCTGGCCGCCGATGTCCTTGCCTACCGCAAAAGCAAGATTGGAAGGGAACTCTCTAAATTCTTTGGATTCCACCAAATCTCTGAATGCAACCGCCGTGTTTTCCTTATTAGGCACTTCGATACCCACCGCTGCCTTACCGGGAATGGGCGCTTCGATTCGGATATCCGTGGCCGCCAGATTCAGCTTGATATCATCCGCAAGCCCCACGATTTTGCTTACCTTAACGCCCTGCTCCGGCTGTAGCTCGTAGCGGGTAACAGAAGGCCCCTGGCTGATATCGGTAATCGTTACCCGGACGCCGAAGGTCTGCAGGGTCTGGCGCAGCCGTTCCGCAGTCTCCTTCAATTCCCTGCCGGAATCGCCGCCTGCCTTGCCTTTGCCCTTGGCAAGCAGATTGATCGGCGGAAACTGATATGGCTTAGGCTTCTTCTCCGGCTGATGGGCATTCTGGCCGCCTGTCGGCGCATTGCCGGACACACTCTGTGCATTTGCCGTGCCGACGCCTGACGCTGCCTGCGCCTGATTTTGACGCAAAGATGAAACCGCTGCGGCATCGCCCCAGGAAGCAGGCATATCGCCCTTCGGCGCGCCTTTGACCGCCGAAACACGTTCTCTGCCAGGCGTGGCCGCCATCGTATTGCCCATTTCCGTCGTGTAGGAATTCCGGGGCTTTAACGGTTCATAATCCGGTTCACCGTAGTCGCTCCGTTCCTGTCCGCCGTACATACCGCCGCCCATAGTCCTGCCGTCCATATGTATTACCGGTTCGCTTAATGGATGAACTGCATAACCGCTCTCCTCTGCCGAAACATCCATATGTATCTCATCCATAGCGTCAGATTCGTTTTCTATATAGTGATAAGAATGGGGCTCCCGCACCGGTTCCGCTTTAGGCTGTTCATCAAAGCCCTGTTCGCCAGACGGCTCGTCTTCCGGCAGATGCAACGTGATCTCATGAATGTCGTCTCTTGTCTTTTCAAAAGTCTCCTTTTCCTTATCCAACGCTGTATCTATCATAACTCCGGTAACTTTTTTATCCATGCGGAGTATCTTTTCATTTTCCTTTTCTTCTTCTCGCTGACGACGCTTTTCCGCCTCTTTAGCCCGGCGCTCTTCCATCTCGCTGCGTCTCTTTGCCGCTCTTTCCCTGCGGTAAGCGGCATCCTCCACTGAACGCTCGTATACCTTGCGTCCCTGTCTGGTCACGCCGCCGATAAAAGATTTCTCCGTCACAATCACAAAACATATAATGCCGAGTACTGCAACCGCCAGCACGGTTCCCACCATTCCCAGAAGCTGGTAGGACGCGTACGCAAGAGAGCCGGCAATCACGCCGCCGCCGTTATGATTCTCACTGCATCTGTTATAAATCTCCTTGATCTGGTAACTGTCCGTCTCCGCAAGTCTCGTGCCGAACAATTCGCAGACCATACCAATCAGCAGAAAAAGAACCGCGCCCGCAAATAACTTCCTGGCCGCAATGCTATTGCCGGAATTGGATAATCCGAACGCAACGGCAAGAAAAATAATGATCGGCGCTACATAAGCCAGCAGCCCGAAAATACCGAACATCACATCGCTGACCGCGTTTCCTGCTTTACCCACTATGCCGAAATTACACAGAAACAGGATGACGGCAAGCGCAAGAAGTCCGATCAGCAGAATTTCATTGCGGATTGCCGTATCCATAGGCTCCGCCTGCGGTTTCCTGCGCGCAGTACTGTTCTTGGCCTGCGGCTTTCTCTGGCTGCCCGTGCTCCGGCTTCTATTCGATGAAGTTGTTGTTTTTTTCTTAGCGGAAGACTGTGCTCTTCCCTGATTAGATGCCATTACAATGCCTCCTGAGCATATATCACGCTGCCGCGTAAATGAAAATATGACTCAATATAGTATAGCATTTTCATTTTCGCTTGTCATCCTTTATTTTGTGTCCGCCTTCCTTTTGTCCACTATATCATGAAGCTTTGCGACCGCGTCCCTGATCCCTCCTACTTCACAGATAATTCCTTCCTCCACGGCTTCCCTGCCGACCAGCACAGTTCCCACATCCTTCGTCAGCATGCCGGTCTCCATCATCAGTTCTTCCAGACGGGGCTTGGATATCCTGCAATGCTCGCAGACAAATCCGGTAATACGATTCTGAATCTGTTTAAAATAGTCAAAAGTCTGTTGAACGCCGATTACCATACCGCTTAATCTGACCGGATGGATCACCATCGTACCGGTGGGTACAATAAAGGAATAATCCGTACTGACCGCAATCGGCACGCCGATAGAATGGCTGCCGCCAAGCACTAAAGATACCGTCGGTTTGCTTAAGGACGCGATCATCTCGGCAATTGCAAGCCCTGCCTCCACATCACCGCCCATGGTATTCAACAGAATCAGCACCCCGTCGATCTCCTGGCTGTCCTCAATCGCGGCAAGCTGCGGCAAAACATGCTCATACTTCGTCGTTTTGGAAGAGCTTCCCAGATTATCATGCCCTTCGATTTCTCCTATGATCGTGACAAGATGTATCCTGTGATGTTCTTTGTTCTCGTCTAATGTAAGCTGACCGACCTCTTCGATCCGTTCGTCTTTATATTTCTCCTTTTCCCGCTTCTCCTCCTTCTCGTCTTTATCGCTTCCCTTCCCGGCGTTTTTCTTTTCCCGTTCCTTTTCTTGTTCTTCCCTGTCTTTTGCGTAATCCTGATCTTTTTCTCTGCCTTGCTCTTTATCCTTTTGTCTGTCTTTATCTTCTACGTCCTTCTCTCTGTCCTTCTCCCGGCCTCTCTCTCTCTCCCTGTCTTTGTTTTCTTTTCCTTTGTGACAGTCTTTTGCTTTATGACTATTATTGCCCATAATGTCCTCCAATTCGCCTCATTGCTTTTATAGTTGCTTTGATAATCATTTCGACCTTTATAATTGTTTCTGCAATTATAATAACTTCTGTCTTTATAATTGCTTCGACCTTTATAATTACTTCTGCCCTATCATCTTTCTATATTCTTTCCGGATTATTTCTAAGCTTCTATATTATTTCTAATGATATTATCTGCAATTATTTCTATCATAAAGAAGTCTTCCGAAAAGAGAAAAGAGAATCACTTTTGCGGCCCTGGCCACATTTGTGATTCTCTCTTAGTTTACTTAATTTTCTGGTTATTATACATGAACCTTAACATAGAGGAAGCTGCCCGCTTAGACTCCGGCATTCCGTTCATGGCTGCCGCAGCATTCCTCCCGCGCCATAAAACCGGTTCTTATAGAAGATCGAACTCATCGTTGTCGTCGACTTCGACATCATATTTCATGTCTTTTTCTTCTACGGTATATTGGTAATCCATTTCTTTTTTTACATGTTTCTTCGGAAGTGGCAGCGGATTCTCAATAAAACGGGACGGTTCGTTCCCAGCCGCCTGCTGTTTTGACGGCGCCGTAAGCGCCTGCTTCTCTGCTTTCTGTTCCGTTGTCAACACAAGGCCCTGTTGCTCCGCCTTCTGCGCCTTATTCTCCTCGATCGGCTCCGCCGACGCATTGATCTCTTCAATCTTCGCCTGCACTACCTTCTCTCTGTCCCCGAAGACGCAATTCTGCAGCCCAAGCCCTGCCAGCGCCATCCATTGAAACAACGCAATCATTGTATACGGCAGGATACCGCACCTTGCCATTGGCGTAGGCGCTATCAGGATGCAGGCCAGAATCCACAGCATATAATTCTGCTCTTTATGTCCTCTGAAAAATTCAAAAACAAGAAACGACGCCAACGCTATGATAAGCGCTGTAAGCGGAAGCTCCGGCATCATCTGCTCCATACTATAGAAAAGGCCGATCTTACACTGGCCCACATACAGTTCCAGCCATGCAGACACGTCCTGAAGAAATTCCGTTCCACGGTACAGCGCCACAATGCCAAACATGACGCACAGGCCTGCCGCACATGACACAATCCCAGCGGCAAAAGATATAACGCTGATCCCAGGGGAATTATTAATTTCTTCGCCCTCCTCATACTCCTTCCTTCCGGTAAACAATCCGATCATAAATACAAACAGCACGATAAATTTAAGATCAAGATACGTCAGAATTCCGATGACAGCGCCTGCCAGCACCGCGCCGCAGACCGCCACGGGCTTGCTGAATTCATTGCGGCAATAATCTCTGATATAAGTAACAACTAACAAAAGCCCCGCCAGATACAGCATAAAAACCAGGCTGTCAGGCGCAATCCTGTACAGTTCCTCTATATAGACACCCGAGAAGGACAAAAAGATCAGTACGATGCAGGCAGGCAGCTTTCCGGCAGCCTTCCTCACCACCAGATACCCTAAAACAACGGAAATCATCTGTATAACCGCCTGAAGCAGCACTGCAGACATAATTCTATTGCCCAGGAAGGAGCATACTGCGGAAACGCAAAGCACATACAGATAGCCCGCGCCATGGGTCAGCGGCGTAATCTGCTCCCCCGTTCTGACAAGCGCCATTTCGTAATAAGTGGCATACGGCACATCCAAAATATCTTTGACAGCCACCGGCGACGCAAATGTCAGATCGAAATATGTCTCAGAGTACAACACGTAAGACGCCCTGTATAATGCGCCAAATACGATAGAAACCGCCGCCACAAAAACTTCGAGCATCTGTGCGGTATGTTTGCGCATCGTGTATTTCTTCCTGAAAAACTGCGCCGTTGTCCTAAGGGCCCAATAAACGCCTACGGCGACAGGAAAGATCAGAAGACCTCCAAACTTCGCCGTAGATGCCGCAATATATTCTGAATATTGATAGTATCCCATAAATGCGAGCAGCATAACGCAGATTCCCGCGTATACTGCCCACAACACATAGCTAAACCATGTTTTTCGATAAGTCATACCAAGCTATCCTCTTTACTCTATATCAGATAATGCCTGCTCTAAATCCGCAATAATATCATCTATATGCTCAAGTCCCACCGAAAGTCTGATCAGGTCAGGCGCAACGCCCGCTTCCTTAAGCTGCTCGTCGTTCATCTGCCTGTGGGTATGACTCGCCGGATGAAGCACACTGGTCCTTGCGTCCGCCACATGAGTCACAATAGACGCTAATTCCAGCCGGTCCATCATCTTAGCCGCCGCATCTCTTCCTCCTTTTAAGCCGAAGGAAATAACGCCGCAGGTTCCGTTGGGCATATATTTCTGCGCAAGCTCATAATATCGGTTGCTCTTAAGCCCCGGGTAGTTGACCCACGCCACTTTCTCATGGGCTTCTAAGAATTCCGCCGTCTTCTGCGCATTGTAGCAGTGTCTCTCCATACGAAGCGGCAGCGTCTCCAGTCCCACATTCAGCAGAAAAGCGTTCTGAGGCGACTGGATGGAGCCCAGATCTCTCATCAACTGGCTGGTCGCTTTGGTAATATAAGCCGCCTTGCCAAATTTCTCTGTGTAGGTGATTCCATGATAAGATTCATCCGGCGTACATAATCCGGGGAATTTATCAGGATACGCGCTCCAGTCAAATTTGCCGGAATCTACAATACATCCTCCTACCGCCATCGCATGACCATCCATATACTTCGTCGTAGAATGTGTCACGATATCCGCGCCCCATTTGAACGGATTACAGTTAATCGGCGTCGCGAAAGTATTATCCACGATAAGCGGCACCTGATGCTCATGCGCAAGTCTGGCGAACTTCTCGATATCCAGCACAACCAGAGCCGGATTCGCAATCGTTTCCGCAAAGACGCACTTGGTATTAGGCAGAAACGCCTTCTCAATCTCTTCCGCCGGTGCATCCGGATCCACCACCGTACACGCAATTCCCATCTTCTTCATGGTACAGGTCAAAAGATTAAAGGTTCCGCCGTACACCGTCGCGGACATAATCACATGGTCGCCCGCCTCACAGATATTGAACACGGAATAATAGGTAGCCGCCTGTCCCGAGGACGTAAGCATCGCTGCCACACCGCCCTCCAGCTCACAGATTTTGGCCGCCACACAGTCATTGGTCGGATTCTGCAGTCTGGTATAGAAATAACCGCTCTCCTCCAGATCGAATAACCGTCCCATCTGCTCGGAGGTCTCATATTTAAATGTCGTGCTCTGATAGATCGGCAGCACACGGGGTTCTCCGTTCTTAGGCTGCCATCCCGATTGTATGCAAATCGTTTCTTTCTTGTATTGTCTGTTCATCTTAATCCTCTTTCTAAAGCGTTCTATTCACTGGCAGGCGCGCCGGAATCCGACGATTTCCGGTTCGTGACCAGATACTCTTCTCTAAGTTCTGCCATCATCTGCTCATAAACTTCTCTGCACTGTTCGTTTCTGCTCTGTTCCACCAGCTCAACGCATTTCCTGATATAGTTGTTCCACAAATACAGATATTTTTCCTCCGGAGACGCTTCTTTCGCGATTCTCTTGACAATGGTAGGCGCAATATCATAATATTCGTGAATCACGGCTGCGCCGTCCTCCTGATTCATAAGGTATCCGTCGCGGTACTGCTTCATCATAGTAAGCTCCCTGCAGTCCTGCGGTTTATGTAATCCCCGGCATACTGCCGTCGTCACGAAGCAAAGCTTCTGCTTAAATCCCGCCTTAATAGACTCATAATCAGATACCTGAATATGGTTCTTAAAGCTGAGCGCCCATCTGTCACAGATGGCGGCGGTCAGTTTCTTCATATCATCCTCTTTGGCGCCGCTTCTTCTCTGGTACGCCACAATTGCAGGCAGAAAGTAAGATACCATATACAGATTCAGGTTCATCTGCATCGTTTCTCTTTTGGTTCTGTTTTTCGCCCCGGCAAGCAGTTCTTCCGCTTTGCGCGCCAGGCAGTCCGCAACCTCCGCTCTCTCCTGTTCCTGTACGGAGCATTCCCTGGTTCCAATCTGCATTAACTCATTCCATACAGAAGCGTTATCCTCCAGATATCGCTGGAAAGATTCCTCATAAGTATCTCTCTTAAATTCGGCAATTCTAAGCTCAGCCTGGTCGAGTATTGCCGAAACCTGATTAAGCGCTATCGCATCCATTTATACACCCTGCTTCCTGTCAATTACTCATCCCAGTTATGATATACAGCCTGTACATCGTCGTCTTCATCCAACAAATCCAATGTCCTCTGCAAATTCTTAATCGCAGTCTCGTCCGTAAGCTCTACCCAGTTCTGCGGAATCATGGTCACCTCGGACGAAACCGGCGTCACGCCTGCCTCCTTCAAGGCGGCGTCCACTTCGCTCCACTGGTCAGGATCTGTGTAGATTTCGAAGCTGTCCTCTTCCTCCGCGAAGTCCTCCGCTCCCGCGTCCAGAGCGGTCATCATCAGGTCGTCCGCATCCATATCGCATTCTTCCTTATCCACAATGATAAGACCCTTCTTGTCAAACATAAAGGACACGCACCCCTGCGTACCGATGCTTCCCTGCCCTTTGGTAAAGGCGCTTCTTACATTGGCGGCGGTTCTGTTGGTGTTGTCTGTCAGCGCATCGACGATAATGGCGATTCCATTCGGCCCATAACCCTCATAGGTTACATATTTATAGTTTACGTTACCGCCCTCGCCGGCTGCTTTCTTAATGCCTCTGTCAATGGTATCGTTGGGCATATTGTTGGCTTTCGCCTTGGCGATTACCTGTGCCAGCTTGAAATTATTCGCCGGATCCGGTCCGCCCTCCTTTACCGCTACCGCAATTTCTCTTCCGATGATGGTAAATATCTTACCCTTTGCGGCATCATTTTTCTCTTTCTTATGCTTAATATTTGCAAATTTAGAATGTCCTGACATATCCTTATTCTCCTTTGTTCCTATTTTCTCTAAATATATATATTATCATTTTTGAAGTTCTTCTTCAACCGTATTTCCATCCTTTTGCGCTGCAGCAGACTGCTCCGCAATCTTCTTAGCCGCAACAGACTGAATCATTCTGTCTTTTACTTCCAGAATACGGAACTGGTATCCCTCATATTCGAACTCGAATTCCTCATCCTCATCCGGTATGTGCTCCAGTCTGGAAATCACGAACCCATTGACCGTATCGAAGATTTCTTCCTCAAAGCTGATCCCCAGCTTCTTGCCCAGCTCCTCCAACGGCATCATGCCCTGAATCACATATTCGTCCAGGCCGCTTTCTCTGATGTAGACAGATTCCTCGTCATACTCGTCCTGAATATTACCGACGATTTCCTCCAGAATATCCTCTAACGCTACGAGTCCCGCTGTCTGTCCATACTCGTCGATCACGATAACCATCTGGATTTTCTCCGTCTGCATCATTCTAAACAGGTCGTCTATTTTACGCTTCTCCGTAATGAATCTCGGCTCTCTGAGCAAGCCCTTGATTTTACCGATGGGTCTGGCTTTCATCCTCTCATTCATCTGCATACGCATTACGTCTTTCAGATGCAGAATACCGACGATATGGTCGATCGTTCCGTCGTAGACAGGAAACCGGCTGTTATGGGCCTCCACGATAAAAGCCGCCGCCTCCTGCAGCGTCATGGTACAGTCAATCGCTACCAGATTGTTCCGGTTGATCATGATGTCCTTGGCCTCTTTATCGCCGTATTCGAAGATATTGTTGATCATTTCCGCTTCGCTGGCTTCCAGGATTCCCTGTTCATGACCCACATTCACCATGGAAAGAATCTCTTCTTCCGTCACATCCTCTTCATCATCCGCGTTGCGAATGCCGAGCAGATGAAGAATCATTCTGGAAGTAACATAGATAAGCCCCGTAAAAGGCGAAACGATCCGCACGTAATAATACATGGGATTGATCAGACGTGCAATCCATTTATCAGGATATTTCGCCGCCGCTTTCTTAGGCACTAACACGCCGAACGTCATAACTATGTACAATAGAAATACCGTTACAAGAACCGCTGTCGCCGCCGCAAGCAGGCGGATATGCCAGCTTTGCAGCGCCGCGATATGATTGACAGCCATACGGTATGCCGCATAGCCGAAATAACCGGTAATGCGGTACAGGATCAAAGCGCCCAAAACCAGATTGATTGTGATCACGCCAAGCTGAACTGCGTTCGCGTACTTAGCATGATTTTCCAGCATATAATTCAGCCGTTCCTGTTTCTTCCTCTGTTTGACGGTTTGCTCATGCTCTTCTCTGTCATTATCCTCCGCGTCTGTTCCCCTGCGGTTCTGCATTGCCGAACTGAAACCGTAAAAAATCATCTCAAGAATGAGCAGCACAATAAACCCTATGATACTGCTGCTGCTCGCACCGCCATCATCCATATATAATTCCCTTTCCTCTCTTCGGTAGATTAAATACTAATATAGCAAGTAATGGAATACGTGTCAAATACTGTCCGCCTTATGTATGAAGTTCCAGGCTGACCATTAATCCTTCATTCACCGCTTGCATAATATCCTGATCCAAATGGCATACTCTGTCCTTTAACCGCTTCTTATCAATCGTTCTGAGCTGCTCTAACAAAATAACAGAATCCTTGACCATATCATATTTGCCCGCGCTCAGCTCAATATGCGTAGGCAGCTTCGCCTTGTTCATTTTGGACGTAATTGCAGCGCAGATCACTGTCGGACTGTGTTTATTCCCCACGTCGTTTTGTATGATCAGCACCGGTCTTACGCCTCCCTGTTCGGAACCGATCACCGGCCGCAAATCCGCATAATAGATGTCTCCTCTTCTCATTACCATACACTTCCTTCAATCATTCCAGCAATTTTCATACGCCGGTACTGATACCGGACATATCCGTTTCCAGCAATAGTATTGCCGCTTTCTCCAAAGGTATACATGATAATTATTCCACAAGACAATCTGATACTCATTCGCGGCGGTGTTTGACATGCTCTTACTGATAATCCGCATAATAATCCTTAACGGCCACGACTTTTCCATTCTTCATAAAGACCCTCGGGATTCTCTTACCCAGATCGCAGGCAAGCTCATAATTAAATCTTCCGGACAAATCGCCCAGTTCTTCCATTGTGATCCGGGTCGCCTGGTCGCTGCCTATGAGCGTTACCTCATCACCCTCCGCCGCTTCCGGAATATCATTCAGGCTGACCATAAACTGATCCATGCAGACTCTTCCTAAAATGGGAGCTTTCTTTCCCCGTATGAGCACATACCCTTTATTGGACAATCCTCTCGGATATCCGTCGCCATATCCCACCGGAATCGTAGCGATGCGCATTTTGCCGGGCGTCACATAAGTACCGCCATAGCTGACCGCCACGCCAGCTTCTACTTCCTTACAGTAGACGATATGACTTCTGAGAGCCAGAACCGGCCGCAGCGATATGATATCTCTCGAGACTTCCGCTGAAGGCCATAATCCGTACAGGGTAATGCCCGCTCTGACCACATCCATGTCAGCCTCCGGCAGTTCCACGATTCCCGCACTGTTAGAACAATGCTTCACGGGTACTTTGTAGCCGTAAGCTTCCTCGATTCGTCTGATAAAATACTGAAACCGCGCAAGCTGCTCTCTGGCGGATGTCTTATCTGTCTCATCCGCCCTCGCGAAATGCGTAAACACCCCTTCCAGCTCTACGCCCTCCGTATGAAGCGTTTTCTCCACAAACTTCAGCCCGCTCTCATCCGGCCTGACCCCTACTCTCGTCATTCCGGTATCTACCTTCACATGCACTTTTACCTTCTTGTGAAGCTTCCGCGCACACGCGGCAAGCTCATCAATACTGTCCTCCCGAAATACTGCCGGTCTGATATCATACCGCACCAGATCCTCATAAGCATAGGGAAACGTATATCCCAATATTAAGATCGGCTTCCTTAAACCCGCATGGCGCAGAATAAGCGCTTCCTCCGCAGTCGCCACCGCATAACCGAACACATAGTCAAGCCGCTCAAGCTCCCGTCCGATGGGTACTGCCCCGTGTCCGTAGCCATCTGTCTTGATCACACCGATCATCTGCGTGCCCGGTGCAAGTCTGGCATGCATCTGTTCCATATTATAAAGAACCGCGTCCAAATCTACCTCTGCATATACTCTCTGATAGTTCTCTAACATCTCTGTTCCTGTACTCCCTTCTCCTGTGCCGCATAGCCTATCTCTTCTATGATATCCGTCGCCATCATAGATCGCCGCGTCTGCTTTTGTGCCGCCAGATCTCCCGCCGCGCCATGCAGATATACGCCGCTGACCGCCGCGTCCGGCCCGTTCATATGCTGTGCCAGCAAAGCTCCTATCATTCCCGCAAGCACATCGCCGCTTCCTGCCGTCGCCATGCCGTCGTTGCCCGACGTGTTCAGATAATGCCGCGCCGCCCCCGGCGCCGTCACTACCGTTCTTGCGTCTTTGCATACGATAACAGCCTGCATACGCTCCGCCATCTGTACAGGATATTCGAGCAGATGCTCCCTGGCCTCGCTGACGCTGCAGCCGTACAATCTGGCGAACTCGCCCAGATGAGGCGTCAGGACAATCGTTCTTCCGCTCCTGCCCGCATTCTGTACCATAGTCTGCAGCTCCTGTCTGGCGGCGATCAGATTCAGTCCGTCGGCGTCTATCACAATCGGAAGACTGCTCTTAGCCAGACATTCCCGAAGCAGCATCTCTGCCTGCCGTCCCATGCCGATTCCCGGTCCGATGACAATCGCATCCGCCCAGTTGAAGTCTTCCTGCAGCGCAGCTTCAAATCTTTCCTGTTCTTCTATATTCCGCATATCCTCCTGATAGGTTGACAGCATGCTTTCCGGTACCGCCTGCAAAACAACGTCTCTGTTCTCAATCGCGGTCACCGTCTTCACCATACCGGTTCCCATCCGAAACGCGCTTCTTGCGGAAAGTACCGCGGCGCCGCAGATGCGGCGGCTTCCGGCAATCACCAGCGTCTTTCCGAAGGAACCTTTATTGCCGGCCGCATCCCTGACCGGCAGCAGCGCATCGCCCGCTATGCCGCTTATCGTATACCAGCGCGGTTCCTCTCCTAAGAAGCTGCGCTCATTAATCCCCATTTCCCTGCAGACGACCTTGCCGCAGCAGGCAGCGCCGTCATACAGCATATGCCCTAATTTACAGAATCCATACGTAACTGTCAAATCTGCCCGCACAGCGCATCCCAGTATGCTGCCATCGTCCGCGCAGACACCGGAGGGAATATCCACGCTGCACACGAAGCTGTGCATCTGATTGATTCTTTCAATCGTCTCCGCATAAAGTCCTGTCACTTCTCTTGACAGGCCGATGCCAAACAAAGCATCGATTACTATATCATATTCATCATCCTCTATTGCGTCCTTCACAGACATCCCATATTGCGACAGAATCTCTGTCTGCACGGCAGTCTCCCGGCTGCATCCGGCCCGATTGCCAATCAGGACACAGTCTACCATATATCCCCGCAGCATAAGCAGTCTGCCAACTGCCAGGCCGTCTCCGCCGTTATTGCCGCACCCGGCCACGACCAGTACTTTCGCTTCCTGTCGGCGATAACTTCTTAACAGCTCCTCCACCGTCACAAGCGCCGCGCGCTCCATCAGCACAAGCGACGGAATGCCTATCTTCTCAATCGTATTGGCATCATATCGCTTCATCTCACAGGCAGTTACCAGATATTGTCTCATACAATCCTCCATTCCGGAGCGTTTCTACGCGACGGGGCGATGAGAAATCCGCGCAGGCGGTTTCTCATCTGCCATCAGACAAATTTGTGACGCTCCGGCACAAATTTGGGATTGAAAAATCAGCACATCAGTGTGATTTTTCAATCTATCCCCTTTCCTCTCGTCCTGCCGTCATTGAAAAAGCGCCAAAATCTCATGATTTCGACGCATCCTCGTTGCCTTCCTTCTGCTCTGGCGCCTCTGCGGTCTGTTCCGCCGAAGCTTCCTTTTTCTTATATTTCTCTTCCGGATTATATTTCATATCAAATAACTCTATGACATCCGCGCCGAAAATATCATGCATATAAGAATACAGCCTATGATTCATCGCTTCTTTTTCCTGTTTACGAATCACCTTTTTCTTCAATTCACGGCGTATACTGCCGATCCATGCCTCGATGGCTTCCAGTTCTTCCGTATTCTCCTTAAGCTTCTTATAGCACACTTCCATCGTGATCAGCATCAGCTTATGATTCAACTGATTGATCTGCCTTGGAAGCTCCAGCATCTCTTCCTCATATTCTTCCGTCTTCTC
>JAGAIZ010000006.1 GCA_017626325.1 Lachnospiraceae bacterium | reverse complement strand
TTCCCACTACTAGGGCGGATTGGGGACTTTCACCCGTTAGCGACGTGCGCCGCAAGGCGCACCCAAAAAAGAAACTGCCTGTTGACAGTTTCTTTCTTTGGATTTGCTCACACATGAATCATGTTCTTACGCCGCTTATTTTACCCGTTAGCAATCGCATTCCCCGTATATAACTGGTAATACCTTCCTTTTTGCTCCAGAAGCTGCTCGTGAGTCCCCCGCTCTATGATACGTCCCTGCTCCAACACCATGATACAGTCGGAATTCTTGACGGTAGAAAGCCTGTGAGCAATCACAAAAGTGGTTCTGCCCTTCATCAGCTTATCCATACCGTCCTGCACGATACGCTCCGTACGGGTATCGATGGAACTGGTGGCCTCATCCAGAATCAGCACCGGCGGGTCGGCAATGGCCGCCCGGGCAATCGCAAGAAGCTGCCGCTGTCCCTGACTCAAATTCGCGCCGTCCCCGGTCAGCATCGTCTGATAGCCGTCCGACAGATGTCTGATAAACACATCCGCGTTGGCCAGCTTCGCCGCCGCAACGACTTCCTCGTCAGTGGCATCCAGCTTGCCGTACCGGATATTTTCCATAACCGTTCCTGTGAAAAGGTGGGTATCCTGCAATACGATACCAAGGGATCTTCTTAAATCCGATTTCTTGATCTTATTGACATTAATGCCGTCGTAGCGTATTTTGCCGTCCTGAATATCGTAGAAACGATTGATCAGGTTCGTAATCGTCGTCTTACCCGCTCCGGTAGAACCGACGAAGGCAATCTTCTGTCCCGGCTCCGCATACAGCTTCACATCATGAAGGACGATCTTATCATCATTATAGCCAAAGTCCACGCCGTCAAACACCACGTCGCCTTTCAGCTCCACGTAGTCAACCGTATGATCCGCCTGATGCTCATGACGCCATGCCCAGCGGCCGGTGCGCTCCGGTGTCTCCACGAATTTGCCGTTTTCCTCTCTTACATTCACTAACCGCACATAGCCTTCATCCGTCTCCGGCTCCTCATCCATCATCCTGAAGATTCGCTCCGCGCCCGCAAGCGCCATCACGATAGAGTTAAATTGCTGGCTGACCTGATTGATCGGCTGGTTGAAGCTCTTATTAAAGGTCAGGAAACTTGCAAGAGATCCCAGCGTCAGCCCGGAAATACCGGACAGGGCCAGAACACCGCCCACAATAGCGCACACCACATAGCTGACATTGCCAAGCTGCATATTCACAGGTCCTACAATGTTTACCAGATAGTTCGCGCGGTCAGCGCTGTGATAGAGATTATCGTTTAACTGTGTAAACTGCTCTACAGACTCTTCCTCATGACAAAATACCTTTACGACCTTCTGCCCGTTCATCATCTCTTCAATGAAGCCGTTGACCTTGCCAAGATCCTGCTGCTGCTGCAGGAAATAGCGTCCGCTTAATCCCGCCACCTTCTGCGTTACTACCAGCATAATCACTACCATAAGCAGCGTTACCACCGTAAGCGGCACGCTTAAAATAATCATGCTGATCAGCACGCTGACAATCGTAATCGCACTGTTAAACACCTGCGGCATGCTCTGACTGATCATCTGGCGCAGTGTATCCGTATCGTTGGTATAAGTCGACATAATATCGCCATGGGCATGGGTGTCAAAATACTTAATGGGAAGCGTCTCCATATGGGAAAACAAATCGTTCCGCACATTTTGCAGCGTTCCCTGCGTCACATTCACCATAATCCTGTTCCACGCAAAGGAAGAAACCACACCTATTGCATAAAAACCGGCTACCTTGGCGATCGCCAGCGCAAGCGGATGAAAATCCGGCGTCTCCTGCGTCAGCATCGGCGTAATATAATCGTCAATCAACTTCTGAATAAACATGGTTCCCTGTACATTGGCAAGCACGCTTATCAAAATCAGAATCGCCACAAGAACCAGATGCGGACCATAGCTTTTCGCCACATATCCCATCAGCCGTGTAAATATCTTACCTGGATTTTTTATTTTATTTCCCTGGGCAGGCATTCTGCCCCTCATTCCCGGACCCGGCATTATGCTTCACCTGCCTTTTCATCAAAATCTCCGCTGCCGCCGGTCTGCGACTCGAATACTTCTCTGTATATTTCATTGGTTTCCAGTAATTCTTCATGGGTGCCGAAGCCGTCTATCCGTCCGTTTTCCATCACAATAATATGATCTGCGTGCTGTACGCTTGAGACACGCTGGGCGATAATCAGCTTCGTGGTATCCGGAATCTCCTCCGCAAACGCCTTACGAATCCTGGCATCGGTAGCGGTATCCACCGCACTGGTACTGTCGTCTAAGATCAGCACCTTCGGCTTCTTCAACAACGCTCTCGCAATACACAGACGCTGCTTCTGACCGCCGGATACATTGCTTCCGCCCTGTTCGATATGGGTCTCATAGCCCTGCGGAAGCTTCTCGATGAATTCATCGGCACAGGCCAGACGGCATACCCGCCTACACTCTTCCTCCGTGGCATCCTTATCGCCCCACCGCAAATTCTCCAGAATCGTACCGGAAAACAGCACGTTCTTCTGCAGTACCACAGCCACCTGATCTCTCAGGCTGTCCATGTCGTACTCCCGCACATCCCGTCCGCCGACCTTCACCGAACCGCCCGTCACATCATACAGACGGCTGATCAGATTCACCAGACTGGTTTTGGAGCTGCCGGTTCCACCGAGGATACCGATGGTTTCGCCCGCTTTAATATGAAGGTTAATATCCGTAAGAATCGGCTTACTGCCATCCTTATGATAGGAGAAATCCACATGTTCAAAATCGATCTCTCCATTCGGCACTTCATAAACCGGATTCTCAGGATTGGTCAGATCGCTCTTCTCGTTCAGCACCTCGCTGATTCGTCTGGCGGAAGCCTCGCTCATCGTCAGCATAACGAATACCATAGAAAGCATCATCAGGCTCATCAGGATATTCATGCAGTATGTAAGCAGGCTCATCAATTCTCCCGTCGTCAGCGTGCTGCTCACAATCTGTTTCGCGCCAAGCCAGCAGATCAGCATAATACAGGTATAAACCGTAAACTGCATCACCGGCATATTCAACACTACATGCGTCTCCGCCTTGGTGAAAATATCGTAAATAGCCTGACTTGCCTTCTTAAATTTCGACGTCTCATAGTCCTCCCGCACATACGCCTTGACCACGCGAATGGCGCTGACATTCTCCTGCACGGAAGCATTCAGTTCATCATATTTCGGAAAAGCCTCATGAAAATATTTCATCGCCCCTCTGATAATGAAGAACAATACGACTGCCAGAAGACATACCGCCACCAGATAAACGCTGGCCAGCCTTGCGTTGATCATAAACGCCATCGCCATCGCGCAGATCATGCTCACCGGCGCACGGAACGCCATACGAAGCATCATCTGGTATGCATTCTGTACATTGGTAACGTCCGTCGTCAGACGGGTCACGAGCCCTGCCGTACTGAACTTATCCAGATTGGAAAAGGAAAACGTCTGGATATTCTCATACATCGCCTGACGCAGATTCCTGGCGAGTCCCGTGGAAGCCCTGGCGCCGTACTTACCGCCCATCACGCCGCAGAAAAGCCCGCAGAAAGCCGCGCCGATCATATACGCACCTACCACATAGATATGGTGCATATCCCCGGCGTCCACTCCCTTATCAATAATAGAAGCCATCAGAAACGGAATCAGCGTCTCAAACACAACCTCTAAAATCATAAAAACCGGCGTCATAATCGAAGCTGTCTTAAACTCCTTAATATGCGCCGCCAACGTCTTAATCATCATATCCCTCCTGCCTGTTCACTTACTCAAGCGGTTCTGCTCAGGCCGCATACTTTACTGCCTGCGCACAACTTTATTTTCTATTATCTGACAAATAAAAAAACTTCGCAAGTAAGTCTGCAAGGATTTCATAAAGATTTCATAAAAACTTTATAGAGATAAAAGAAGGAGAAATCCCATGCCGGGCATTTCTCCTTCGGTGTATAATCCTCTTCTATTTCTGCAGCGTAAACTGGTTCACCAGCGCATTCAATGTCTCAGACTGGGCAAACAGCTCTTCGCTTGTGGCGGAGCTTTCTTCCGCGGTAGCGGAAGTATTCTGCACCGATATGGAGATCTGCTCTACGCCGCCGTTGACCTCCATGGCCGCCTCCGCCTGCGTCTCGCAGGCCTGGTTGACTTCGTTTACCGCCGCCACAACACCCTGAATCTTCTCGATCACTTCCGCCAGCACCTGTGCCGTATCGTTCACAATCTGGCTGCCGTTATCCACTTCCTTCAATGCGTTATCAATAAGCTGATGGGTATTCACAGCCGCCTCCGCGCTCTGTGCCGCCAGGGTACGGATTTCATCCGCAACGACAGCGAAGCCCCTGCCCGCTTCTCCCGCTCTTGCAGCCTCGATGGCCGCATTTAAGGATAACAGGTTCGTCTGGGATGCAATGCTCTCGATACTGCTGCTGATTTCCGCGATCTGCCTGGACGCCTCGCTGATATTCGCCATTGCGTCGTTCACCTGCAATATGTACTGCTGGCTGTTCTGCGCCTGCTCTCCTACAAGCTGTGCCTGCCGGCTGGCATCCGAGGTCTTCTTGGCGTTCGATTCGATCTGGTCTGTCAGCGCGTTCATGGTAGCGTTCAGCTCCTGCACCGCGCTTGCCTGGTTGGTCGCGCCCTCCGCTAAGTCCTGCGCGCCCTCCGCCATATTCTGAGCGCCTGCCCGTACCTGGCCGGAAGCCGCAAGGATCTCGGAAAGCGCCACGCTGAGCTTGCTCTTCAACTCCTGCATCGCGGATAAAAGCGGTGCATAGCAGCCGATATACGAATTCTTCCGCTTGCTGCTTACCGTGAAATTACCGGCTGCCAGCTCCCGCAGGCAATAATCGATATCCGGAATCAGATCGCCAAGCAGGCTTACTACCTTCTTCAGACTGCCGGCCAATTCTCCCAGTTCGTCCTGCGACTCATAATCAATCGTAATCTCCAGATCGCCCTTCGCCATCCTCTCGGAGGCTTCCTTCAATTGCGCGATAGGCTCTGTGATAATCTGTACCAGCGTTCTCAGATAATAGACAACCGTCACCACGGCGAACACGCCGATAAGCAGCATGATAATCAGCACGAAGATTCCTATGACTCTGGCCAGCTTATAAGCGGACAGGGCCTCCGCATCCGACACCTCCGCAATCTCCTTCATTACGCTTATGACCGCCTCCGCGTCCACGCTATAGGTCGTATTAAAATAATCCAGCGTGCCAGGATCGCCTGCAGCCGCCAGCGCAATCACCGCCTGTCTGGCATTGGCCTCCGCCTCCAGCGCTGCAGATAACTCCGCAATCAGTTCCTTATCTTCAAAGCTCTGCTCCAGCGCCTCATAGCATGCATAGATATCGTCCGCGTCTGACTGCGCTTCTTCCAGATACCGGGAAGCCTGTACGACATCATCCGTAGCCGCCGCCCACAGCACATTTTTCATCAGACTGTTGACATCTTTGCGTATTTCAAGCTGCAGTTCGCTGTTCTGATACGGTTCTTCATAGAAATTATCTATCTGTCCCACCAGCGTCATCGTAGAACCGATCCCGTATACGACAAGAATAATCAAACAAACCAGAATCGTCAGAAGCGCCGTCTTAATCTTCTTCTCCATAGGCGCGTTTTTCAAATAATTTGTTAATTTTCTCAAAGATAATCCCCCTCTCACGCGTAAGCGCATTCCTTTTATAATATGCTATACATTTTAACCTGTTTTCTTTCAATATTCAAGGTTTTTATGTGCATTTTGCACATTTGCACATTTTGCGCATTTTTCACATTTTACACAGCGTAATATAAAAAGCGCCCTTCCGCTTAAAGCTCGCGGAAGAGCGCGTCTCAGGAACAGACGAATCAGTCTTTCGTCTTATCCTTATTGTTCAGAATCTCGAATACAACCGCCGCCAGAAGGACAACGCCCTTGATAACCTTCTGCCAGTTCGCGTCAATCCCCATAAGGCTCATGCCCAGGTTGATGACGCCGATTAAGGTTGCGCCGATTACCATACCGAATACGGAACCGGAACCGCCGTAAGCGGATACGCCGCCGACTACGCAGGCCGAGATAGCGTCCATCTCATAGTTGGTGCCCGCCGTGGAGTTCGCCGCCTGGAATCTGGCGATAACGGTAAAGGCACTGATAACGGTCAGAATCGCCATATTCAGATATGCCATAAACATAATCTTCTTCGTATCAACACCGGAAAGTCTTGTTGCCTCCGCGTTGCCGCCGATGGTATAGAAATAACGGCCAATGGTAGTCTTGGATGTGATGAACTGATAAATCAGCACGATTGCAATCACCCACAGAAGCACGGTCGGAATACCGCCCGCATAGGCAAGCTTATAAGCAAACAGCAGGATAACCGCAACGGAAATCACTATCTTGGCAACCATAGCTGCCACAGAGCTTACTTCGTAGCCCTTCTTAATCCGGCTCTTTCTGGTCATGATATTGATGAAGACAACCGCAACCGCGGCAATCACGCCCACGATCAGACAGGGAACGTTCAGCACGCCGATAGCAGTCTCCAGAATCTTGCCGGAGAAAATCTTAAGATAAGTCTGCGGAAACGGCGCGATACTTCCGGTGGCGCTGTTGGCGCTTAAGAGCGCGGTGCCCCAGCCTCTGAAAGCAAGGTAGCCTGCCAGGGTCGCAATCCACGGGGGGATATTCAGATACGCGATAACGTAACCCAGAACCACACCGTAAATGATGCCGACTAACAACATAATCAATACGGAAACGCCTGTGCCCATCCCGTTGGTCACCATGCAGATACCGCCTATTGCACCGATAAAGCAGACGAAGGAGCCGCAGGATAAGTCGATATTACCGCCTGTCAGCATACACATCAGCATACCGGTCGCCAGAATGTACACATAAGCATTCTGTGTAATCAAAGCATTGAAATTCAACGCTGTAAACATCTGTCCCTTTGTCATAATCGTAAAGAAGAGATATACCAGAACAAGGACAAACATCATCGTATTTTTTCTTAATACCTCTAAAGCCTTTTGCATCTTTATCCTCCTCCTTACTTCTTTTCTTTCTTGGACATTACGTCAAAGATAATCGCGATCAGAAGTACCAGACCTTTGACTACCTTCTGGTAATTGGCTTCCATACCCATGATACTCATACCCTGGTTGATAACGCCCATCAGGGTAGCGCCGACTACCATACCCATAACGGAACCAACGCCGCCGTATGCGGACGCGCCGCCGATAAAGCAGGCCGCGATAGCGTCCATCTCGTAGCCCTGGCCATAAGTAGGCTGCGCCGAGGTCGCTCTGGCGATCGTCAGAATACCGGCCAGACCGGAAAGAAGACCCATGTTGGCGTATGCGAAAAAGTAAACCTTCTTGGTGTTGACGCCGGAAAGTCTCGTCGCCTTCTCGTTGCCGCCCACGGCATACAGGTAACGGCCCATGGTCGTTTTGGAAGTAATATAAGCATATGCAAGCAATACTACCGCAATCCAGATCAATGCGCTGGGAATGCCCTTGTAATTCGCCAGCTTGTAGAACAGCCAGAGGATAATTACGCTGACTAACACAGTCTTAATCATCTCGCCGGCAAAAGGCTCTGTAGCATATCCCTTCGTTTTCTTCCTGATTCTGCCTCTGACTGTCATCAGTATGTAAACCGCGGCAATCAGGATACCCGCAGCCAGACAGGTCATGTTGAGGTTCTCACCGCCGAGAAAATCAGGCACATAGCAGTCTGCGCCGCCGCCGAATACATTTAAGAAGGTAATGTCAGACACGGAAACCGTGTAACCCTGCAGTACCACGTTCGACAGTCCTCTGAACGCGTACATGCCTGCCAGCGTTGCGATGAAAGGCGGCACCTTCACATAAGCGATCCAGAAGCCCTGGAACATACCAACCAGCAGACCGACAACCAACATCACGATCACTGCCAGCCAGCAGTTCATATCCTTATCCATAATAACGGCGCCGATACCGCCCACAAAACATACGACCGAACCAACGGACAAATCGATATTGCCGCCGGTGAGAATACATAACAGCATACCGGTTGCCAATACAAATACGTATGCGTTCTGCGAAATCAGGTTGTTGAGGTTCTGTGCGTAAAGGATCTTGCCCTCTGTACTCCAGTAGAAGAACGCAACGACCAGTATCAGGGCAATAACCATGGTGTATTTCTTTAATGAAGCCGTAATCTTCGTCTTTTCCATCTTTATTCTCCCTTCCCTGATTTCAGAATATTTGCCATAATGATTTCCTGGGTAGCATCCTGCGCGTCAAGCTCTCCCACGATCTTGGCCGCGTTCATAATATAGATTCTGTCGCTCATGCCAAGCACCTCGGGAAGCTCGGAGGAAATCATGACAACAGATTTGCCCGCCGCTACCAGGTCATTAATGATACAGTAAATCTCATATTTCGCGCCGACGTCGATACCTCTTGTAGGTTCATCCAGTATCAATACGTCCGGCTCTGTGAACATCCACTTGGCAAGCAGCACTTTCTGCTGGTTACCACCGGACAGATTGCCCACATTCTGCTCTACAGAAGGACATTTGGTGCGGAGCTTCTGCCTGTACTCTTCCGCTACCTGATACTCCTTATCCTTATCGATCACCTTATTCTTACTGATGCTGTCCAGGTTCGCCAGCGTCGTGTTGATCTTAATAGGATTGGTAAGCACCAGTCCGTTTCCTTTTCTGTCCTCTGTCACGTAAGCAAGCTTATTCCTGATCGCTTCCTTAGGGTTTTTCAGGGTAACCTCCTTGCCGTTCAGCTTCAGGGTTCCCGTGATACCCGTACCGTAAGACTGCCCGAAAATACTCATGGCAAGCTCGGTACGTCCCGCGCCCATCAGTCCGTAGATCCCTACGACTTCGCCTTTTCTGACGTTCATGGAGACGTGATCCACCACCTTGCGCTCCGGGTAGAGCGGATGATAGACCGTCCAGTCCTTTACTTCCATATTCACGTCGCCGATCTTCACATTCTCACGCTTCGGGAAACGGTTCGTCAGCTCACGGCCAACCATTCCCTGAATGATTCTGTCCTCGGAAATTTCCGTAGTACGCTTATCCATGGTCTCAATCGTGGAGCCGTCACGGACAACCGTAATTTTATCCGCCACATAGGCAACCTCATTTAATTTATGAGTGATAATAATCATTGTCATACCCTGTTTCTTGAACTCTAACATCAGGTCTAACAGGGCCTTGGAATCGGTCTCGTTCAGAGATGAGGTAGGCTCGTCGAGAATGAGAAGCTTCGCATGTTTTGCAAGCGCCTTGGCAATCTCTACAAGCTGCTGCTTACCGGTACCGATTTCCTTAACCAATACTTTGGAGGACTCGGAAAGTCCTACCATTTTCAGATACTTATCTGCTTCCGCATATGTCTTATCCCAGTCGATGGCGTTCTTCTTACCCTGCTCATTGCCCAGAAACATATTCTCGCCAATGGACATATAGGGTACAAGCGCCAGCTCCTGATGGATGATAACGATTCCTTTTTCTTCGGAATCCTTTATCTTATTGAACTTACAAATTTCACCATTATAAACAATATCACCTTCATATGTACCGTAAGGATAGATGCCGCTTAACACGTTCATCAAGGTGGATTTTCCTGCGCCGTTTTCGCCGACGAGAGCATGGATTTCGCCTTCTTCAACCTTCAAATTTACATTATCGAGTGCTTTAACGCCAGGGAATGTCTTGGTAATATTTTTCATTTCCAGTAAAACCTTTGCCAACTGTATCCCTCCCAATCATTTCTATTCTATATATATGCTTTCTTAATTCCATACGCTTTAATACCGCTCTCTGCATATACTGCTTTTGCATATACTGTTCCGGCATATAATGCTTTTCACAACATTTCTATCATTTCTCTTAGCATTAGCAGGCGGGACAAAACCCGCCTGCCAAGTTATGCATCTTTGTTATGCTGTTGTCTCAATCCCGCTTCAGGATATTTCCCAAAGAAGTCTTTCCGATTAATCTCTCTGAGATTAATCGTGTTTTCTCGAAGAAATCACTCTTATTACTGTAAAT
The DNA here is from genome assembly GCA_017626325.1 of Lachnospiraceae bacterium. Lineage (GTDB taxonomy): Bacteria > Bacillota > Clostridia > Lachnospirales > Lachnospiraceae > UBA3282. The sequence continues at coordinate 22,205 of JAGAIZ010000006.1, read as the reverse complement.
CGCTCTCTGCGTAGTAACCGGAATCGATTAACAGTTCTTTGTAGTTGTTGATATCTGCGAATACAGGCTCGCAAAGGTAAGAAGGAATAACGCCTGTGCCGTTGTCATATGTCTCTGTATCGTTTACATCAACTGTCTCGCCGCTTAAGATCTGGCCTACCATCTTAACAACCTGAGATGCAAGAGTACGTGTATCTTTGAAGATAGACATGGACTGTTTGCCGGCGATCATGTTCTTAACGTTCTCGATATCGCAGTCCTGACCGGTTACGATCGGGTACTCGCCGTTGTAGTTTGCTGCTAACGCGTTCTCAACGCCAAGTGCTGTAGAGTCGTTGGAGCAAAGCCATACGTCAATCTGTGTGCCGTCTGCATAGTTAGAGGAAAGAATGTTCTCTGCTCTGGACTGCGCTGTCTCTGTTGCCCAGGTAGGTGTTGCTGTCTCTTCGAAGGAAACCTGACCGGAAACAACGACTAACTTGCCCTCGTCAATGTAAGGCTTCAGAACGTCCATAGCGCCGTTGTAGAAGTAACCGGCATTGTTGTCACCGGGGTCACCTGCTGTGATCTCAAGATTAAAAGGACCTGCTGCATTGTCAAGGTCAAGAGCGTCAACGATGTACTCGCCCTGCTTCGTACCTACCATGTAGTTATCAAAGGTTGCATAGTAAGAAACTGCGTCGGAGTTCATAAGAAGACGGTCATAAGCGATAACCGGAATGTTGGCAGCCTTAGCCATATCAAGAGCCTCACCTAAGGAAGAGCCTTCGATTGCTGCGATAACCAGTACGTTAGCGCCGCCGGAAATCATGTTCTCAATCTGAGAAACCTGTGTCTGAACGTCGTTGGAAGCATACTGTAAGTCTACCTCGTAGCCTGCTGCCTCAAGCTCAGCCTGCATATTAGCGCCGTCCTGATTCCATCTCTGTAAATCCTTAGTCGGCATGGATACGCCAACCTTTGTGCCGGCTGCCGCTGCCGGAGCCGCCTCTTCTTCCGCTGCCGCATCCTCTGCCGGAGCCTCTTCTTCCGCAGCCGCTTCCTCTGTTGCAGCCTCCTCTGCCGGAGCTGCTGTCTGAGCAGAATCAGAGCCGCATCCAACCAATACAGTTGCAATCATGCTTGTTGCCAAAATCATACTCAATAATTTCTTTTTCATGGTTTGTTTATCCTCCCTGTTCATTTGATGATTTTGCCGCAGACGTGTTTTCCGTCTGCAAATATACTGTATCACAAAACAAATAGGAATAATTTATGACCTTCTGTAAATTTTCGGGTTAAAAAAGCATGAAAAAACCGGAGTGCTAGCACAAATTTGCGCAAATCCGCCCTCCGATTATAAAAATTTCCTATTGCATTCTCCGTCCGGCGATACTCCGCCCAAAATCCCTGCCATGCGCCATATAAGGCGGCAGGCCCGCAGCTTACGGCATTACGGCATCTGACCGGGTACGTTCAGATACACGTCCTCCTTCAAGTGAAAGCCGCTTCCGATGATGACCTCGTCTATGTTGCTCTTATCCACCCGGACAGGCTCAAGACCGATATAGGGAACCGTAAACGCCCCGTTCTCAATCATCTTCACGTCCGCTCCCGCAATCTCTTCATCCCGCGCCAGCGCCACGGCCGCTTCCGCCGCTCTGGCGGCTAACTTCTCCACGGGCTTATACACGGTCATCACCTGGGTGCCTTCCACGATCCGCTGACAGGCCGCCAGATCCGCATCCTGACCCACCACGAGAATATCTCCCGCCTTGCGCTTCTCCGCCAGCGCCCGCACCGCCTGAGTGGCAAGATCGTCATTGCCGCACATAATAGCGTCAGTCTCCGCAATCACCGAAGGATGCTCATAGATATAATTCGCCGCTTCCTCTGCTTTCCAGCCCTCCGCGTGTACCGCGTCCAGGATGCTTACCTGATTCTCTTTCATCACCTCCCGGAACGCGCCCTCTACCATAGGCACGTTGTTATCCGTGGGACTGCCGCCGATCATGACCACCTTGCCGCCCGCAAGTCCTTCGTCTATCAGCGCCTCCGCCATCATAGTGCCTACCATCGCATTGTCGAAGGAGATATACAGATCCACCTGGGCGTCCACAATCAGTCTGTCATAAGACAGAATCCTGATGCCCGCCTCCTGTGCCTTTTCCACCGAATCCTTCAGGGAATCCGAGTCGATGCAGATAATGACAATGACGTCCATGCCCTTCTGGATGAAATAGTCGATCTGCTTCTTCTGCTCTTCCACGTCCCCGTTGGCATTCTGCACGTTGACTTCCGCTCCCAGTTCCTTGGCCACCGACACGAAGATATCCCGATCCCTCTGCCAGCGCTCAATGACAAAGGAATCGAAGCTCATGCCGATCTGGATTTTCTTCTCCTCCTGTTCCTTCACCTGATTCTCCTTCTGCACGTTTCCGCAGGCTGTCACGCCAAGCAGCAGGCAGAGTGCCATACAGGCGCTCAGCGCTCTTTTCATTCCTCTAAACATCCTCATCTACCTTCTTCTCTTCCTCTATTCCCTTTTATATTCCGTCGGGGTCACACCCACGTTTTTCTTAAAGGACCGGCTGAAATAATTGGGATCCGCATAGCCCACCATGGAACAGATTTCCTTCATGGAATATTCGGTGGTGGTCAGAAGCTCCTTTGCCTTCTCCATTCTGATTCTGGTCAGATATTCCACGAAGCCCTCTCCGGTATCCTCCTTGAATATCTTGCTGAAATAGTAAGGGCTGATGTTTACCCTTCTGGACACGTCGTCCAGGGAAATATCCTTACTGTAGTTGGCCTGTATATATTCCTTGGCGGTGCCGATCAGGCTGCTGGATTTCTCCGCGCCCTTCCCCAGTACGTTCTGGCTTGCCTCGCCGATTTTCATTACGAACCAGTGTTCCAGCTCCTGCATATCTCCCATATTCATCACCGCAGGCAGATAATCCTTGCGGGCGCTGAATTCATACACCATACCGCCGCTCTCATAGGCCAGATGCTCCGCCCACAGGACAAATTCCAGCGCCTTCAGGCGGATATCCATCACGCCGTCCGGGTATTTGTCCACCATCCAGTGAAAGAAGTCCCCCGCCGCGCCCATGGCCCTGTTGACTTCGCCGTTTTCCACCCGCATAAAAATCTCTTTTTCCAGGTTAATGGGATAGTTCTCTTCATATTCACACCGAATCGGCAGATCATCCGCGTGGGCGACGCTTCCTGTGGTTTTCACCAGCGCGTCCAGCGCCTCCTGATACGACTCCCTGACCTCCCGCAGTCCCTTCACCGAGCCGATGCCGATGCGGAAGCTGGTATCCGTCTTCCTGCGCAGGCTTCTGACCATCTCCCGGGATTTCTCGATGAGGGCGATTCGTTCGTTGTATTCCATCCTGTTACCCAGATAGGGTACCATGACGGCTATCTTATTGGCCATCACAGTTCCCACGATGCAGCCCGGGAACCCTTCCTTGAGCGCCTCCCTGACCTCCTGGCTGTGGCTCTGGATGCGCACGCTGCTTCCCACCGCGTTGGTCATATGGTTGCCCTCCTGGGTATCTCCGCACACCACCGCGATCATATAGGCATAATTCTGTTCGATGCCCAGCAGCGTCCTGTAATTGTCGATGTCCTCCGTGAAATGCTCCTGCAGCAGAATATCGTAGATCAGACCGCTTTCGATGATGGGGACGACGTTCTCTAATTTCTCCCGGACTAACAGATCGTTGCTCCGCTTCTCCCGCTCCCTGTCGATCTGGCTCATGGCCTTCTTAAGCGCGGCGATGATCTTATGTTTTTCCATGGGCTTGGTAATATATTCCAGCACGCCCAGCCTGATCGCTTCCTTGGCGTAATCGAACTTATCGTAGGCGGACATGACGATAAAGACCACATGCCTGTTGTTCTCCCGGATTTCTTTCATCGCCTCGATGCCGTTGATGCCCGGCATCTGGATGTCCATAATCGCGATATCCGGCCTGAAATTCTCCGCCAGTTCGATGACGCTTCTGCCGGTCTTGGCATATTTGATCTGACACTCGCCGCCAAACTCCTTCTCTATAATAAATTTCAGAGAATCAATCACGATTCCCTCGTCGTCCGCCAACATAATCTTATACATCGTCCGTCTGCTCCTGTTTCTCCTCCGTGCCATCCTCCAGATAGAGGAACACCTCGGTTCCCATGCCCTCGCCTTCACTGAAAATGGCCATCACTTCCTCATTTTTGGTAAAAAGCTTCATACGGGATATGACATTGTCCATGCCGATGCCGTTGGAGCCTGCCGCCTTGCCTTCCTCTCTGTAAGCGCCGCGCATCACCTGATCGATGGTTTCCCTGCTCATGCCGACGCCGTTGTCCTTCACGCTGATGCACACCGCATGCTCCACCCGGTAGACGGACAGGCATATCCTTCCTTCGCTGCCCATCTCCCGGATACCGTGGTTAATGCAGTTCTCCACGATAGGCTGCAGAATCATACCCGGCATCTCCACCGTCAAAAGCGCCGGGTCGATCTTCTTCTCATAATGGATATCTCCCCCGAACCGGACATTTAAAATATACACATAATAATCCACCATCTCAATTTCGTCTGCAATTGTGACAGTTTCTTCACTTTTTTTCATATTATACCGATAGAACTGCGCCACCTTCTGTACGTATTCGTAGGTTCTGTCCGCGCCCTCCATCATGGCAAGCTGCGCCCCGGCATTCAGCGTATTAAAGAGAAAATGAGGATTGATCTGAGCCTGCAGATACTTAAGTCTTGCATCCTTAAGATGTGCTTCCATCATCAGCTCCCGCTCCTTTAAGGCGCGCTCCGCCTCCATGCTCTCCCGCAACCGCTCGATATACTTGCCGATACTGACCACCATGGAATTAAAGGCTCCTGTCACGACGCCGATCTCGTCCTTCGACTCCACCGGAAGCAGTTCTACGCCGAAATTGCCCTTCGCCACCTCATCTGCGGAGCCTGCCAGCTTCTTAAGCGGTCTGAGGCTGGCGCCCACCAGGCTGATGATGATGCACACGTTGCTGGCCATCACCAGCACCATGGAGAGCATGGCCGCTCCCTCAAACAACCGGAATTTCTGCAGCAGAAGGTTATACTGCTCGGAATTGGTCCGGAATTTCTCCGTGTTCAGGTTGGCAATATAGGTATTGATATACTCATACATCTGCGCCGCTTCCTCGTAATGCACCCGGTATTTCTCCACATTTCGTCCCCGCTTCGCCTCGATGGTGTAATTCACCTCTTCCAGATAATCCTCCGACATGTATCTGATATTGCGCTCCATCCGGTCGAAGGAAAGCCCCGTGATCTCCTCGTTCAGATCCTCCAGCATTCTCCGGTAATCCTGCTCGCTGCGGTAATAATCCTCCAGGGAATCGCTGGTCTTGGAGCTTAAGTAATCCGTCATATTATCCTGCACCGCAGTCAGGGAATCAGACAATTCGTTTAAATGCAGATTATCCTGATATACCATATCCAGCCGGTTGGATATATTGTTGATCCCCAACATGAGCACGATATTGACGCCCATGACCAGAAGATTGGTAAGAATATAAATACTGCTTATCTTGACCTGCAAAGAAAGGCTGCTTAGCTTACTGCGCAGTTTCATCGTCACCCTCTCCTTTCTGCAGGTACTCCGTCACATTCTCCTTCCGAATCAGCCTGACGTCCGCCGTAAAATACTGGCTGGTATAGCCAAGCTCATGGTACTCCTGCAAAGCGTCGATACAGAAAGCGCCCATCTGTCTGGTGTCGATTGCCACCGTGGCATAAATGACATTCCTGTCAATGGCATTGATGATCGTGTCGGAATCATAATAGCCAAGGATGCTGACTTCTCCTACTTTATTATAATCCACCACCGCCTGATAGACGCAGGTGGTAGTCAGTTCATTCAGACAGATGATAATGTCCGGCGTCTCCTGCTCCATGAAAATATCACGGATAGATTCCTCCACAGAGAAAGCGTTGGTATCGTCCACTGAGAGAAGCGACAGTTCAATTCCGCTCTCCGCGCCAAACTCCTGCTCGATGGTTTCCTGAATGCCGGAACAGAGGATGTTCTGATCCATGTCCTGGGCATAGGCGTTCACAAGCACCGCCACCCTGACAGGCTGTGCGCTCCCGTCCCTGCCGGCCGCCCCCGCAGCCGCCCGGCCTTCCAGCACCGCATCCTGCGCTTCCTGTACCTTCGCCGCCTCTTGCCGCCTGTCGCTTATGATTGCTAATACCTGCCTGCCATACTCCCGTCCCAGGTTATAGCTTCCCACGCCAACGAAACTGCATCTGGCGCTCTTCGTATTGTCGCCATAGAGCGTCACCACCGGAATGCCCGCTGCCGCCGCCTGATCGATCAGTTCCGTCAGCCCTTCGTTCTCATTAGCAGTCACGATGATGCCGTCCACAGCAGAAGCGGTAGCAATCCGCATCAGTTCCTCCACGCTGTACTTCTCGAAGAACTGCTCCCCCAGCCAGTCCACATAGGCGTTCTCCTCCAGCGCCCGCTCGCAGGCGCCCTCGTACACCGACTGCCAGAAAGCGGATTTGCTGTCCTCCGTTATCAGAACGTAATATTTATCATAGACCTCCCGCTCCGTCTCCTCCACCAGACCGCTCTGATAGAACCAGATGACGTAAACAGCCATCGCCACCGTGAGAATGACGCACAGCGCCGTCAGGAGCGTGGTCCACATATAGGGCTTCTTATTCCGTTGTTCCTGTTTGTTTCCTGTCTTCTTCAATGCGCTTTCCCCGCCCTGTTAAACATGGAAGACCTTCTGCAGTTCCCTGAGGGTCCCCAGCACCAGCATGGTCTGTCCCTGCTCCAGGCGCGTCTCCGGGGCAACGGACAGATTCAGCCCGCCCTCCTGCTTCAGCGCCATAATATTCAGATTATACCTTTTGCGGATATCCAGTTCTCCTACCGTCCTGCCCTTCCAGGCCTCCGGCGTCTCGATTTCAAAGATCGCGTGTTCCTCATCCAGCTCGATATAGTCAAAAATATGGTCGGAGCTGTAGCGTATGGCGGTCCAGTTGGCCACCTCCCTCTCCGGGTATACGATCTCGTCCGCCCCGTTTCTTAAGAGGAATTTCGCCTGCACGTCCCCCGCCGCTCTCGACACCACCAGCCTGCCGCCAAGCTCTTTTAACAAAGACGTAGTCTCCAGGGAGCTCTGGAAGTCGTCGCCTATGGCAACAATACAAAGGTCAAAATTGCGGATGCCAAGGGACAGCAGAAAATCCGCGTTGGTGCTGTCGCCGATCTGCGCGTTGGTGACAAAGGGCAGCACCGCGTCCACCCTTTCTTCCTTCTTATCCACCGCCATAACCTGATGGTTCAGTTCATATAATTTCTCGGCAATATGTCTGCCGAAACGTCCCAGTCCAATCAGTAAGACTGATTTCATATGCATCTCCTCCTACCCTACCATAATTTTCTCCTGCGGAAGCTCGGAAACATAAGGTTTCTTTCTGGAAAGCGCCGCGTATACGATGGTCATGCCGCCCACACGCCCCATAAACATCAGCGCGATCAGCACCAGCTTGGACGCGGCGCCGAACGTCGGCGTGCCGCTTAAGGAAAGCCCTACCGTACCGATGGCGGAAGCTGCCTCAAACAACGCCGGCATCATGGGGATGCCCTCCGCATAGCCGATGAAAATACCGCCTGCCAGAAACAGCGACAGATACATCATCAGCACCGTAGCCGCATAATGCGCCGTGTCGCCCGGAATCCTCCTGCCCAAGAGATGGGCGTTTGGCCTGCGTTTAAAGACTGCCGCCGCCGTGGCGATCAGTACCGCCAGTGTGGTGGTTTTCATGCCGCCCGCCGTGGAACCGGGTGAACCGCCCACCAGCATCAGCAGAATCATAATCATCTGCCCCGGCTCCGTCATCTGCGTTAAGTCCACCGTATTAAAGCCCGCCGTGCGCAGCGTCACAGACTGGAACATGGCGCTAAGTATCCTCTCGGACGTCGTCATGCCGCTCCATACGTCTCGTCCGAACTCGCAGAAATAGAAATAGACCGCAGGCAGAACCAGCAAGATTACCGTCACCACCACGATCACTCTGCTCTGCATCCGGTATCTGTGAATCCGCCATTTATTCTTCCGCATATCGTCCCAGGTCAAAAAACCGATACCGCCTGAGATAATCAGGAACATAATCACAATATTTACCAACGGGTCTGCCGTAAACGCCGTCAGGGAAGAATATTTCCCATTGACCCCCATCAAGTCAAAGCCAGCGTTGCAGAAAGCGGAAACCGAATGAAACGCGCTGTAGCCTATGCCCCTGATTACGCCGAACCGCGGTATCATGGCCGGCATAAGCAAAACCGCGCCAAACGCTTCTATTGCCAGCACCGTCTTAAAGATAAAAGCCGTCAGCCTCACGATACCGCCCATCTGGGGCGCGGCAATCGCCTCCTGCATGGTGCTTCGCTGCATCAGCCCGATCTTCCTGCCCGACAGCCTCGTAATCAGGATGGCTATGGTGATCACGCCCAGGCCTCCGATCTGAATCAGGCACAGGATCACGGCCTTGCCAAACACCGACCAGTAAGTCGCCGTATCCTGGGTTACAAGCCCTGTCACACATGCCGCGGAAGTCGCTGTGAAAAGCGCATCCAAAAAAGACGCGCCGCCCCGCTCCTTCGTCGCCCAGGGCAGCATAAGAAGCATGCTCCCCAGCAGGATAACGCCCATAAAGCTGAGCATAATGATCTGAGAGGACGAAAACCGTCTCTTGCGCATCTTGTACGCCCTTTTAATCTCTTCCCTTTTAACAGGAAATTTTCTTTTGCGTTCTCTTTTCTCCATGCCAGTCCTTACCATGTTAAACTTATAACATGCGTTGCCTTTACCTGTTATCTTTCACAATTCTGTCTTTTCATCCATCCGGCTTAATCTGTCTTTAGCATTTCCCGAATGAATGACTTAAATCATGATACCACACATGCTCTTTAGCCGCAATCGAAATCCGTCCGCCGCGCTTTGGACGATTCCCTCTCCAAGTTCCGTAAAGTTCGCTTTTTTTTCTTGAAAAAGCGTGTTATATTGGCTATAATTTTCATAACGACAGATACCATACATACAACGCAGACTATACAGGCAAAGGAGATTATTTACGATGAGATTAGTAACCCGTTCCGACTTCGACGGTCTGGCATGCGGCGCCCTGTTAAAAGAGATAGGGCTGATCGATAGCTGGAAATTCGCCCATCCCAAGGATTTGCAGGATGGCTTGGTAGAAATTACAGAAAATGACGTACTGGCAAACGTTCCCTTCGTGGAGGGCTGCGGACTCTGGTTCGACCACCACTCCAGCGAGCATGAGCGCAATCAGCTTGCCGGCAAATATAAAGGAGAAAGCCGCATCACCCCTTCCTGCGCGCGCATTATCTATGAATATTACGGCGGCAGGGAACGTTTCTCCCACTTCGACGATATGATGTCCGCTGTGGACAAGGTAGATTCCGGCAACCTGACGATCGACGAAATCCAGAACCCCGAAGGCTGGATTCTGATCGGTTTCCTGATGGATCCCAGAACCGGGCTTGGAAGATGGCGTAATTTCACCATTTCCAACTATCAGTTGATGGAGAAGCTGATGGAATGCTGCCGCACCATGAATACCGAAGAGATTCTGGCGCTGCCGGACGTGCAGGAACGTATCGCCATCTATAAAGAGCAGGACGAGAAATTCCGTGAGATGGTTCATGCGCACACCCGTGTGGAAAAGGACGTCATCATCTCCGATCTGCGCGGCGTAGACCCTATCTATTCCGGCAACCGTTTCCTGATCTACAGCATGTACCCGGAACAGAATATCTCCGTCTGGATCGTCAACGGCAAGGGCGGTAAGGGCTGCTCCGCCGCTGTAGGCTACAGCGTCCTAAACAGAACCTCCCATGTCAACGTAGGAAGCCTGATGCTCAAATACGGCGGCGGCGGTCACAAGGCTGTAGGTACTTGTCAGTTCGCGGATGAGGTGATGGAGGAACAGCTTCCGAAGCTGTTAGATGAGATCGTGAATTATGACACCTATTATCCGGATGCGAAGTAGGTGAACCCCAGACAGCAAACGGGCGGCGGGACAACTTCTCTTATGTTTGTCCCGCCGCCTTTGTGCCCTTTCGCATGCCGCCACACTGCGCCTCTGTTGCAGACGATACTGCCACACTGTGTCTCTCCTGCTGGCGATACTCCCGCACTTAGAGCACGATCTCTTCCCCCAGCTTAAAGGAATAGATTATTTTCTCCTTCACCCGCCGTCCTGTGCCGTCTGCGTGACAGCCGGACAATTGCTCCAGCGCCCGGGCGTAATACGCAAGCTGCACCTGATACCGGTTCACCAGTTCTTCCGCCTTCTCCACCGCGTCGGTCTTATAATCCAATACTACATAACCGTCTTCTTCCTCGAAGAATACGTCGATAATTCCCTGAATCAGCACGGTCTCCTCCGCCGGAAAGGCGCTCTTAAGCAAGTTCGCGGGAAGGCCCATCACAAAGGGCTGCTCCTTATAAAGTCTGCCCGCTCTGGCGGCATCCGCCATACGCCGCGCCGTGCCGGTTTGCAGAAAGGCTGCAATCTTCGCCGGTACGATCGCTATGTAGTACTCTTCGGAAAGCCTGCCCATCGCCCGCATCTGTTCCATCTGCTCTTCCAGCAGCGCCGCCGCTGCCTGCCTGTCCGCACTGATCTCATCCGTTAATTTCGAGAAGTCAAAGAGTTCCATCACCTTATGGAACGCGCTGCCCCTGGCCGTACCCGTCACATGGCTCTCCGTCTTAAGAAACCGGGGCAGATAAGGCGTAACCGTCTCTTCCTCATAGAGCTTGAAGGAAAAGTCCATTTCTTCCTGCATCCCTGCCTTTTTCAGTTCCGATACGGTAGTCTTCGTATACAGGTCTTTCAGATTATCAAAGGCATAGCGATAAGCGAATTTTTCCGACATCAATGTCATAAGTTCTCTGTCCACATCCTGTATGGCATCAGAAAGCACAAGCCGTCTTTCGGCATCCTCTCTGCAGACAGCTTCTTCCAGAGAATCCTCTACGATTTCTTCCCAGCCGGAAAGGGAGATTCTGACCTTCATATCCTGTTCGTAATATGCGCCCTGACCGTATGGCTTAAACCCGCACGCCAAATAGAATTCATCCATGCATTTGTTCCCGGCAAGAGCGGACAAAATAAGCTCTAAAAAGCTGCCGCTGTCAAGCAGTACGTCATAGGGCAGAAGCGTCTCTTCTCTCTTCCGGGTAAGCAGGAGCCGCAAAGGCAGAAGGGATGCCGCCGTCTTCTCCGGCGCTTTCAGCGTACCGGTCAGAACCAGCTTCTCCTTCGCCCTCGTCATCGCCACATAGAACACCCGCAGTTCTTCCGCCAGATTATCCGCCTGCAGCTTATCCGCAATCGCATTGCGGCGCAGGCTCCGCCCTCTGACGCGCAGCGCAGGATTCACGTAATCCACGCCGATTCCGGCATCCACGTCCGCCACCAGATGCGCCGTAATATCCTTCGTCTGGAAGCCCTTGGCCAGACCGGAGACGAAGCAGATCGGGAATTCCAGACCTTTGCTCTTATGGATGCTCATAATCCGCACCACGTCCGCGTTCTCATCCTGCATACCGGCTTCGCCGTAATCTACCTCGTATTTCTCCAACTGCTCCATATAGCGCAGGAAATGATACAGTCCGTAATAGCTGGTCTTCTCATAATCCGCGGCCTTCACGAGCAGCATCTCTACATTGGCGCGGCGCCTGTTCCCCTCCGGCCTGACCGACACATAATCCAGATAGGCAGTTTCCCGCAGAATCACCTGCAGCAGTTCATGAACCGAAAGATACGCCGCCATGTCGCGGTAGCGTTCCAGCTTCTCACAAAAGCCGCGCACTTTGCCGCGCAATGCTGTCAGATCAAACCTTTCTTCTTCGCCCGCCTTTTCATTTGACTGCTCCGGCGCATTGACTCCCTGCCCGTTTCCGTCTTCATATTGCCCGCACAGCTTCACCGCGTCATAGAGATACTGCTTCTTCGGATACGCCGCCCGAACGAGTGCGATCTCTTCCTCCGTAAAGCCGCCCAGGACAGAATGCATCACGCCATAGAGCGGAATATCCTGCAGCGGATTATCAAGGATGCGCAGAAAATGCAGAAGCTCCTGCACCTCGCCTGCCGCAAAATACCCGGTGCGGGACGTCATATGCACAGGAATGCCTTCTCCTTCCAGCACCCGTTTGAAGACGTCGTCCCAGCCTGCCGTAGTACGAAGCAAAATCACAATATCCCGGAAAGCAGGCCTGCGGAGCTCTCCGCTTTCCTTATCCACCACCCGAAACTCCCGCATCAGTTCCTTGATCTTCCCTGCCACGCCATAGGCTTCCTGCTCTTTCACAGAGATATCCTCCGGCTTCTCCCGCGTCTGAAACAGCAGAAGCTCCGTCTCTCTGCCAGAAAGCGGCGGATAGACCGCGCCGGGATGGAGCGCCGCCAGATCGTCATAGACGATGCCGCCCACCTCCTTGCCCATAAGGCGCTCGAATACCGCATTGGTGCTTGCCAGTACTTCGGGGCAGCTTCTGAAATTCTGATGCAGGTCGATTTTACGGGCGGCAGGATTCCCTTCCTGCTCCGCCTTCCCATACGCTTCATACTTCTCAAGGAAAAGCTCCGGTCTTGCCAGACGGAACTTATAGATGCTCTGCTTCACATCCCCTACCATGAAGCGGTTATATCTGCCCTCATCCTCGCCGGAGATACAGGATAATAGATATTCCTGCACCAGATTGCTGTCCTGATACTCGTCGATCAGGATCTCATGGAAATAGCCGCGGTATTCCAGAGCGGTCTGCGTGGGCGCGCACGTACCGTCGTCCTCCCTGCGCACCAGCACAGACAGGGCGAAATGCTCGATATCATCGAAATCCAGCACGTTTTTGTCCCGCTTCTTCTTATCAAAAGCTTCTTTGAACGCAAGCGCCACGTCAATCAGGGCGCTGACGGCTTCCCCGCAGACTGCCATCTGCGCAAGAATCTGCTCCTCTGTCTGGTTAAAATACCGCTTCTGCAGTTCGCCAAGCCGGGCTTTGACCTCATTGCGGAGGTTCTTCGCCGCCTCCCGTTTCGCAGGATCGATGGACGCATCCTTCTTAGAAGGCAGCCTGTCGAAGACAAGCGCGCCGAAAGCGGCGGCGGTTTCATCATAATTGCCGCACCTTCCAAGCAGCCCTTCGACCATCTCCTTCTCCCGTTCCAGGAGTTCTCCATAGGGATAAGGCCCGTCCGGCTCTTCGCACATACGAATCGCCGTCTCCAGCTTCGAGACACAGCCCTGCAGCAGAAGCTTCGTCCGCCGCATACACTCTGTCATCCAGGGCAGCGCTCCCAGTCCTCCCTCCGGCACTTCATAATCCTGCTTACGCTCCATAAGCCACTGTTCGGGGAAAGGATAGCTCATGGCGAAATCATACAGCTTGAGAATGATTTCCTCCACCGCTTCATCCCGGCTTCCCGCGCTGAAATATTCCATACAGTTTAAGAACGCGGGCTCCGCCCTGTCATAGCAGTCCTCCAGAACCTGCGCCAGCACATCCTGCCGAAGCAGCTTCAGTTCCCCTTCTTCGCCGATGCGGAAGCCGGGGTCTAAGCCGATGGTATGGAACTGGTTGCGCAGCACCGACAGACAGAAGCTGTCTATGGTAGTAATCTGCGCATTATGAATCAATGTGGCCTGCCGCTGCAGATGCTCGTTCTCCGGGGCAGCCGCCAGCCTGTCATTTAACCTTCTGCTGATACGCTCCCGCATCTCCGCTGCCGCGGCATTGGTGAAAGTCACCACCAACAGCCGGTCGATATCCACCGGCGGCTCTCCTTCGCATACCATGTTCACGATCCGTTCCACCAGCACCGCTGTCTTGCCGGAACCTGCCGCTGCAGACACCAGCAGGTTGCAGCCGTGGGTATCGATTACCTGCTGCTGTTTCTCTGTAAAGGAAATTGCCATAATTGCTATACTCCTTCTAAATGAATCATCCGCTCCAGCGCTTCCTCTGCCGTCAGCTTCGGAAGCTTCCGCGTCCGGTAGCCCTCTATCCGCTCGTCATAACCGCACACGCTCTTGTAGGAACAGTAAGTACACGCCTTGCTGCCGTTCTGCTCATAGGGATTCACCGCTATGGTTCCGTCCAGAATCCCGCGTCCCAGCTCTTTGATCTTATGGTTTACATAATCCGAAACAATCCGCATGTCCTCTTCTTTGATCACACTGGAATAGGCAGAGAACGTACCGTCCTTTTTGCGCTCCAGAGGCAGGATGTCCGACTTATCCGTAAATTCCGAATCCAACAGTCTGACCGCTTCTTCATTTTCATTGACTATTCCGGTCATCTTAAGCTCCTGCAGCACCTTTTCATTGACCTGCTCCGGCGTCAGGTTCTCGCCGTCCTCCACCATAGGGTCTGACACATGATAGTACAGCATCGCCGCCGGGACGATGGTCTTATCGGGGTGCTTCTTCTGCTCTGTCTCCAGCGCCGCATTCATGTAGACCACTAGCTGTAGCTGCAGCCCATAGTACAGCGCCGCCAGATCAAATTTGCGGCTGCCCGACTTATAATCGATGACCTTCACATAGACCTTATCCCCCGCCTCGCAGGTATCCACCCGGTCTATCCGCCCCCGCAGGCGCATTTTCTCCTGCTCGCTCAGGGCGATATTCAGAGAATCCAGATCTTCCAGCACAGAGAAAGACATCTCGAACTGCTCCGGCACGAAGGCTCCCTTCTTTAGCTGGGTCTGCAGCGTCAGCACGGTACGGTTCATGATGCGGCTGATTCGCTTCAGCAGATGCCTGTTGCGGGCAGTACTGTATAGAATCGTCTCCCCGTAGCGCACCGTATAATCTTCTATGGCTTCCTCCACCAGCTTTGTCGCCGTCTCCTTTGGAAAATCGAACCAGGTATAGCCGTGCTCGCCAAGCTTTGCGGCGAACAGCTCCAGCACGCCGTGGAAAACATTTCCCATATCCACATCCTCGAAGCTGTACTCTCCCCGCTCCTGTAACGCCAGCCCATATTGAAGGAAATGGGCATAGGCGCAGGCGGCATATTTCTCCAGACGGCTGACGCTGTTGTGCAGCATAGTTCCGTAAAGCGCTCTTGTCACAAATCCCGACAGAGGCGTGTCCTGATAACGATAAAAAGCCGCGTCGATGAGCCGGTCAACCTCATCCTGATATACAGGGTTTCCATGGTAGCTGTGATAAAAGGTGTACAGCCGCTTCTGCTCCCCTTCCGTCAGCCTGCTGTCCGCATAATCCCGCAGCAGTCCGGTAAAAAAGGTCATGCCGTCCCTGCCGCTTACGATCTGCCGCTCCACCGGCTCTGTCTCCGGCTGCTCTACTGTAAGGGCCGGAAAAAGCTTGCGCATCAGGTCGATCAGATACGCGGGCCGCAGCGACCTGCCGTCGCTTCCTACTTTTGCATAAGACACATACAGTGCCTCCGAGGGCTTCGTCATGTTCAGATACAGATATAACCGCTGAATATACATCTGCTGTCTGGGCGTGGGCGCAAGCTCCCATTCGGATTCCCGTAAGAATTCCCTGTCGATGTCCGAGATGATGCCTCCGCCGCCTGTTCCCTTCGGGATGCTTCCGTCGTTTACCCCCAGGAAGAAGAGCACCTTCACCTGCTTGAGACGGGTCCGCTCGATATCCCCCACCACGATGCGGTCCACATTCTGCGGGATCGTACCTACGCTGATCTCCGTCAGACCCGAATCCAAAATGTCCGCGAATTCCTGCAGGCTCATCTCCTCCTCCGCCAAAAGACCGTTGATCTGATCCAGCAAATCCACGATATAAGCGTAAATCTGTCCATATTCCTTAGCGCGGGCAGGATCACCCTCCCTCTGAAACTGCACCTCATACTGTTTCAGCTTCTTCTGCACCTCGTTTAACACCAGGAAATCATACAGCCCCCGCACCATCTCCCCGGTATTACATGCCGGGGCAAGCAGCGGCGCAAGCTGCAAGAGAAGCTGCTTACGCATAAGATTGTACTCCTCAAGCTGCATAAGCGCCGTTTCCTCGCCCTCTGCCGTTTCTTCTTTGTAGACAAAAAGACCGCTCCATTTCTTCTTACCGCGAATGCCGAACCTGCGGATATAATTCTCCAGCCGATCTACCCCTTCTCTGGAAAATCCCGTCAGCCCTGTGCGCAGATAATGGAATACTGATTCCGGGCTGAAATCCTGCAGCACAATCTGCAGGGCGCTTCTGATATACTCCGTGCATGGATTGCCGAGAATTCCTCTGGTATGATCGAGATAAATGGGAATATCGAATTTACGGAAGATTTCCTCAGCATCCCGTCCGTACGTCTCCATATCCCCCGTTACCACCGCGATATCCCGATATTGCAGGGCTCCCCCGGACTCCATCAGAAGCCGCCTGATGGCGATACAGGTCTGCCGCAGCTCCTCTCCCGGCGCAGACGCTTCCAGAATATGAATCCGCTGCGGGGCTTCCTCATAGGGCAGCGCCGGATAACGGAAAAGACTGCGCTCCAGATGCGCCAGCTCCCCACAGCCGGCAAACCTTGGCAGCCGTCCGCCTATTTTCTCTCTGCACCATACCGGTGGGTCCTCCTGCACCGGGATCTCCGCCGCCAGCCTCTTTAAGTCCGCCACCGTTTTTTTACTCAGGTGAAAAAGCTTCTGCTCCTGATCCGGCTGGTAAGGATTCTCCCGTTCGTCGATCGTAACTGTCATGATGACTCTTCTGGTCAATCGCAGTAACTCCTGTATCACTCTGTTCTGGATGGGCGTAAAGCCTGTAAATCCGTCGAAGGCGATCACGCTGTTTCTGATAATTTCAGATTGGGGCAGCGCCTGCCGCAGCCTGTCCAGCGTTTCCTCCGTGGTGATGAAATTGTCCTTGATATAATCCTGAAACGCCTGATATAAGATGCCCAGATCCCGCAGCTTATAATAAAGCGCACCCCTGCTCCTGGCATATTCGGTAAGCTGCTCCAGTTCCCTGGTACCGATACCGTACTGCATAAATTCAGAAATGGCAGATTTGACCTCATGAATATAACCGATTTTGTGCAGATGACTTCCCATCACGGTAAGCTTCTCCCGCTCCTTCTCCGCGATCTTGCGAAGCACAAGACTCTTGCCCGTGTCGTCCAGGACAGGCTTGTCCTCATATCCCACTTCCTCCAGGATACGATGAGTGAGCCTGCCGAAGCTTAAGACGTCGATATTCATAATGGCATGGTTGGGCTGCTCCACCACCAGATCCATCTGTGTCTGCATGGTGAACTGATCCGGCACGATCAGGAGATAATTGGTCTCCGGATTCTCTGCCGCCGCCCGAATGATATCATTGTGCAGCCTTTTGCTCTTGCCCGCGCCGGAAGCGCCGAAATAGAATTGAAGTGACATGGAGTGGATCCTTTCTGGAATTTCGTTACTATTCAGACTACATCTTGCTTTAACCACAAAATCCTGTTTACAAAGAGAAATTTTACCTGTATAATACTCTTTATATTATATAGGATATATAAGTGCTGATGAATCGGTCTCTATTGATAGAGGCTTTCATTCTAAGGTGCTGATCAATCAAAAGGGGCTTTTCGTACGGTGTCTGCCTGACAGATGCTTTAGTCGGAAAGTTCTTTTACTTTATAACTGCATTATACAGGAATCCTATATTTATTGTAAATATTCAAAAGAGCCGCCGCTCCGACAGCCTCACGCTATCTTCGCAGCAGCTCTTAATATTAATCTCTGTTATCCTTTATTCAAAAGGAATCACGCCGCCCTCATACGTATTGTTAATATACTCCTTGATGGTATCGGATTTCAGTGCGTCAACAAGCGCCGTAATCGCTTCGCTGTTCTCGTTGCCTTCCTCCACCGCAATCACATTCACATAGGTCTTAGCCGCCTCGGAATCCGCCTGCTCGTAAGCAACGGAATCATTGACTACATTATAGCCTGCCTCTAACGCGTAATTACCGTTTAAGACTACGAAAGCAACCTCTCCGATGACTCTTGGCACCTGTGCCGCCTCTAACTCCTGAATCTCCACCTCGTAAGGATTCTCCACGATATCTCTTACGGTTGCTTCCAGGCCAACACCGTCCTTTAAGGTGATTACATCATTATCCTGTAATAACAGAAGCGCTCTTGCCTCGTTGGTAGTATCGTTGGGCACCGCGATGACATCGCCCTTTTCCAGCGACGTCAAGTCGCTCTTAGTACCGGGATAGATGCCGAAAGGCTCATAGTGAATGCCGCCCGCGTTTACCAGGTGGGTTCCCTGCTCTTCATTGAAGGACTCCAGATAAGGGATATGCTGGAAGTAGTTGGCGTCGAAGTCGCCGCTTTCTACCACCAGGTTAGGCTGCACATAATCATTGAATACGGTCACTTCCAGTTCCCAGCCCTGCTCTGCCAGAATCGGCTTCGCCTGCTCTAAGATTTCCGCATGAGGCGTCGCAGATGCCGCTACGGTAATGGTTCCTTTGCTCTCTGCGGATGCAGTCTCCTCTTCCTCTGCTGCCTCCTGCTCTTCCACCGCAGGAGCGTCTGTTTCGGCCGTGCTGTCCTCCTCAGCCGCCGCGCTGTCCTCTGCAGATGCTGCGTTGTCCTCAGCGCTCTCTTCTACTGCTTCTCCCGCAGTCTGTGCCGTGTCCGCCGCACCCGATCCGCATGCTGTCAACACCGAAAGTGCCAGTGCCGCTGTTACAATAGTTGCTGTCAGTTTCTTTTTCATAATATTCTCCTCCTTTTCTTTGCCCGGAACAGCAGCTTCCATCCCGGAGCCGGACTATTGCGGCTTCTCCTCTTTGTGCCGCACAGCCCTCTATATAAAAGAGCCCTGCTCTTTTAAGCTGCAAACACAGACCATATCCTTTTGCCGCTTTGTCTATGCCATTGCGCCGCCCGGCGCGCTACCGTTTCCTCCGGTCCAGCTTCACGGACAGCCGCATTCCCAGCGTCTGGAAAATCTGCACCAGAACCACCAGCAGCACTACAGCCACGATCATGATAAGCGTCTCGTACCGGTAATAACCATACCGCATGGCGATATCGCCCAGACCGCCGCCGCCGACTACGCCCGCCATAGCGGAATAGCCGAGAATCGTTCCGATGGCAATCGTCACGCCCACCAGAATAGACGTCCTTGCCTCCACCAGCAGTACCTTCCATATGATCGTATAAGTACCTGCGCCCATACTCTGGGCCGCCTCGATAACGCCGTGATCCACTTCCTTTAAGGAAGACTCGATCATACGTCCGATAAAAGGCGCCGCCGCAAGCGTAAGCGGCACGATAGTCGCCACCGAACCGTAGGATTTCCCCACGATTGCCTTCGTCAGGGGCATTACCAGTATCAGCAGTATCAGAAACGGAATACTCCTGACAATATTTGCAATCACATCCAGAATCTTATACACCAGCGCATTGGGCTTAATGCCGTCCTTGTCCGTCACGGCCAGCGCGATTCCCATCGGCAGCCCCAATAGGTAGCCGAACAAAGTCGACACAAGTGTCATAATCAGTGTGTCCCGGACGCCCTCCGCCATCATTACTGTCAGTTCTCTAGTCCACATAGCCGTCTACCTCCTCTACCGCCAGACCTCTTTCCACAAGATAAGACTTCATGCTCTCCTGTGTCTCCTTATCATCCGGCAGGCTTAAGATCATCTCGCCTCTGGCGATGCCTTCCACATTCTTGGTATCCGCCTTCAGGATATTGATGGGCTGCCCGAACTTCAGCACCATATTGGCAATGACAGGCTCGAAGGATGAATTGTCGGAGAACACGATGCGGACACAGCATTTCCCTTTCATCAGTTCCTTCTGATGGCTCTCTAACGTCCTGTGCTCTTCACCGCCTCCTCTGACGATCAGCTCTTTGGCCTCCGCTGTCTTCGGATGAGAAAAGATGTCAAGCACCCGTCCCTGCTCCACCAGACGGCCGTCTCCTATAATCGCCACATGGGAACAAATCTCCCGAACCACAGCCATCTCATGGGTAATAATGACAATGGTGATTCCATATTCTCTGTTAATCTGTTTCAAAAGCTGCAGAATGGACTGCGTGGTCTGCGGGTCCAACGCGCTTGTAGCCTCATCGCACAGAAGGATCTTGGGATTTGCCGCCAGTGCTCTGGCGATCGCCACACGCTGCTTCTGTCCGCCGGACAACTGGGAAGGGTACGCCTTCGCCTTCTGAGTCAGTCCTACGATCTCCAGCAGTTCGGCTGCTCTTTTCCGCGCGTCCTTCTTCGGTACGCCGGCAATATCCAGTGGAAAACAGATATTATCGATCACGTTCTTCTGCATCAGCAGGTTAAAATGCTGGAAAATCATAGCAATATCCCTGCGCTTCGCACGAAGCTGCTTATCCGATAAGCTGCCCAGCTCTTCTCCCTCAATCTCCACCGTACCCGCCGTCGGTCTTTCCAGATAATTCAAACAGCGCACCAGCGTACTCTTGCCCGCGCCGGACATACCGATGATTCCGTAAATATCCCCCGCCTGTATGGATAAATTGATATCCTGCAAGGCTTCCACTCTGGCGTCCCTGGTTACGAACGTCTTACTCAAGCCCCGAACTTCTATCATTCCCGCCATCTCGTCTCATCCTTTCGTAAGCATCTATTCCCCACTACTCTAGTATGAATATGACAGGTTGTCAAGAGATGCTCTGAAAATTATACACTTTCAAGTGATATTGGGGCTGAACTGTTACCTTTTCATCCGCTTATTCCCCG
Organism: Lachnospiraceae bacterium; assembly: GCA_017626325.1. Lineage (GTDB taxonomy): Bacteria > Bacillota > Clostridia > Lachnospirales > Lachnospiraceae > UBA3282. The sequence continues at coordinate 1,403 of JAGAIZ010000006.1, read as the reverse complement.
GAAAACAGCGGTGTGGACAGATATCTGTCGCCGGAGTCCGGCAGAAGCGCCACGATGGTTTTTCCTTTGTTCTCCGGTCTCTTCGCAAGGAGTGTCGCCGCGTAAAGAGCCGCTCCGGAGGAAATGCCTACCAGCACGCCTTCCTGCACCGCGATGGCCCTGCCTGCCGCAAACGCGTCTTCGTTGGAAACAGGAATGATTTCATCATATACGTCTGTGTTTAACACCTCCGGCACGAAGCCTGCGCCGATTCCCTGAATCTTATGCGCGCCGGGAGCACCGCCTGACAGCACCGGACTGCTTTCCGGCTCTACCGCAACCACCCTGACAGCCGGGTTCTGCTCCTTCAGATATTCGCCCACGCCTGTAATCGTGCCGCCGGTGCCTACGCCCGCCACGAAGATATCTACCTTACCGTCCGTATCCTCCCAGATTTCCGGTCCTGTGGTCGCCTTATGCACCGCCGGGTTCGCGGGATTGACGAACTGTCCTAAGATGATAGACCCAGGTGTAGACGCCTGGATTTCTTCCGCCTTCTCGATCGCGCCCTTCATTCCCCTGGCGCCCTCTGTCAGTACAAGCTCCGCGCCGTATGCCTGCAAAAGCTTCCTTCGCTCTACGCTCATAGTCTCCGGCAGGGTAAGAATCGCCTTATACCCCTTCGCCGCCGCTACCGCCGCCAGACCGATTCCTGTATTGCCGCTGGTGGGTTCGATAATCGTTGCGCCGGGTTTTAATTTTCCTTCCCTCTCCGCCGTCTCAATCATATTGAGGGCGATACGATCCTTCACGGAGCCTGCCGGATTCAAATACTCCAGCTTGACTAAGATAGTCGCATCCGTGATGCCGTTTGTCTTCTCATAGTTCGTCACCTCCAGCAAAGGAGTTCTGCCAATCAATTCTGCTGCGCTCTTTTTAATGTTTGCCATCGTTTTATTCCTCCCGAAATATTATTTTTGTTGTGGTTATTATTTTCCTTTTTTATTTTCCTACTTGTTTGGTAGGTTTTGTATGAAATGATAATACCGCATGTAATCCGATCTGTCAACCATTAATTTGCAAAAAATTCCATACTCCCCAAAAAACATGCCTGTTTGGGGCATTTTGCGTGCATCAGTTTTTGCAGCCACGCGTAAGTCCCGCACCCATTTCGCTTATTGAACTTAAATCCCGGGACGATTATAATATGAGTATTGGAAAATTCAAACACGACTTTCGTATCTGTTGTACTAGGTAATTGCGAAACTCGCTACAGTGTAACCTGAATTGTGCAAATTGTATAACCATAAGCAGCCCCTTGGAAGACGCCGGCACTTGGCGAGGTCTTTTCGAGCCTAGTGTCCGCTGCGTCTGGAACGGAGCGAAAGCGCGGCTGTGCTGGTTATACAATTTGTGCAATTTCA
>JAGAIZ010000005.1 GCA_017626325.1 Lachnospiraceae bacterium | reverse complement strand
CGGTCCTGGGTTCGAGTCCCCGAAGGTCCATTGACAGAAATGTATTTCTGGATATATAATTGAAGAGTTCAAACGATTTGGCCCGGTGGCTCAGTTGGTTAGAGCGCCGCCCTGTCACGGCGGAGGTCGTGGGTTCGAGTCCCATCCGGGTCGTAAGAGAAATAGTCGAGTTTTTATTTTGATTATTTTTTATTTGGGGTCTTAGCTCAGCTGGGAGAGCATCTGCCTTACAAGCAGAGGGTCATAGGTTCGAGCCCTATAGGCCCCACTAATCAATTGTATATTGGTTATGCCGGCGTGGCGGAACTGGCAGACGCACAGGACTTAAAATCCTGCGGGGCTAACCCCCCGTACCGGTTCGATTCCGGTCGCCGGCAGTAAGAAACCCTTGAGTAATCAAGGGTTTTTTTGCGCCTGTTATAATTTGTGTTTCACGCGATAATCACGCGGAGCTAAGCCGTTATTACATATTCCGCCCGCCATTCTCATACCGCCATGTTCTCGGTGATATACCGTATACGTTTTTAAAGGCTCTGGAAAAATGGAGCTGATTCGGGTAGCCCACCGCGTTTCCGATGTCCGCGATGGATAAGCCGGTCAGCTTGAGAAGCTCGGTGGCTTTAGTCATGCGGTAGGAGATCAGAAATTCCTGCGGGGATTTTCCGGTGCTCTCGTGGAAGATTTTTCCGAAATAGCTTCTGTTCAAGCCGCAGAAAGATGCGATTTCTTCTACGGAAATATCGTTCTGGAAATTCTGCTCGATAAAGGAGAAGGCTTCCTTGATGTAGAAGTCGCGGAGACTGTTTCCTTTGCTGATCTGTGCATGGACGGAAGAGCGCACGAGACTGTCAATAAAAAGATACAGATGTCCGATCAAATGAAAAGGGGATTCCTCCTTGTGATTCACAATATAGAGCATTTCTGTTTTCATGGTTTCCGCAATATCTTTATAGCGCGCTTTATAGACCGGCTGGTCCTGATTCAGGCCTGCCAGTTCTATGGTTTCCTTGGCGCGCAGTCCGTCAAATTCAATCCATACATATTCCCAGGGAATATCGCGGTCGGCGATATAAGTGCATATCTGATGGGGAAAGAGCATAAAGCCCTGCCCGCTTTTAATCTGGTAGGTGACGGCTTCTCCTTTCGCGTTGTCGGCCATTAATATACCGGTGCCGGACAGGCAGAGGTGGAAGAGGTAGTGGTTTCTGGCAGCCGGACCGAAGGAATGGGAAGGATCGCACTGCTCCCAGCCGAACTGATACAGCCCCAAATCAACAAAATTTTCTCTTGGAAAAACAGAATAAATAAAATCACTCATGAAAAACCTCAAAATGCAGCATGATATAGGGTGAAAAGTTGCGCTGATGAGAAAATCGCATTCATAAAGAATGCTATATAGGAGATTATATACCAAAATGCTTGGTGACTTCAAATATATTTAAGAAAAAGAGCATATTGGTATAAAAACGATAAAATACTGCTATTTATAGAAAGCATAATGATATGTTACAATGCTTTTGTCAAAGGAAATCAGATTGAAAAATCACTCTGATGAGCTGATTTTACAATCCCAAATTTGTGCCGGAGCGTCACAAATTTATCTGATGGCAGATGAGAAACCGCCTGCGCGGATTTCTCATCGCCCCGTCGCGTGAAACGCTCCGGAATAGGGATTAGCTGCGGAATTTTGGTAATTATGCGAATTGCAGGATGTTTAGATTTTGGCGTTTTATAGAGCCAAGTGCCGGCATCTTTTCAGGGGTTGCTTATGTTATATAATTTGTACAATTAAAGTTAAGCTGTGATGAGTTTCGCAATTACCTATGATTATAAGAAAAAGGGAAGGAGAAATGCTATGAAAGGGAAAGGAATCAAGTATCTTGCACTGGCGCTTGGATGCGTGGGTACAGCATCTGCGGCTGCCGGATGCGGCGCTTCTGAGAACGACGGGAAGACGGAAATCGAGATTGTCCAGTACAAACCGGAAGCGGCGAACTATTTTGAAATGGTGGAGCAGGAATTTAACGAAACTCACGACGATATTCATCTGACAATCAGTTCGCCCAACGACGCGATGACGATTCTGAAAACAAGATTTATCAGGGAGGATTACCCCGATATTATCGGCATTGGCGGCGACATCAATTATTCTTATTTCGTGGACGCGGAGATTCTGGCGGATGTCTCTGATTATGAAGGAATGCAGGATATCAAGCAGGCTTATCTTGATATTGACGAGGCGCTTGAGTTCGTACCCACACAAGGAACCTATGCAGTGCCTTATGTGGCCAACGCGGCGGGCATTCTGTACAACAGAGATATGTTTGAAGAGTATGGATGGGAAATTCCGGAGAACTGGGAGGAACTGCTGGCGCTGTGTGAGGAGATCAAGTCTGAGGGTATTCTGCCTTTTTACTTTGGCTTCAAGGATACGTGGACGTGTCTTGCGCCCTGGAACGCCATGGCGATAGATCTTGCGCCAGCGGATACGGCGAAGCTTGTCAATCGGGGAGAGACGACTTTTGCTGCAGAATACAGAGAAGCAGCGGAGAAATATCTGGAATTGCTTCCCTATGGGCCGGAGGATCCGTTCGCCTATGGCTATAACGACGCCTGCACGGCTTTTGCCAGAGGTGAATCTGCGATGTATACGATCGGAAGTTATGCGGCGCCGCAGATTCTGTCGGTGAACCCGGAAATGAATCTGGACTCCTTCGTGCTGCCGGCGTGCGAGGTGAAGGAAGGCAATACGCTTAATTCCGGTATCGACCTGCAGTTTTGCGTGACGGCGGCTTGCGAAAACAAAGAAGCCGCATATGAAGTGCTGGATTTTTTGCTTGCGGATGAGAATCTGCAGAAGTATATCGATGCGCAGACGGCGATTCCGTGCAAAGAGGGTGACTTCAAGCTCTCTTCCATCTTAGACGGGATGTCGGATTATATTGAGGCAGGCAATATGACAGACTACCAGGATCATTATTACCCGTCGGAAATGGCTGTGGACGCGATGCTTCAGACCTTCCTGATTCAGAAGGATACGGATGCTTTCCTGAAGAAATTCGATACGGACTGGCAGCGGTACAATCGGGACATTATCCGTATGGTGCAGGCGTATGAGGAAGAGCAGGAATAGCTATGCACGCAAGCTTGGATGTATATCTTTGCGGCAGGCAGCTTAGACATAAGGATTCAGATTGAAAAGAATCAGGATGCAGAGAATTGCGGCATGGCAGGAATGGGATGTGCGGAATGGAGGATTTCTATGAAGAATGAAAGAAAAAGGACTTTTTTATTGATTACGCTTCCGATTTTGGCGTTGTTTATCTGTTTTAATACGGTTCCGTTAATTCGGGGCGTGATATACAGTTTTACGAATTTCAAAGGGTTTGGAAGCTATGACTGGGTTGGTTTTCGGAATTATATTGATTTGTTCTCAGATGCCCGTGTGGGAAAATCCTATTTGTTTACTTTTAAGCTGGCGATTGTAACGACCATAGTGGTCAATATAATCAGTCTGGTTCTGGCGCTTGCCTTGAACAGCAAAATCCGGGCCAAAAGCTTTTTCAGAGGGGCGTATTTCCTGCCTAATATCTTAGGGGCGCTGGTTGTGGGCTATATTTTTAATTACTTTTTCACGTATATTCTTCCGGCGCTGGCGGCTATGGCGGGCGTGGATTCGCTGAGTACGAGTATTCTGTCCGATCCTGACACGGCGTGGCTTGGGATTATGGCGGTATGTGCCTGGCAGGCGGTTGCCATGAATACGATCATCTATATTTCAGGCCTGCAGACGGTGCCGGAGGATGTATACGAGGCAGGAGACCTGGACGGGGCGACGGGCTTTAAGAAGTTCCGGCACCTGACATTTCCGCTGATCGTGCCTTTCTTCTCCATTAATATGGTGCTGTGCGTGAAGAATTTCCTGATGGTATTCGATCAGATTATGGCGTTGACCAAGGGCGGACCGGCGCAGAGTACGGAATCCATATCTTATCTGATTTATAACAACGGTATGTCGGGCGGACAGTTCGGCTTCCAGAGCGCCAACGCGGTTATTTTCTTCATCGTTATCGTGATGGTGTCGGTGGCGCAGATGAAATTCACCGGTAAAAAGGAGGAGCAGTTATGACAAAAGCAAAAAAAGCAGGCGGGACGAACAGACTTGCGATGGTTCTGCTGATTCTCGGCCTTTCTACAATAGTATTTCCGCTGTATATGACGGTAGTGATTGCTTTCAAACAGCCTTCGGAGATGACGAACAGCATCAGCGGTATTCTGTCTCTGCCCGGATCCTGGAGCCTTGATAATTTCAGGGAGGCAATGCGGGTAACGGATTTCTGGCATTCTCTGGGAAACAGTCTGTTAATTACACTGCTTACCGTGGCGCTGTCTCTTGTGCTGCATTCTCTGATGGGATATGCGCTGGGCAGGAACAAACGGGAAAGCAAATTTTACAGCTTTGTGTACTTATTCATTGTCAGCGGTATGTTCGTGCCGTTCGCCATTCTGATGATGCCGTTAGCAAAGCAGACGGCAGAGATGGGACTGGCGAATTGGATGGGCGTTATCCTGCTCTATGTGGTATTCTATATGCCGATGAACGTGCTGCTGTATTCAGGGTATTTGGTGAATATTCCGCTGGCATTGGAGGAGGCGGCCAGAGTGGACGGCGCGTCTACCTGGAGGACTTATTGGAAAATCATTTTTCCGATCATGCGTCCAATGCATGCGACGGTGGCAGTTCTGACAGCACTGTCAGTTTGGAACGACGTGATGACGCCGCTTGTTATTCTGGCGGGTTCCGGCAAGAATACGCTGCCGCTTGCGCAGTTGAACTTCCAGTCGCAGTTCGGAACGAATTATAACCTGGCCTTTGCATCCTATCTGCTGTCCCTGATTCCGATTCTGATTTTCTATGTGATTTGTCAGAAGCAGATTCTGAACGGTGTGGTGAATGGGGCTGTGAAGTAGCTGTGAAATGCCTGCAAAGGGCTTACTTATGTTTGTATCATTTGCACAATTAAAGTTATGTTGTGAAGAGTTTCGCAAACGTCTAAGGTGAAATCATACGGAAGGAGCATATAGACTATGGCAATTTATTATGAGGAGCAAGAACAGATTTTTACGCTGGAGACGGTAAACAGCACGTATCAGATGAAGGTGGACCGGTTCGGGTTCCTGCTGCATTTGTATTATGGAAAAAGGGTTTCGGGCAGCATGGAGTATCTTTTGACTTATTATGACAGGGGTTTCTCGGGTAATCCGGCTGCTGTGGGGAACGACAGGACATATTCCATGGACGCGTTGCCCCAGGAATATCCGGCGATGGGGACAGGCGACTATCGCAGCAGCGCGGTGGTGATTCGTAATGCCGATGGTTCTGCGTGCTGTGATCTTCGCTATGTATCTCATGAAATCCGGCGGGGAAAGTATGGGCTGCAGGGGCTTCCGGCGGTGTATGCCGGGGAAGAAGAGGCGGAGACGCTGACGCTTCTTCTGGAGGATAAGGTAAGCGGCGTGCAGGTGCAGCTTCTCTATGGTGTGTTGGAGAAAGAGGATATTATCACAAGAAGCGTGAGAATTGTAAATGGTGGTTTAGAACAAATTACGGTGGAGAAAGCGGCGTCCGCCTGTCTGGATTTCGAGACGGGGGAGTATGAGCTGCTCACCTTCTACGGCAGACATGCGATGGAGCGCAATCTGCAGCGTATGCCGGTGGAGCATGGCAATTATATGATAGGCAGCAGGAGAGGCGCTTCCAGCCACCAGTACAATCCGGCGGTCATTCTGGCAGACAGGCATACCACAGAGGATATGGGGAACTGTTACGGAATGGTCTTCGTCTACAGCGGGAATTTCCAGTGTGAGGCGGAGAAGGATCAGTATGGACAGACCCGGCTGATGATGGGGCTGCAGAGCGATTACTTCCGGTATCCGCTGGCGCAGGGAGAAGCGCTTGTGGTTCCGGAAACAATTCTTGCTTTTTCGGACAGAGGACTCGGCGGGCTGTCTGAGAAGTACCACCGCTGCATCAGGGAGCATATCTGCAGAGGAAAATACAGCAGGCAGACGCGCCCGGTGCTGATCAACAGTTGGGAAGCGGCGTATTTTGATTTTACAGGGGAGACGATTTGTAATCTTGCCGGAGAGGCGGCATCGCTGGGTATCGATATGGTGGTCATGGACGACGGCTGGTTTGGCAAAAGGAACGATGACAACAGCGGACTTGGCGACTGGCAGGTGAATGAAAAGAAGCTGGGCTGCACACTTAAGGAATTGACTGATAAAGTTAATGAATTTGGCGTGAAGTTCGGTATCTGGATTGAGCCGGAGATGGTGTCCGAGGACAGCGCGCTTTACAGGGAGCATCCGGACTGGGCGATGCGGATTCCGGGCAGAGAACCGGTGCGCTCCAGAAACCAGTTAGTGCTCGATTTCTCCAGAGCAGAGGTGCGGGAGCATATTTTCAATCAGATATGCGCGGTGCTGGACCAGGGGAATATTGAATATGTGAAATGGGATATGAATCGGAGCCTGATGGATTTCTATTCGGCGGATCGTTGTCCGGGCAAGGTAACGTATGACTATGTGCTGGGCGTCTATGATTTCCTGGAGAAGCTGACAAGGCGGTATCCTGATATGCTGATCGAGGGCTGCTGCGGCGGCGGCGGACGGTTCGACGCGGGGATGCTGTATTATACGCCCCAGATCTGGTGCAGCGATAACACGGATGCTGTGGACAGAGTGCGGATACAGTACGGCACGTCCTTCTTCTATCCGGTGTCTGCAGTGGGTTCTCATGTGTCTGCAGTGCCGAACCATCAGACGGGGCGAAGTGTCAGCCTGCATACCCGGGGTGTGGTGGCGATGGCGGGCACCTTCGGTTACGAACTCGACCCGGCGAAATTAAGCCCGGCGGAAAAAGCAGAAATCAGAGAGCAGGTCCGGGATTATAAGCGGCACGCGGCTTTGATTCAAAACGGAAGCTATTACCGGCTGTCTAATCCTTACGAAGCGGCTTACGGGGCGTGGCTGTTTGTGGCGCAGAACCAGGAGGAAGCTTTATTAAATGTGGTGATGCTGGAAACGCATGGCAATATGACGGTAAGCTATGTGAAGCTTAAGGGGCTTGCGCCTGAGGCGGTGTATGAGGTAACCGCGGCGGACGCAGAAGCAGGCCGTATAGAAGACTCCGGCAGACTGCAGGCCTTTACGCCGGGCAGGCGCTACTTTGGTTCCGCGCTGATGGAAGCGGGACTGCCTGTGCCTGTGGAGATGGCGGAATATCCGGCGTATCAGGTATTGCTTAAGAAAATGATATAAAACAGGGGGCGATGATACTTTCTTAAAAATGCTTAAAAATTTGCAAAATGTGGCAGACGGTTTTGTGAAAAAAAGGTATAATATAATTAGTGCGCGGATATTTGGAAGAACCGGGGGATGGAGGAAGACTATGAAATTTAGTTGGAAACAGGACGGTAAGCGGATACTTGTGATTTGTGTTGCGGCGTTCGCGATGGCGCTTAACATTAAGACTTTTGTCAGGACGGGCGGTCTGTATCCGGGCGGCGCTACGGGGCTGACCATTTTGCTGCAGACGATTTTCGAACGGTTTCTGGGGATTGTGATACCCTATACGGTGATCAATCTTTTGCTGAACGCGGTTCCCGTCTATATCGGATTCAAATTTATCGGGAAGAAGTTTACCATATATTCCTGCGTGATGATTGTGCTGACCAGTATCCTGACGGATATCATACCGGGATATATCATTACATATGATATTCTGTTGATCAGCATTTTCGGCGGCATGATTAACGGACTGGTTATCAGCATTTGCCTGATGATGAACGCCACTACGGGCGGCACGGATTTTATCTCCATCTATCTGTCTGAGAAAAAGGGCATGGACGCATGGAACCTGATTCTCGGATTGAATGTAGTCATTTTATCCATTGCGGGCATCCTGTTTGGCTGGGACAAGGCCCTGTATTCGATTATTTTCCAGTATGCCTCCACGCAGGTGCTGCATGTGCTCTACAAGAGATACCAGAAGCAGACCTTCTTCATCGTGACCGGGAAAGCGGAGGAAATCTGCGATGCGATTTACCGGGTAAGCAACCACGGGGCGACGATCCTGGAGGGCAAAGGCTCGTATGAGCATTGTGAGCGGAACGTGGTCTATTCGGTGGTTTCCAGAGAAGAAGTGAAGAAGGTACTGCAGGCGGTAAAGGCTGTGGATGAGGAAGCCTTTGTCAACGAGGTGAAGACGGAAGGGCTGTCGGGGAGATTTTATCAGAAGCCGACAGATTAGGAAATCAAAGTTCCGTCTGCTTTTTTACCACGGGAATCCATACCTCGTATTTCGCATTCTGCGGGTCGGGGTTTAGGTATACTTCCACATCGGGCGCGTCTCCGTATTCATATCCCGATGTAGGAAGCCACTCCGTTACGATACGGCGTTCCAGTTCCTGAATGGACTGATTCGTTCCTTCACCGGGGAAAACAGCCCAGGTTGCCGCGGGCACAACATACGCTTCTAAGTCGTCTGCAGGCTGCGAGGAGGATACGGCGATATAGTACCGCCATGGTTCCGTGTCGTTGCAGGTGCTGATGCCGAGTACGCCCATCGGCGGTGTGTCCATCATGCCAATCAGTCTCGGTAAAGTTCCGTTCATGGATATTTCCTGCCATTTCGAGGGAATGACCGTAAAATTCTGCTCAATATCTTTATGTAACGGTACGGATACGCCCACAATACGGAAGGCATCTTTGGTTTCAATTCGATAATGCATTTCTTCCACTCCTTTGACTGTGATTTTGAAGGTAAGAGGCGGGAAAGCTTTCACAGCTATGCCGTCGTTTCTGACAGCAGAGGGAGCGATTCCGTGAATGGACTGAAATGCACGGTTAAACGCGGTGGGGGACTGATAGCCGTATTTGCCGGCCACATCGATGATTTTCATATCCCGTCCCTGCAGGTCCACGGCGGCCAGCGACATTTTACGTCTGCGGATATATTCTGACAGAGGGACGCCCGCCATATAGGCGAACATTCTTTGAAAATGATAAGAAGAGCAGCAGGCGATCCGCCCGAGCTGTTCATAATCGATTTCGTCTTTCAAGTGTTCTTCGATATAGTTTATTGCATCGTTCAGTCTTTCAATCCATTCCATAAGCTGTATATTCCTTTCTCCTGACCCTGAGTATATTATATCTGTGAGCGCTTCGTTTTTCCTCTTAATTTCTGCACGAAAAAGAGAGCTTGAAGTCATCTTTATTGTACGCTTGCAGGATTTGCGTGTAAACAGTTCGTTTTTTGAAATTGTTTTTGATAATGTTTTACGTGGTGTTCTTGACATACAGTCAGAAAATTGTTATTCTATAATTGTTCTATATAGAAATGTTCTATAACGAATTAATATGCGCATGGGAAATTGAGTTATGGAAACAAAAGGCGGATTTTATATTACACAGATCAAACAGCTTCAGGATAGGATTTTTGAAAGGCTTCTGTCGGAAAACGGAATCGAGATAAGCGGCGGACAGGGAAGGATATTGTTTATTCTCTGGAAAAAAGACCGGCTGACAGTCAGTGAAATCAGCAGGGAGACTTCGCTTGCCAAGAACACGGTCTCCATCGTAGTGGACGGCATGGTAAAAAAGGGGATATTGGAGAGAAACATCAACCCGGACAACCGCAGGCAGACGATTATTTCCTTGACGGCATATGCCAAATCCCTGCAGGTGAAATACGAATCCGTGTCACAGCAAATGAACAGGCTTTTCTATCAGGGGTTTTCAGAAAAGGAGCAGAAGCAGTTCGAGAGCTATCTTGCGCGGATTGTGGACACGCTGACCGATGCGGAAGAAAACAGGCAGGCACATTAGCGTATGGGAACGTCCGGGCGGTGATGCATCAGAAAGCTGGGAGAAAAAAGCGGAGGAAGCTTAGGATGAACGAAACGGGAAAGAGAGGGAAAATATAGGATGACGATGGAAGAAATCAAGGCATTAGTGGATAATGCGGAAACGGCAGACCTGGGTTTCCTGGACAGCGAGGGAATGCCGCAGGTCAGAAGAGTTTTCTGCACGTGCCATAAGGGAGTGGGCAGACATCTGATCTCCACGAATACTTCATCTATGCATGTACAGGAGCTTTTGAAAAACGGCAACGCCTGTCTGTATTTTGCGGACGGCGATAAGTTTCAGGGCTTGTGCCTGACTGGGCAGGCTGTTTGTCACCAGGAGTCGTTTTACAGGGAGAAGCTCTGGCATGAAGGAGACGAAATGTATTATCCGGGAGGCGTGACCGATGAGGATTACTGCGTGCTTGAGTTTATCGCAGAGAAAGGGCGGTTTTATGGTAATCTTGGCAAGGGAGACGTTACATCAGAAATGCTGGAAAGCTGGGATGACGGCGCAGAGTGGATTGGCCCGGCGTAGAACTTTTCAGGCAGAAGTGGCTGCGGCAGCGAAAGGCAAATTATAAGAAGACTATGAGAAGGAAATGGAGAGACTGCACAAAGGCATCAACAGGATGGCTCTGCATGGCGGATTGGGATAAGAGGAGTGAGAAGCATTGACAGGAAAAAGAACCCCGCTGGAAAAGGAATGGCTAAAATTTACAAAACAGGAGCAGGCGTTTGCCGAAAGGCACAGAGAGAAAAGGGAGTCGAGACTGAACCGGACGCTTGAAAACAAGGCGCCGAAGAAACTGCAGGGAACATTGGATACAGCATTTGCCAAAGCCTTTGCGCTGATCTTCGACAAAGGAACGGGCGTTATCGAGAAGACCTATCAGAAAGAGAAATTGGAGCAGGACTACCGCATCAACGAGTATGCCGCCGGTGTGCGGCAGAACCGTAAGACTTTGAAGGCATTCTCCCGAAAGGCGGGGAAGGCGGGCACGGTGAATCTGCTGATGTCGGGTGTGTCTGGCGTGGGTCTTGGCGTACTTGGAATCGGTCTGCCGGATATTGCGCTTTTTACCGGAATAATGTTAAAGGGAATCTATGAGACTGCCTTAAATTATGGTTATACATATGAATCAGCGCAGGAGCGGCAGTTTATTCTGCGGCTTATCCATGGAGCGGTCTCTTATGGGGAGGAGTTTCTGGAGGAAGAGGAAACTTTGAACCACTATATTCAATGCGGAACATTCCCGACGGCAGAAACAGAGGAATTGATCAACAGAGCAGCCAGGGGGCTTTCCGGCGAACTGCTGTATATGAAGTTCCTGCAGGGAATCCCGGTGGTGGGCGCGGTAGGCGGCGCCTATGACGCGGTCTATATGCGACAGATTATGACCTATGCGGAACTGAAATACAGGCGGAGATTTTTACAGAAAGCTTTTACGGCATCATGATATAGGTTTACAACTGCATAATTTGCTCCTATGCATTCAGATGTTGGAGCATCCGTCAGGTGCCTGTAATGGCATAACGGATGCTCCTTTTATACTGCGTGATATCGTACGGACGGTAACGATACCAGACATTTTATCTCAAAAAGATTTTTCTCTGATAATATTAAATATGCTTTACAAAAAGAGATTAAAGTGATATCATAATAATATCAAAAGAAAACAAATTATTTTCTTGAGAAAGAGAGGGAGAAACGATGGAGAGGAAAGAGAAAACAAAGGAAGGCATAACAGTGGACAAAAGGGAGAGGAAGGAAACAGGCATGGAAAGAGATATCAATATAGAAGAGAAAGTGTTACAGGGAAAGAAGCACGGCATGGCGGTATTGCTCGGGACGCTGCTGGTATATGTGCTGGCAATTGCCGGATTCATCTACGGCATGATGTCAGAGCGTACGCTTTTTGTTGTAATCAGTCTTGTGATAATCTGTGCAGGATGGATTGTTCTGCCGGGGTTAAAGGTTCTGAAGCCTCAGGAGGCTTTGGTACTGACCTTGTTCGGTAAATATGTGGGAACGCTGAAAGGGGACGGTTTTTATTTCGTCAATCCATTCTGTACCAGCGTGAATCCGGCGTCTGAAACGAAACTGAATCAGAGCGGGGATGTGAGCAGCTTAAGCGGAATCGGCAGTCTGAGTAATCTGACCGCCGGAAGTGCAGGCGGCAAGAACGGAATCGCACCTTCCAGAAAGATTTCCTTGAAAATCATGACATTAAATAACAGCAGGCAGAAAATCAACGATTGTCTGGGCAATCCGGTGGAGATCGGCATAGCCGTTACCTGGCGTGTGGTAGATACTGCGAAAGCGGTGTTTAACGTAGACAATTATAAGGAATTTCTGTCTCTGCAGTGTGACAGCGCATTGAGAAATATTGTCAGGCTTTATCCTTATGACGTGGCTCCTAATGTAGACACCACAGGAGATGGTATGGCGGACGAGGGAAGTCTGCGCGGTTCCAGTGAAATTGTAGCGGGCAGAATCCGCGATGAAATCCAGGCAAGAGTGGAAGAAGCGGGTATTGAGATCGTGGAGGCAAGAATTACGTATCTGGCTTATGCAACGGAAATTGCGGCTGTGATGTTGCAGAGACAGCAGGCTTCTGCTATTATTGATGCAAGGAAGATGATCGTAGACGGTGCGGTCGGTATGGTGGAGATGGCGCTGGAGCGTCTCAATGAAAACCATACGGTAGAGCTGGACGAGGAGCGCAAGGCAGCGATGGTGTCGAATCTGTTGGTGGTTCTGTGCGGCAACCATGACGCGCAGCCGGTGGTAAATTCCGGCAGCTTGTATTAGTATACCGGCGTTTAACGAAGGCATTAAAATATGAAAGGTTCGGTAGTATGGGAGATCCAGGTAAGAAGCAAGTGCCACTGAGACTGTCATCGAAATTATACGATGCCATTGCGGCATGGGCGGAGGATGATTTCCGCTCTGTGAATGGACAGATCGAATATCTTCTGACAGAATGTGTACGCCAGAGAAAGAAGAATGGAAAATACGTATCTGATGAAATCGATGTACCGCCTAAGCTGGATATCCATTAAGAGCGGGGTAAAGCAGGTCGGCAGACAGGATGCGCGTCTGCGCCGGAAACCGTATGCAGACGCAGGGTCAGACGTATAGAAAGCGGCACACAGAAAGTACGACCGCATAGGATAATCCTATAGCGGAGAAAAGGGGAAATAAAATGGAAACAAAAGCGTGTAAGAAGGATTTCTCAAGAATCGGGTGGAGAATGTTAGTCAGTACGATTCTGATTACTATGATACAGATGGGATGCCAGTCGCTGGTACTGATGTTTAAGCCCGAATGGGCAGAAAACTCGGATATTATGCTTGCGGCGGTTATGGCGCCGCTCTATGTGATAGGCTTTCCGCTTGCATTTCTGCTTGTGAGGAAAAAGGACGCGCCGGTTCCCGAGCGGCATTCCATGAAGCCATGGCAGATTATTCTGGCATTTATGTGCGCTTACGGTTTGTTGGTGGTGGGTAACATGGTCGGGCTTTCTCTGACAACCGGAATCGGTCTGCTGAAGGGCGACTCTGTGGAGAATCCGTTAATCAATGTGATTACAGGGGGCAATCTCTGGATTTCTGCAATTTATATGGTGCTGCTTGCACCGCTGTTTGAAGAGATACTGTTCCGCAAACTGATTTGTGATCAGACGCTAAGGTACGGTCAGGGAACGGCGGTGGTCGTGTCGGGAATGGTTTTTGGTTTGTTTCATCTGAATTTTAACCAGTTCTTTTATGCGTTTCTGATTGGCTGCTTATTTGCGTTTATTTATGTGAAAACAGGCAGTATTTGGTATTCGGTAATTTTACATATGATGGTAAATTTTGTGGGAAGTGTGCTGGGCGGTCTCATGATGACGAGCATCGATATGGAGTCGCCGGTGGGTATGGCTGTCTACGCAGTATATGGCATCTGTATCTACGCGATAGCCATTGCGGGTATCGTATTGCTGCTTGTCAATAAATCCAAATGTAAGATGCAGGCAGGTGAAGTGACGCTTGAGAAAGGAACGCGTTTTCGCACAGTTGTTCTGAATCCGGGCATGCTGCTGTACTGCATCCTCTGTCTGGGAGTGATGGCTGCGCAGGCCGTGCTGTGACGAATGGAAATGCAGAGCCTGTTTCCGGCAGAGTCGTGCTGGCGGCGCTGCCGGAAAAGACCGGCTGTTGAAAAATATTTTACAATCCTATTGACATTCTGAGTCAAAGCAATTATAATAAACTCTGTTGTTGAAAAGTGCGCTTAGCTCAGCTGGATAGAGCGTTTGGCTACGGACCAAAAGGTCGGGGGTTCGAATCCTCTAGCGCACGTTTATATGTGCGGTTGCGCACGCTGATTGATGGAGTCGAAATTCTATGAGAGATTAAAGGGTTTCGGCTTTTTTCATGCGTGGATTTGAACCCTCGTTTGCTGTTTCATTTTCTGAACAACATTTTGAACTTCCTGGGCAAACGGGGCGGACGGCAGAGCCATTAACGTATTCCCAGAACATTCTCCGCGATCTCCACGGCGTCCATGATGCAGTCGGGACAGGAACGGAGAACCTTACCGGTCTCTACGCCCTTTAATTCTTTACAGACTGCAGTCCCGTTTTTGGCAATAAACTGATTTACGATTTCTCTGGAAAGCTTATAGGTGTCGGCTTTGGTCTTCGGATCCTTCAATTCGCCGTCACTGTTCATAAAGCCTGCGGCCATGACTGCGCCGGAAACAGCGCCGCAGGTGGCGCACATGCCGCCCATACCAAGTCCGAAACCCTCGCAGGCTTTGAAAAGGATTTCCTCGTCTACGCCCAGTTCTTCATGGAAGGCGCAGGCGACAGCCTGCGCGCAGTTATACTTTCTGTCATGATAAGCGATTGCCTGTTCTTTTCTGTTCATAAGTAATTCTCCTTGCTTTATCTGTGATTTACGCAATTATTCCATAATTATATAGTGTCGGAGACAAAAAGGGAAGCGGAATTTGTTGTTAAAAATGAACCTTTTGCAGCTTCAAGGCCTCTTATAAGTAGAAGGCAGGTGCACATGCCGGGCAAAGGAGAAGAGTGATTTGAACGAAGAAGAATTGGTAAGGCGGATGAAAGAAGGGGATAAGCCCTCCTTCGACCTGCTGTATGATCAATACAGGAATATGGCGCTTCGCACGGCATATCTGATTACAGGCAGCTATCAGGACAGCGAGGATGCAGTACAGGATACTTTCGTAAAGGTATTTCTGCATTGCAGGGAGCTTAAGAATGAAAGCGGATTTAAGTCATGGATGATGCAGATCCTTGTGCGGACGGCTTATAAGGCCGGCAGGAAGAAGGGCAGGGAGACTCCGGTCGAGGAAATCACAGACCAGGCCGATCTGCCTACGGAGCGTTCTTCTCTGGAGCAAATACTGGTGAAGGAAGAGGCAAGGATATTATCTGAGGCGGTCCGGGCGCTGCCGGTCAAACAAAGGACGGTAGTGGTGCTGTTCTATTATCAGGAATGTACGGTGAGTGAAATCGCGCGGATACTTGGATGCAGGGAAGGAACCGTGAAATCCAGACTGCATATGGCAAGAGAACGTCTGCGGCGGTCACTGGGCGAAGATTTGGGTATGGCGGAACGGATGCGGAACCGGATATCAGGGTAGGAGGTTTTTATGCAAAAGAAATATGATTTTGAACAGAATATAAAAAGTGCCTTAGCGGCAGAATGTCAGACTATATCTGCTTCCCGGAGCCTGAAACAAAGAATTGACGCTGAAATTAGCAACAGTCAGAAGGAGGCAGGAAGTATGAAACATTTATCGGTGAAGAAGATCGTGATCGGCGTAGCGGCCGCATGTCTGCTCGTAGGAGGCGGCGCATACGCGACGGGGCATGCGGTGGGCTTTTCGTCAAGCCATTATCTTGGAGATGCGTACAGAGACTATGGAGATATGGAGAAGGCGCAGGAAGCGCTTGGAGACGCGGTAGATTCTGTGGAGCGTTTCGCAAACGGCTACCAGTTCGATACCATGTACGTAGACGGTGTGGACGCATGGGACGAAGACGGCAATAAAGCGTATACCTACAAGGAAATGACGATCAATTACACCAAAGAAGGTGAGTCGGGCATATATCTGGCAATCCATAGGCCGGTAGAGGCAGTAGAAAGAGAGAAAGAACCCGATGCCACGAGAAGCTGCGGGGATATTACCC
Organism: Lachnospiraceae bacterium; assembly: GCA_017626325.1. Lineage (GTDB taxonomy): Bacteria > Bacillota > Clostridia > Lachnospirales > Lachnospiraceae > UBA3282. The sequence goes on along the minus strand of JAGAIZ010000005.1, from coordinate 19,222 downwards.
TTTATTATGATGAATATACCTATAAGTTTGTTCCGCCGGATTATGAGCTGACGGAGGAAGATAAGGCAAATCAGGAGAAGAGCGGATATTATATCTCCTACGGCAGTTCTGAGGTGGAGATTCAGAGGAACACCGGTGTGACATGGGAAAAGAATGGTCTTCATTATAATCTGGCAGGCTTCGACCTGAATGTAAGCAGCGAGGAAATGCTTGATATGGCGGAAGAGATAATCGGACAGGAAGAATAAAGTGTGCTCTTAGACTCTTGGAGAAGAGACGGAAAATTTTCTGAGAATGAAACTTTTTCCGTCTCTTATTCGTATTCCGTATATAGACGAAATAATATGTGAAAAGATTCTGCCGTGCGGCTAAGGGGAAACGGCGTAGCATGTATACTTTGAGTTAGAAGGAATTATGAGGGATGGAACAAAAGCTTGTGAAAGAGCAAAGGTGGAATGATCTGGCACAAGAGTATCAGACGATGCTGTACCGGATCGCTTTTTCCAATATGAAGAACCGGGCTGATGCCGAGGATGTGGTACAGGAGACATTTCTGCGCTACATGAAGGATGAGAAGCCGATTCAAAATAAAGAACACGAGAAAGCGTGGCTGATACGGACTGCCATTAACATCTGTATCGATATATTAAAGAGCAGTTGGTACCGGAAAACGACAGCCTGGAATGAAATGCTGCCGATAGCCGCGCAAAATATATATCTGCCCTACCAGATCAAGGACGATAAGATGCTGGAGGCGGTGCTCGCGCTGCCGGTGCACTACCGGAATCCGATCTATCTGTTCTATTATGAAGATTATTCGATTCACGAGATAGCCGGTATTCTCAACGAGAAAGAAGCCACGATCAAGACGCGGCTGCGCAGGGGCAGGGAAGAAGTGAAGAAAATTCTGACGGAAGGGAGGCCGTAGGAGATGGACATACAGGAGGTAAGGAGCAAGAATAATATTACAGGGTATCAGAACGGCAGGAAATCCGGCCAGACGGAAAGGTTTCAGGAAAGTCTGATACAGAACCTGAAATATCAGGATCAGGGAAGAGAAGATATTGTCAGGGAAGAGATGCGTATGCGGAAACGGGAGGAGCAGACAGGCGTTAATGTGATCGGCCCGTATGCGGAGATCCGGGTGGCGCTGTCGACGCTGACGGAAGCAGCCAGAGCAGCAGAGGTAAGGAATATGAGTTATGAGGAAAGCGATCACATAGAGATAGCGGTGGCGGACGGCTATACGCTGAAAGGCAAGATAGCGGAAGAAGAGCAGGTCTATGTAGAGGCGAAATACGAAGACGGAAGAGTAGAAGCATATCAGGTGGATATGACTAAGGTCTCAGAACAGACGGAGCACAAGATAGAGAAATTCGCGCTGGAAACAATGAGCAGCGTTTGCTGATCTGCCATGCCTGGGAAGGAATAGATACGAAACAGGAAAGAGAGGAAAGAAGCTATGATTAACAGCAGCCCATTCAGAACATTTTATCAGATGGATGACAGGAACAATACTGCAAGGCAACTGGCGCAGTACAGTCAGACGGTAAAAGCGCGTCAGAGCGCGGGACTGACCGGATGCGGCGATGATAATTGCTTCGCGGCGAAATTACAGCAGGCGGACGAATATCTTGCCTCTGGGGAATCCTGCGGGGCGACAGATTCTATCGGTATTATCCTGCGGCAGATGGAAGAACCGACTGCGGGAAATCCGGTGACCAGAACCGTTATTCATGATGGCGTCAGCGTGGTGGTGACAAAGGACGCCATGTTCGGCGTAAGCATTACGATCGGCGGCAGCGCGAATCCCGACTGGATCCAGGTGTCGACTTCCGTGGGAACGGTTAATATTGATCTGAATGATTTGGACAGCTTAAGCAAGTGTCTGGATATGTTTTCGCCGGAGGATATTAATCTGATCATGCGCAAGATTACGGAAGTGAAGCAGGCCAGAGAAGCGCAGCGGCAGATCGATGAGATGAGCGACCGGTTTGTCAGAAATATGGAAACATAAATCCATGCTTTACTTTATCCTTTGATAACGTTACAATGAAACAGACGTTATAATGGCGGCTTGACATTGCAGGAAGAAGGATATATCTTATATGAATCGTCACAAGTATATATGCGGAGCTGCGTTGTCGGTGTTGGGAGGCGCTATGTGGGGCGTTTCCGGTACCTGCGGGCAGTTCCTTTTTACGTATAAGGGAATTTCAAGTCTGTGGCTGACGCCCATCAGGCTGTTTATAGCGGGAATATTATTATTGACATGGTGTCTGTGCAGAGATGCCGGAGCAGTCGTGAAGCCATGGAAAGAACGAAGGGATCGGATCGATCTTCTGGTTTATGGACTGGCAGGCGTTACATTGTGCCAGTTTCTGTATTTCGGCACGATACAGTTGTCCTCTGCGGGCGTGGCAACGATCCTGCAGGATTTAAGCCCGATTTCGATTCTGCTGTGCGGATGCGTGGCGGCGAAGCGTCTTCCCAGAGGAAGTGAAACAGCCAGCATTCTATTGGCGCTGGTTGGCGTATTTCTGCTTGTGACACATGGGAGTCTGACGGATTTTGCGGTGTCTCCGGCGGCGCTTCTGGTGGGAATCGGCAGCGCCGGGGCAGTTACGGTATATAACGTCTATCCGAAGAGACTATTGTCGCGTTATCCGGTAACGCTGCTGCAGGGATGGAGCTTCTTTCTGGGCGGCAGTATTTCTATGCTGATTTTCAGACCCTGGGAATATGGGGTAGTGATGGACCGGCAGATTGTGCTGGGGATTGCGTCGGTCGTGGTACTGGGGAATCTCCTTGCGTTCAATCTGTATATGGTGGGCGTACGCCTGATCGGACCGGAGAAAGCGATTCTGTACGGCTTCGCGGAGCCGGTAGTGGCGGCGGTTCTTTCCTGCGTGTGGCTTGGCGCGCCTTTTACCGTGTGGGATCTGGCGGGCTTTGCCTGCGTCTTTGGGATGATGGCGCTGCTGAGCCTGAGACGGAATGGGGCAGAATGTTCAGAGAGGGAGGATTCGTGATGCAGAAAAAGATAGCGGTGATCAATGATATATCGGGCTTCGGGAGATGCTCTGTGGCAGTAGCGCTTCCGATTATATCGTATCTGGGTGTGCAGTGCTGCCCTGTGCCAACGTCTATTTTCTCCAATCATACCGGATTCGAGCAGTTCTTCTTCGATGATTACACGGACCGGATGGAGGAATATATTGCGAACTGGAAGAAGCTTGATCTGCGGTTCGAGGGGATTGCAACCGGCTTCCTGGGTTCCGCAAGACAGATCGGAATTGTGAAGCGGTTTGTCAGTGAATTTTCCAAAGAAGGTACGTTAGTGATCGTAGACCCTGTTATGGGCGATCATGGTAAGCTATACTCTACCTACACAGAAGAGTTGTGCGAAGAGATGCGGGAACTGGTCAGACTGGCTGATATCACTACGCCGAACCTGACGGAAGCATGTAATCTTACGGGCACGCCTTATAAGCAGGAGGGGTGGCGTAAGAAAGAATTGCTTGATATGGCGCGGAAGGTGGCGGAGCTTGGACCTTCCAGAGTCGTTATTACGGGAATCCCGCAGGGCGGATTTATTGCCAATTATATTTATGAAGCGGATGCGGAACCGAAGCTTATCCGTACGCATAAGGTAGGAACGGAGCGTTCCGGCACGGGAGATATATTTGCGTCTGTCATTGCGGCAGATGCTGTGAACGGAATCTCCTTCGAGAAGTCGGTGCGCAAGGCGTCGGGATTCGTGAAGAAATGTATTATGAAATCGATTGAACTGGAAATTCCCAGGACAGACGGGGTATGCTTCGAGGAAATCTTATATCAATTGAAAAGAAACTGAGTTAAGAATAAATAAAATGGAAAAGAAAAAATGGAAAATGGAGAATCAGGAAATGGTAATCTTGTATGAAGTATATGAAAACCTATACGTGAATATGACTAACAAATGCCCCTGCGCATGCACGTTCTGTCTGCGCCAGACAAGAGATGAGATGAATCATTCCGGCAGTCTGTGGCTGGAACGGGAACCTGGCGTGGAGGAAGTGAAGGCGGAATTTGCCAAATTCGATATGGATAAGTATAAGGAGGTCGTATTCTGCGGATTCGGAGAGCCTACGGAGCGGCTGGAGGATTTGTTAGAGGTGGCGGCGTATGTGAAGGAGAAGTTTAAGAAGCCGGTTCGGATCAATACCAACGGCTTATCCGATCTGATCTGGCAGAAAAATACAGCGCCCATGTATGAAGGGCTGGTGGACACCATCTCTATCAGTCTGAATACGCCGAACAAGGAACGGTACTATGAACTGACCCGCAGTAAATTCGGTATAGATTCCTTCGATGCAATGCTGGCCTTTGCGGGAAATGTGAGCAAATATGTACCCAATGTGGTGTTGTCCACAGTGGATACCACACTTACGAAGGAAGAGGAAGCACAGTGCAGGGAGATCTGCGGCAGACTTGGCGTAACATACAGAATCAGGCCGTGGGAAGGTTAAATATCAGAGACGGTACTCCAGTTCGAAGGGGTAGCCGTCTTTTTTATTTTCTTCGGACAGGGCATCTGTTTCAATGACACAGAAATCCGTCTGCTTCAGAACTTCCCGCATCTCATCTTTGATGGAAGGAAAGTCTGCTATATGGGCAGAGAGTTTACGGCAGGCGAAATCACCGGACGGTATCGTGCGGATCGCATCCCTGTAAGCCTCATCCACATTGCCGCTTTCGTCAGATACCGTCAGGAACATGAAGCGTCTGTAGACACCTTCCTCATACTGGTGCAGAACGCCGGACGGATAAGAGACAGCAAGCCCGATCTGTTGGGCGGTTACAAAGAGCTTGAGAATGTATTGACCGTAATATTTGGGCGTATCGTCTTCGTCTAATGGGACAGTCAGCAGAGTACGCTCCTGAATTTCATTGTGGAAGAAGCCGTCAGGCAGCAGGACGCCGCTTTTGCTTTCCGGTATTTTCGCGAGACCGGTGACGGGGCTTGCCATATTCTGCAGCGTTTCCTGCAGAGTGCCCAGACAGTCGTGAATTTCCATGATTTTCTGTTCTGCCAGTATTTTGCCGTCGTACAGGAGCTTCTGCAGATTGATGGAATCGTGCTCTACATAGCGGTTTAAGTCTTTGAGCGGAATACCCAGCCGGATGCAGACTGTGATTGCATCCAGCAGATAAAGCTGTTCCCTGGTGTAATAGCGGTAGTTAGTCTCCGTGTTGACGAAGGCGGGTTTCAGAATCCCGATCTGGTCGTAGTAACGCAGGGATTTAATGCTTACGTTCTTTAGTTTTGATACTTTTCCGATAGACATATACTGGCTCATATAGTAATCCCAAAAATTCTAAATATATTTTTATTGTCCTTATTGTCCTGTAACCGATGTGTACCGATATGGGAACTGACTCAAAACCATACCACAAGGTTAGAGTTATTTAAAACATATTTTGGCATATTTAGGCATGAAAAACAAGACTTTTGATAAAACTAGTGCGAAAGAAAAATCCGCATACAATATGATGTATGCGCTGGGATTTAGATAATTGCAGAAAACTGTATGGAAAATTGTCGCCTTTTGCTGTTGGGAAGGGTTTACTATATAGAGGGATACATTTCGCTTTGGGGACAACGAAAAAGGCTGGGTTAGAACAATGGAATAAAAAGATCATGCTGTTAAAGTAGAAAGTATACTTTGGCAGCATGATCTTTTTTATAACAAGTAATGCATTGCTGTGAAAAATATTATCTTACCCCATCGTCACAACAACATTGTACTCCGTCTTACCCTTCTCGTAAGGCACTACACATCCTTCAAGCGCCTCGCCGTCAACCGTGATAGACTTTACGCCCTTCTCCACATTGTCCGGATTCACAACCTTGATGTTGTAAGTACCCTCGCGGAATTTCCTGGTGATCTCAAAATCCCCGAATCCCTTCGGTACACAAGGATCAATGCTTAAGCCCTTGTGGGTAGGATATACGCCTAAGATGTGCTGAGATACGTTTACAAACGTCCATGCGGCAGTACCGGTAAGCCAACTGTTCTTCGCTTCGCCGTGGAACTTCGCATCCGCACCGGCTACCATCTGGGAATATACGTAAGGCTCTGTTCTGTGGATCTCACTGAATTCCTCCACATAAGCAGGACAAGTCTTCCGGTAAATCTCAAAAGCCCTGTCGCCGCGTCCGATGACAGTCTCTGCAATAGATACCCACGGATTGTTGTGGCAGAAGATACCTGCATTCTCTTTATATCCCGGCGGATAGGAAGAGATCTCGCCAAGCTCTAAGTGATACCTGGTATAAGCGGGCTGTAAGATCATAACGCCGTACTTGGTATCCAGCTTCTCTTTGACGGAATCCAGCGCTTTCTCGGCAAGACCTTCCTTAACGCCGATGCCTGCCAACGGGCAGAAGCCGTTGGACTCAATATAAATCTTGCCTTCTTCGCACTCGTTGGAACCGATCTTCTTGCCGTAAGCGTCATAGGCGCGTACGAACCATTCGCCGTCCCAACCGTCCTTTAAGACCGCATCGTACATTTTCTGTACTTCGGCGCGGGCGTAATCGGCTTCTGCCTGGTCGCCCATCAGCTCGCATAACTGGGCGTATTCCTCACCGTATTTCACGAACATACCTGCGATAAATACGGATTCGGCAACAGGTCCCTCGGAAGGCCCGAAGGTCTGGAAAGACTCACCCGGATGCTCGGAGAAGCAGTTTAAGTTCAGACAGTCATTCCAGTCGGCACGTCCGATCAGCGGTAAATTGTGAGGTCCCTTGTGGTTTACGATGTAATCAAAGGAACGTTTCAGGTGGTTCATCAAAGGCTGTGCCACGGACATATCGTTATCAAACGGAACCATTTCCGTTAAAATGCCGGTGTCGCCGCTCTCGCGTACATAAGCGGAAGTTCCGGCGATCAGCCACAACGGATCGTCGTTAAAGCCGCTTCCGATGTCGGAGTTGCCTTTCTTGGTCAGAGGCTGATACTGATGATATGCGCTGCCGTCCTCAAACTGGGTGGAAGCGATATCGATGATTCTCTGTCTTGCGCGGTCCGGAATCAGATGTACGAAACCGAGCAGATCCTGGCAGGAATCGCGGAATCCCATGCCGCGTCCGATACCGGATTCATAATAGGAAGCGGAACGGGACATATTGAAGGTTACCATACACTGATATTGGTTCCAGATGTTCACCATGCGGTCGACCTTATCATTGGAAGACTTCACGGTGTACTTGGATAACAGATCATTCCAGTATGTATTCAGCGCTTCGAACGCCTTGGCTACGTCGGCGTCGGTTTGATATTTTGCAAGCATTGCCTCGGCAGGCTTCTTATTGATGATGCCGGGGGCTTCCCATTTCTGGTCTTCCGGGTTCTCGATGTATCCCAGTACGAAGACGAAAGACTTACTTTCACCGGGCGCTAAGGTTACGTTGATCTGGTGGGAAGCGATCGGTGACCAGCCGCTTGCGATAGAGTTCGTCGCTTTGCCGCTTTCTACAACCTCCGGGTTGGCAGCGCCGCGGTATGCGCCGAGGAAAGCGTCACGGCTTGTATCGAAACCGTCTACCGGCGTATTCACGGAATAAACCGCATAGTGGTTACGGCGCTCTCTGTACTCGGTCTTGTGATAGATTGTGGAACCGACAACCTCAACTTCGCCGGTGCTTAAATTACGCTGGAAGTTTCTGGAATCGTCGTCCGCGTTCCAGAGACACCATTCTACATAAGAGAAAAGAGATACGCTCTTTTCGGCATTGCTCTTATTGGTCAGACGAACCTGGCTGATCTCGCAGTTGTCGTCCATAGGAACAAAAGTGAGGACGGATGCCTCCAGTTCGTTCTTCATGCCGGTAAAACGGCTGTAGCCGATGCCGTGGCGGCACTCGTAGCTGTCCAAGTCTGTCTGGGTCGGTTTCCAGCCCGGATTCCATACGGTATTTCCTTCTTTAATATAGAAGTATTTGCCGTTGATATCATTCGGGACATCATTATAACGATAACGGGTCATGCGCAGCAGCTTCGCGTCTTTATAGAAAGTGTAGCCGCCGCAGGTGTTGGAGATCAGGGTGAAAAAGTCGTTGCAACCTAAATAGTTGATCCATGGTAAAGGCGTCTTGGGCGTGGTGATGACATACTCTCGGCTGGCATCATCGAAGTAACCAAATTTCATAGCATAATTCTCCTTTTAAAATAATTAGATGACAGGCAATCCGAAATACAGATTCTCAAATCACCTGCAGAAACAGAATAAATAAAGTAAGAAAACGATTAAGTAACCTTTGATGCGGTTGCCCTGCAAAAAGAAAATGCACCGGGCAATATTACAATATAGAAGTAATGCTAATGTAATTAAGGAAATTATACAGAAGAAATGTGCAAAATGCAATAAAAATCGTATATTTTCGGCGGAAAAAGGAAAAAACAGAGTTTGCTAAAATACTTTAGATTATTAACGAAACCGTTTACCTTGTTATCAATCAAATATGAGCGAAATGTGAACAAACTGTGTACAAAAGTGTTGAAAATAGAAACTGAAAACTGTGGAAAATACACAAATATATAAAAAATACACAAAAAAAGTAAAATTTGTGTTGCAAATCTATAAAATGTGATGTACACTAAGAATACGAAAACGATTAAGTGATTGCGGCTCATCCGACAGCATCCGATTTCGTGAAGTAAAGGAACCAGAGGGGAGTTGCTGGAATGGTGTCAATGAAGGATATTTCGATTGCCTGCGGGGTATCGGTTGCAACAGTAAGTAAAGCGTTGAACAACCACAAAGACATCGGAGCAGAGACAAAAGAGCATATCAGACAGGTGGCCAAAGAGATGGGATACTTCCCGAACTCGGCGGCGAAGGCCCTTAAGACGAACCGTACCTATAATATAGGAGTCCTGTTTGCAGAGGATGATTACAGCGGTCTGACCCATGACTATTTCTCCTTTGTGTTAGACAGCCTGAAGCGGACGGTGGAGAAAGCGGGATATGATATTACTTTTATCAATGACTGCAAGAGCCGGGCAGGCAGGATGACTTACCTGGAGCACTGCAGGTATCGCGGTTTTGATGGAATTGCTATTGTATGTACGGATTTCTATACGCCGGAGGTGCTGGAGCTTGTCAGGAGCAATATCCCGACTGTGACCATCGATCATTTATTCAATAACGTCTGCGCCATCATGTCGGACAATGTGAAAGGAATGCAGGATCTTCTGACTTATGTATATCAGAAGGGACACCGCAGAATCGCATATATCCACGGCGCGGATTCAGCGGTTACCCAGAGCCGTTTGTCTTCCTTTTACAGGACGGCAGCGCAGCTTGAATTAGAGGTGCCGGAGGAATACATAAGCGTGGCGGCGTACCGTGACACGAAGAAGACCTACGAAGAGACGGTGCGGCTTTTGAATCTGGAGAACAGACCAACCTGTATCCTGTATCCTGATGATTTCGCAGCGTTTGGCGGAATCAATGCGATCAAGGAGATGGGGCTTCGGATTCCGCAGGATATATCGGTTGTGGGCTATGACGGCATCAGAATCGCAAGGCACATAGAGCCTACGCTGACGACACTGAACCAGAACACGAAAGAATTGGGGCAGAAAGCGGGAGAGAAACTGATTAATCTGATTGAGCATCCCAAAACGACGTTGATCGAACAACTCATCGTCGAAGGATACGTATATGAAGGCAACTCGGTTGCAGATATCAATCCATAAGGAAATAAAATCCAGGATGGAATCGCGGCGGCAATAGTTGCGAAAGAAAAGGGATATCCCTTTTCTTCTATATCTATACTAGATATAGAACAATCCTTGTCAATCATGATATGAAATGCGGCAGCGCATTTTATATAAAACAACCTAACAAGATGCAGCAAGCATCAAAACAAAAAAGGGAGGAATAATTAAATGAAGAAAAAAGTGATTAGTGTACTTCTTTCTACAGCTATGGTAGCAAGCGTATTAGCAGGCTGTGGTTCTGACAGCGGCAGCACAGCGGCTCCGGCGGCAGATGACAGCGCGGCAACAACAGAAGAGGCGCCTGCAGACGATGCGGCGGCAGAGGAAGCTCCGGCAGAGGACGCAGCGGCAGACACGGCAGCATCGGGAGACAAGTTCTACATCTATTCCTGGAATACAGAGTTACAGGAGAGATTGGCTTACGTAACAGAGGCGCATCCTGAACTGGCTGACAGAATCGAGTATGTAAACGTTGGCGACTCCGCAATTTATCAGGAGAAGATCGACCAGTTATTACAGAATCCTGACGCAGAGGATTATCCTGATATGATCGCTTTCGAGGCGGGTTATATCATGAAGTATACAAACTCTGACTTTACAATTCCTGTAACAGACTGCGGCATTACAGACGACGATCTGGCTGAGATGTATCCTTATACAATTACTATCGCAACAGACCAGAGAGACGGTTCCCTTAAAGGTCTTTCCTGGCAGTCCTGTCCTGGCGCTTTTATCTACAGGTCTGACCTTGCAGAGAGCTTACTTGGCGTAACAAGTCCTGAAGAGATGCAGGCTAAGATCGGTACATGGGATGACTTCCTTGCAACAGCAAGAGAGATCAAAGAGAAATCCGGCGACGCTACAAGAATCCTTTCCTCTAACGGTGACGTAGTAAACACATTTATGTCCAACAAAACAGAGCCTTGGGTAACTTCTGACGGCGTATTCCATATGGATTCCGCTATGGAAGAGTACATGGACGTTGTTAAGGTATTACAGGAAGAAGACCTGACACAGAAGACGACACAGTGGTCTGACGAGTGGAACGCTGGTCCTTCCACAGACGCTGTATTCGGTTACTTCGGATGTACATGGTTCTTACACTGGACAATCAAGGCTAACTGCGGCGGCTCTGCTGTAGGCGAAGGTACATACGGTCTTTGGAATATGTGCCAGGGTCCTGCTCCTTATTACTGGGGCGGTACATGGTTAGGCGCAACAGCAGGATGTTCTGACAAAGAGATGGCTGGTACAATCATGCAGGCGCTTTGCTGTGATACAGATATCATGACCAAGATGTCTGAGGAAACACTGGATTACGTAAATAACAAGGCAGCAATGAAATCCTTATCTGACGCTGGCAAGGGCGCATACGACTTCTTAGGCGGTCAGGACTTCATCGCAGTATTCTCTCCTCTGGCAGAGGACGTAGATGTATCCTGGATGTGCGCATATGACCAGAAGGTTAATGAGCTGCTTGATACACAGGTAACAGCTTATTCTAACGGTGAGAAGGATAAAGAGACGGCAATCGCTGACTTCAAGGCAGCAGTAGCTGACGCTTATCCGGGCGTAACAGTAGAATAACAGAATTGGCAGCAAGGGCTGTCACTTCCAGACAATAAAGAAGCAGAAGGCGGGTAGTAATATCTGCCTTCTGCATCAATGGAAAAGGCAGCGGGCGCTGCTCTTTCTAAAAGCAGCATACAGGTTAGAAGTTGGAACCGCGGCACAGATGTTTGAGAGGGTTCCGGGTACGGAGTAATGTCAAATGCCTGTGGCGCGGTTAAAGGCAGAGAAGCAGCAGTAAAAATAATGCAGAGAGGGATGTGAAAAATGGCAAACACCAGCAAAAAGCGCAAAACAGTAGAGTATAGCCGTTACGGATATTTCTTTATCGCTCCGTTCTTTATTGTATTTGCAATATTTCAGTTATGGCCTTTGATTTACACGATTGGACTGGCGTTCTGTGAGAACTATACGGATGCGATGTTTAATATGGAAGTCGGGCCTTACTTCAACGGACTGGAAAATTTTAAAACGGTATTTATCGGAAATGACGGGAGAGTATTTAATACATATACATTTCAGGCGTTGTGGAATACCATTATCATGTGGCTGATGAATTTCCTGCCGCAGATTTTGTTAGCGCTTCTTCTGGCGGTATGGTTTACCGACACGAGAGTGAAGCTGAAAGCGCAGGGCGCGTATAAGATACTGACTTTCATGCCTAATATTATTACGGCGGCGACGATTTCCGTATTGTTCTACAAGCTGTTCGATTTCCCGAACGGACCGATTAACCAGGTGCTCACAAACTGGGGAATGATCAGCCAGCCTTACAATTTCTTCCAGAGCAAATGGGCCACAAGAAGTATTATTTCGTTTATTAACTTCTGGATGTGGTATGGTAATACGATGATCGTGCTGACGGCAGGCGTCTTAGGTATCAGTCCGTCGCTGTTTGAGGCGGCGAGAGTAGACGGTGCAAGCAGTTGGCAGATTTTTAAGAGCGTAACGCTGCCGATGCTTCGTCCGATCCTGTTGTTTACATTAGTCAACTCCGCAATCGGCGGTCTGCAGATGTACGATATTCCGAAGCTTTTGACCACGAGTGGATATGGTGACCCGGATTACACCACAAGAACGATGACAATGTATATCCGAGATCTGGCGTTTACGGGTTCCAGACAGATGGGTAAGGCAGCGGCGGCATCCCTCGTTTTGTTCGTAGTAACACTTATTTTCTCATTGATTCTCTTCTATATTATGAGAGATAAAGATGCGATTAAGGAGAAAAAGGCAATCAAGGCGGCAGAAAAAGCAAGAAAGGGGGCTAAATAATCATGGCAAAACAGAATGACGAAATGGAAGGCGGATTACACGCCAGAATTCTTGCAGCGAAGATATTTAGAAATGCTATCTGCATTTTCCTCTGCTTTTTGAGTCTGATTCCTTTCTGGATTATGATCGTGAATGCGACCAGAACCAGTGTGGATATTCAGCAGGGCTTGTCACTGATCCCTTCTCATTACTTTATGGAGAACTGGGCGAAGCTGTTGTATCAGTGCAGTGAGCAGGTGCCTTTGTGGAAATACATGACCAACAGCTTGGTGATTGCGGTGCCTTCTACGATACTTACGGTGTACTTTTCCACGATGACGGCTTACGGTGTGACCGCGTACAAGTTCAAAGGAGTTGGATTTGCGTGGGCGTTCATCATGGCAATCATGATGATTCCGGCGCAGGTATCTTCCATAGGTTTCTTCCGTTTCATATATGGATTGGGCCTTGGAAATAACTATATGCCGTTGATCGTTCCCGCGATTGCGGCGCCATCAACCGTATTCTTTATGAGACAGTATATGCAGAGCGCTTTGCCTCTTGAGATTGTAGATGCGGCGAGAATCGACGGTTCCAGAGAGTTTAACACGTTTAACAGAATCGTAATGCCGCTGATGAAACCGGCAGTAGCGACACAATGTATCTTCGCTTTCATTGCATCATGGAACAACTTCTATACGCCGTCCATGCTGCTTACTTCTCAGAAGAAGTACACGCTGCCTATGTTTGTGCAGATGATGAGAGGCGAGAGGTTCCGTTCCGATCACGGTATTATTTACGTAGGTCTGGTAGTATGTATTATGCCGATCTTCGTTGTATACTTCGTCTTATCTAAATACATCATTGCGGGTGTGGCTCTCGGCGGTGTGAAGGAATAATCTGAAGAAACGGTATGCAATGATATTGTAAAAGAATTCATACAGAGCAATCAATTCGCGGCAGCGTATCCGGAGAGGGTATGCTGCCTGTTTCTGTTAAAAATGTAACAGGCCCTATAGAAAGGATTGTACAAACTGCCCTTAGTGAGCAAGCTCCCACGGTCATTTTGCACAATCCTTTCTGCATGGCTGAATGTTACTTAAAAATTAAGAATCCCCGCATAGTAAATTGAGTATGGGTATGGTAAAATGAAATAATATAAAGTAAAAAGGCATGCAAATGTGCAGAGTGATTCAGTGATACGGAAACAACAAGGAGAGAAAGATGTCGTCTTCAATTATTTTTGATCAAAGCAGGTTAAGAGCATATGACGGGCTTGTGAGAATGTGTGAATATGCCGGTGAGACGGAAAGCTGGTGCGGCATGCTGTGGGAAGAGCTGCTGGCGGACCGGGCATTGTACGAGGCTTTTGCATATTATCTGGAGCATCATAATTTCCCGGAGGATTTGAAGTGTGAGGGCTATTCGTTGATTGACTGTTATGTGTGGGAGATGGAACAGGATAACCTGCGCAGGGATACCGGGAAGAATACGGCACAGTGCAACAAAGAGGATATGGTGCTGCATGCTTTCAAAACAATGGCGGGATTGCGGCGGTCGCCGGAAGAATATATCGCCAGAATGGGACACTGGGGCATCGACAGGCTGTGATACAGGCCGGGCAAACAATAGACAGGAGCGGAAATTTACAGGATGAATCGTATTGAGTTTACAGAGAAACTGCAGCGCGCGCTGGCAGGCGGACTAAACAGTAATCAGGTAGCGGATCACGTGCGTTACTATCAGGAATATATTAATGGGGAGATTCAGAAAGGCAGGCGTGAAGAGGATGTTCTGGCCGAGCTGGGAGATCCGCGTCTGTTGGCCAAAAGCATCATTGAAGCGAATAAGCGCGCCGGCGCCGGTGAAGGGACGAACCGCACTTATGACGAGGAGATGACCGGCGCGGGTAATGCGTACCGGGGCGCTGCCCATAGCAGCGGTGCGCAGGGAAGCGGCGTATACAATGATAGCCGGAATTATGACGCTTATGAGAATTACGGCGGCGAAAGCAGGATATTTCGCATGCCGGGCTGGCTGATTCTGCTGATTGTGACTGTAGTGGTTATTTTGATCATCGGCGTAGCGTTTTCCTTGATCTCTGTGCTTGCGCCGATTATTATTCCGGTTTTAATTGTGATTTTGCTGGTACGGATTTTTCAGGGCGGCAGGTAGATATTCATAAGACAGGCAGATATTCATAAGATAAAAACAAAAGACCATTCGGGTAAATGGTCTTTTGAGGGGAGTATAAATAATTAATATAAGGGTCTGTAAACTGAGAATGAAGGGGTATCTCTGTTTACACTTATTATTATAAACGTTTTCGTTATAAAAACAATTCGAAAATAGTACCAAAGTACCAAAGGTTGTTTTGGTACTTTTGAATAAAAAATTGGTACTAAAGTCCTATAAAGCGTCTGAATAAGTTCGCCACTAATTTCTAATACTATTCCTGTAACATCAAAACAATCAGGAGGTATGGAAAATGTCTAAAAACGATTATAATCAGAACAACCAGAATAGCCAGAACGAGAAGCAGCAGGACAAATACAATAACTGCAGCCAGAACAATTCCAAGAACAGCACAAAGAACAGTTCCGGCAACAATTCTCAGGATAATCAGAAGAACAACCAGTAATCTGAGGACAGAAATTCCGTAAGTACAATTTCAGCGGGAAGAAGGAGCGGCGGCGCTCCTTCTTTTCTTATTCGTTAAGTTTAGCTTCATTAAGAATAATAGACTTTTTAAGATTAATAGACTTATTAAGATTAATAGATTGACACTTGCACGCATACATTTTACAATATGTCTATGGAAAAATTAGAGTATATTGTGCCCTGTCATTTTGGATTAGAGGCAGTTTTAAAAAGAGAAATTACAGATTTGGGATATGAAATCGTGTCGGTGGAAGACGGCAGAATTACCTTTGCGGGAGACGCACAGGCGTTGTGCAGGGCGAATATATTCCTGCGCAGCGCAGAGAGAGTGCTGATCAAGGTCGGAAGCTTCCATGCGGAGACGTTTGAGGAGCTTTTTCAGGGTACAAAATCACTTGCGTGGGAAGCGTATATTCCCAGGGATGGGAAGTTCTGGGTGGCTAAGGCCGCCAGCATAAAGAGCAAATTGTTCAGTCCTTCCGATATCCAGTCCATTATGAAGAAAGCCATGGTGGAGCGTATGAAAAGCGTGTATCGGGTGGATTGGTTTGAAGAGAGCGGGGCGTCTTATCCTGTCAGAGTGTTTCTGATGAAGGATGAGGTTACGGTGGGGCTCGATACGACGGGCGAATCCTTACATAAACGCGGATACCGTAAGCTGACGGCGAAGGCGCCGATTGCGGAGAATCTGGCGGCAGCGCTGATTATGCTGACCCCGTGGAGAGGGAACCGTATTCTGGTCGATCCCTTCTGCGGCAGCGGAACAATACCGATCGAGGCAGCTATGATGGCGGCACATATGGCGCCGGGCATGAACCGCAGTTTCCTTGCGGAAGAGTGGAGCCACATTGCCGACAGAAAGTGCTGGTACCGGGCGGCGGATGAAGCGGATGCCATGGTAGATACCGCTGTGGAGACGGATATACAGGGCTATGATATTGATGATAAGATGGTGTCTATTGCCAGGGACAATGCGAAGCTGGCGGGAGTAGACCATATGATACATTTCCAGAGGAGAGCGGTGGAACAGCTAAGCCATCCTAAGAAATACGGATTTATTATTACGAACCCGCCATATGGCGAGAGGCTGGAAGATAAGCAGAATCTGCCCGGGTTATATCATACGATCGGCGAGCGGTATATGGCGTTAGACAGTTGGTCCATGTACCTGATTACGGCATATGAGCAGGCGGAGACGGCGATTGGTAAGAAAGCGGATAAGAACCGGAAGATCTATAATGGTATGATGAAGACCTATTTCTACCAATATATGGGACCGAAGCCAAACGGGAGCGGAAGATAAGAAATGCAGCACAACAGATTGATGAGAAGATTTGCCGTATATTGCATTTTGTTCGTATTTACGGCGATGGGCATAATGCTTTATTATTCTGCCAATAAGATTATTGTTGTGGCAGATGTGGCGCAGGATGAGGTCGTGCAGGCTTCGGGCGGCGATGCCGCAGGGGAAGCGGCGGTAATAGATAAAAACCAAATATATATTGACCGTAATAGTCAGAATACAAACTATTTTTGCATTCCTATGCCGGAATCCGTTAAGGCAGAGGAAGTTACTGTTGAGAACCATTATATGGATCAGGAATTGTGGGTCAGCATTACGCCTAAGGAAATGGCGGATCAGGGGCAGTTCTATGAGAGCCATGGCGTCTATGGTAACTGTGAGAACGTGCTGAACGGACATTTTGATGTGGAGAAGAAACGGATCTGTCTGCGGTTTGCGCTGACAGATGTATACGAGTATCAAAGCATCTTTGAAAATAACACTCTCTATATAGAATTTATGTCTCCCAAGGAAGCATATGATAAAATTGTGGTAATCGATCCCGCTTATGGCGCGGAGGACAGCGGCATCGTGAAGGATACGGTAGAGGGTAAGACGATTACACTGGATATTGCGAAGGCGCTGAAGGAGAAGCTGGACGAAACGGATATCAAGGTATATTATACCCGCATGGACGACAGCAATCCTGCAGACAGCAGCCGGGTCAGGCTGGCTGCCGCCACGAAAGCGGATATGCTGATTCGGATAGAGGTAGGCGGCGCGGACAGCACGAAGGTGTATGGTACGGAAACGGTCTATAACAGCAGATTCTTCATTCCGGGGTTTGGCAGCGTGGAATTGGCCGATCTGTTAGAGCGTGAAGTGGTGACGGCCATCAGCGGCAAGGCAAACGGGCTTCTGGAGGCGACAGAGGCGGACGTGGTGATCAGCGAAGCTACGATACCGGCGGCAGCCGTTAAAGTGGGATATCTGACAAATGGTCAGGAATATATTCTGCTTCAAAGACAAGATTATATCGAGCGGATTGCGGACGGCATCTATCAGGCGATCCTGAAAGCGTATGAATAGTCGGCTCGGCAAGACAGATAGAAAATCGCTCGGAAATGCGGAGCCAGCGTGGTTTTGTGAATGACAGGATGAGAGAGGACAGGAACGAAGTGAGAACGAAAATTATTTTTGCCACGGGCAATGAGGGCAAAATGCGGGAGATCAGGAAAATACTGGGAGATCTGGACGCGGAAATCTGTTCTATGAAGGAGGCGGGAATCCGGGCTGATATCATAGAGGACGGCAGAACGTT
The DNA here is from genome assembly GCA_017626325.1 of Lachnospiraceae bacterium. Classification (GTDB taxonomy): domain Bacteria; phylum Bacillota; class Clostridia; order Lachnospirales; family Lachnospiraceae; genus UBA3282. The sequence continues at coordinate 1,359 of JAGAIZ010000005.1, read as the reverse complement.
TGAAGAAAACGCCGTTATCAAAGCGAAAGCGGTTGCGGCGCAGACAGACGCTATTGTGCTGGCGGATGATTCCGGTCTTGAAATTGACTATCTGAATAAGGAGCCGGGTATTTATTCGGCCAGATATATGGGGGAGGATACCCCTTATGCGATAAAGAACCAAAATCTGATCGACAGGCTTGAAGGCGTGCCGGATGAAAAAAGGACAGCCAGATTTGTCTGTGCGATTGCGGCTGCGTTTCCGGATGGCGAAGTGGTCACGACGCACGGCGTGATTGAGGGCAGAATCGGATATGAAGAAAAGGGAAGTAACGGTTTTGGATATGATCCTATCTTCTATGTGCCGGAGTACGGATGCAGCACGGCACAGCTCAGCGAGGAACAGAAGAACGAAATCAGCCATCGCGGCAAGGCGCTGGAGGCTATGAAGCCAGAACTAAAGAAAAGGATTAGGTGATGTATGAAGATACTGATTGTAAGTGATACCCATCGGCGTAACGAGAATTTCCTGCGTGTAGTGGAGAAAGTCGGACCATTGGACATGGTTGTCCACTGCGGCGACGTGGAGGGCAGCGAATATATCATAAGCAAAGCTGCCGGATGTCCGGTAGAGATGGTACAGGGCAATAATGATTTCTTTTCCGATCTTCCCAGAGAGAAAGAGTTTATGATCGGACGGTACAAGGTGTGGCTTACCCATGGACATCATTATTACATATCCATGAATTATGAGATGATTAAGGAAGAAGCGAGAATCCGGGAAATAGATATCATTATGTGCGGACATACGCACAAGCCGCTGATCGATATTGAGAAGGATGTTACTGTGCTTAATCCGGGAAGTCTGAGTTATCCGAGACAGGAGGGAAGAGAGCCTTCCTATATTATAATGGAAATTGATCAAGAGGGGCTGGCTCACTTTACACTCAATTATCTTTCCTGAAATGTAAGTGCGATCTGAAATACAGACGTTCAGTGACGTTGGGAAAAGGCAAAAAATTATAAAAAACCTGTTGACATACAAATGCCCGTATTATATAATGTTACTTGCGTTGTGGACGAATCGGCGCGGAATACCTCTCGGGGTGTGGCTCAGCTTGGCTAGAGCGCCTGGTTTGGGACCAGGAGGTCGCAGGTTCGAATCCTGTCACCCCGACGCATATGTGCATGAGCAGTATGCGGGTACATACAGCCGGAGTTGTGGAAGCAGCGTATAGAATTTATATAATATATGCGGGTGTAGTTCAATGGTAGAACACCAGCCTTCCAAGCTGGATACGTGGGTTCGATTCCCATCACCCGCTCTCGCGTGTGACAGATATGGACGAGAGTTTGTAGTTAGGTCATTCGCGCAGGCAT
>JAGAIZ010000088.1 GCA_017626325.1 Lachnospiraceae bacterium | reverse complement strand
TTTTAGCAGAACGCCGGTCTGGTGGTGTCTGGGACAGTTCATTGGCTGGTTCCTGGTGCCTTTGATGAGTACCAATCTGGATGTGATTCTGCGTGCAACGATTCCGGTGGAGATGCAGGGACGTGTATATTCCTGTCGTAATACGCTGCAGTTTTTCACGATACCCATCGGATTCCTTCTGGGAGGAGTGATGGTAGACCGAGTGTGCGAACCGTTTATGGCGGGGGTACCTGTTGATAGTCTGGCGGCTTCCTGGTGGGGTGTCGGAAAAGGTTCCGGGGCGGCGATGATGATGTTTATTCTCGGTGTGGCGGGCACCGTGATCTGTCTGGTGTTCGGACAGATTCTAAAGAAGTATACGTTCTGTGAAACTGTGGAAGGTGAAGAGTGAAAAGTGACCGGTTTGGATGATGGCACACGGAAGAATGAAACATAGCGTGTCGGACAGATTATAGATAAGACGGTTGAATAGGAGTTTCCCCTGCGTAATGGCATATATATGTGATGGCGCAGGGGGAATTTTTTGTGTAACAGGAAAACGCAGGCAGGAAGAAAATCGGAGTGTTGAGCATGATTTTTCTTTACAAATTACAACAAATATGTTATATTGATGATACGTATTAAGAAAGATGGTGAGACTATGGATTATATCGTAAATGATCAGGAAAGATCGTACCTTATTGAGACACAGAAAAACAAGATTAAAAATCAGGTCATCGACCAATACATTGCGATCCGCAAAGAGAAAGGATTATCACAGGAGAAAATTGCCAATCTTACCGGTATTGCAAGAACGAATATCATCCGCATTGAAGCCAAAAGAAATGTACCAACCATCGAGGTGCTTGCAAAATTGGCGGAGGCGCTTGACATGGAGTTGGAGGTCAGATTTGTCAAAAAAAGGGAGAGTGCGGATGCCGAATAACAGGATTATTACGGTGCAGGATGTGCCGGTTACCATATCGAAGGCGGAATTAGATGATTATATATGTATCACGGATATAGCTGCGGTGAAAGCAGTAAATTCCAGAGCGGCAGATGTGGTCAGAAATTGGCTTAGGAATAGAGCAACCTTGGAATTTCTGTCAACGTGGGAACAAATTTATAATCCGGATTTTAAAGTGTTCGAATCTGAACACTTTAAAAAACAGGCTGGACTATTAACTTTTACCCCCAGTGTATCCGAATGGATCGAACAGACCAATGCAATAGGTTTATATGTGAAAAAGGGTCGCTACGGCGGTACATTTGCTCATAAAGATATTGCTTTTGAATTTGCATCCGCTATCAGTCCGGTCTTGTAAAGTGTTGATGTATAGAAAGAGTAAGAGAAACATTGAGATATAGATTTTAAGCTATGGGAGAAAAAAGATGAAAATAGAACATCTGGCAATGTATGTTAATAACCTGGAACAGACAAAAGCTTTTTTTGAAAAATATTTTGGCGCCAAAGCTAATGACGGATATCATAATGTCACAACAGATTTCCGTTCCTATTTTCTATCCTTCGATGACGGAGCCAGACTGGAGATTATGAATAAGCCGGGAATGACAGATGATGATAAGGGCTTGCAGAGAACCGGGTATATTCATATTGCATTTTCTGTGGGAAGTAAGGAGAAGGTGGACGAGCTTACATCCAGGTTGAAAGCGGATGGTTATGAAGTAATCAGCGGACCGAGAGTCACAGGAGACGGTTATTATGAAAGCTGTATCGTGGGAATTGAGAATAATCAGATAGAGATTACGGTTTAGGCTGCTGATAAGTTTAAAGAGCATATTTTTATGGCAATGACTTTATTTGCGATGATAACAGCGTAATCAGAAGTCAGAAAGAGATAAGAGTGAAAAATAAAGTAGATTTTTGAGCGAAGTGAAAGGAATGACTAAAATTATGCAGGCAACCGTACTGGTAGATAATATTTCTAAGGGTGAACTCTGTGGGGAATGGGGGCTGAGTATTTATATCGAGTATCAGGGAAAGAGTATACTCCTTGACACAGGGGCATCGGATTTGTTTCTCAAAAATGCCCAAAAGCTCGGCAAGAGAATCGATAAAGTAGATTATGCTGTTTTGTCTCATGCCCACTATGATCATGCAGATGGTATGGGAGCCTTTTTTGCACATAACGGAAAGGCTAAGTTTTATCTGCGGAAGGGCAGTGCGGAAAATTGTTATGCAAAAACATGGATCTTTCATAAATATATAGGGATACCGAAAGGAATACTGGAAGCGAACAAAGAGCGTATTGCATGGGCGGAAGGTGACTTTGCATTGTGTCAGGGAGTGTCATTGCTTCCGCATAAGACTGCGGGGCTGGATCAAATCGGAAGGAAAAATCACATGTATATCCGCACTAAGAGCGGCTGGGAGGCGGATGATTTCTCCCATGAACAAAGTCTTGTTTTCGAGACAGAGAGAGGTCTGGTGATCTTCAACAGTTGTTCCCATGGAGGAGCCGATCATATCATTCAGGAAGTGCACAAAACGTATCCAAATCAAAGGATTTATGCATTGATAGGCGGTTTTCATATCTACAACCGAACGGAAGCAGAAGTACATGAATTGGCACGAAATATCAAGAATACAGGTGTGAAAGAAATTTATACGGGACATTGTACGGGAGAACGTTCTTACAGAGTATTAAAAGAAGAACTTGGCGAGATGGTGCACCAGTTAAATGCAGGGCTTGTGATCGAGATTTAGGTTAAAAAATCACTCTGATGAGCTGATTTTTTAACCGGCAATTTGAGTCAGAGCCTCAAATTGCCTTGATCGCAGTCGGAAATAAAAGTATTCCTTCGGAAAACTTTGACATTTCCGACGCGTGTCATCGCAATAAATTGCTCTGACATGAGGATTAGATTGAAAACACTGATGTGCTGTTATTTAAGAAATTGAGCAGGTAAAGTTATAATTTGAGCCAGACTCTCAAATTTGCCTGAGTGCAGCAAATTGCTCTGACATGGAGGATCAATCCTAATGAAATTGAAAAATGTTTTAATAGTTGTAAAGGATATAGAAAAATCCAAGGCTTTTTACAAAGAACTGTTCGGATTGGATGTTATTCTGGATAATGACGGGAATGTCATTTTGACGGAAGGACTGGTTTTGCAGGACGCATCCATCTGGAAAAGTTGTATAGACAAGGATATTGTCCCGCACAATAATGCTGCGGAGCTTTATTTTGAAGAACCGGATATTGAGAGTTTTGCCAGGAAATTGGAGAATTATAAAGAACCGATAACGTATGTGAATCATCTTATGGAACATGCATGGGGACAGAAGGTGATTCGTTTCTATGATCCGGACGGCAATCTGATAGAAGTCGGAACGCCATTCAACGAGCATCCTAACTAAAATTATTTGAAAACTGCTGGAAAATGCTTTGATTTTGTTACAAATACATCCTTTATGTGGTAAAATAATAAAAACAGCCGCTATCGGACAGAAAAGCGGCAGATTCTTGTGACCGATAAGGAGGAATGGCATATGGAGAATTATGTAATTACAATCGCACGAGGATTTGGCAGTGGTGGTAAAGCAATCGGTACAAAACTTGCGGAGGAGCTGGGAATTCCCTGTTACGAGCGGCAGTTGATTGATATGGCATCGGAATACAGCGGCATCAATAAACAATTATTTGCGGAAGTGGATGAAAAGCTGCGCGGCAGTTATGCGATGAAACATTTGATGAAGATACCATATACTTATATAGTAGAACCGAGTGATAAGGAGTTTACTTCGGATATCAACCTGTTTAATATTCAGTCCGAGATCATCAGGGAGCTCGCGGAATCGGAATCCTTCGTAGTGATCGGTAAGTGCGCAGATTATATTCTGAAAGATATGCCGAATGTCATCAGCGTCTATGTGGAAGCACCGGAAAAGGAATGTATTGCGACTGTTATGGATAGAATGCAGGTGTCCGAGAACAGGGCAAAGGAGCTGGTACATAAGACAGACAGATATCGGTCAGACTATTACAAGTATTATACCAGAGGAAAAGATTGGAAAGATCCGCTAAATTATGATTTAACTTTGAATAGCTCCAAAGTGGGTTGGGATCATTGCGTAACACTGATTAAAGATTATCTGAAAATCAAACTGGGAAAACAGTAAGGTGGGTTTTAACCCTTAGGAAAAGCTTCATATGATTGGAAAGTCAGAAAAGTCTCGCAGACCGTAAAAATTTGCGGGGCTTTTTACTTTTTCAGATAATAGAAGAAATAAAGAGGAAAAAGAGAGAAAATTGAAAGGGAAATGAAAGAAGCAGGAATAAACAGCGATAAATAATACGGAAAATGCAGGAATTTATTAAAAAGCGAAATGAATATCATGCGTAATTATTAAAAAAGAGAAAAAGCAGAAAAGAGTGTAATCATAGTAAAGTAAATAATGGCAAAATAAAAATACATACGTTATAATATAAGAAACAGGAAAAGAGTAAACACAAATGTAACAAAAAATATAATATGTCATGGTTGACTTTGTCTGGATAATATCATTCGGCGTAATAGATCAATTCTGTGTTAAACAGATAAAACGATCAGTGCTAAATTTAAATTTAACAAAAACACACAAGGCGAAATCAGTAACGCATGAGAATGCAGTAAGGATATAGGAGACCTAATATATGGTCTCCACATCCATGATTTCTCCATTGGCTATACGGAATCTCCATATAGAGTGGCCAGGAATTCTGTGTTCTGTTAAATAATAGCTGTTATCAATCTGAGTAATGTAATATGGCGTGCCGCCTCCAATAAAGTATTTGTATATATCTTCATAATTTCCCGCAGACAGAGTTGATAAATCGTCAGTTCTTATTATGGTGGCATAGTCCTGATTTCCATTGCTGTCAGTCGATATCGTAATATAATAGTGATTTTCAATCTTAGTCAATTGAATCATGCCTGCCATAGTGTCCGGAACAGAATAAGTATTACGGATTTCGAAGGTGTTTAGGTCTGCCTCCAAAATCGCAGGGCTGCCGGGAATACCTGACACGAAATAAATGGAATCATCCATGATGGTAAAGGATCTGACATAGGTGTCAGATAAGGCGTCTATTCTACGAATTTCAGTCAGATACATGCGGCTGTCTCCGGGATCATGGCGAAACAGATACATTTCGCCGCTCATGGAACTCCAGGCGTAGAAAGTATCAGTTGCTTCGTTGTAGATAATATAGTGGGGTCTGTTGCCGATCTCATCAAAGGTCTGGGTGTGGTAGAAGACGCCGTCTTTTTTCTCGAAGATAAGGATACGGTTATTCTCTGTGTCATCGATCAGATAGACCATTCCATCGCTGGCAAGGGTATGCCCCTTATCAATTTCCGAAGTCATTACCTGCCATTCATAGAGCGGATCGCTTAGATTATCGTGATAGATGATCTGATTGTGGTAACAGTCTACAATAAAATAGGTATCGTCTACCTTTGTGAGATAAGTAGGCACGCTTAAATCGCCGCATGAATTGACGGGAACTTCACTTTCCGCAGAAGGCTGCAAGCCGGGGCTGTTAAGATCCAGCACGATATCGGAAGCACGCAGGTAGCTGTCAGCGGCGCGCACGGCGGGTATTGCGGAAGCTTCCTCCGATTCGGCGGCGGAAAGCGTTGTGCTGTCTGACTTGTCGGATGGAGAGGACGGCAAGTCCGTGCCGCAGGAAGATATCAGGGCGCCGATACAGATCAGAGATAACAGAAATGTATTCTTTTTTATTTTCATTTGATAAGGATTCCTTTCTGAGATAGTCGGTAAATTATGTTACCGGGACGACTGATCAGGAGTAAACAGTAAACCAATTGTAATTGCGATATACGTGCAAAGCATAAGCAGTTGCTTTGGACTGCGGTATAAAATATAATAAGTATAAAATAAAATCCTTTATTTTTGGTTTTTTCGGAATACTTTTTCATCTTTTTCATTATAGAAGGATTCCTGGCAAACGATAAAGGAAGCTGCTGCATATACTTCCTTATCCTATGTATTTTACTATAAAATATACGGGAATCCCAGAGCGAAAAGGAAGAAAGTCGTGCACAATTTCAACAATGATGAAGGAATTTCGCAATTACCTGGGACCTAACAGTGTGAAAGGAGTTTATGATTAATGATATATATGGAGACAGAACGATTGATTCTGCGGGATTATCAGGAGAAGGATTTTGAGCAATATTACCGTCTGAAAGCGGATCCCAAAACGATGTATTATTTACAGGATATACAATTATTTACAAAAGAAGAGGCTTACGCGGATTTTCAGATGGTTTTGGATGATATGGAAAAACCTGACAGAAAGTTCTACTTTATGCATATTGAGCGGAAAGATCTGCATGAGCAGATTGGGAGCGCCGGATATACCGTAATAGATGATACGCCTGTTGGGAAATTTGTTCATGCAGGATATTTTATTTATCCGGAGTTCTGGGGAAAGGGGTATACGACGGAAGCATTTAAGCGGGTCCTGCAATTTGCATTTCAGGAAAATAATGTATACAGAGTGTCTACAGGATGTCTGGCTGAAAATGCAGGCTCGGAAAGAGTAATGCAAAAGTGCGGTTTGATAAAGGAAGCGGAGCACATTGATTATGAATGGCATGACGGGAAAATCAAAACCAGATTGGAATACCGAATGTTAAAAAGAGAGTGGAGACAGACTACATGAACACAGTTGAACAGAAAACAAATTACAATGCGGCCTTCGGTATTCTGTCGGCGCTTGCCATGGTCATGATCGTGGCGGGACACGCGGACTATAATATTATGACGGTAGGAGATTTGTTTCCCTATTATTCTTTCCATGTGCCGCTTTTTATGTTTATATCGGGTTATTTCTACAGACGGCAGGAAGAAGAAGCGCCTTTTGCCTATCTGAAGAAGAAAGTACGCAGACTGCTTCTGCCTTACTTTATCTGGAATCTGGTTTACGGGCTGATCGCATGGGCATTGCGGGCGGGAGCCGGATTTGCGCTGGGGGAGCCGGTTACTCTAATGAGCCTGTTTCTGGAGCCTTTTTACCATGGCTATCAGTATCTTTATAACTTCGCGGCATGGTTTGTGCCGGTCCTGTTTCTGGTAGAAACGCTCAATCTGGGGATGCGGCTTTTGTTAAAGAAGCTGCGTCTGGACCATGAATGGCTTATTCTTGCCGGTTCCCTGCTGGTTGGTATAACAGTGGTGTACTTTGCCATCGGCGGTCATGTGTGGGGCTGGTATAAGATGCCGGGCAGGATTCTTTTTCTTTATCCGTGTTTTCAAATGGGACAGTTCTATTTTCAAAAGCTGGAAAAGCATGACACATTGGGAAATTTGCCCTATTTTGCCATCGTGATCGGGGTGCAGGTGGTACTGCAGCTTACGTGCGGCGGACTTGCTTACAGCAGCGTATGGTGTACGGGGTTTGCCAATGGTCCGGTGATTCCATATGTGACAGTAGTGTCAGGCGTTGCTTTCTGGCTGCGGGTGGCTAAGGTCCTGACGCCTGCGTTGCAAAAGAGCCGCGCTGTCACTTATTTGGGAAGAAATACGTATGCGGTCATGATGCATCATATCATGGCGTTTATGCTTGTGAAGATGGTTATTGCCGGCGTGGCGGCACACACAGGATTGTGCGCGGATTTTGATTTCGAACAATTTCATAGCAACATTGATTATTATTATCTGGTTGGCGGCGCGGAAGCCTTTAAGATGGTCTACCTGGCGGCAGGACTGGTATTGCCGTTAGCGCTGCAGTATTGGCTGTCACGGGGGCTGAGGCTGGTCAGGAAGCTTCCCGAGTGATTTGAGACCGCCTGATCATGAAAAAACTGCTTGCTGAAAGGATTTGCAATCAAAGAACGAGTATGCTACTCTAGGGAGTATACGGAGAGAATGCGCAGACAGGAGCGCATGATGAGAATAGAATTATCGTTACCGGAAAACATGGTATGGATACAGGCGGTTATGGTGCTGCTTGTTCTGGCAGGACTATTGCTTGGCATATTGCATGATATGCGGTTTCATATGCTGGGCGTATATAACTGGGACGGGCGCAGATACCGTTTTCTGGGAAAGGCACGGATTCGGAAGGCCCGGAGAGGGTATGCGGGGGTCGGGACCGGTGATGACACATATGTCATAAAAATATCTGAGCGTATGTGGGATCTGTCCTATACGACCCGGTATCTGTTAGTACCGTCTAAGCAGTTCGTCCATAGGAACCGGAACGGCAGTCTGCTGCTGCAGGCGGGCAAAGAGACGGCGTGGCTGCCGATAGAAGCGAGAATGCGGCAGGATATTTATTACCGCCTTCGGGATATTTGACTACCGGTAAGGAAGATACCGTTGAAGATACCGGAACGGAAGTTCCGTTTTCGGGTTTTCTTTTATGGAAGGTTTTGGTATGATGAAACAGGATGCGTTCGGGCGTCCGGTTAATACAGAAAAGAACGGAAGCAGGGGAATCCATGATCACAGTATCGTTGTGCATGATCGTAAAAAATGAAGAGAAAGTTCTGAAAAGATGTCTGGACAGCATCGCCGGTCTGATGGACGAGATCGTGATCGTGGATACCGGATCCATTGATGCCACCAGGCAGATCGCATCGGCGTATACGGATAAGATCTATGATTTTACATGGACCGGGGATTTTTCCGCAGCGCGCAACTTCGCTTTTTCCAAAGCGGGAATGGATTATATCTATTCCGCGGATGCGGACGAAGTCGTAGATGAGGAGAACCGGCTTCGCTTTATGCAGTTAAAAGAGACGCTGCTGCCTGAGATCGACATGGTGCAGATGTATTATACAAATCAGCTTGCTCACGGAACGATCTATAATTACGACAAAGAACTGCGTCCGAAGCTTTTCAGAAGAGTGCGGACTTTCCGGTGGCAGGGCGCCATCCACGAGCAGGTAGGGCTTGACCCGGTGATCTATGACAGCGAGATAGAGATCATCCATATGCCCGAGCATAATCATAAAAACAGGGATCTGGCGGCTTTTGCGCGGATAACCGAATCAGGAGAAAGATTGGATAAAAGGCTCCACAACATATACGCGAAAGAGCTTTTTATTTCGGGAGAGGATCAGGATTTTCTGGCGGCGAGAGATTTTTTCCGGGAATCCTGTAAGGACCCGGCGCGCAGCGTGGACGAGATCAAGGAGGCGGCATGTGTGGCAGCCAGAGCGGCGCGTATTGCCGGAGATGAAATAGATTTCCTGAAATATGCGCTGAAAGTGACAGCCTGTGAGGGATGTGCGGAGATCTGCTGCGAACTGGGAGAGTTCTATCTGGCGAAGCGGGATATGGACGAAGCGATTCTGTGGTTTTATAATGGGGCCTGTGAGACGGAAAGCATTCTGGATATCCGCACTAGCGGTGATGTCCCGTTAATGGGACTGGCAAAGTGCTATCATGAGCTTGGAGACGCGGCGCAGGCGGCAGCATATGAAGAGGCGGCGGCAGAATGGCGCAGGCAGCAGCGATGAGCGGCGCAGAGGAGAAGAGCAGCGCAGAGGAGCAGCGTTGTGACATCAGAATTTTACGGCGATCATGTTTGCAGGATAAAGGAGAGGAATAACGGAAATCCTCACAGTGAGAGAAAGGCGTGGTTATTATTATGAAGTGGGAAGAGAATGTGCGGAAGGTCGTGCCTTATACGCCGGGCGAGCAGCCGCAGAGAGCAAATGTTATTAAGTTAAATACCAATGAATGCCCGTATCCGCCGGCGCCGGAGGTGGCGAAGAGAATTGCAGAGCTTCAGAGCGACAGAATGAGGCTTTATCCGGCGTTCCCGGAGAAAACAGAACTGGCGGAAGAACTGGCATCATACTATCATATCAATCAGGATCAGATTTTCATCGGAGTGGGATCGGACGATGTGCTGTCCATGGCGTTCTTGACGTTCTTTCAGTCCGGAAGGCCGATCCTGTTTCCGGATATTACCTATTCCTTCTATGATGTGTGGGCGGATGTATATAAGATTCCCTACGAGACGAAGGCGCTGGATGAGGACTTCTGTATCAGGCCGGAGGACTATAAGCAGCCAAACGGCGGCGTGGTCTTCCCGAACCCGAATGCGCCGACGGGAATTCTGATGGATTTAGGCCAGGTAGAAGAGATCATAGCCGCCAATCGCGATGTTGTAGTGATCGTAGACGAGGCATATGTGGATTTCGGCGGAGTCAGCGCACTGCCGTTGATTGACCAATATGACAATCTGCTGGTTGTGCAGACCTTCTCCAAATCCAGAGCTATGGCGGGTATGCGTATCGGGTATGCGATGGGGCAGCCGAAGCTGATTCAGTATCTGAATGACGTGAAATATTCCGTCAATTCCTATACGATGAATTATACTGCGCTGGAGCTGGGGGCAGCGTCGGTCAGAGATGAAGCCTATTTTAAGGAGTGCTGCGGCAGGATTATCAAGACTCGGGAGAGAGCGGAAGAAGAACTGACGAGACTCGGCTTTACCTTTCCGAAATCGTCCAGTAATTTTATCTTTGCGTCGCATCGGAAGATACCCGCAGAGGTGATCTTCGAAAAACTCAAAGAAAATGACATATATGTCAGACATTGGAATAAGGACAGGATCAGCAATTATCTGCGGATTACCATTGGCACGGATGAAGAGATGGAGGCGCTGTATGCCGCTCTTGAGAAGATTTGCGGCGGCGAAAGCTGAGAATATATTATAAACCGGAAAGCATATATTTTTATAGGAAGCTTTACCATCAAATAACAGAGATAAGAAGAGGAAAGAGGTTGTAATGGAAGGATTAGCAGTAGCATTTGCAAATACGCTTGGAAAATATGTAGCCAAAGAGGTCGTTGTATTTATCATATCAATGATCCCGATTCTGGAACTCAGAGGGGGCCTGATTGTAGCATCTTTATTGCGGGTGCCTATTACAACGGCGATTCCGCTTTGTATTGCTGGCAATATCATTCCGATTCCGTTTATTCTGCTGTTTATCAGGCAGATTTTCAAATGGATGAAAAAGATTAAGATATTCCGGGGCTTGATTGAGCGGTTAGAGAACCGGGCTATGAGCAAAAGTGATAACATTAAGAAGTATGAATTCTGGGGGCTGGTATTGTTCGTAGGCATTCCGCTGCCGGGAACTGGAGCCTGGACCGGCTCTCTGATTGCAGCGCTTCTGGAAGTGGATTTCAAGAAAGCCGTTTTGGCGGAGCTTCTCGGTATCGCGATAGCGACGATTATTATGTCTGTTGTCTCTTATGGCCTGCTGGGCGCGTTGCTCGGATAGAGGCTGTACGGCAGCAAACAAGGCATCCGGCTGTGGGAAAGCGCAGAAAGGACTGCACAGCCGCAATAGAAAGGAAGAACCCAGGCAGCAGGCTGAGCCGGGCTATTTCAGTCTGGCGGACAGGATGAAGAAGGGTATGGCTGCGGATGGATAAGAAGAAAAGAAACATTATGCTGTGCGGCGTAAGCGTGATGGCGCTTGTGTGCGTTATCTTCGTGACGGTGCTGGTGAGCAGGGACAACGCCGGACAGAGCAAAAATCTTGCGCTGATGAAGGGCGTAACCGCTTCCTGTGACAGTGTGGAGACGGAAGATTTGTCGGCTGACAGGGCAATCGACGGGGACGATGAGTCGTTATCCTCCCGTTGGTCCAGCGAGAATAACTGGGAAGATGCGTCCCACTATATAGAACTGGAATTTCCGGAAGAAATTTCAGTTTCTTTTGTTATACTCAAGTGGGAGCGGTGCAATGCCGTATCCTATGCGTTGGAAAGTTCCCTTGATGGGGAGACATGGGAGACACTGCGCGTTTTTGATACCGCGCCGGAGAGGAAGAATCAGGAAATCGCATTGGAAGAAGCGGTGAGCGTGCGTTATCTTCGCCTGTCTGTAGATGAGGTGTCGAGGAGGGAAGAGGATTACTCCAATCTCTATCAGAATGTATCGCTCTATGAGTTCGAAGTATATGCGGACAAGCCTGCCGCATATCTGGTAGAGGCTCCGGTCATCGAGCAGGCGGCAGACGGAAGCAGGCGGCTGTCGGAGCCGGAAGCGCCGGAGGGATATGAGGTTATGTTTATCGGCGCGGATCTGGAACAGGTGATTGGCGCGGACGGCACGGTCTACGATACGCTTCAGGACCAAGAGGTGACGGTAGGCTACCGGGTAGAGGACAGCGCAGGAGAAGAGGAAGTAAGAGAGGTGTCGTTTCTGGTGGAAGTGCCTGCCTGTGAGGATGCGGCTGACGGAGAGGATACGGCAGCGCGCCGGGAAACATCGGTAAATGCGTGTCCGGCTGTAGTCCCCGGGGTGCAGGAGTGGAAGGGCGGCACAGGGACTTTTCAGGTGACAGAGCAGACCCGGGTGATTGTGGATATGACTTCGGCAGGCGCGGCAGCAGACGCAGAGACAGAAGCGGATGTAAGCGGGCCGGATGGAGAAAGAGCGCAGGAGCTTATGGATACGGCGCTTTTGCTGGCAGAGCAGTATTGCGGCATGACGGGATGCATAAGGGAAGATTTGGCAGAAGTAAGCGGTACGGGAAGCGTCGGCGGCAGCGGGAACGAATCTGTCAATACGGAAGAGAGCGGCAGATATCAGCTTGAAATCTGCGAGGGAACGATAGCGGATCTGCGGCCGGGAGATATCTATCTGGGCTATGCGGAGGAAGCAAACGGCCTCGGAGAAGAAGGATATACCTGCGACATAACTGACACGTGCGTTATAAAAGCAGAGTCCTCAACCGGACTGCGGTGGGGGACGGTTACTCTTTTACAGTTGCTTTTTCCGGCATGGCAGGAGGAAATATATACCGTATCACAGGAGGAATCCGGGGGAGAGCCGGACAATGCGCCGAAGCGGCAGCCGTGCGCGGTTCCCCAGGGGAGGATTAGAGATTATCCCTTATACGAGGTGCGGGGGTTCGGTATCGATGTGGCAAGAAAAGAAGTGTCGCTTGCGATGCTCTATCAGATTGTGGAAACCATGTCCTGGTATAAGATGAATGATCTGACTATTCACTTGAATGATAATGAGATACTTTCCACCAGCGGGCTGACGGATTCCGTGGAAAACGCTATGACCGCCTATAGTGCATTCCGTCTGGAATCGGAACTTACAAATGAGGACGGCGAAAGGCTGACTGCCCGGGATTACAGTTATTCCAGGGAAGAATTTGCAGAGCTGATTGCGGCAGCGAAGGACTATGGCGTGACGGTGGTGCCGGAGATCGACACGCCGGCGCATTCGCTGGCGATTACGAAGCTGTTTCCGGAATATGCGCTGACTGGCAGTGTTGAATCGGTGGATCAGATTGATCTGCACAATACTGACGCGGTGGAATTTGTCAAAGAGATCTGGCGGGAAGCGCTGGATGGGACGAGCGGAGCCTTTCGGGAAGCGCAGATCGTGGGAATTGGTATGGATGAATATTACGGGGACGGCGAGGAATACCGGCAGTTTCTCGTAGAAATCAATGAATTGGTACAGTCCGCGGGGAAGACGGCGCGCCTGTGGGGAAGCCTCAGCAACGTGGGCGGCACGACGGTTCCGGGGACGGAGAATCTGCAGATGAGTCTGTGGAGCATGGTTTGGGCTGATCCGCGCGAGATGTATGAAGCTGGGTATTCTATTATCAACATGCAGAATAATCATCTTTACATTATACCGGGCGGCGGCTATGATTATCTGGATGAAGAAGATTTGCGCAGGAACTGGGAACCGAATAAGTTCTATGACTATAATGAACTGGAAATTGTTCCCTCCTATTCGCCGCAGATGCTTGGAGCCGCCTATATGATTTGGAATGACAGAAGCAGAGAACTGGGCATCGGCGAAGCGGAAATGTATGAGCGGTTTGTACGGCCGATTGAAGTGATAGCCGGTAAACTGTGGCAGTAGCGGGGACGCGCGAAACGAGGATTCATATGGAAGCATATACGGATTTTGCATTGGTTTATGATGTTTTTATGGATGAAACGCCCTATGAAGAATGGTGCGATTATATTGTAGAACTGCTTGACAGATACGGCAGCCTGACAGAGGAAGCGGTGGACGGCGCGATCACAAATGCGCAGATAAGGGAGAATCTTACGCAGGAGCGGCGCACGGTTCTGGACCTGGGCTGCGGTACGGGTACGCTGACGGAGTTGTTAGCCCGCCGGGGGTATGAGATGATCGGCGTGGACAATGCCCCGGAGATGCTCCAAATCGCTATGGAGAAGCGGGAGAGGTCGGGGCTTAACATTCTGTATCTGCTGCAGGACATGCGGGAATTTGAATTGTACGGCACAGTGGGAGCGGTAATCAGTGTCTGCGATTCCCTGAATTATCTGCTGGAGGAAGAGGATATTCTGCAGACCTTTCGGCTGGTGAATAACTATCTCTATCCGCAGGGGCTTTTTATCTTTGATTTCAATACGGTCTATAAATATGAAGTGGTCATCGGAGATACGACCATTGCGGAGAACCGGGAGGAATGCAGTTTTATCTGGGAAAACTATTATCATGAAGAGGAAGAGATCAACGAGTATGATCTGACAATCTTTGTAAAAGAGGGTGTGGAACCGGAGAATGCACGGGATGCAGGAGGAGAATCGGAACGATCAGTTGACGGGTCGTGGTTTCGCAGGTTCCGGGAGACTCATTATCAGCGGGGGTATCGCCTGGGGCAGATGCTTGCGCTGGTGGAACAGGCGGGCCTGCAGTTTATAGAGGCAATTGATGCGGATACCCACGGCGCGGTGACTGACGAGAGCGAGAGAATCTATATCGTGGCGCGCAAAGGAGAGGCTGCGGAGGCAAACAGCCGCGTGTGCGTAGAGTAAAGGAAGCCTGTGCCGTCGGGAAACGTAACGCGCAGAAGCTTTCCGGGGTGGAAATAGTCGATACTGCCGGAAAATGAAGAAATGCATCAGAGAGCGCAAGAACTGCATAAGCACAAAAAATGGAAGCAATGGGGCTCGAACCCATGACCTCTCGCGTGTGAGGCGAACGCTCATCCCGGCTGAGCTATGCTTCCATAGATATTATTATAGCACGCAGAACGATAAAATCAAGATGGAAAGAAGGGTTTTGGCATGACAGATTATATGGTAAGAGCGACAGCGGCGAACGCACAGATTCGGGCGTTTGCGGTGACTTCCAGGGAATTGGTAGAGCGGGCGAGAGCGGCCCATGATACCAGTCCGGTGGTGACGGCGGCGCTGGGACGGCTGATGACGGGCGGCGTTATGATGGGAAGTATGCTAAAAGGTGAAAACGATATGCTGACCCTGCAGATTGGCGGTTCCGGTCCGGTTCATGGTCTGACTGTGACGGCGGATTCGAAGGGGACTGTGAAAGGCTACGCGGACAATCCGCAGGCGATGATGCCGCCCAACAGCGCAGGGAAGCTGGATGTAGGCGGTGTGATCGGCGTAGGTGTTCTGACAGTCATCAAGGACATGGGATTAAAGGAACCCTATTCTTCTGCGATCGAACTGAAAACCGGAGAGATTGCGAACGATCTGACCTACTATTTCGCGGCTTCCGAGCAGGTGCCGTCCAGTGTGGCGCTGGGCGTTCTGATGGACAGGAATAATACGGTGAAGCAGGCGGGCGGCTTTATCCTCCAGTTGATGCCTTTTACAGAGGAACGGGTGATCGATCAACTGGAGAGGAAGCTTTCCGCAATGAAGCCAATCACGGCCATGCTGGAGGACGGCAGTACACCGGAGCAGATTCTGGAACTGGTGCTGGGAGATATGGGACTTGAAATTACCGACACCATGCCTGTGCGGTTTCAATGCAATTGCAGCAGGGAACGGGTGGAGAAGGTCCTTATCAGCCTTGGCAGGAAGGAATTGCAGAGTCTGATCGATGAGGGAAAAGATGTGGAGCTTAATTGCCATTTCTGTAACCAGCGTTATGTGTTCGGCGTAAAAGAGCTGAAGGAAATAAACAGGAGAATCAGCGGATAACCGGCAAGGTAAGCGTAAAAGAATCATAAAACGGAGACTGCAGTCTGCCGGAACAGGATGTTTCAGGGTTTATGGATAGAGTCATGATAATTGTGCATGATATTCTATAGAAAGAAAATGAGAAGCAGAAATAAAAAACAGAAGCAAGAAAAGCAGAAATAAGAAAAGCAGAAATAGGAAAAACAGTAATAAAAAGCAGAAGTAAGAAGAACAGTAATAAAAGAGCAGGGAAGGAAGAGAGGCGGCGTGCGTTATGAAACATGGATTTGTGAAAACAGCGGCAATGACACCCAAGATCAGGGTGGCTGATCCGATTTATAATGCGGAGGAAATCTGCAAAGGTTTGGAAGAGGCGACGGCGAAGGGAGCGAAAATCATTGTTTTTCCTGAACTGTGTCTGACGGGCTATACCTGTAACGATCTTTTTTTGCAGGAGCTTCTGTTATCCCAGGCCAAAGAAGGACTGCGTATCGTGGCAGAGGCGACAGAGGGAAGCGACGCGCTTGTCTTCGTAGGGCTTCCGCTGGAAAAGGATCACAAGCTTTATAATGTGGCGGCGGCGCTGCAAAACGGCGAGGTGCTTGCTTTTATCCCGAAGAAATATATTCCTGCTTACGCGGAATTCTATGAGGCGAGGCATTTTACGCCGGGCAGCGAAGTGCCGGAGACTTACCGTTTTGACGGAAAAGAGGCGCCTTTTGGAACGAACATTCTGTTTGAGGCGGATGCGGTAAACGGTCTGGTGGTGGGCTGTGAAATCTGTGAAGATATCTGGGCAGCCGATTCGCCGGGAATCCGTCACGCGCTGGCTGGCGCCACTGTGCTGGTAAATCTGTCCGCATCCAATGAGACGGTAGGAAAGGATACCTACCGCGAGATGTTAGTAAAGTCTACCAGTGCCAAGCTGATTGCCGCTTATATTTACGCTTCGGCGGGAGAAGGGGAATCTACCCAGGATCTGGTGTTCGGCGGCCACAATATCATAGCGGAGAACGGAACCGTATTGGCGCAGGCGAAGCGTTTTGTACCGGAAAATATCTATGCGGATATCGATATCCACAGGCTGCGCCATGAGAGGCGCAGGATGACGACTTACCTGCCGGAAAAAAGAGAAGCGTATCTGGTGCTGCCGATTTCGATGGAAGAGGAGGATACGGTATTGGAGCGTAAATTTGCGCCCCGTCCTTTTGTGCCTTCCGACCAGACAGAGCGGGAGAAACGGTGTGATGAGATTTTGTCGATTCAGTCTTACGGCTTAAAGAAACGCTGTGAGCATACGGGCTGCCAGTCGGCGGTGCTGGGGATTTCCGGGGGCCTGGATTCTACCCTGGCGCTTCTGGTCACGGTGCGGGCCTTCGATATGCTGGGGCTTGACAGAAGTAAGATTACTTCCGTGACGATGCCCTGCTTTGGCACCACAGACAGAACCTATGACAATGCCTGCAAGCTGGCCAGAACTCTCGGAACCACACTGGAAGAGGTGGATATTAAGGAAGCGGTGACTGTTCATTTCCGGGACATTAAGCAGGATATGGAATGCCACGACGTGACCTATGAGAACGGACAGGCCAGAGAGCGGACGCAGATTCTGATGGACATTGCCAACCGTACAGGCGGCATGGTGATCGGTACCGGGGATATGTCGGAGCTTGCCCTTGGATGGGCGACCTATAACGGCGATCACATGTCCATGTACGGCGTCAATGCAGGCGTGCCTAAGACGCTGGTGCGGCATCTGGTGCAGTATTACGCGGACACCTGTGATAACAGGCAGTTAGAAGAAGTGCTGCTGGACGTACTTGACACGCCTGTCAGTCCTGAACTTCTGCCGCCGGTGGATGGGGTGATTTCGCAGAAAACCGAGGATTTGGTAGGTCCTTATGAGTTGCATGACTTTTTCTTATATTATATGCTGCGCTGCGGATTTGAGCCGGCAAAGGTATACCGGATTGCCGGTGAAGCATTCCGGGGCATTTATGACAAGGCTGTCATATTGAAATGGCTGAAGGTATTCTACCGGAGATTTTTTGCGCAGCAGTTTAAGCGTTCCTGCCTGCCGGACGGACCGAAGGTGGGAAGCGTGGCGGTCTCGCCCCGGGGAGATCTGCGTATGCCTTCCGACGCCTGCGCGGCGGTCTGGCTGCGGCAGCTTGAGGAATTATAAGGAGATCAGATACAGAGAGAATTGCATGTGAAAGCAGCGGGTATCACCTGCCGTGTCCCGCTGTTTTACTCTCAGGCATCAGTTTGTGTCATTTTCCTCATCCCCTACATTCTCCAGCGCCTTGTTCAGGGAAGAGGTGATAGCGTCCAGGAGGATCATAGAGGTATACTTGCTCTCGTCCGCGTATGTAATTCCTTCCAGACTCTGATTCTTGATGATCTGATCGGCGAGATCCTCAAAGGACGGCTGGATGAGAGGATACATTGTCGTCACGGCTTCATCCAGATTGACGAGACGGATGGAATTGATATTTTTCTCATCCACGGTCACTTCAATTTCCACTACGTTGTCGTTCAGAATCAGGGAAGTGGTGTAGACGCCTGGCACATAGGTGTTTTCGGTAGTCTGCGTCATGGTGGACATCGTCGCTTTCTTCTCCTCTTTGGGCAGGAACATGATAATAAGCAGGATGATGAAAAGGATACCGAGCGCAGCAAAGATGCCGGTATATATTAACTCTTTTACATGAAGCACGACAATTTTGGTTTTGGAACTCATACAATATCCCCATAGAAAATCTTTTTAACAGTTTATGTTATGGAACAGAAGAATATGAATGATTGCTCTTTTGAAATTCTGATTGTGCAGGTTGTTTTTTGAAATTCTGATTGGGAATTGACAAACGAATAAGCGGAGTGTTATTCTGTTACAGGACAAAGGCGTTCTTATTTAGAGGGGTAAGAATGCCTTTTTGACGTTCGTGTCATATTTTTATCGCGGTTGATACCGGAATTCGTTCGCGCTTTATGGCGGCGCGATGACAGGAAGCAATAGGGTTATGGAAAGTAAGATAGATAGAAAGCATAAGCGGAAAGGAAGGTAGGTTATGAGAAAGAATTATACCAAAGAAGATATCATTAATCTGGTGGCGGACGAAGACGTGGAATTTATCCGTCTGCAGTTTACCGATATCTTCGGCAATCTGAAAAATGTGGCGATTACGGCCAGTCAATTGGAGAAGGCATTGGATAATGAGTGTATGTTTGACGGCTCTTCCATAGAGGGATTTGCCAGAATCGAGGAATCGGATATGTATTTGTATCCCGATTTCAGCACGCTGGAGATTTTCCCGTGGAGACCCCAGCAGGGCAAGGTGGCCAGACTGATTTGCGACGTGCACCGTCCGGGCGGGCAGCCTTTCGAGGGCGATCCCCGTTATATTCTGAAACAGGCGATTCAGGCGGCGGCAGACCTGGGCTATACCTTCGAGGTGGGGCCGGAATGCGAGTTTT
The DNA here is from genome assembly GCA_017626325.1 of Lachnospiraceae bacterium. Classification (GTDB taxonomy): domain Bacteria; phylum Bacillota; class Clostridia; order Lachnospirales; family Lachnospiraceae; genus UBA3282. The sequence goes on along the minus strand of JAGAIZ010000088.1, from coordinate 23,821 downwards.
TCCTTTTTAATACGGATGAAAATGCGATGCCCACGACGATTACCCATGAAAAGGCAAGCTACTTCGATATGGGACCGATGGATTTCGGGGAGAATGCGCGGCGCGATATGGTGCTGACCCTGGAGGAGATGGGATTTATCATCGAGGCATCCCATCATGAGGTGGCGCCGGCGCAGCATGAAATCGATTTCCGCTATGACGAGGCGCTTGCCACGGCGGACAATATCATGACCTTTAAGCTGGCGGTGAAGACCATTGCGAGACGGCACGGACTGCATGCCACGTTTATGCCTAAGCCGAAGTACGGCGTGAACGGCTCCGGTATGCATATTAACATGTCTCTGTCCAAGGACGGCAGGAATATCTTCGCAGACCAGGGAGACCGCCTGGGCTTAAGCAAGGAGGCCTATTATTTCATCGGCGGTATCATGAAGCATATGCAGGGCATGACGGCGATTACGAATCCTCTTGTCAATTCCTATAAGCGGCTTGTGCCGGGATATGAAGCGCCGGTTTATATCGCATGGAGCGCTACCAACAGAAGCCCGCTGATACGAATCCCCGCGTCCAGGGGAGAGGGAACCCGAATCGAGCTCAGATGTCCCGACCCGTCGGCGAACCCGTATCTGGCGCTGGCGGTCTGCCTGCGTGCGGGCCTGGACGGCATCATCAATCAGATTACGCCGCCCCACAGCGTGGACTGCAATATTTTCCAGATGAGCGAGGAGGAGAAGAAGGCCCAGGGGATCGAGGAAATCCCCGGTACGCTGATCGAGGCGATCTATCATATGGAAGCGGATCCGTTTATCAAGGATGTTTTGGGAGAGCACACATATAATAAATATATCGAGGCGAAGAAAGAAGAGTGGTACCGCTATCGTTCCCAGGTAACGGACTGGGAGGTCAACGAGTATCTGAATACCTTTTAAACGATGTTGGTTATGCGGGAGGGCATCCGCGGGCGCAGCGGGGCGCGGTGATTGGCTGCGGCGGCTTTCCTGACAGGCATGAGAAGTTTCGGACGCGGAGGGAGGTGAGCGTGTGATTCCTATTATTGTGGCATTGCCGAAGCTGGAGGACGCCAAGGGCGTCAGAGGGCTTCTGGTGAAAAACGGCTTTCAGGTAACGGCAGTCTGTACTACCGGCGCACAGACACTCAGCCAGTTGGATGATTTGAACGACGGTATTATCGTATGCGGTTATAAGATGACGGACATGATTTACAGGGAATTGAACGACTGTCTTCCGAAGGGCTTCGATATGCTGCTGATGGTTTCCCAGAGTATGATGAATGACTGCATGGGCAATGATATCATCTGTCTTTCCATGCCGCTTAAGGTTCATGATCTGATCAATACGGTAGATATGATGAGCCAGGCGATTCTGCGCCGCCGCAGGAAGGCGAAGCAGGCGCCTAAGACGCGGAGCGCACAGGAGGCCGCGCTCATCAAGGAAGCCAAGGAGCTTCTCATGAACCGCAACAACATGACGGAGGAGGAAGCCTATCGCTATATCCAGAAGTGCAGCATGGACAGCAGCACCAATATGGTGGAGACGGCGCAGATGGTTCTGGCGATGATGCATACCTGACGGAGCGGACATATTTGACGGAGAAGGTCGTTTCGTGCAGTATATGCATGTCAGCCAGGAAGCAAAAATTCGGCAAAAGCACATTTTGCATAATTTTATGCAATAAATGTGCTTTATTTGTTATAAAAAGATGATAAACTATTGGATATAGTGATAGAAAGTAACCACAGTGCATCGGATGCGTCGCTAAGAATGTTGGCAGATGAAAAGAAAGGGGTTAGACATGAAGTTTACGAAAATGCATGGCTGCGGCAACGATTATATTTATATCGACGGGGCAGCAGAGAAAATATCGCAGGAGGAAAAGCCTGATTTTGTGCGCCGGATGAGCGACAGACATTTCGGTATCGGAGGGGACGGCGTGATTTTCATCAACCCGTCTGCGGAAGCTGACTTTGAGATGGAGATGTATAACGCGGACGGAAGCCGGGCGGAAATGTGCGGCAACGGTATCCGGTGTGTGGCGAAGTTTGTCTACGATAAAGGGTTGACGGATAAAACTGACATAAGCGTCATAAGCTGTGGAAAGATAAAATATCTGCATCTTTTTCTGAAGGATAATCGGGTGGAAACGGTGCGTGTCAATATGGGAGCGCCGGAGCTTCGGCCGGAGAAGATCCCGGTGATTGCCGGGGACGGCATGGAAAGGATCGTTGACGAGCCGATTGCCGTACAGGGCATGGAATATAAAATGACATGTGTGTCAATGGGAAATCCACACGCGGTTGTCTTCGTGGAAGACGTCATGGATTTGGATATTGAGAAAATTGGACCGTTTTTTGAAAATCATGAGCGCTTCCCTAAACGGACGAATACGGAATTTGTCAAAGTGCTGGACAGACAAACCGTACAGATGCGTGTCTGGGAGCGGGGCACGGGAGAGACGCTTGCCTGCGGTACCGGCTGCTGCGCCACAGTGGTTTCCTGTATCTTAAATGGTTTGACGGATGACACGGTTACTGTTAAACTATTAGGTGGCGAGCTTGAGATTACCTGGGACAGGGAAGCCAACCTGGTTTATATGACCGGACCTGCTTCTACGGTCTTCGAGGGTGAGATATCTTAAGCGGCCGCAGGCTAACGGAAATTCATGCCGGGGCGGCAGACGCTGTCGGCATGAGAAAATAAGATAAGCGGCAGGAGAAGCACGCGGAAATGAGGACGAAATGGTTAAAGTAAACGACAATTATTTGAAATTACCCGGAAGCTATCTCTTTTCTACGATTGCAAAGAAGGTAAATGCCTATGCGGCGGAGCATCCGGATAAGAAGATTATCAGACTGGGTATCGGCGACGTGACGCAGCCACTATCCCCGGCGGTAATCAGTGCGCTGCACGGCGCGGTGGACGAGATGGCGGACGCAAGGACCTTCCGTGGATATGCGCCGGATCTGGGCTATGAATTCCTGAGAAATGCCATCGCTGAGAACGATTACAAGGCAAGAGGCTGCCGGATTGAGGCGGACGAGATATTCGTATCTGACGGGGCGAAATGTGATTCGGGCAATATTCAGGAGATTTTCGCACTGGATAATAAGATTGCGGTATGTGATCCGGTTTACCCGGTATATGTTGACACGAATGTTATGGCGGGCAGGACCGGCACTTATGACGCGTCCACAGGCAACTGGAGCGACGTTATCTATATGCCCTGTACTGCGGACAATAATTTTGCGCCTGAACTTCCTGAGGAAGTGCCGGATTTGATCTATCTGTGCTTCCCCAATAATCCCACCGGTTCTACGATTACGAAAGGGCAGTTACAGGAATGGGTGGATTATGCCAATAAGAACGGTTCTGTAATTATCTATGATGCGGCTTATGAAGCTTATATTTCTGAGGAGGATGTGCCCCATACGATTTATGAGTGCGAGGGCGCGACAACCTGTGCTATCGAGCTTCGTTCCTTCTCCAAGAATGCGGGCTTTACCGGGGTGCGGCTGGGCTTCACCGTGATTCCCAAGGAATTGAAGGTGGGCGATGTGTCGCTGCACAGCCTCTGGGCAAGACGTCATGGCACCAAGTATAACGGCGCGCCTTATATTATCCAGAGAGCGGGCGAGGCAGTTTACAGCGAGGCAGGCAAGAAGGAGACGAAAGAGCTTGTTGCTTATTATATGAAAAACGCGGCTTACATTCTGAACGGCTTAAAATCTGCCGGTTTTACGGTATCCGGCGGTGTGAACGCTCCTTATATCTGGCTGAAAGCGCCCGATAACATGACAAGCTGGGAGTTCTTTGATTATTTATTGGAGAATGCCAACGTAGTCGGTACGCCGGGTTCCGGCTTCGGACCAAGCGGCGAGACCTATTTCCGTCTGACAGCCTTCGGCTCCTATGAGAATACGGTAGAGGCGGTAGACAGGATCAAGCATCTGTAAATACATTTTCTTGAGGTGAGAGGAGGAGAAAGAAATGGATGAATCATTAGCGGTATTTTCCGGAGTTTATTCTATCGTGGTGCTGGCAATCGGTATTCTGATGCTGGTGGCTCTGTGGAAGATTTTTGTGAAAGCGGGCAAGCCGGGCTGGGGAGCAATCATTCCCTTCTACAACAGCTATTGCCTGTTTGAGATGTCTTTCGGCAACGGCTGGTTATTCCTGCTGTGTCTCGTTCCCTGTGTGAACTTTATCATACAGATTATCATGTATGTGAAGCTGGCGAAGGCGTTCAACCAGAGCACGGCCTTTGCGGTAGGCCTGATTTTCCTGCCGTTTATTTTCCTGCCTATTCTGGGATTCGGCGACGCACAGTATATCGGCGTGTCTAAATAGTGATCAGTGAAAAGTTAATATGGACGAAATAAAAAAATTAGCAGTTGCATTTTTCTTTGTATTGTGGTATACAATAATATATAAATGCAATGAAGGAGACTCACTTTACGGAAAGCGACAGGAATACGACGTCACCGACTGAGAGCGTTGTTTGTGGGAAGTAAGGAACGGGAACACTCCGGAGCAGATTATCTGAACCATTTGTCATGACAGAGAAGCAAGAGAGTATGCAGCCTGTCATATACGAGAAGCGGCAGCATATCCGGACGACAGATGTTAGGGTAATACGTCGCACGCGTTAAGTGTCAGAGTGGGCAGGGCGATCAAACATCTTGATGGAGATGGCGGCTTGTCAATGCGGGTGGTACCGCGGATATAAAGATTATCCGTCCCGGAATACAATTAATGTATTCCGGGACTTTTTGCGCGCATAAGCAGAGTCAGAAGGCTGGCTATGCATGCGCCGCGCTGGCGCGGAAGAATGCATAGCCGGGCTTATGACGAGCAACGCGAATGAGAAATGCGGAGCATTTCGAATCTGCTTATGTGAAGGCCGAGAGTCAGAAGACCGGAGGCATGCGCCGCGCTGGCGCGGAAGCAAATTGCAAAAAAGTCCCGGAAGCAAACAAAAAGGAGACCAAAACCATGACAGTAAAAAACATTTACAGAGACGTAACATTACAGCAGATTAGTGAGCAGGACATCGGAACGGAGCTTCGGGTTGCGGGATGGATAGAGAATATCCGCGATCACGGCGGCGTATCTTTCGTGGACCTGCGGGATATGTACGGCGTATTGCAGGTTGTCATGCGCGATACGACTCTTTTAGAGGGACTGACGAGAGAGATGAGCGTGTCCATCGAAGGCCTGATCGAGAAGAGAGATGAAGAAACCTACAATCCCAGAATCCCTACCGGAACCATTGAATTAGAGGCTCACAAGGTTGAAGTGCTCGGTAAAGTATATAAACAGCTTCCTTTTGAAATCATGACTTCCAAAGAGACGAGAGAGGATGTCCGCCTGAAATACCGTTATCTGGATCTGAGAAACCAGAAGGTAAAGGACAACATCATTTTCCGCTCCAAGGTGATAAGCTTCCTTCGGGAGAAAATGACGCAGATGGGATTTTTGGAGATTCAGACGCCGATTTTGTGCGCATCTTCGCCAGAGGGCGCCAGAGACTATATCGTACCTTCCAGAAAATTTAAAGGTAAATTCTATGCGCTGCCTCAGGCGCCGCAGCAGTATAAGCAGCTTTTGATGGTTTCGGGTTTTGATAAGTATTTCCAGATCGCGCCCTGTTTTCGTGATGAGGATGCCCGTGCCGATCGTTCACCGGGCGAGTTTTATCAGTTAGACTTCGAGATGAGCTTTGCCACACAGGAAGATGTGTTCCGTGTGGGGGAAGAAGTGTTATCTGCCACTTTTGAAAAATTTGCGCCGGAAGGATACGAAGTGACCAAAGCGCCTTACCCGATCATCAGTTACAAACAGGCGATGTTGGAGTTTGGTACGGATAAACCGGACTTAAGAAATCCGCTGCGTATCATTGACCTGACAGACTTTTTCCAGAAATGCGAGTTCAAACCCTTCCATAAGAGGACAGTTCGCGCAATCAAAGTGCATGCGGATATGTCCAAAGGCTTCCATGAAAAGCTGTTAAAATTCGCTACCGATATGGGAATGGGCGGTCTCGGCTACCTGGAAGTGGAAGAAGATTTATCCTATAAGGGACCGATCGATAAGTTTATCCCGGAGGAATTGAAGAAAGAACTGCTTTCCCTTGCGTCCTTAAGCGCAGGCGATACCATTTTCTTTATTGCTGATAAAGAAGAGCGGGCAGCCTACTATGCCGGGGAGATCCGCAAAGAACTGGGCGAGAAGTTGGATTTAATTGAGAAAAATGCATACCGCTTCTGCTATGTCAACGATTTTCCGATGTTTGAACTGGATCCTGACACGAAGCAGATCGGCTTTACCCATAATCCTTTTTCTATGCCTCAGGGCGGTTTAGAAGCTTTGCAGACCAAAGATCCGTTGGAGGTTCTGGCTTATCAGTATGATATCGTTTGCAACGGTGTGGAACTGTCCTCCGGCGCGGTGCGTAATCATGATATGGAAATTATGGAGAAAGCCTTCGAGATCGCGGGTTATGACAAAGAAACCCTGAAAAATAAATTCGGTGCGCTTTACAACGCATTCCAGTTCGGCGCACCGCCGCATGCGGGCATGGCGCCGGGTGTGGACCGTATGATCATGCTGCTTCGCAACGAAGAGAATATCAGAGAAGTGATTGCGTTCCCGATGAACGGCAACGCGCAGGATCTGATGTGCGGCGCTCCCAATGACGTGACGGAGCAGCAGCTTCGGGAAGTGCATATTAAGATACGGCAGTAGAAGCGCATGGTGAGTGCAAAATTGATTCAGGGTTGCTGCAATTGTACGAAGTGTATGACCGACGCAGCCACGCTTTCGCAATTGCTTAATGATATATAGAGTGGAGGTAACAATGGCAAATATTATCAGCGATGAAACGATAGAATATGTCGGTATTCTGGCGAAGCTGGAACTTTCCGATGCAGAGAAAGAACAGGCAAAAAAGGATATGGGCAGAATGCTTGATTATATCGATAAGCTTGGGGAGTTGGATACAGAAGGCGTAGAACCGATGTCCCATGTGTTCCCGGTACAGAATGTTTTCCGGGAGGATGTGGTGACAAACTCTGACACAAGGGAACAGTTGCTGTCCAATGCGCCGGAGCAGAAGGACGGAATGTTTATGGTGCCGAAGACGTTTGACTAATGGACGCTGCTGCAGATAAGTGCGAAGCTTGCGGCGCGCTGCGGACTGCGGCGGGGCATTGCAGGTGCGGTTATCGGAATGATTGAGTAGAGAAAGGAATGGAGGAAGCTATGAGCGATATGCTTCATATGACTGCCGTGGAACTGGCGGCGGCAATCAGGGCGGGAAAAACCACAGCGGTGGAGGCTGCGGAAGCAGAGCTTGCCCGTATTGAGGAAAAAGAAAAAGAGCTGAACTGTTATGTAACGGTGGACAAAGAGCGCGTCATGGCGCAGGCGAAGACCGTGCAGAAGAAGATAGAGGACGGGGAACTGACGGGGCCCCTTGCGGGCGTTCCGGTGGCGGTGAAGGACAATATGTGTACGGAAGGGCTGCTTACCACCTGTTCTTCCAGAATCTTGGGTAACTTCGTGCCGACCTTTACCGCAGAGGCCGTATGCAATCTGGAAAAGGCGGGCGCGGTCATTCTCGGCAAAACCAATATGGATGAGTTTGCCATGGGTTCTACAACCGAGACGTCGGCTTATGGCGTGACGAAGAATCCCTGGAACACGGAGCATGTGCCGGGCGGTTCCTCCGGCGGTTCTGCGGCGGCTGTGGCAGCCGGGGAATGCTTCTATGCATTAGGTTCTGATACCGGCGGCTCCATCAGACAGCCCGCGTCCTTCTGCGGCGTAGTGGGTATGAAGCCGACCTATGGAACGGTTTCAAGATATGGCCTGATTGCCTATGGCTCTTCGCTGGACCAGATCGGGCCGTTAGCAAAGGATGTAACCGACTGCGCGACTGTTTTAGAGGTGATCGCTTCTCATGATAAGAAGGATTCCACTTCCGTGGCCAGACAGGACACGGATTTTACCAGGGCGCTGACAGAAGATGTGAAAGGCATGAAAATCGGGATTCCCAGAGACTATTTCGGGGAAGGCCTGAATGAAGAGGTGAAGACTGCGGTCCTGCAGGCGGCGAAAATGCTGGAAGAAAAGGGAGCCATCGTGGAAGAGTTTGACTTAAGCCTCGTAGACTATGCTATCCCCGCCTATTATACGATTGCGGCTGCGGAAGCAAGCTCGAACCTGGAACGCTTCGACGGCATCAAATACGGCTACAGGACGCCGGAATATGAGGGACTTCACAACATGTACAAGAAATCCCGTTCCGAGGGCTTCGGCGAGGAAGTAAAACGCCGCATTATGTTAGGCTCCTTCGTCTTAAGTTCCGGGTATTACGACGCGTATTATCTGAAGGCGCTGAAGGTGAAGGCATTGATTAAGAAAGCTTTTGACGAGGCGTTCGCCAAATATGATGTTATATTAGGTCCTGCCGCGCCTACCACAGCGCCGAAACTGGGAGAGAGCCTTGCCGATCCGATTCAGATGTATCTGGGAGATATTTATACGATCGCAGTCAACCTGGCGGGGCTGCCGGGAATCAGTCTTCCCTGCGGCAAAGACAGTAAAGGATTGCCCATCGGTTTGCAGTTGATCGGAGACTGTTTCCGGGAAAAGACGCTGATTCAGACTGCTTATACGTATGAAAAGGCGCGGGGCGCGTTTCTATAGCCCGCAGTGAAATACAGATTACCTGAAACAGAGGATTCATGTGACGCAATCATTTGAGCCTGTGACGCAGATTCGCAGGCTGAGAGAAAGGCATGGTTATCAATATGGCGAAACAATACGAAACCGTAATCGGTCTGGAAGTTCATGTCGAGCTTGCTACCAAAACGAAGATTTTCTGCGGCTGCTCTACCGCATTCGGCGGAGCGCCCAATACCCATACATGCCCGGTATGTACCGGAATGCCCGGTTCCCTGCCGGTGTTGAATAAGCAGGTTCTGGAATACGCTATTGCGGTAGGACTTGCGACTAACTGTGAGATTACCAGGTACGGTAAGTTTGACAGGAAGAATTATTTCTATCCCGATAATCCGCAGAATTATCAGATTTCCCAGCTCTATCTGCCGATCTGCAGAAACGGCGGTGTGGAGATTGAGACGGAAGAGGGAGGTAAGAAGACCGTCGGCATTCACGAAATCCATATGGAGGAAGACGCGGGCAAGCTGGTTCACGACGAATGGGAGGATTGCTCGCTGGTGGACTATAACCGTTCCGGCGTGCCTCTGATTGAGATTGTATCGGAGCCGGATATGCGAAGCGCGGAAGAAGTCATTGCCTATCTGGAGAAGCTGCGGCTGATCATCCAGTATCTTGGCGCATCCGACTGTAAGCTGCAGGAGGGCTCCATGCGGGCGGACGTGAACCTTTCCGTCAGGGAAGCGGGCGCGAAGGAGTTCGGCACCAGAACCGAGATGAAGAACTTAAATTCCTTTAAGGCCATTGCGAGAGCAATTGAGGGTGAAAGAGAACGCCAGATCGATCTGCTGGAAGAGGGTCAAAAGGTGGTGCAGGAGACAAGACGCTGGGATGATACGAAGGGTGAATCCTATGCCATGCGCAGTAAAGAGGATGCGCAGGACTACCGCTATTTCCCTGACCCTGATTTGGCGCCGATCGTGGTAAGTGATGAGATGTTAGAGGAGATCCGGGCGAAACAGCCGGAGTTCCGCACGGAGAAAATGGCGCGTTACAAGGAGGAATATGATATTCCTGATTATGATATCGATATCATTACAGGCACGAAGCGTATGGCGGATCTGTTCGAAGCCACTGTGGCGATCTGCGGGCAGCCCAAGAAGGTGTCCAACTGGCTGATGGGCGAGACGTTGCGTCTGATGAAAGAGAAGGAAGTGGATGCCGAGGATTTAAGCTTTTCACCGGAGAACCTTGCGAAGCTGATCGGGCTTGTGGACAGCAAAGCCATCAACAGCTCGGTTGCCAAAGAAGTCTTCGAGGTGATGTTTGAGGAAGACATTGACCCGGAGAAATATGTGGAGGAGAAAGGCCTAAAGACCGTTAATGACGAGGGTGCTCTGCGCAGGACGATTGAGGAAGTGATTGCAAACAATCCCCAGTCTGTAGACGATTATCATAACGGCAAGGAAAAGGCAATCGGCTTCCTGGTGGGCCAGACGATGAAAGCCATGAAAGGCAAGGCTGATCCGGGAATGGTGAATCAGATTCTGAGGGAATTGCTGTAATAAAATAGTATCCTGCAATTATTGGAAGAAGTTCTCAGGCTATGCATGATGAAGCAATAGCCTGAGAATTTTTATATTTTAGTCTTTTATTGAATGCGAATATTTTGTTGATATGTTATCTGTACACAATTCGTTTGATGGTGTCAGCCGATAAATTATATTCCTCTGCCAGTTCCGAAATCTTACGTCTTTCATGATGAAATTTGCTGCGGATTTCACTGTTTCGCTGCATGTAAAAAGTTCTGGCTCCGGAATTGGCGCCCCAGTTGTTCCGTTCGGTAGTCTTGGGAATATAGACCAGTTCGCCGGAAGAGTATTTCTGAATTTCTTTTAAAAGTTCGTCAGGGAAAATTTCAGTAGCATTACGATATTTCACTTGTAATTTCCTCCTAATTTGCCGCCAGAAATTCATCCAAAGAAGCATATTCGTTTATCGGGATGTTATGTCCGGCAATCATCTGGCGGATGGTCTGCTCCAGCCTGCGGCTTCTCAGATCAAGATTGCTCAGGTTATCGGCGGAAAAGGAATCCAGCAGATTTAATTCATCAATCTGAAATTCCTGAGCGATGATCAGCAGTTCGCTTTGCAGATAACAGGCGTCCTTATAGGCTTCCTCCACCATACCTTGTGCACAGAAATACCGGATTCTGCGCCAGGTCAGACTTAATTCCTGATACCAGTTGGCAAGTCCCTGATAATCAATTTCCTTTTCCTGTATGCCTGACTTTGGTTTTCTCTCCTGAATAAAATCCTTGGTGGTACAGATTAAAGCATGCATGATTCTTCTCAGCTCATGGATGTCAGAGGAGGTCAGAAGCAGATGGGCATAGTTGAAAAAGGAATCAGGAACGAAGGTTAAATCAGGGCAATGATAAACGCTGCTTTCCGGAGTTTTTTTATAAGCCTGCTTTTCACTGAAAATCGGTGCGTCTGCAAAGGTGTGGTTTAAGTAAGCTACCGCCTGTGATAAATATAAATGAATAAAGCCTGCCTCTGAGCGCGCCCGGTAGGATTTGTTTTCGAACATCAAGGTGCGGTATAGATCCATTGCATTATCAAGCCGCTCCAGAGCTTTACCGTACACAAATACGGGATCCTTCAGATTGTCTTCCAGTTTCTGCTGCAGGGCATGGAACTTGTCGATATCCGCTTGAGATTTGGCATACAGAATGGATGCATTTGCCAAGACAAAGGTCATTTCGTCTAAATATGCCGATTGCTCCATACGCGCCCATGTCCTTGGATAAAGATCATGTCCGACGCCGTCAATCATGAAGGTCTGGGCAAGTTCACAGCCCCGTTCTGTTTCAGGGATAAAATAGTCGAAGCATTCTCCGTGTTCGTCATGATCGGTTACGTGCCCTGTCACGGAGAGCAGCAGAGCAATATCCTCTTTGTATTCCGATTCAATTTTGTTAATAACCCAACTGGTCAATTTGTTGACATATTTCATAAAAAGCATTCCTTTCTACTGTGTGTTGTTGTTTCCATAAGATATCTTATGTGATTATCATAATGGAAAAAGGAATGGCAGGAAAGTGGCAGAAATGGATTAAATGATTTGCGGTATAAAGTGGCTTTTATCAATAGTTGATTCTCAAAAGTGGCAAAAACATATCTATGTTCAGCGGCACATCTATGTCAGTGCGGGTAGGGGATTCTATGACAGAATGCTTGAAGAAGCGGGATGAATAACAGAATGAATTGTGTTTCATGATTTGTGGTTATGATGCAAATATAGTATAGATTTTAGAAGAAAGGCATGGCGGGTAAGTATGGAGAACATGATAGTAATCAAGGGGCTGTCAAAAGCGTACAAAAATAATATTTTATTTCAGAATATGGATTTTCAGGTGAAAAAGGGTGAAATTTGTGGTATTATTGACAGGAACGGTTTCGGAAAAAGTGTACTGCTTAAGATGATCTGCGGGCTTGTGCTGCCGGATGAGGGAGAGATAGAAGTAGACGGCGAAGAGGTGACAGATGGCAGGTTCCCTCAGAATATCGGTGTGATTTTGGACTGCGCAGGCCGCTAAAAGAATGGAATGAGCAAAACGGCGTTACCATCATTCTGACATCCCATAATCATGAAGATATTGAGAACCTGTGCACTTGCGTTTATGAGATTGGTGATTATAGTTTGTTGCAAAAGGAAAAAATTGAGTGAGTTATTATCAGTCTGACGAAACGCAGGCAATAGAAAATACAATTACCACAGGGAGGTTAAAGCCTTTGGAAGGAATGAAAGGGATGATCCGAAAAATCAACTGGAAGATATTAATTTTTTCATTTTATTTTGAAATAGTAATCTCATATTTTTTACCGTTTAAAATAACAGATGAATATAAATATCAGGTTGGCTTTCCTTTTCCGTTTTTGACGATTTATAACAAACCAATAATTCATGCCAATCCTTTCCTATCGATGCATTTGAATGAATTCAGTCTTGCAATAAATTTAGTAATAATATATTTTGCAACTATATTATTACTGAACTTATATAAAAAGGGAACAGCCGAACCTGTTGATCTTAGATGAATCCATGAATGCCATTGATGCAGAAACTGCCGTTGAGATGCGCAGGCGGCTGAAAGAATGGAATGAGCAAGCGGAAAAACGCAAGCAACTGACCGAGGAAGAGAGAAAATTTATCAATTAGCTTTTTTTCTATATTTTTGCGGAGATATTCCCATTTTTTTCTTGAACACAACAATAAAATAACTTGCACTTTGAAAGCCGCATTTATCAGCTATTTCACTTACACTCATATCTGTTTCGTTTAATAGCTTACAGCTTTTTGCAATACGATAATGTGTCAAATATACATTCGGTGTCTTTCCTACAACTTTATTAAACAATTTGCAACATTTACTCCGGCAAACGCCGCCAGAAGAAGCAATATCATCAATGGAAATATTGTCCGCGTAATGTTTATGAATATAATCAACCATCTTAAAAGTATTGTGGTTAATAATGCTGCTGTCAAAATCTTTTTTATTTTCTTTTATATATTCACTTATCCCTGCTGCCATTTCCAGGGCATAAGCAAGCAAATTCAACATATTTTTATTTTCTGATACCATTTCCTGCTGAATTTTTTTTATTAACTCTAAAATACTTTTTTGCCATTCAACATTATCTCTTAATAGAATAAAATCACTTGCTTGAGTTGTAAATTTACTTTCAAAATATGATTGTATTGCCGGAATACTTTGGTGTATTAATGTCGGATGTATAACCACAGCAATAAAATGACATTCTCTTTTTATATTTGAAAATCCATAATGTAAACGATTGCTATTGACAAAAACACCACAATTAGACGTTAAGTGAACAATTTCTCCATTTATGTAAAAGTCCATGATACCGTCAAGTACCAGGATAAACTCTAAGTCTGAATGCCAGTGGCAGGTTGCGGCATACCCATAGCGGGATAAATTATCCTTTTGAACGTAGAGTCGTAAATCAGGAATATTATAATGCAGTTGTTCTGATAAATCAGAATATACGTCAAGCGGCGATTTCATTATCATTTGTTTTTCCTATTTTACCAAATACGATTTTAATATTATTATATTCAATCTTTATAGATTTTACAAGAAAACTCTGATAAAATATACCTGATTTTAATATATCGGACGATTAAAATCAAATATTTGAAGCCAAAAAAGGAATTGCTGAAATGACAAATAAAGAGCGTAAAGAAAGAGGAATGGTATACTGCTATGACGACCCGGAACTGTTAGGTAATCAACATATCTACCAAAATAAAATGATTGAATACAATCAAACAATGCCAACTGAAACCGAAAGAAGGCAGCAGCTTCTTCAAGAAGTCTTTGCCGAAGTTGGAGTAGATTGCACTGTTGAAACACCTTTAAATGCAAACTGGGGGTGTAAACATGTTCATTTAGGAAAGGGAATTTATCTTAATTCAAATATTACTTTTGTAGATGATGAACATATTTACATTGGTGATAATTGCCTGATTGCCCCCAATGTTGTATTTTCTACATCTGGACACCCAATTTTGCCTGTTCTTCGTGAACATCACTATGTTTACAATCTTCCTATTCATGTTGGGAAAAATGTTTGGATTGGCTCTGGTGTTCAAGTTATGCCCGGAGTCACAATCGGAGATAATTCTGTAATCGGGGCGGGAAGTGTAGTAACCAGCGACATTCCTGCAAATGTAGTGGCTTATGGTGTTCCATGCCGTGTAATTCGAGATATAGGTGCAAAAGACAAAGAGTATTACTATAAAGACAAAAAATTAGATGTATGGGAATAACCATAAGGTAAACGCGGAGCAGAAAGAAATCGATCTCTACGAACAGAACAAAAGAGATATGGACAGCTTTTCTGTCATTATCCGCAAGTATGCAGAAATAACGAAATTAATGATTAGTGAGGTAAAAATGCTTACGATATTTAACAGGAAAATAATCTTTACTTCTTTTTCTATGGAAGAACAGGCTAACATAAGAAATCTATTGGATAATCATGGAATAAAATATTATGTAAAAGTTGTTAACAGGAGAAGCAGCTCAACGCTTGACCATAGTGCCCGGGCAAGAACCGGAAGCTTCGGAGAGAACCCTTCCTATACGTATGAATATATTATTTATGTTCATAAGAAGGACTTTGAGTTAGCTAATAAATATATCTATCATCTTTGATTGTATAATAGCCCCTACTCCTCCATAAACTCCAAAAATTTCAACACCGTATCTAATTTCGTAGAAGTCACCGGAATGCCCAGCACCGCCTCCGAAGGGTAGCCCTGGTAGGTAGTGCCCATGTTGCTTAAGTAATCATAGCAGCCGGTCTGCATCAGCTTATTGCTTTCGGGCAGGCAGATGCCGACAGCCACGGGTTTTTCCATAGTAGAAGGATCACGGTGGTTAATGACATATGTGTCAGGATCCGGCAGCTCATCCTGTGAATAATAGGTATCGTCGTCACCCGTATCGAAGGTAGCCGCATCCGTGTAATAGAGACAGTCTTTATATTTCTCATAAACTTCTGCGGGAAGAACTTCTTCCAGATTCATGAAATACTCATATTGCGCGTAATTCTCAAAGACAGCCGTATCTGCTACGATGACGTCTACGATGCCGGTCTGTACCATGGCGAGCAGTTTCTCCGTGCTGGACATGGAATATTGAGTGGAATCATTGTCAGAAAGGGCGATGGAGGTATCGATGTAAGCCTGATATTCTTCGGTGTCGATTCCGGCGTATTCCTCGAATTCGCTGCCCCAGGGATTCACTTCTGTCAGCGCTGTGGTGTCCGCGTTGATGACGGCGGCATAGAAGCCGTAATCTCTGTTGGTTGCGTACTGATAGATAAAGGTAGCGGCGAAAGCGATTACAGCGATGACGACAAAAGTATGTATTTTATAATAATCCCAGAAATAGGCGAGCTTCTCCTTGGTGTTCATGTCCTTTAAGGCTTTCTTTTGCTGTTCCCTGATTTCCTCTACAACTGACATAGTTTCCTCCATTCTGAAGCGCCGCGAATTTCTTCCTATATTAATGGGATGCGCAGACAGCAGAAAATCTGCCTGACTTTTCTTTCCTAAATTGTGCTGTAATGATGCGAATATAATCTACCAAATATCTTATAGAGTTGTCGTTATCATGTCAATGAAACTTATCTGAATTAATTATGAAATTTCTGTTTCTTTTTAGTGAAATAACTTTTTGTGATGTTCTGGCAGACGGTGTCTTGCTTTTTTTTCTGTTTTGGTATACGATAGTCCTATATTTCTCGGAATGCATGATTTTGAATCACATTTCTGACTTTTATTTTATGATAAGAAGCGTAGAGGAAACATCGGAAATAGAATCAAGGAGGACATAAGGATGAATGAAACATATGTAGAATGTCTTGTAGCGCGAAAGGCGTCTGCAATCATGACATTTTTTAAAGTATTGTTGATCATGATGACAGCGGTATTCGTATTCCTGGGGCTGATGTTTATCCCGGCGCTGTTAGTGGCGATTATAACAGGTGTAGGCGCTTACTTTGCGACGATGAACGCCAATGTGGAATATGAGTATCTGTATCTGGATAAAGAGGTCAGTGTGGATAAGGTAATGGCGAAGAGCAGAAGGAAGAAAGCAGGCAGCTTTTCCATAGATCAGATGGAAATCATGGCGCCGCTTAACTCCCACAGGCTGGATTCTTATAAGAACCGCACTATGAAGAAATCTTACGATTTTAGTTCCGGTACGGCGAATCAGCCGGAGAGAAGATATATGATGATTTTTTCGGGAGATACGAAAGTCATCTTAGAGCCTAATGAGGCTATGATCAAAGCAATACAGACAGTAGCGCCTCGTAAGGTGTTTCAGGATTAAAGGCAGGCTTGACAACAGCTTTGCTACAATGGTAATCAGCGCAAAATAAGACGGGTTTTGACAGGACAGAGCCAATATTTTTGCGCTTTTTATATATTTATCATTACACACTAAAAATACAAGGAGGAGAGAAAATGGGTCAGATTATTGGCGAAGGAATTACGTTCGATGACGTACTCTTAGTGCCGAGTTATTCGCAGGTAATTCCGAATCAGGTAGACTTAACAACATGGCTTACGAAGAAAATCAAACTGAACATTCCTATGATGAGCGCGGGAATGGACACCGTA
The DNA here is from genome assembly GCA_017626325.1 of Lachnospiraceae bacterium. Lineage (GTDB taxonomy): Bacteria > Bacillota > Clostridia > Lachnospirales > Lachnospiraceae > UBA3282. Next base: position 6,900 of record JAGAIZ010000088.1, on the reverse strand, counting down.
ACCGAGCACAGAATGGCAATCGCTATGGCGAGGCAGGGCGGTATCGGTATTATCCATAAGAATATGTCCATTGAGGCGCAGGCAGAAGAGGTGGACAAGGTTAAACGTTCAGAAAACGGAGTCATTACCGATCCTTTCTCATTGACTCCTGATCATACATTAGCCGACGCGGACGCGTTGATGGCTAAATTCAGAATTTCCGGTGTCCCGATCACAGAGGGCAGGAAGTTAGTCGGCATCATCACCAATCGTGATTTAAAATTCGAGACAGATTTCACTAAGAAAATTAAAGAATCCATGACGTCCGAGGGGCTGATTACAGCGAAAGCAGGCATTACGCTGGAAGAGGCGAAGCAGATTCTTGCCAAAGCAAGGAAAGAGAAGCTTCCGATTGTGGACGATGACTACAATCTGGTGGGGCTCATTACCATTAAGGATATTGAGAAGACGATTAAATATCCTCTTGCGGCCAAAGACAGCCAGGGCAGACTGCTGTGCGGCGCGGCTGTAGGTATTACGGCGAATGTGTTGGACAGAGTCGGCGCGTTGGTGGACGCCAAGGTGGACGTGGTTGTACTGGATTCGGCTCATGGCCATTCCGAGAACGTGCTGCGCTGTGTACGAATGATTAAGGAGAGTTATCCCGACGTACAGATAATCGCCGGCAATGTTGCTACAGGAGAGGGCACAAGAGCCTTGATTGAGGCAGGAGCGGACGCTGTTAAGGTAGGTATCGGCCCCGGCTCCATCTGTACCACCCGTGTGGTAGCCGGTATCGGTGTGCCGCAGATTACCGCGATTATGAGCGCATACGCTGTGGCGAAGGAATACGGTATTCCGATCATCGCGGACGGCGGTATCAAGTATTCCGGGGATATGACCAAGGCTATCGCGGCAGGCGGTAATGTCTGCATGATGGGCAGCATGTTTGCGGGCTGTGACGAGAGTCCCGGAACCTTTGAATTATTCCAGGGCAGAAAATATAAGGTATACAGAGGCATGGGTTCCATCGCGGCGATGGAGAATGGCAGCAAGGACCGTTATTTCCAGTCTGATGCGAAGAAGCTTGTACCGGAGGGCGTAGAAGGAAGGGTTGCTTACAAGGGTACGGTAGAGGATACGGTATTCCAGTTGATGGGCGGTCTCCGTTCCGGTATGGGCTACTGCGGAACGCCGACGATTCCTGAATTGCAGGAAAAAGGCAGATTCGTGAAGATTTCCGCCGCTTCCCTGAAAGAAAGTCATCCTCATGACATTCACATCACGAAAGAAGCGCCGAATTACAGCGTAGACGAGTAAGGAGGAAACTATGCAGAAAATTTCATTGGCACAGGATTTGGCGGGCAACGCTTATCCCGGCAGAGGAATTGTGATTGGCAGATCAGCAGACGGCAAACACGCCGTAACCGCATATTTTATCATGGGCAGAAGTTCTAACAGCAGAAACCGTGTGTTCGTGGAAGACGGGGAGGGTATTCGTACACAGGCCTTTGACCCCTCCAAGCTGGAAGATCCCAGTCTCATTATCTACGCGCCGGTACGCGTGCTGGGCAATAAGACCATCGTGACCAACGGTGACCAGACGGATACGATTTATGAACTGATGGACAAGCAGCAGACCTTCGAGCAGGCGCTGCGCACCAGAGAATTTGAGCCGGATGCCCCCAATTACACGCCTCGTATTTCGGGTATTATGCATCTGGAGAACGGCAGATACAATTACGCGATGTCTATTCTCAAGAGCAGCAACGGCGATCCGTCCTCCTGCTGCAGATATACCTTTGCTTACGAGAACCCGAAAGCCGGCGAGGGGCATTTCATCCATACTTATATGGGAGACGGCAATCCGCTGCCAAGCTTCGAGGGCGAGCCGACGCTTATTGGCGTCGAGGGCGATATCGACAGCTTTACGCAGATGATTTGGGATAACCTGAATGAAGAGAATAAAGTGTCCCTGTTTGTCAGATACATTGAGATTGAGACGGGGAAGTATGAGACCCGTATTGTGAATAAGAACAGGGAATGAAGCAGAAAGGGTATAGAGCAATGAATGAATTAGAGTTGAAATACGGCTGCAACCCCAACCAGAAGCCGTCCCGCATATATATGCAGGATGGAAGCGAGCTGCCGATTAAGGTGCTGAACGGCAAGCCGGGATATATTAATTTCCTTGACGCCTTTAACGGCTGGCAGCTTGTGAAGGAGTTGAAGAAGGCGACCGGACTTCCGGCGGCGGCTTCCTTTAAGCACGTGTCTCCCGCGGGCGCGGCGGTGGGACTTCCGTTGTCTGAAGTGGAGAAGAAAATCTATTGGGTAGATGATTTGGATATGGAGTTTACGCCCCTTGCCAACGCTTATGCAAGAGCCAGAGGCGCTGACAGAATGAGCTCTTTCGGTGATTTTATTTCCCTGTCTGACGTGTGTGACGCAGCGACAGCCAGGATTATTAAGAGAGAGGTATCCGACGGCGTGATTGCGCCGGGCTATGAGCCGGAAGCGCTGGAGATTCTCAAAGCCAAGAAAAAGGGCAATTACAATGTAATCGAGATCGATGAAAGCTATGTGCCTGCGCCGACAGAAGTCAAGCAGGTATATGGTATCAGCTTCGAGCAGGGAAGAAACGAGTTGAATATCGATCAGGATTTCTTCAACAATATTGTGACGGACAATAAGGAGCTGCCTGAGCAGGCAAGGATTGATCTGGCAATCGCCATGATCACTCTGAAATATACCCAGTCCAATTCTGTCTGCTATGTCAAAGGCGGGCAGGCCATCGGTATCGGCGCGGGGCAGCAGTCCCGTATCCATTGTACCAGACTGGCGGGCAGCAAGGCGGATAACTGGTTCCTGCGCCAGTCTCCGAAGGTTCTTGATCTGCAGTTTGTAGACGGCATCGGACGCGCCGACAGAGACAATTCCATTGACCTCTATATCGGCGAAGATTACATGGACGTGCTGGCAGAGGGCGCGTGGCAGAAGATTTTCAAGGTAAAACCGGAAGTGTTCACAAGAGAAGAGAAAAGGGCATGGCTGGATCAGATGACAGATGTGTCGCTAGGCTCCGACGCGTTCTTCCCCTTCGGCGACAACATCGAGCGTGCGCATAAGAGCGGCGTCAAATATGTGGCGCAGCCGGGCGGTTCCGTACGTGACGATAATGTAATCGAGACCTGCAATAAGTACGGCATGGTGATGTGCTTTACAGGAATCAGATTGTTCCATCACTAACAGCCGGCAGCCTGAGCATATGGAAGCGTGCGGGCTGACAGATATTATGAGACAAAAGTAAAATGCAAATAAGAACCCCTGAGAGGCAGCGTATCTTAACAGAGATGAGGCGCTGTATCTCAGGGGTTTTTGCAATATACAGATAATCGCCGTATAGCGTAAGATGTTACAAATATGATGCAAAAAAGGATAAAGAATGATGCATTGACAGTGTAAGATTGTTTTCATAGAAAGCGAGTCTGTGTCGGTTATACAATCTCGGCGGATATGGATGGAGACACAGAAACTTCGCGTTTACGGAAGGGAGAAGACTATGAAAAAACATAAAATTTTGGAAGTGACACTACTGTCAGTAGCCTTGCTATTCGGATGCGGTAATAAGGAAACAACGTCTCAGACAGAAGAATATCATTTGACAGGACCGCAGCTTATGGAAGTAATACCGGCGGAAGAAGCGTCAGGCATATCGGAGGAAGGAGCGTCAGGCGGGGCGTTGGCGCCGATCCGCCTGGGAGAGGCCGTTTTGCAGGAAGTATACGAGACGGTGAGTGATGCGGAACCACTTGGCTTTGGCGATCCCTTAAGCATGAACAATACAGTAGGAGGCAGAGAACTGCCTATATACTGTGTGGATACACAGGAAAATAAGATTGCATTAAGCTTCGATGCGGCATGGGGCGCGGAGGACACGGAACAGATACTGGAAACGCTGAAGAAACACGACATACATGTCACATTCTTCGCGACAGGAGGATGGGTGGAAAGCTACCCGGAGGATGTGAAAGCAGTACTGGCTGCGGGCCATGATCTGGGCAACCACAGTGCCAGTCATTTGAATATGAGTGAATTATCTGATGAAGAGAAGAAGGAAGAGCTGATGTCTGTTCATGAGAAGGTGAAAGAACTGACCGGCTATGAAATGTTTCTGTTTCGTCCGCCTTACGGAGATTATGACAATGCTGTCGTAAATGTAGCAAAGGACTGCGGATACTATGCGATTCAATGGGATGTGGACAGTCTTGATTGGTTGAATCGGGGCGTGGACTCCATAATCGAGACAGTGACGAAGCATAAGAACCTGGGCAACGGCAGTATCATTCTATGCCATAATGGAGCGGATTATACTGCACAGGCGCTTGATGAACTGATTACGAAGCTGAAAGAGCAGGGATACGAGATTGTGCCTGTGTCCGAGTTGATTTACCGGGAGAACTTTTATTTGAATTATGAAGGGCGGCAGATTGCGGAGGAGTGAGACTGCAATCCGGTCCGGCCAATACAGAAACTCCCGGGAACAGCCAGTCAGCCGCTCCCGGGAGCCTTTTTCTTGTGTAAGCTTAATATTTCATAGCCTCTTCTTCGCCGTTTAATACGCGCAGGCCGCCCTGCACGAGCGCCAGCAGTTCATCCTCGCCGGGATATACGGTAATGGGAGCGATCCATCCGGCTCTTTCCTGCAAGCCATTTACGACATACTTGTCATAAGCGATGCCGCCGGTAATAATGATCTGGTCTACCTTGCCCTTCAGGACACATGCCATAGAACCGATATCCTTGGCAACCTGTACGATGAATGCGTCGCGAACCTCGATGGCCTTGGCATCGCCGCCTTCAGCCAGCTTATCCACATCGCGCATGTCATTCGTGCCGCAGTATGCGTTGAAGCCGCCGCCGCCTACCAGCTTCTTGTAGACTTCTTTCTCGGTATATTTGCCGGAGAAGCACATCTTAACAAGCGCGCCGTTGGGAACTGCACCGGCTCTCTCAGGAGAGAATGCGCCGTCGCCGTCTAATGCGTTGAATACGTCAACAACCTTGCCCTGTCTGTGCGCGCCTACGGAGACGCCGCCGCCCATATGGACTACCACGAGATTTAAGGAATCGTAAGCTTTTCCGGTCTCCTTGGCATAACGCTTCGCAACCGCCTTCTGGTTCAGCGCATGGAAAACGCTGGTTCTGGGGAGCTCGGGAACACCGGAATATCTGGAAGTAGGCTCCAGCTCGTCTACGACTACGGGGTCCACGATATAGGAAGGAACGCCGATAGAGTCGCCGATTTCTCTTGCCAGGATACCGCCCAGATTGGAAGCGTGCTGTCCCTGTTTGCCGATCTTTAAGTCTTCCAGCAGGTCATCGCTTACAGCGTAGGTGCCGCCGGGAATGGGCTTTAACATACCGCCCCGGCCCACTACCATATTTAAGGAATGAATGTCGAAATCCTTTTCTTTCAGGAGGTTCACAATGATATCTTTGCGGAAATCCTTCTGGTCTACGATGGAAGCATACTGTGCGATTTCTTCCGTAGAATGTCTTAAGGTTTCCTCGAATAATAAGGTTTCATCCTCGAAAACGCCGATTTTCGTAGAAGTGGAACCCGGATTGATGATTAAACTTTTTACAGCCATTTTGTATTCCGCCTTTCCTATCATATATTATTAGCAGTTCTTCATAGCCTCTGCCACTACAGCGCCCAGTGCCAGAGAATTTACCTTCGTCTCGAAATCGTCGGAGCGGGATGTCAGGATAACAGGAGCTTTCGTACCTGTCAGAATGTTTCCGTTCTTTACCTTCGCAGTATGTACGAGACATTTGTACACGAGGTTTCCGGCATGGATATCAGGGAAAAGAAGCACGTCCGCGTCGCCGACAATCTTTCTGCCCTCAGCGCCCTTGTGCTTTGCAGCCTCAGGGTCGATGGCAAGATCTAAGGAAAGAGGACCGTCCACGATACAGCCTGTAATCTTGCCCTCCTCGCACATCTTCGTCAGTTCGTCAGCTTCTACGGTAACGGGCATCTTCGGATTTACGACCTCAACTGCCGCAAGGGGAGCAACCTTGGGATTCGGAATGCCGCAGGCGTGGCAGACTTCCACAGTGTTCTCGATAATATGTACCTTGTCCTCGAGAGTAGGATATGTCATGAAAGCTACGTCGGATAAGAACAGGAGGTGGTCAACGCCCTCGACCTCAAACACGCATACATGGGACAACGGCTTGCCGGTTCTTAAGCCTACTTCCTTGTCCAGCACGCTCTTTAAGAAAGATTTGGTATCGATCAGACCCTTCATATACATATCGGCTTTGCCTGTGTGTACCAGCTCCACAGCTTTCAGGGCAGCGGTGTAGGTGTCCTTCTCATCGATGATTTCAAAACCATTCAAATCCATGTTCATCTCTGCCGCGATTTCCCTGATCTTATCCTCGTCACCAACCAGGATCGCGTCCGCGATGCTGCGTTCTCTGGCAGCCTTAACAGCCTCCAGCACGGCGCTGTCCTGGGCAACCGCTACGGCAACCTTCTTTACGCTGCACTCAGACACTTTAGATAATAAATCCTCAAAACTTTTACTCATTTCATTCCTCCGTTCCGAAGCGTTTAGCCGGAAAAACGCACGCAAAAACCACGAAGACGGTTCCCGCATCTGCGATTTGAGACGGTATGCTTCGCATTTGTACTTTTGTTAAATAATAACACTTTCTGATATAAAAAGCAATTTCCCTGAGCGGTTTTACTTCAGATTTTTTTGAGGACTTGTTACTTTTCACACCCACGCCAGCTTTAGGCATAATGCTGAATTTGAAAAAATTTTTATACACCACCAACAGGCAGAAAGCGCAGAATTGTGGATAGGTTACTTCCCAGCACCCGTTCTGCCTGTTTTTCTTTTCTGC
>JAGAIZ010000087.1 GCA_017626325.1 Lachnospiraceae bacterium | reverse complement strand
TAAGCAAGCCCCTTGGAAGACGCCGGTACTTGGCGAGGTTTTTTCGAGCCTAGTATCCGCTGCGTCTGGAACGGAGCGAAAGCGCGGCTGTGTTGGTTATACAATTTGTGCAATTTCAATAACGATGAAGGAGTTTCGCAATTACCTATCATAAAGATACTCAGGGAGGGATAGAGTACGATGCAATACAGAAAACTGGGCAAAACAGGTTTGATGGTGAGTGAAATCGGTCTTGGCGCGGAATGGCTGGAGCGGATGGACTTGGAAGGGTGCCGGGCGATTATCAGGACATGTGAAGAGCAGGGCATTAATATATTGGACTGCTGGATGTCCGAACCGAAGGTGCGTTCCATGATTGGCGAATGTATTCGGGATTCCAGGGACAGATGGCACATTCAGGGGCATATCGGTTCCACCTGGCAGGATGGGCAGTATGTGCGCAGCCGTGATATCGCGCAGGTGAAGGAAGCCTTCGAGGATCTGCTTGCCAGATTACAGACAGACTATATCGACCTTGGCATGATTCATTATGTGGATTCGGAGAAAGAGTGGGAGGAGATTCTTAATAGCCCCTTCTTGGAATACGTGCATGATTTGAAGGAAAAAGGCGTTATCAGGCATGTGGGACTCAGCTCTCACAATCCGAAGGTGGCGAAGAAAGCGGTGCTTTCGGGAGAAATTGAAATGCTGCTGTTCTCTGTGAATCCGGCGTTTGACCTGATGCCGCCCACGGAGAATATCGACGACTACTTCGTGGAGGAGTATAACGCGGCTCTTGCGGGTATGGATCCGGAGCGGGCGGAGCTTTATAAGCTGTGCGAGCAGTATGAGGTAGGAATGACTGTTATGAAAGGCTTTGCGGGAGGACGTCTTTTTCAGGAAAAGACGTCGCCCTTCGGTGTGGCGCTTACGCCTGTTCAGTGTATTCACTACGCGCTGACCAGACCCGGCGTCGCCAGCATTATGGCGGGCTTTTCTGAGCCGGAGCATGTGCTGGAGGCGGTAAGCTACGAGACAGCATCTGAGGAAGAGAAGGACTACGCCAGCGTCTTAGCCTCAGCGCCGCATCATGCTTACAGCAGGAAATGCATGTACTGCAATCACTGTAAGCCCTGCCCGGCAGGGATTGATATCGCTATGGTCAATAAGCTGTACGATCTGGCGACGATGCAGGAGACGGTTCCTGCATCTGTCAGGGCGCATTATATGGCGCTTGAGAAGAATGCTTCCGACTGTATCGCCTGCGGCGGCTGTGAGACCAGATGTCCCTTCGGTGTCGGTATTGTGGAGCGGATGAAGAAAGCGAAGGAACTATTCGCATAAGGCATGATATGTTTGTCAGTTTGGCATGAAAATTCGGCCGGAAAAAGAAAAATTGTGCAAAACTGCCTTTGCCGTCTTTCCTTTGATTTGATATGATAATAGAAACAGTGTGTAGCAAAACTGCGTAAGTCCGGTTGTTGTTATGCACTGTTTTTGTATGTAGTAGTAAGGTATCAATCGGAGGTAACGGACAATGGAAACAAAATCTAATTCTTTTCTGGTGGAGGAACCGGTAGGAAAGCTTATGGGTAAATACGCGGTGCCCTGTATCATATCGCTTCTTGTGGGCGCGCTGTATAATATCGTAGACCAGATTTTTATAGCAAATGCGTCTTATCTGGGGTCTTATGGCAATGCGGCGAATACTGTGGTATTTCCTTTGACGGTTATCGCTTTGGCGATTGCGGTTATGATTGGCGATGGATGCTGCGCGTTTGTGAGCCTGAGTCTGGGCAAGGATAAGCCCAGGGACGCCAGTAAGAGCATGGGAAATGCGGTAACGCTGACAGTTATTCTGAGTCTGATCTTATGCGTCGTTTATCTGGTGTTCAGCAGCCAGATTATCGCCATGTTCGGCGGTACAGTCAATGCAGAGACTTTTAAGCATTCTAAGGAATATTTCTTCTATATTTCGCTGGGTATTCCTTTCTATATGTTCGGGCAGGCAATGAATCCCGTTATTCGTGCCGACGGCAGCCCGAAGTTTGCTATGATATCCACGCTTGCCGGAGCGGTAATCAATATCATCCTTGACCCGATTTTCATTTTTATTTTTAAATGGGGTATGATGGGTGCGGCAGTAGCCACGGTAATCGGGCAGATCGTGACGGCTGTTCTGGCAATTGGTTACCTGATGCACAGCAAAGTTGTGAAGCTGTCGGGAGAAGATTTTAAGCTAGACGGCGGGATTCTGCGGCGGATGCTGTCTCTTGGCGTGTGCAGCTTCCTGTCCCAGATTTCCCTTGTGGCGGCTATGGCGGCGATTAATAACATGATTCGTAAATACGGCGCGCTGGACGAAATCTTCGGGCAGGAGCAGTATGCGCAGATTCCCATGGCAGTAGTAGGAATTGTCATGAAATTCTTCCAGATTGTCATTTCCATCGTGGTCGGCATGGCTGCAGGCTGTATTCCTATTGTGGGTTACAATATCGGCGCAGGATTAAAGCTGCGCGTGCGGGAATTATTCACGAAACTGCTGATCGCGGAGACCTGTGTGGGGATAGTATCGTTTGTAATCGTGGAATTTCTGCCGATGCAGTTAATCGCTATCTTCGGCGCGGCCAATGAGAGCGTATACTATACGGAGTTTGCGGTGAAAGCATTCCGTATCTACCTGTGCATGGTAATTCTGGCGTGCATCAACAAAGCGGCGTTCATCTTCATGCAGGCAATGGGCAAGGCGGTGGCTTCCACGATGCTGTCCATGGTGAGAGAGATCGTCTTCGGCGTGGGATTTGCTTTGCTCCTGCCGCGTTTCTTCGGGCTGGACGGCGTGCTGTATTCCATGCCGGTATCGGATGTGCTGACATTTGTGATTTCTGTAGTGGTGATCGCGGGAACGTATAAGCAGCTTCGCGCGTAAGATTAATCTGAGAAGACAGTTCATTGATTTGGGGTAAATAATATTCGACGGATAAAACCACAGGCGGCATTTAACACAAGCCGCCTGTTATATTATCGATCTCTACAATTCATTAATACTCTCCGTAACCACCATCCCGCCGAGACGCCTGCATGACGTATAGACGGCTGTCCCGGCGCAGGCAAGGACGAAGATTATGACAATCCCCAGCAAAACCACAGGCGGACGCCAGAGAATGCCGAAGTGGCGGGTAATGAGCGTCTCATGGAGAGAGCGGCTTAAGGGAATTCCTGTTCCCAGACCAAACAAAAGCCCCAGGAACGCATAGGTGAAGGCTTCCGCGGAAATCATCCGGATAAGCTGTCGGCCATCCATGCCTACGGCACGCATTGCGCCGTACTGCTTCGTCCTTGCGGATACGCTCATGGAAAGGCTGTTGATAATATTAAATAGCGTAATCATCCCGATGATTGCCAGAAAACTGTAAACCACGATGCGCGATGCCAGGTAAGTAGCATTGTTCTCCTGTTTATTTGCGCGCTCATCCAGTACGATGACCGCATCGTTTTCGAAGTGTCTGATTTCTGCCAGCGTTTCTTCTGTCGCGTCTTTTCCAAGCTGTACGCCAATCAGGCAATAGTTCTCCGCGCCAAACAGGCGGTCATAGTTTTCCTGCGAACAGATGACGATTAAGTCGTCGCCAAACAGCCCCTGGGATAAAGCGCAGGAAACCGTAAGCTCTATTCCTGCGATTGTAATGGTATCGCCGATTTGCAGGGGATTGTCCTTGTTATAAACGGTGGCCACGCAGTTACTGTTACCGTAGATCTCTGTCAGTTCTCCTCCGACGACGCTTTCTTTTGCGTAATTCAGCAGCGTTTCGTCGTAGGAGACGATATTAACAGCATCGACGTCTGTCCGGGAACATGCCGCCGGAACCTGCGCGCGGTAGTTGCTGCCGTAGGCGTTCTCCACGCCCTCGATTTCTTTGATCGAAGCTACCAGCCTGCGTTTAAGCGTCAGCGCGTTGTCATAACTGTTCAGTACCAGGTCGGCAGATATGGGATTCTGCCCGGGCATAAGCAGCCCGGCAAGGTCCATCACGGTGGAGAAGGAGAGAAACAGGATAATGCAGAGCGCAAAGGAGGCAGTCATAAGAAACAGATTTTTCTTTGAGGCCGCCGCGTGATGGACGCCCAGCAGGCAGTCGATTCGCCCAAAGCCTGTCCTGATGGCACGGTGCACGGGCTTGGTGTTTTCTGTATTGCCTGATACGGCGCACATGGGAGAAACCTTTGCCGCACGGCGGGCAGGAGACTGCGCCGCCAGAAGTACCGTCACGACGCCCACCAAAGCGCCGCATATCAGACCGGCGGGACTGAGTTTCCCTACGGGTGTGGTGGCGAATTCCCCACCGATGCCGAAACGGAGCGCCGCGCAGATTCCCCAGCTTACGGCAGTACCAAGCAGGATTCCGGCGGGGACCGCCGTTTTGCACCAGTTCAGCGCTTCCAGGCGTACGAAGCGGATAATCTGCTGACGGCTTGCGCCGATGCAGCGCATCATGCCGAAGAATTGTGTCCGCTGTGCCACATTGCTGTTCATGCTGCCGGAAATCATCAGTACGCCTGCCAAAAGCACCAGAATGAACAGAATGGCCGCTATGCCATAGAAATTCTTCATGGATTCATTCCGGCTCTGACCCGCCATTCCCAGAACTGCGGTATTTTCGGCGATGTTTTCTTCTGAAAGCTGATAGCTGGATTGAAGTTCCGTGATTGCCCGGGCAGCTTTTGCAGCGTCCTGAAACTGTACGTAGTAAACAGGAGCCGTGTCGGTCACGCCGTTTTGTTCCATCAGAGAGGTAAAAGCAGATTGTGTCATATACACGCCCACCAGATACGTCTGGTTGGCATAATAGGCTTTGTCATCCGTGCCGAATCCGGATACGGTAAAAGTCTTATCCCCGGCAGGCGTATGCAGGGTTACCCGGCTGCCGGCCTGTGCGCCGAAAGCGGCCGCCGCATTGGGACTGAGCAGGATTTCGTCATCGTTTTCGGGGAAAACTCCGGCTGTCACACCGTTTGTAATCTGGCGCATATAGACTTCATCCGTACCGTATAGGACGACTCTTTTTCCGTGCATCCGGTACGGCTCTGTACCTTCATAATTGTAGACGAGACAAAGGCCTGCAGCGGTGACGTCAGAGCGGGCGCCGATTTCGTCTGCCACATCCCGGGGAACCTGCTTCAGACTGATATGCCAGTTTCCGTGCTTGGCTGTCATGAGACTGCTTTGCGTCCGAATCATCATGTCCGCCACGCTGAAGATCGCGGTCACGAGGAAGACCGCAAAGATGATACACAGAATCGTCATACGGTTCTGCCGTCTCCGCACCCGGGCGGAAATCGGAACCAGACTGAGATAGCTTTTCATTCGTCTCATTCGCAGCACCTCCCGAAATCAGTCAGCACGCCGTCTGATACCTGCAGAACCCGGTCGGCTGTCTGGGCGATACTGCGGTTGTGGGTAATCATAATGATGGTCTGCTCGTATTTCTTTGACGCCTCTTTAAGCAGGGCGATCACCTCATTGCTGTTTAGCGTATCCAGATTGCCTGTGGGTTCATCGGCGAGAATCAGTGCCGGGCGGGTAATCAGCGCGCGGCCGATCGCTACCCGCTGCTGCTGGCCGCCGGAGAGCTGGCCGGGCAGGTGGCTGCGGCGCTCCTTTAGGTTCAGCACCGTCAGCAGTTCCTCCAGATATTTTACGTCGGGTTTCTGGTAATCAAGGAGTATGGGGAAAACGATATTCTGTTCCACGGTAAGCTCCGGCACCAGATTAAATGCCTGGAAAATGAAGCCGATGTTCCGGCGGCGGAACACGGTAAGCTTTCTGTCGTTCATGGAGAAGATATTCCTGCCGTCGATGATTACCTCGCCGGAGGTGGGCGTATCCAGTGCGCCGATCATGTTTAAGAGCGTACTTTTGCCGGAACCGGATTCCCCGACAATCGCCACGTACTCGCCCTTGGGGACGGAGAAGCTGACATCCCTAAGCGCGCGCACGGCGGTTTCGCCGCTGCCGTAGGTTTTGCAAAGGTTCTTTACTTCCAATAAATTCATAATGCGGACACCTCTTTCTGTTAGGATAGGTTGAAAAATCAGCTCATCAGAGTGACTTTTTCAATCGACATGGAAAGAATAGCACGGCAATATTACTGTCAGGTTACAAGCAGCTTACAATTTTGTAGGAAAAGAGAGCCGTCCGCAGTAAAATACGGCGTCACATAAGGAAAGTCATCGTAAAAACGGCCCCTTTGCCAAGAGCGCTGTCAACCTCGATTATGCCGCCGTGGGCTTCCACAATCGCTTTTGACAGAGGCAGTCCAAGCCCGATGCCCTGTCTGTCCTGGCTTCCTTCCGGGGCGAAGCGGCTGCGGTAAAAGCGCTTGAAAATATGATGCAGGTCTTCGGGATGAATGCCCAGGCCGTTGTCCCTGACGGTGATTTGAATGGCACAGGACAGCGATTTCCATTCTATGCGGACAGTATCGCCGCACTTAGTATGATCCAGCGCGTTCTTCACGAGATTGTCTATGGCTTCCAGGAGCCAGCCGCGGTCACAGAGAAGAGAAACATTGTCCGGGCCGGAGAGAAGGATTTCCTTCTGCTCCTGTCCGGCTCTGTAGGCGAAGTGAAGCTCTATATCCCGCATCATATCGCTTACGTTCTCAGGATTCTTTTCGAGGATGACAGAACCGGCATCCAGCCGGGTGATTTTGAGGAGGTTCTGCACCAGGGTTTCCATGCGGTCAAGCTCACGCTCCGACAGGGCGGCAAATTCTCTGACAGCGGAAAGCTCCTCTGATTCGTCCAGCAGCAGGCCGTTGTAAATATTTAATGCCGCTAACGGCGTTTTCAACTGATGGGAAATATCGGATATGGTGTTTTTCAGAAATTCTTTTTCCTGCAATTGTTTCTGGGCATGAGCGTTTAAGACCGCCGCCAGGGAGTTGATGGAATGGAACAGTCTGTACAGCTCTCCCTCGCTGTCGCATTCGATGCGGGCATCTGTATCACCGGCAAGAGAAGCGTTGATCTGCGATACCGCCTGTTCCAGAAGACGGTTCTGTCTGTTGAAATACCGGAAGCAGACCAGCCATATGGCGCCTGCAGTAAACAGGGCAAGCAGCAACAGCCATACGGAGAAGCATTGATAAAGCAGCAGGAAGATTGCCTGCGCCAACAGGAGAAAAGCTGCTAAGATAACCGATATGGCCAGGAAAAAGTTTCTAATATCTTTGTTTACTAATAGTTTCATCGCAATCCTTCATTCTTATTCTATGACATTCCATTTATAGCCCATACGCCGGACGGTCAGAAGCATCTGCGGCTCGCCCGGATTGTCCTCGACCTTCATCCTCAGTCTGCGGATATATACGGTCAGTGCGCTGCTGTCGATATAATTTCCTTCGCAGTCCCATAGCTTATTTAAGATTTGTTCCTGGGAAAGTACGACGCCGGGATTTGACATAAACAGGCACAGCAGCTTATATTCGGCGGCGGTCAGATTGAGCGGCTCCCCGTTCTTGAAGGCCTGCCCCTGGAGTAAGAGCACTTTGATGCCGTTTGATGTCAGTTCTGTGTCTGAGGAATTGAAGTCCTTCGCCCGTCTGAGCAGGGCGTTGATTCTTGATATCAGCACACCCAGCTTGAAGGGCTTGGTAATATAGTCGTCGCCGCCGATGTCCAGCCCCATGATGATATTCATTTCTTCGTCAGAAGCGGTCAGAAAGATGATCGGCACCCTGGAAACCTGCCTGACCCTTTCACAGAACGCAAAGCCGGAACCGTCCGGCAGCGATACATCCAGGATCAACAGATCATATTTGCCTTCCGCCCACAGCGCGTTCGCCTCCTTAAGCGTCCTGGCGACGTCCGCTTCAAAGCCCTGCTTCTTAAAAGCAAAAGAAAGCCCGTTAATCAAACTTAAATCGTCTTCGAGAAGTAAAATGCTGCTCATATCCTCTTTCCTTTCCGGTTATCTGCGTCTGCCCTGCCGGACTGCGCAGTTTGTCTCTGCAAGGGAGATTATAAGTTCTTTACGCCGGGAATGCAATAAGGAGGGTGGATTGAAAGTGACAAAGCTTCTTCTATGCGCTATAATTCAATAGAAGAAGAGCGATATCGCCCGTCGCGTATAAACGCTCCTGAATGGAGATTAGGATTCTTATGATTATAAGCGCCAGCCGCAGAACAGATATTCCCAATTATTACGCCGAATGGTTCTTAAACAGAATCAAAGAAGGATACCTGTATGTCAGGAATCCCATGAATCCCCGTCAGGTCAGCAGAATCAGCTTATCTCCCGAAGTGGTGGACTGTATTGTCTTCTGGACGAAGAATCCGGAGCCGATGCTTGCAGGATTGGAGGAACTGGAGGCCTATTCTTATTATTTTCAGTTTACGCTGACTGGTTATGGCGGCGATATAGAACGGAATGTGCCCCATAAGAAAAGGCGTATGATTCCTGTATTTCAGGAGTTGTCCCGCAGAATCGGCAAAGAAAGGGTCATATGGCGTTACGATCCGATTCTGTTTACAGATACCTACACGCCCGCCTATCACCTGAAAGCCTTTGCGCAGATCGCGGAGGCGCTGCAGGGCTGTACATCGAAATGTGTCGTCAGCTTTGTTGACAGTTATGTAAGGAATCGGCAAAATATGAAAGCCCTGCGGGCTTTTTCCCTGCCAGAAAAGGAACTGTTTGTCTTTGCAAAGGAAATTGCACATATAGCCGGTGCGCATCATATGACAGTGGTATCCTGTGCGGAGACGATGGATTTGTCCGCCTGTGGAATCGGACATAGCTGCTGTATTGACAAAGACCTGATCGAGCAGATCATCGGCTGCAAAATCCGGGCGGGAAAGGATCGGAATCAGCGAAAAGAGTGCGGATGCATCGAAAGTGTGGAGATAGGCGCATACGATACCTGTCGGAACGGATGTCTGTATTGCTACGCAAACAGCAGCCCTGAAAGGGTATTAAAGACCAGCAGGCTGTATGATGCAAACGCACCCCTTCTGTGCGGGCAGATCACGGAGGAAGATATTGTTACAGAACGGAAGATGAAGTCGTTGAAATGCGGTGACGAAATATAGCGCCGCCGGGAAATAAGGTGTACAGCGCATTGAAATGGAGGAAACTATGAAAAGAATTTTGGTTTTAGGCGGCACACGATTCTTCGGCGTGCCTATGGTACAGGAGCTTCTCTCCAAGGGACATGAAGTGGTGATCGCTACTCGGGGCAGGAGGGCAGACAGCTTTGGGAACAGTGTAGAGAGAGTCGTGCTTGACAGGAGCGACGGGGATAGTATGCAAAAGGCGTTGGCCGGCATGCATTTCGATGTGGCGATCGATAAACTGGCTTACTGCTCCAATGATATCAGGACGGCAATGTCCGCTATTTCCTGTGACAGATACATTCAGATGTCCAGCACGGCAGTATATGAGCCGAAGCATATAAACACGGTGGAAGAGGATTTTGATGCGCTTCACAGGAAGCTTATCTGGTGCGACAGACCGGATTTTCCCTATGATGAAGTCAAAAGACAGGCAGAGTGCGCGCTCTGGCAGAAATATTCTGACAGAAAATGGCTTGCGGTCAGATATCCCTACGTAGTAGGAGCCGATGATTATACGAAGCGTCTGTTCTTCTATGTGGAACACGTGATGAAGTCTGTGCCTATGTATATTGATAACGCGGACTGTCAGATGGGGTATATCCGCTCCGATGAGGCAGGGCGGTTTATGGCTTATCTGGCGGATTTGGATGTGACCGGAGCGGTCAATGGCTGTGCCAGGGGTACTATTTCCTTAAGTGAGATTATCGCATATGTGGAACAGAAAACGGGCGTGCGTGCGATCCTTTCAGCGGATGGGGAGCCGGCGCCTTACAATGGAGAAGTGGCGTACAGTATCAACACAGATAAGGCGGAAGCGCTGGGATTTCAGTTTTCTGGTGTGCGGGACTGGATGTATGAGTTGTTGGATTATTATATCGAATTGGTGGCCCGGTCATAGTACCAATGAAGCAATACCGGAATGCTCAGTCCTGGACAGAATGTTTAGTTTGACAGAATGCTTGGTTTTAACAAAACATTGGCACAAAACATTGGTTTTAACAAAACACTTGCGCGGCGTCAGCATCTGTGCTAAGATACATCCAGATTCAGAAAGAAGAGACAAAAGGTTGAGTCAATTGTCAAATGGATAGTTGATTCGGACAGGAGGGGAAATGAGATTATAATCACTTTTGAAAACATGAAACCATTAACGCAGTACATCCTATAGTACTGTTATTCATGTTGCCAAAAGTGGATTATGATTCTCATATCCTCTTTTTTGTGCTTTATACAGACGAAAGAAGTGCATACGCCAAAGCCGCACAGGTGCGGCGGTATGCTCACAACCGAGGATAGGAAGTAATCAGAATCTCATGGCAGCATGGGATTTTTTTTGCGTGTATCTGCCGATGACTTTACGATACACGCAGGTGGAGAATCAGGTTGCAAAATCAACATGGAGGATTACTATGGCGCAAATTAATGTAACGAATCTCACATACGGCTATGAAAACAGCGTTGACTTGATTTTTGAAAACGTATCTTTTTCGATTGACACTAACTGGAAGCTGGGATTTATCGGGCGAAACGGAAAGGGGAAGACGACCTTCTTAAAGCTGCTGCAGGGCAAATACGAGTATACGGGAAGCATTACCTCGGCGGAGCGGTTCGATTATTTTCCATATCAGGCGGCGGAGCGGCATGGCAAAGAATGCGCGGCGGAGTTTATAGAGGAATGCAAGCCGGGCTGTGAACAGTGGCGCGTTATCTGTGAACTGGGAAAGCTTTCAGCGGATGCGGAGCTTTTGTACCGTCCGTTCGAGACGCTAAGCTGGGGGGAACGCACGAAGGTCCTGCTGGCGGTGCTTTTTTCCGGGGAAAATGAGTTTCTGCTGATCGATGAGCCGACCAATCACCTGGATCATAATTCCAGAGAAATTGTGAAGCAGTATCTGCGGGAGAAGAAGGGATTTATTCTGGTGTCCCACGACAGAGATCTGCTGGATGCCTGTATCGACCATGTGTTGGTGCTGAACCGGCAAACGATCGAGGTACAGAGCGGCAATTTTACGAGCTGGTGGGAGAATAAGAGAAGGGCGGATCAGTTCGCCGTGGCAGAGAACGAGAAGCACAGGAAGGAAATCGCGGCGCTAAAGAAAGCCGCTGACAGAAGCGACAGATGGGCTAAGAAGAATGAAAATACGAAAATAGGCTATGATCCCGTAAAGGAGCATGACCGCTGCATAGCAACCCGGGCTTATATCGGAGTCAAAACCAAGAAGATGCAGAGCCGCGTCACACAGTTTGAGAGAAGGATAGAAAGAGAGATAGAGGAAAAGGAAGGGCTGCTGCAGGACATAGAGAATCCGGAGTCCTTAAAGCTGAATTCGCTGCGTTATCATAAAGAACGGCTGGTCTGGTGCAGAGATCTCTCCTTGAGCTACGGACAGGAAGAAAAGACAGTATTGCGGGATTTTTCTTTTGAATTGATGCAGGGAGAGAGGGTCTTTTTGCAGGGCGGGAACGGCTGCGGCAAATCCACGCTGATACGGGCGATTCTGGAGCAGACAGATAGCAGCATCATCAGGAATGGGGAACTTCACACCGCTTCCGGACTTATCTTTTCCTATGTCTGTCAGGACACCGGCTTTTTACAGGGCGGCATTAAAGAATTCTGCCGGAACCGTAAGCTGGATGAAAGTCTGTTCTTTACGCTGCTCAGGAAGCTGGATCTGGAACGGGCGCAGTTTGGCAAGCGTCTGGAGGAACTGTCGGAAGGGCAGAAAAAGAAGGTGCTGATTGCGGCAAGTCTGATGACGAGCGCTCATGTGTATATTTGGGATGAACCCTTAAATTATATCGACGTCTTTTCCAGAATGCAGATCGAGGAGCTTCTTCTGGCCTGTAAGCCGACTATGCTGTTGGTGGACCATGACGTGCGGTTTCGGGACAAGATCGCAACGAGAGTAGTGGAATTGTAAGGCGGCTGTGAACAGGAAACGGATGTAGAAGTCCTGCACATATTATTGTAAAATAAACTATCATATATCGGGCTGAGGTGACCTCATGAAAGAAGCATACAGAGAAGTATATTATATAGAAGACGACCCGGATATCGCCCGGCTTGTCCGGGCTTATCTGGAACAGCGGGCGTACCGGGTGATTATCCTGCCGACGATAGAAGAGGCGAAGGCGGCGCTTGACAGGCGTCTGCCGGATCTTGTGTTAATCGACTGGAACATGCCTGATGGGCGGGGCGACAGACTGTGCAGCTATATCCGCACGAAATATCAGAAGCTGCCGGTTATTTTCCTGACCGTGTGCGGGGAAGCCCGGCATATGGTGGCCGGGCTGGAAAGCGGCGCGGACGATTATATCGTCAAGCCATTTGAATTGGAAGTGCTGTACGCGCGTATGGAGGCGGTGCTTCGGAGAGCAGGAAACGCTCTTACAGGCGGCATGTCAGACAGGCTTTTCTGCGGGGAAATCAGCGTTGACCGTGTCAGCAGGCGGGTGTATGCAGGCGGGCAGGAGACGGAGCTGACAGCGGTGGAATATGAGCTTCTCGTACTGCTGATGGAGAATCAGGGAAGGACTCTGACCAGAGAGCGCATTCTGGAGCAGATCTGGGACGTGAAGGGGAGTTATGTAAACGATAATACGCTGACTGTGACTATGAAACGTCTGCGGGAAAAGCTGCATACTCCGGCTTGTATTCAGACAATCAGAAGCATCGGTTACCGGATGGAAGACATTTCAATTGAAGAGAAATAAGGCAGAAGCATTCAGAAAGTAAAGAAACAGGACGCTCAGGAATGGGGGAGACTATGAAACAGCGGGATAAAATTATTTTCTTTCTCGGAATGATTCTGGTATCAGGACTGCTCAGCGCAGCGCTGACGGCCGGAATTTTTGTTATGCAGGAAAGAAGAGAGAAGTATAACCTTATAGGAGAGTTTGCGGGGCAAGTGGCGAGAATCCAGCCGGAATCAGAGCCGGTTCTGGCGGCGGCATGGAAGGAATACGCAATGTCGCTGGAGACGGGGACGGAAGATACCGCGTTGGTTTCGACGGACCGGAGGGAGGATACTGCGCCGTCAGCAGCGGCAGAGACGGACAATCTGCTGTCCCGGTGGGGATGGCGCGAGCAGGATATTCCTGTGCCTGGCTTTGCGGCGGGTATGAAGGCGGCAGGGCTTGGGTTTATTCTGGGAGGCGGCCTGCTTGCGGCAGGGATCTGGTTCGGGGCTTGCAGAGAGCGGCAATACATTTTATTGCTGACTGAGTATTTGGAAAAAGCCGGAAAGGGGGAGCGGGAAATTCTTTCTTCGGCGGGCGGATCAGCGTTTGGTTTGCTGCAGGATGCGATCGATAAGACGGTGACGGCGCTGTATCGGGAGAAGGAGAACGCCCTTCTGGAGAGACAGCGGTTTGCGGATAATCTCTCAGACATAGCCCACCAGTTGAAAACGCCGCTTACGGCCATCTCGCTTTCGGTACAGATGCTGCCGGAGGCTGCCTGCAAAGAGCAGCCACGGCAGATACGAAAGCAGCTTGCCCGGCTGACACGGCTGGAGGAATCGCTGCTTGTGCTGTCACGTATCGACGCGGGAGTTTTGGAACTGAAAACGGAAGAGACGGATGCTTATACCCTGCTTGTGACGGCAGCCGACCAGCTGCAGATGCTCTTTCGCGAAGCGGGTGTGGGGCTGGATCTTCCGGAGCTTGGAGAAGTCAGCCTTTGCGTGGATTGTGAGTGGACCATGGAAGCGGTGATGAATCTGTTCAAGAACTGCATGGAGCATACCCCGCCCGGCGGTACGGTACATTGTGCTTATGCGAAGAATCCCCTTTATACAGAAATCCGTATCTGGGATGAGGGAGATGGCTTTGCGGGAGAAGACTTACCTCACCTTTTCGAGCGGTTTTACCGTGGACGGGACGCCGCCGCAGGCGGAACCGGTATCGGGCTGGCGCTGGCCAGGGAACTGACAGAGCGTCAGAACGGTACGCTTCGGGCAGAAAATCTGCCGGAGGGCGGCGCCTGCTTTACGATGCATTTCTATTGTCACTGAAATGTCACTTAAGGGCAGTATGATGACTGTATCAGGTCAGGCAGAAATACAACTGTCAGGAAGGAGCAGGACATGGAACTGTTACAATGTGAAAAGGTAAGTAAGGTGTATGGTTCGGGCAGCAGTCAGGTGACGGCGCTTGACGGAATAGATCTTACGGTGAACAGAGGGGAATTTGTGGCAATCGTGGGGGCTTCCGGCTCCGGCAAATCTACGCTTCTGCATATTCTGGGAACAGTGGAGCAGCCAACGGAGGGCCGCGTAACGATAGAGGGGACGGACTTATCTGCTTTGAACGCTGCTCAGGCGGCTGTTTTCAGGCGCAGGAAGGTGGGACTTATTTATCAGTCCTATAATTTGATTCCCACCATGACGGTGGAGAGAAATATCTGTATGCCGCTTCTTCTGGACAGGAAGAAACCGGACAGAGAGCGGCTTGAGAGGATCGTCACTTCTCTGGGCATACAGGATAAGCTGGGAGCGCTCCCGGGGCAGTTGTCCGGCGGGCAGCAGCAGAGGGCGGCCATTGCCCGTTCCCTGCTGTATTGTCCGGCGCTGCTTCTGGCAGATGAGCCTACGGGGAATCTGGACCGGAAGAACAGCAGAGAGATTGTGGATATGCTGAAGCTGTCCAACCGCAATTATGGACAGACCATACTGCTCGTCACCCATGATGAGAAGATTGCGCTGGAAGCAGACCGTATTATTACGATAGCGGACGGGAGGATTGCAGCCGATGAGAAGAGAAGATAAAGTGTCAGTTTTAGAACAGATGAGAAACAACCGTTCTTACAGCATACCTGTCGCGGCAGCCGCCCTGACCGCCGCTCTTATGCTTTCCTTCCTGTGCAGCATCTTCTATTGCTTCTGGGCCGGCGAGGTAGCAAACATCGTGGAAGAAGAAGGAGACTGGCAGGGACGGATCACCGGAACGCTGACGGAGGAAGACCTGGCGGTGTTACGGAGCTTTGGCAATGTCAAAAGCGCGGTTGTCAGTGCGGGGAGTGAGCCGTCTGGCCGGACGGGAGAGATCACGGTGGATATTCTGTTGTACCATCCCAGAAGAATCTATGGGGATATGCCGCTTCTTGCGGATAAGCTTGGGCTTACGACACAGGCCATATCCTATCACACGCTGCTTCTTAGCAGGTATCTGATTCATGACCCGGCGGATAAGGAGCCGCCGAGGCTGCTTACTGTTTATCTGGTGATTTTGACGCTTGCAGCGCTTTCGCTTGTGCTGATTATTCACAATGCCTTTGGGGTGTCCATGCAGGCAAAAGTACGGCAGCTTGGGATATTGTCCGGCATCGGGGCTACACCACGCCAGATCAGGGTATATCTGATGAAAGAAGCGGCGGCTTTGTGCATCGCACCGGCGGCGGTGGGTTATGCGGCGGGCGTGGGACTTGGCGCGGCGGTGGTTTCTGCCATGAAGCGGATGGCGGAGCGGGTGACCGGGGCTTACGCCATGGATTTTACGCTGCATCCGGCTGTGGCTGCGGCGGACGCGGCATTGATTGTGCTGACAGTGGCTTGTTCCGCGTGGATACCGGCGAGAAAGTTAAGCAGGCTGACGCCTCTGGAGGCTGTTCGCAATGCCGGTGAGCTTCATCCGGGGCAGGGGAATTTTCGTTCTCCTGTTCTGGCAAAACTGTTTGGTATCGAAGGAGAGCTTGCGGGCAGCGCCTTAAAAGCGCAGAAGAAGTCGCTGCGCATGTCGTCATTGTCCCTGACGCTTTCGTTTCTGGGATTTACGCTGATGCTGTGTCTTTTCACCCTCTCCCAAATCAGCACCAGACATACTTATTTTGAACGGTATCAGGAGGCCTGGGACGTGATGGCGACGATCGGCGGTACAAAGCTTGCGGATTTTGCGGCGGCGCCGGAATTGGAGGCCTGCAGAAGTCTTGCGGGCGCGGATAATGTGGCGGCGTACCAGAAAGCGACGGCGGCAGGACTGATTCCTGCGGAAGCAGTCAGTGAAGAGCTGGAAGCAGTCAGTGGAGAAGTGGAAGCATTCAGTGAAGAACCGGAGGAAATCAGTGAAGAAGTGGAAGCACCGGGTTCTCCGGAGACTGCTGCCGGGATGCGCAAAGTGCATACTTCACTGATCGTCCTGGACGATGAGACCTTCCTGGCTTACTGTGAATCCGCAGGCATTACGCCCGGTCTTGACGGCGCGGTGATTCTCAATCAGGTATGGGACAGCGTCAACAGTAGCTTCCGCTATAAGAGTTATATTCCTTTTCTGAAAGAAACGCAGGAAGCAATATATTTGCAAAGCGCTGACGAGCGGTTCCCTGATTCCGTTTCCGAAGGAAAACGGGAGGCGGAAGGAGGCAAGGGCGTCGCAATTCCCATCCTTGGCTATACCAGGGAGGCGCTTTTGCTCAGGGAAGAATACGAAGACAACGCGCTGGTGCAGTTTGTGCCCCTATCCTTATGGGAAACCATCGAAGAGGCAATCGGCGGCGCAGAGGATGATATGTATATACGGATTCTTGCAGAAGACAGGGAGAACCCGGCGGCGTTGGATAAGCTGGAGGAGCAGGTGACCAAACTGCTTGCGGGATGGCAGGAAGCAGAAGTGGAGAACCGTATTTCGGAGAAAGAGAACAATGATGATCTGATAGCTGGATATCAGATTATTCTGGGCGGCTTATGCGGCATTCTTGCACTCGCCGGAATTGCCAATGTCTGGGCGTATACTATGGGATTTCTGCGTCAGCGCAGGCGGGAATTTGCGCGTTATTTATCCATTGGCATGACGCCGGACGGGCTTTGCAGGATGTTTGCTGTTGAAGCGTTTGTAATCGCGGGGCGTCCGCTTTTGATTACGCTGCCCCTTACGACGCTCATCGTGGCGTATATGATAAAGGCCAGCTATCTGAATCCTATGGAATTTGTGGCGGAAGCGCCCTGGCTGCCGGTTCTTGGCTTCTATATGATAATCGTTCTGTGCGTGGCGCTCGCGTACGGGGTCAGTGTGAGCAGAATACTTCGGCATCCTTTGACAGAGACGCTGCGGGATGATACGATGATATAGATGAAGGGTTATCATGTCCTGTGAAGCATAGAACGATTTCGCTGCGCAGGAATGAATATATGAGGAAATGGTATATAGGAGATGTCATATATATGAAGAATGAATTGGAGAAATGCCTGGCGGGAGAATGGTACGACTGCCACAACCCACTTTTTCTGGAATATAAGCAGAAGGCCCGGACGCTGCTTCGGGAGTACAACGCACTGGAATATGAGCAAAAGGAAAGAAAGCGGGAACTTCTGAAAGAGCTTTTTGCCCGGATCGGGGAAAATGTTTCGGTAGGCAGTCCTTTTATCTGCGATTACGGCTGTCATATCACGCTGGGGAACAATGTCTCCATCAATATGAATTGTACCTTCGTGGACTGTAACCGTATCACGATTGGAAATAACGTGCTGATTGCGTCCAATGTGCAGATGTATACGGCGACTCATCCGGTAGAACTGGCGGACAGGCTGACGCCGGATTGGAACGGAGAGAGCGGCGAATATTTCTGCCGCACCTACGCGCTTCCCATTACCATCGGGGATGGCTGCTGGATTGGCGGCGGGGCTATACTTCTGCCCGGCGTGACCATTGGCAGCGGGACGGTCATCGGTGCGGGAAGCGTGGTGACGAAGGATATTCCTGATAACTGCGTGGCGGTGGGAAATCCCTGCCGCGTTATCAGAAGTATCAATAAGGAGCGTCAGGGACAATCCGGTGCAGACTCCTTCATCCCGGCGGATACATCACATTCTGCACGATGACGCCGCAGCCGATTTTGGTTCCCGCGTTGCCTGAGGGCTGGGTTGTGAAGTCGTCCGCGCTGCTGTGGATGATAAGGGATCTGCCCAGAATGTCTGGCAGCTCGAAACGGTCGGTATAGAAGGCACTGTAGGCATAGCCCTGGTTGCCCAGCAGAGGAGGCAGGTCTCCGGCGTGCTGGGGGTGGGGCAGATTGTTCGGGTTATAGTGACTGCCGGTCTTGTCGAAGGGCAGCGTGCAGTCGCCATTCTCATGGATGTGCAGCGCGTAGAACTGGCTGTTGATGGGGACGGACTGATAGGGCAGCCCGTAGACCTCCGCCTCTATCAGTACTCCGCCAAAGGGCGCGGGATAGAAGTAGGCGATGCCCTGAAGCCCCGGATTGTCCGCACTGCCGGATAATCTGGCATAGGCGGCTGGTTGGGAATATTCTTTCATGCTTTTACTCCATTCCAGAGCAATATTTTCTATTATCATATGTGGGAAACCATTTGGGGTGCGGCGTATAGAATCCGCCGGAATCACTTAAAATAGGACGGTAAGACGCCGCACGCGGCATGAGAATTTACATAGGATACAATAACGGCGAAAATGCCGGCTGTATGTTAAGAAGAATCAGATGAGGAAAGGCAGGGTAAACATATGCAGATTGCACTTGGATTAATGATTCCGTTTCTGGGAACGACGCTTGGTTCAGCCATGGTCTTTTTCATGCGGAAAGAAATGAATCTGAAGCTGGAGAAAATGCTTCTTGGATTTGCGGCGGGGGTCATGATTGCCGCGTCCGTGTGGTCGCTCTTGATTCCGGCAATCGATATGGCAGAAGAGCAGGGGAAGGTGGCATGGTTTCCGGCTACAGTAGGTTTTTTAGGCGGTATGGCGTTTCTGCTTCTGCTGGACAGTCTGATTCCGCATCTGCATCTGGAGAGTGGCAAGCCGGAAGGCATAGAAGCGAACTTAAAAAAAACAACAATGCTTGTCCTTGCGGTGACCCTGCATAATATACCGGAAGGCATGTCTGTGGGAGTAACCTTTGCGGGCGCTTTGATCGGCGATACAGGAATTACCATGGCGGGCGCTTTTGCCCTGGCGGCGGGCATTGCGATTCAGAATTTCCCTGAGGGAGCGATTATCTCCATGCCTCTGCGCAGCGAGGGGACTTCCCGTCTGCGTTCCTTCGCCTATGGGGCATTGTCGGGCATTGTGGAGCCGGTAGGCGCAGTCATTACGATTCTGCTGGCAAGACAGATCGTCCCGGCGCTTCCCTATCTGCTGGCGTTTGCGGCGGGGGCTATGATCTATGTGGTAGTGGAAGAACTGATTCCTGAGTCTCAGATGGGAGAGCACAGCAATATCGGCACCATCGGCGTAGCGTTCGGATTCGTGGTGATGATGATACTGGATGTGGCACTGGGATAATGCGGCGCTGACGTCTGCGCCAGATATTCTCAGACATCGGTCAATACCGGCATGGAGGCGAATGGAAGGAACATAGTTGATACAATTTCTCAATAGTGGCTGTTAGGCGTGACAAATCAAAGTCGGATACAGTAGACTGTCTGTAGAGATTCAGGGATTGCAGGAAGTAGTGCAATGAAGAAACAACAGAAGAATCAGAAACAGGAGGCAGCTATGTTAAAATGTTTGGAATGCTTTAAGAAAATCGACGGGAAGAAGACAGGAATTTTTGCGGCAGGCGTATTGTTCGGCACGGCGGGCATCAAGATCCTGTCCGGTAAGGACGCCAAGAAGGTCTACACAAGCTGTACCGCGGCGGCGCTGAGGGCCAAAGAATGCGTGATGGACGTGGCAGGAACTCTTCAGGAGAACGTGGAGGACATCTATGCAGGCGCGAAGCAGATTAACGAGGAGCGCGCGGCGGCGGAAGAGGCGTATTTGGACGAGGAAGAACTGATAGAAGCGGAAGAAGAGTTGTAGAGATGCGTTTTATAATAAAAGACGAAATACGCGGCAGAATCCGCGTTCATTTTATGCAGGAAGTGATGACCGCACAGCAGGCGGATACCGTGGAATATGCGCTGCTGCAATGTCCTTTGGTCACCGGCGTGAAAGTATATGAGCGCTCCTGCGACGTGGCGGTGCATTACGAGGGCGAGCGGGAGCGGATGATAGAGACGCTGCGCCGGTTCCGGTACGAGAATGTCCGGCCGCCCCGGAGTTATCTGCAGCATTCCGGCCGGGAGCTGAACCGGGAATATCAGGATAAACTGGTGGCCAGTGTGGCGGGCCATTTCGGTAAGAAATTCTTCCTGCCTGCCGGAGTGCGGAATGCAGTGATTGCGTTCCAGGCCGCCAAATATATTGTCAGGGGCGTCCGTACGCTTCTGCATGGGAAATTGGAAGTGCCGGTGCTGGACGCCGCCGCCATAGGAGGCTCTATGCTGCGGGGGGACTGCGGCACGGCAGGCTCTGTGATGTTCCTTCTGGAAATCGGTGAGATTCTGGAAGAGTGGACCCACAAGAAATCGGTAGGCGATCTGGCCAGAAGCATGTCCTTAAATATCAGCAAGGTATGGCTTGTACGGGACGGCCGGGAGGTGCTTACCGCCGCCCGGAGCATACAGCCGGGAGATTCGGTGCGGATTCATATGGGTAATGTGATTCCCTTTGACGGCGTGGTGGCAGAGGGCGAGGCCATGGTGAACCAGTCTTCCATGACGGGCGAGTCCATGCCTGTGCGCAAGACCGTGGACAGCTACGTTTATGCCGGTACGGTGCTGGAGGAAGGAGAGCTGACCGTCTGTGTCAAAGAGGTCAACGGCTCGAGCAGGTATGAGAAGATCGGCGCGATGATTGAGGAGTCTGAGAAGCTCAAATCCTCTCTGGAAAGCAAGGCGGAGCATCTGGCGGACAGACTGGTGCCCTACACCTTCGGCGGAACCATTCTGACTTATCTGCTGACCCGCAACGTCACAAAGACCATCTCGGTTCTGATGGTAGATTTCTCCTGCGCCCTGAAGCTGGCGATGCCCCTGTCGGTCTTGTCCGCCATCCGTGAGGCCGGCGCTTATGGTCTGACCGTCAAGGGCGGCAGATTCCTGGAGGCGGTGGCGGAAGCGGATACCATCGTCTTTGACAAGACGGGTACGCTGACCAAAGCGGAGCCAACGGTAAAGCAGGTGGTTTCTTTCCGTGGGGAGACCGAACAGGAGGTGCTGCGCGTAGCGGCGTGTCTGGAGGAGCATTTCCCTCATTCCATGGCCAAGGCGGTGGTGGAAGCGGCTCAGAGGCAGGGAATCGAGCATGAGGAAATGCATTCTAAGGTGGAATATATTGTAGCCCACGGGATTTCCTCCATGGTAGAAGAGAAAAGAGTGGTTATCGGCAGCTATCACTTCGTGTTCGAGGATGAGGGCTGTCGTATTCCGGCGGGGGCGCAGGCACTGTTCCACAGCCTGCCTGCAGAATATTCTCATCTCTATATGGCGGTGGAAGGAGAACTGTCGGCGGTGATCTGTATCGAAGACCCACTGCGGGAGGAAGCGGCGGGTGCTGTACAGGCGCTTAAGGAGCTCGGCTTGTCCAAGGTAGTGATGATGACCGGTGACAGCGAAAGGACGGCTCATGCCATCGCGGAGAGAGTGGGCGTGGACGAATACTTCTCCGAGGTGCTGCCGGAGGACAAAGCCCGGTTCATAGAGCAGGAGAGAGCGGCAGGCAGAAAAGTGCTCATGGTAGGAGACGGCATCAACGATTCGCCCGCGCTCTCGGCGGCGGATGCAGGCATCGCCATCAGCGACGGCGCGGAAATCGCCAGAGAGGTGGCGGATATCGTGGCAGGCTCGGACGATCTGTACAGTCTGGTGACGCTGAAGGAAATCAGCAGCAGGCTCATGAAGCGTATCCGTTCCAATTACGGCAAAATCGTGGGCTTTAATACGGCGCTGATTCTGCTGGGCGTAGCCGGGGTCTTACAGCCTACGGCTTCGGCGCTTCTGCATAATACCTCTACCATATGGATCAGTCTGAACAGTATGCGGAATCTGTTGCCGGAACAAGAGACAGGGCCGGAAATGAAATTTTTTGATCAATAAGAAGGTTGACAAGGGCATGTCTGATTGTGTAATATAATATAAGTTAGTTAAGACTAACCAACAAAAGAAATCCGATGACCTGAAGGGCACCGGATATTCTTTGAAATGAGAGTTAGCTTTGACTAACTAAAGAAAGGTACATGAGAGAGGAACGCCTATGTTTGAAAAATATCTTGTTGAGAACTGCGCACCTACGCTGGCATCGTTAAAAACAGCAAACTTATTCTCCTATACATATCCCTCCATTGCGAAACTGCAAGAAACGATTGCCGACTGGAATAAGCGCATGGCAGATAAAGGCGTGACTCTTACCGTACTGAGAGTAGATGGCGCTGCGGCCCTGATTTATGTGTATCGGGAAGCTTATTTACAGCGGGATTTGCATAAACCGGGCGTAGCGCAACTTTTACAGCACTTAGGATACGAGGGCACGGAGACGCAGGAAATACTCAGGACGCTTCGGGCAAGACTGGAGGGAAACGGTGAATTTCCGCACGAAATCGGATTGTTTCTGGGGTATCCCCTGCAGGACGTTACAGGCTTTATGACGTATAAAGGCAGCAACTGCAAATGTACGGGATGCTGGAAGGTGTACGGGGATGAACTGGAAGCGTCGCGTATCTTCGCCATGTTTGATAAGTGCAGAAAAATTTATGTAAACTTATGGCAGCAGGGGCGCAGCATTATGAAACTGACGGTAGCTGCGTGAAGCACCTGACAAAGGATGACACAGGATTGAGTAGATTGTCCGCCGGACAATTGTTTCGACCGGGAATTTGTGCCGAAGCGTCACAGATTCCGCCTGCGCAGAGCGGGAACAGGCTTCTGCCTGCGATTATTGTGTCAAACGCTTCAGAATGGAGGAAATGATGAGCAAAGTAGCAGTAGTATATTGGAGCGGCACAGGCAACACTGCCGCTATGGCCGCAGCGGTTATTGATGGAGCGAAGGAAAAGGGCGCGGAGGTGGAGGTATACACCAGCGCGAACTTTAACGCCGCCATGATGGACGATTATGACGCCATTGCTTTCGGCTGCCCGGCTATGGGCGCGGAGGTGCTGGAGGAGAGCGAGTTCGACCCCATGTTCGCAGAGTGCGAGAGCAGACTGGGCGGCAGGAAAATCGCCCTGTTCGGTTCTTACGGCTGGGGCAGCGGCGAATGGATGGAGAACTGGGCTGACGCATGCAAAGGCGCAGGAGCAGTTTTGGCCTGCGATTACGTCATCTGCAACGGCGCGCCGGACGCAGACGGCATTACCGCCTGCAAGGAGCTTGGCGCCGCATTGGCATAGGGAACCGGGGATAAAGACATACAGAATGTGATAACTTAAGAAGGGCCGCCTCCGCAGCGATTTTGATTCCTGCGGAGGCGGTTCTTCTGATTGCTGCAGAGGACGGAGCGGCGGGCCCCGGATCGGTTTTAGAAGGAAAATCCGATAGAAATATGGTTTCGATTGTGCTATCATTATAAACATCATGCGGGTAATCCCTGCAGGAAAGCTGCAGATCGAGAGAAAGGTATGGTTATTTCATATGGAAGAAAAGAAGTACATAAACCCTCTGGGGACAGAGAAAACAGGAACGCTGCTGAGGCAGTTCGCGATTCCAAGCATCATAGCGATGCTGGTCAGTTCCCTGTATAATATCGTAGACCAGTTTTTTATTGGCAGAAGCGTAGGAGAATTGGGCAATGCGGCCACGAATATATCCTTTCCCCTGTCGATTTCCTGTGTGGCAATCGCGCTGCTGTTCGGGATCGGCGGCGCTTCGGCTTTTAACCTGCATATGGGTAAGGGAGAACGGGAGGAAGCCGTATTCTATATGGGAAACGCGGTGATGATGCTCGTTGGCTGCGGGCTTTTGCTGTGCGTGATAACGCAGCTTTTCTTAGAGCCGATGCTTCGCTTCTTCGGTTCCCCGGAAAATGTGCTGGGCTACGCCAAGACGTATACGAGAATCGTATCGCTGGGATTCCCGTTTCTGATTCTGACCACAGGCGGCGGGCATCTGATTCGTGCGGACGGCAGACCGAAAATCAGTATGCTCTGCAATCTCACCGGTGCGGCAATCAATACGGTGCTGGATGCGGTCTTTGTGTTCGTGTGCCAGTGGGGCATGGCGGGCGCCGCGGCTGCTACCGTCATCGGACAGGTTATTTCAGCGTGTCTGGCCGTCTGGTATCTGGCCCATTGTAAGTCGGTGACTCTCAAGCGGCAGCATTTGGTACTGCGAAAGGATAAGGTCTCTATGATAGCGGCGCTGGGCGCAGCGCCGTGCAGTAACCAGCTTGCTATGATGGTGGTACAGATCGTGATGAATAAGTCGCTGAAATATTATGGTTCCCTGTCGGCTTATGGGGAGGCGATACCAATCGCCTGTGCGGGTATTATTACGAAAGTCAATCAGGTGTTTATGTCCTTCGTCATCGGTATTTCTCAGGGACTTCAGCCCATTGTCAGCTTTAATTACGGGGCGGAGCGGTATGACCGGGTGAAAAAGGGCTATTTCCAGGCAATCGGCGTTGCCTTCTGTATGGCGCTGGCGGCATTTTGCATGTTTCAGTTTCTTCCCCGGCAGATTATTTCCATTTTCGGAGACGGTTCGGAGGAATATTTCCGGTTTGCCATCAATTATTTCAGGATATATTTGTTTTTTACCTTTGCAAACGGTATCCAGCCCATTACATCGAACTTCTTTACTGCCATCGGCAAGCCTAAGAGGGGCGTTTTCCTGTCTTTGACAAGGCAGTTTCTGTTCCTGCTGCCGCTGCTTTTGATTTTTCCGTTATTTATGGGAATCGACGGTATCATGTATGCGGGACCGATTGCAGACCTGCTGGCGGCGGTAGTAACGATTATTATGATTTCCAGGGAACTGCGCCGGGAGGAATACAGAAGCTTCATCAGGGATCATTCATGAGCGTTACCGACATGTCTTGTCGTCCAGAAGCTGCCGCATCTGCCGTATTCCCTCCTCCTGAGAAATGATAATGGCGTTTAAAATAGGAACAAGCTCCGGACAGATACAGTAACGGAGCGCGTTTTCGGACATACGGACGGCGCCTTCATGATGAGGAATCATTTCCCGCATAAAGGTGTCGCTGATGTTGTTGGAGGCGGGTGCGGTCTCCATGCCGGCAAACATAACCTGCATGATATTTCGCATTTCCCGCTGATAAAGCTGTAAATCCTGGCAGGTGCTGGCCTGCATCTGACAGGTCTCAAAAGCGTGCCGCATATCGTTGATGCTCTTGGTCTGCGCCGTAATGATATTGGAAGCAATCCTGTGCAGAGGAACGCAGGAGATATATTCAAGGACATTTTCGGACATGCTGATGGCCGCTTGATGGTGAGGAATCATCTGCACGATGAAATTGCGGGAGATACTGTCTGTCAGGCAGGCCCGCTCCATTTGGCGAATCATTTTATCCAGAATTTCATAGTATCGGGTCAGATAATCTTTCGTAGAGATTTTGAAACTGCAGGGTTCTTGCATATGGAAGGTCCTTGTGGTTTTTTTGTATTATATGCGCAAGAGGGCAGGCGGTTTCTGATAGTAAGTCTGAACAGCATATCAATCCTGAGGCGGTTAATTTATAATGTTGCAAAATGAAGTAAAAAGAAATAAAAATGAAATGATAATAATGATTAAATTCGGGAAAATAGTACATAATGAGACATCATGTAAGTACGGTTTTAATTCAATATAGTTCAAAAACAACGAAATATATTTTATAAATTAAATATATTATGTTGCAAAATGAAGTTTGTAGTGATATGATAGAACCGGACTGAAAAGACAGATCAAAATGGACGGGAGGAAGAAGCATGGCGTACACAGATATGAATGAAGCAATATCATCAACAGTATTATGCTTATCTCCTGATTATAAGCTGCTGAATTTGAAACAGAAGCATAAGGACGAATTGCTTTTGACAATTTATGATCACGAAGGAATTTCACATTCGGAAGCGGCTGAGGCAATAGGAGTTTCTGCCAGCGGATTAAATGCAATTGTCAAAAAAATCTGTGATGAGTGTGCGCCGGAGGAAAGCCCGTTAAAATATACGAGAGTAAACAAATTCAAGTATTATCGCCTGACTGACAGCGGGAGGCAGTATGTTGAGTCGAACCTGATATCAGTAAAGGGCAGAGAATATGAAAGCAAATTGAATGAATATTGGGAACTCTATCAAATAAGAGCAGGCGGAAATCCGGAAAGCAGGATCGATAAGGTACTGGAACAATATGTTAAATTAGAAGATATTGTGGAAGAGAACCAGAACCTGATTTATAGCTTTATGGACTGCCTGCTTGAATTTTATAAAGAAATGCCGCGGAATGCATGGGATACATTGGAGCGGCTGGTGAGGAATGCAAAAGCAAGGGACAAAATCAAGAATATTATTATAGACAGATGTGAAGAAATGAAGCTGTTTGAACCATTATCAAAGATGGCTGAGGAAGATCCTGAAATGATATACCGCTTTGCGGAAATGGTACAGGCTCATATTTACGGCAGTCAAAATGCTGTGACAGCGGAACCGGCGCAAGGGTGGGGAGTGTTAAAGCCTGTTGTACAGAAGATTGAGTCTGATATGTTCCGGGCGATGATTGGTCTGAACGATAAGTCTTCCATCAGGAAGCTGTGGATTGGCAATGGTATGGATATGCATTTAGCATATTTTCTGGCAGAAAAATACGATATGCTGCTGCTGAAATATGAGCAGGACAGGGGAAAAAAGAGAGAATGACAGAAACGCAGAAGATTTAAACATGACGGGGCAATATTAACTTATAATTTGAAAAAGCGCCTGTTTTGGCGTTTTTTTTGTGGAGAAGAAGAATGGGCGAAGAAAGCGAAAGCAATACAAAAGGAAAATTAGGGAAAATCTCTTTAATAATTGGGATGGTAGTTGGAGTGGTTGGAGCGATTAACTTAAGTATAAACACAATCGAAGATAAGAAAGTAAAACAACATGATAGAGAACGTGAGGAAGCGGAACGCCAGCCGGGATTTGATATCAAGAAGGTTGATATTGTACCCCTAGAGGATGGTACGTATGCGGAATACAGAATCCATAATATGAAAGCCAATATGAGCGGCGGTGATACAGTTATGCACACCGTGCTGGTGGTCGAATGTGAAAATATTGTGGTAAAGGTTGTTGCGGTTCA
Organism: Lachnospiraceae bacterium; assembly: GCA_017626325.1. Classification (GTDB taxonomy): domain Bacteria; phylum Bacillota; class Clostridia; order Lachnospirales; family Lachnospiraceae; genus UBA3282. Next base: position 17,280 of record JAGAIZ010000087.1, on the reverse strand, counting down.
GGATGCCATATATGAAGATGAAATTTTTACTTTTGACGTGGATGAACAGACATTGGATTTCTGTCTGAAAGAACCGGATATTCTAAACCGCAAAAAAATGAAGCTTCAGAATGATCTGGAGGATTATCTGGAAAGCAATGGAAAGAAAGATAAGTATGATTTTGATGTCAGGATCGCAGTCGTTATGGATTGGAAGATCAGTGATAAAAATAATGCTTCGATCAATGAAAAATATGTCGTTTATATGGATGATCTGACATGCTATGTGAATGATGGGGAATATGACCGGTGTGATAAATACTACATGACATATGACGAAGCGGAAGCTGGAGAGGAATACGATAAACTGATCGAAAATACAGGAGACAGAATTGCAGACTGCGGATAGCAGAGGGAGAATGCGTTTTGCGTCATGGACAGCAGGAAATGTGGACAAAAGAAAAAAACGCATAAAGGAACAAAACGTATCCGTAAGAAAAAGCGTAGAGTATTCAGTACAAAAAAGCGGATATTTTGTACAGGTGTTATCATTGCGCTCATGATAGCGGCAGCCATGGTAATTCTTGTTATCACAGGGAACAGACGGGAGCATAAGATTGGTACAATTGAAAACGGTGCATATTATCAGGAGGACAGAGAAATCGGCATTGATGAACTGTTTGACAGCGCAGAAAGTACAATACCGTGCTTTGAATGGTATGAAGAGACGGACGGTTATACATGGGAGCAAAAAAGGAATTATTACAGCCAAAAGGCAGAAGACCAGATATACAGAGATGATGTAAGGATGAGTGAAAAGGAAGAAGGTCTGGGAACTGAAGACCGGGAAAGGTGGAATAGCTTAATACGACAGATCGATCAGGAAGAAGCGAAAAAAGGAGATAATGAAAATGTGGCAGACAATAAAGTGCTGACATCCGGTGAGTATTGGTACAACAGCTCTTTAAGGTTTAAAGCATACATCATTTTGCCCCAGAGTGAGATGGTAAAGCAGACGGCAAGGAATGCCGCAGACGCCCTGACGGTTCTTTTGACCAAAGAATGCTGTCAGGAAGAGGGCAGGGACGATGCCCTGAAATATGGACAAAGAGCATATAGCCAATATATATGCTTGTTCGGCTTTGGGGATCTTAATCTTTGCGAAATCGTGATATCAGATATCTGTTACTGGATAGCGGATATATTTATTCAGTACCTTGCACATGCACAATTCTTGTCTGATATGGAAAGAGAGCATTGCGCGTGGATGGCCTATACCTATTCCAATGAGGGACTGCGGGCGGCCGACAAAGAATCTGAGGTGCAGCACAGGAATGACCTGGAAGAGGTAAACCGGCAGGCGGAAGAGATTCTGATTCATGAGTTTGGGTATTGCCTAAAATAAACTACAAATTTTGTTTGTTATTAATATATACAATTCATTTAATTTGTGTTAATGTTTACAAATAAAATATGATTGTAGTTTGAAGCATGCTGATTATATATCAGTAAATTGGAAGAGCTCATGTTTGGGCAGGAGGTAACGATGTACGAAGGAAACAAACAGGCGGAAACACCGCAAGCAAAAGAAAAGAGCAGCCGAAAAAAGGGATGTTACGAAAAGCGTCTTGTCAACAATAAATTGGATTTCAATATGACAAAGAAGCATATTAATTCATCCATGGAAGCTTCTGATGAGAAAGAATTTGATATTGCTCTGATGACGGGAAAACACGGGAAAGGAGGCAATTGATCATGGATGTGGGATATGTGATAGAAAATATATCTTCTGTTTTGCAGTATTTTGTTCCGGGATATCTGACAATTATGGTAGTATGCTTCGCGATGTCAAAGAAGGTTGCTGCTCAGAATATGCTGATTATGAGTTGTGTTGTCAGCTATACGCTGCTTGCGGTGGTGTCTTTGCTCAGAATCAGATTCATGAAGCAGATTCCGGATACAGTATTGGTTAATTCAGGTATATCTATATTGATCGGGGTAGCGCTCGCGTGCTTACTTTCCTGCCTGATACAAAGAAAATGGTTTCAGAAGATAACGGTGAAGTTATTTCACAAAACTTTTCATGATGATATATGGAGAGATGTGTTTGATCTGGAAAATGGTTCCAATTTGAAAGTATATCTCAAAGAACAGGACTATTATCTCATCGGGCATTTAAAGAACTATGAGGAAAAGGGAAATGATTCATGGCTGGCCTTAAAGTCGTTTGCTAAATATGATAAAGAAACTAACGCAAATTATAAGGATGAGCCAAGTTATCTGAATGAAAAGAATGTTATGGTTACGGTCAGGATGGCAGACGTAGAGCATATAGAGATATTCTGAGAAATAATTATAGTATATCTGGGGCAGTTTTGCAGGATCAGGCTCAGAGCGGCAATAGGAGAAGCTGTAGATGATAAGAGCACAGGGGCATTGTATTACTAATTTGAAGGAACTGAAGCAATACGCGGATATATGGCATATCTATAATCAATTGGATCAGTTTATTGAATTTGCAGCGATTCATTGCGTACCGCTTGAATTGCTGCTTGATCAAGATGCGGCTGCTGTCTGTCTGAGGAAAGAATTCTGGATGGATATACTGAGGAAGCATGACGAAATAGAGAACGCCTGCTTGGACGGGGAAGCGACAGTGGAGAAGTGTACGGAAATGCTATGCGACAGAGGGATTGCCTTCCTTACCATGCATGCAGACGATACGGTTTCGCTTAAGGATGCCGGGGAGAGCCTGCGGGAAGAATGGATACAGCTTCGGATTAGCGAGAAACTCAGCTTCCTGCTGGATGAGGTCAGGGCAAATAAGGAAAAGCCGTATAGCGCTGTTATTCTGACGGCAATATGTATGCTGGCGGAGATGGAACCGACTGCCAGGACAGGATCCGGGGACGAATTCAGGACCAGACAGGAGGAAGAGGGCGGACCGGCAGCCGCAGAGCTTTTGAAAGCGGGCAGATTGGAATGCAGGAGGCCGCCTTATCGATTTATGTTGTATGAAGAAGAGTCGCTGCGGGCAGATGAAGTCATTGAGACGATGAAGCTGGAGACCGTGCGCGGGGACGACGGCTTTGACCATGCCTGTATACAGGTGTTTTCGGAGAAGGATCAGGAGACGGTGTGGGAGTTTGTCATGCGGCCGGGCGAGTACAGGCACTGTAATACAGTCGGCGGGAAGATCGTGTGTTTCTTACCGACGCTGGCTATCTGTGATACGGCATGTATCTGCAGACCGCACTATTACAGCGGCGATCTCCTTGTACGGTATCGGGATGACAGAGAGGATGTATGTCTGGAATATGGAACGGATATATCCGGTTTCAGTGTGGGAGAAGACGGCGAGCTTTATCTTCGTAAGGGGCGGGCACTGGCGGGAAGATATCTGCCTGCCAGAAGACAGTGTGCGATAGCAGACATGCTCGATACGTACAGCTACAAAACTTTTGTCGAGGTTCAGATCATAAAGGGCGGATTTTTGCTGCTGGATAGTAAGGGGAGAATATGGTCGAATCTTCCGGAATGGAACGGCCGCAATGCCGTTTCGTTCTGTCAGGCAGCTTGGCTGAAGCAGAGGATCGCAGGCGCGAGGTATCAGGCGAAAGAATACTGCCTCGATGAAGACGGGGGAAATATGATTATACATGCGTCGGATGATGACGCGTGTAAGATTCGATGGGCGTAAATGGCGGAAGGCCAAAGGAGAAGAGGGAATGTCGGGACTGGGCAGAATTGTATATGGTGGAGATGAGAGCAGGAATAACAGGATAAAAAGGGGTAAGGCGAAGCTTAAGGAGAAGCAGAGCGGCAGGAAGGACTCTGCGGCCAAGACCAAAGACTGTGCGGGACGGATATACAAGCGGTTTGAACGAGCCGGAAGATTCGGAACGGGATGCGGGATGCGTTCTGATTTCGAAGAAGCTCTTGGAGCATGTTATTATGAATGGAAGAAACAGCAGGGAATGGAAGCCGAAGAGGCCTTCGCCAATATTGTACTATCGGGCTATTATGCCAATGATAAAATCAGAAGCAAGCTGCAGGATTTCTGCCAGTATGTGGAGCAGGAACTAGAGGGAGAAGAGACTTCGGAGAATGTGGTTTTGTGTGGATTTAATACTTGCATGAATTTGGCATGGCTGGATTATCAGGGGATGAAGAGACGTCTGCAGGAATCAGAGGCTTCTTACAAGGGGGCGCGAAAGGACGTAAGTATGACGGCGTTTCTGCATGAACTGGCTTATATGAATGAGGAATTGGATAATCTGTATCAGACCTGCTTATTGGTGAAAGAGGTAAGCAGGAAGCCGACGATGGCATACTCAGACAGAAAGCTGTACGCAAGGCTGTACAAAGCGGATGCGGAAATACAAGGCTATAACAGACATTCGGATGCCTTTGGATTTCAGCCAATTCTGGAGGACCTGGAGCGGAGAAAAGATAAGAAGCGGGGCGAGATAGAAGAGGCGAAGCGGTTAAAGACCGCGCTGGATGATCTGATGCAGGAGTCCGACCTGCTTGCGATGAAGGATAGAGAAAGTGAGCTGGATGTATTGCGGAGCCGTTACAGAAAAATGAGCGAGAAGGCCAGAAGTATATTGAACCAGTATAAACATGAATAGAAAAGACAGACTGTCATACTACATGAAGCAAAAGGCAGACTGTCATACCATATTAAACTATAGATTTAAATTAACTAAAGGGAGATTCTGCAAATGAGAAGGATAATAGGTCTGGATATGGGGCATTGTGAAATCGCGGCGGCGACGCCGAACTACACAGGCGGAAGCTTTGCGGGCATGTGCAATCTATTCCTGGACGGGAATAAGAACACGGTCATTTTGTCGGAGGTAGAATACCAGGAGGAGCTTTTTAATTATTTTAAGGCGTCTCCCGGGCATTTCGATGAGGTGATACAGGGCAATAAAAAGGGAAATGCCATCAGACGAAGAGACCTGCTGTCAATGCTGTTTAGCCGGATTATGCAGAATATCAAGGATTATAATACCAATATTTCAGAAAGAGACCAGATTCTTCTGCTGGTGGGCTGTCCAACGTCAGAAGAGTGGACTTCGTCAAAGAATCGCAGGGCGTATCAGGCGTTAATTCAGAAGGCGACCGGAGCTGCAGAGGTCAGAATTGTGCCGGAGTCAAGAGCGGCCATGTTCAGTGCGCTGGCGGACGGCAAGGGGCGTATGATTTCCGCCAGTGACGGAGCAAGCGTATATGATTTCGGTTCTTCCACAACAGATATGACGCATATGAAGACAGGAGAGAAATACGTCGAACTAAGCTGGAACTTTGGCGCAAGAGAGATTGAGAAATCGATGCGCAAGCTTATGTGCCGCAAGGCGGAAGAGGAGGCAGGCCAGAAGGGCGTTCATCTTATGATGCAGCAGAATTTCTCTGATCTGGAGAGGAAACTGCGTGAGATGAAGGAAGCGTATTTTAACGGCTCTTTGACGGCGGATTCCTGTACAGTCGCATGGAAATTCCCGGTACAGGAAGGCGGGAAATTAACGGTGACGCTGGATATAGACAATTCTACTATGAGAGAAGCGCTGAAAGAGGAAGTTGCGATAGATATTAACAGAAGACTGATTGCCGGAAGCTGGAAAGAATACTGTAAACAATTTTTCCTGGAAAGCAAGGCAAAGATTGAAAATGCCAACCACTCCTCAAGGGAAATCGTACTGACAGGCGGCGCAAGCAAGATGTCCTTCGTCGCGGCGTACGCAAGAGAAGTGTTTCCGGAACCGGCGTATACCATAACCTGTTCCAGGACGCCGTGCTTCAGCGTTTCGCAGGGGCTGGTATGGGTAGGACTGGTGGACGAGCTGGAGCGTGAATGTATCGACGCTGTCGAAAAAGCCGTGATAGACAGCGGTGCGTGCAGCGCCGATAAGTTAAAAGGCATGCTGCGGGAGAACATGGGAGAGAGCATGTACCAAATTGTAATGGAGGCATGTACAGAATGGGCCAATGCCACGGAGGATGAATCCTTAAAGAGATTAGAAGAACGGATGCAGGAGAAGGTATCCCGAAAGATGGCGGACATTAAGGCGGGCAACAAAGTCTGCGTATCAAAATGGTCTAAAGAAATTCTGCAGGCTGTCCGCAGACAGTTGGAAAGCGAGATACAGAAGAAGCTGGGCGCGTCTATGGCACAGAAAATCAAAATGCCGGAAGGAAAATGGGACGCGTTAGACAGCAGTCTGAATAACGTGAGTATCGATACCGCATCCATTATAGCCGCAATAGATGTCAACAGTATTCTTGATAATGTGATTATGGTGGCGGTAGCGCTGGCTTATGCGATTCTTGGCAACATTCTTTTTCCTGGAGTAGGAGGCGTGATCGGGTTTCTCGTAGGAGTGGTCATGGCGCGCCTTTTCCATGATACGGACAAGGAGAAAAAGCGCGAGGCCAAGGTCCGCAATAATACAAGAGACAAGATGAAGGACAAGAAAGATGTGATCTATGAAATGTGCGGTGAAGAACTGGATAAAATCCTTGATTCTGTGCTTTCGGACAGCAATGTTGAACATAACATCAGAGCCATCGTAAAGGATGCGTATGAGATCATGACGCTTAAATGTGTAATTTAGAAGTTCCGGCTGGGAGATTGCGATCAGGACCGGCGCCAGGGAGGGAGCATATGGGAGTATTGTCAGAGGTGATCAGGAAGTGTAAGGCGGCAATGAGGGCAGGCACTCCTCTGATCTATATTAAAACAGATTCCTATGAACTCATAAAGACGATCGTTGAAAGTGAAGAGCTGGTTGTTCTGGTGACGAATATTTCCAGTGAGAAATTCACCACACGGTACCGTCCCTATAGGGAATGCCGCCTCAGAAACGATGCAGCCAGGCCCGATAACTGGGAGGAAAAACTGGAATCCATAAATGCGTGGAAATACCCGCATATCGTTACCATAAACGCAGACGGCGGAATCAATGAATATGAACTGCGGCGTTATGTAAGGCAGTACACAGGACAGGAGGATGCCCTCGGTGAGACGAACAAGTCTTCCTTGCTGAGAAGCAGCGCAGTCATATTGTATTCCGAACAGGTAAAGCTGTCTGAAAACCTGCTGCAGTATTGTGAGGTAATTGAAGTGGGGTATCCTGACTTCGAGGAAATCCGCGAACTGGTTCAGAAGACCGCCGCGCAATACGGAGAGAGCATTACAGGCAGACCCCTGCAGCGGCTGTGCGGTCTTTTGCAGGGATTTGACGGACAGGAGATGGCCTGCGCGCTGCATAAGGCGCTGACACGCGATATGCAGAGGGAGGAATCAAACCTTCTGGTACAGGATGGAGAGCTTGTTTCAAAGGTCTGCGAAATTATTCAGGAGCAGAAGAAACAGAAATTCCGGAATGCTGACAGGGTGCTGAATCTGATCCCCTGTGAAAATGAGAAAATCGGCGGCATGGAGGCATTAACTTCTTATATCAGAACGATCAGAGAAAGAAGATTAATGGAGAACGAGAATCTGAACAAGAGAATGAATGGCATCAGCGCGCCCAAGGGCATTCTGTTATGCGGGATACCGGGGTGCGGAAAATCTCTGGCAGCCAAGCTTACGGCACAGGAATTGGGATTGCCGCTTCTGCAGATGGATATCGGAAGACTGATGGGCGGTATTCAGGGACAATCGGAGGAAAATATGCGCAAAGCGCTGGCGCTTGCCGAGGCGATGTCGCCCTGCGTTCTGTGGATTGATGAGATGGAGAAGGGGTTTAGCGGCGCCCGGTCGGACGGAGCCGCGGATGGAGGAACCTTTAAACGGATGTTTGGTACGCTGCTGAACTGGATGCAGGAGAATCAGAAACCCTGTTTCATCTTCGCTACCGCAAATGACATGGGAGGGCTTCCGAAAGAGCTTTTCCGAAGCGGGAGATTCGATGAACTGTTCGCGGTGTACCTGCCTACCGCCATAGAATGTGCGGATATCTTCCTGACATGTACTAAGAAAGCGATCGATTCCACAAGGGAATATCGCGAGAAGGCAGCTATGAAGCAGTTGATTGCCGGAGAGACGCTGGATCTTCAAATGTATCTTGATATCGTCAATACCTGTCTGGTAGAAGAAGCAGACGTGCGGATTATCATTGGTTCTGATATTCAGAAAATTGTTAATTCTGCTTTGGCAAATCTGAATCAGGATTTCAGGGACACAGAGTCCATCACCAGGAGAGAATGGAAAGAAGCGTTAATGGAAGAAACAATAAAGTGTTCCGTATATGGAGACAGCCCGGAGAACATTGACAGCATTGCGATCAGTTACTGCAGAATGCTGCGCAAAGGCTTAAGGCCGACCGTAGGGGACAAGGCGTTGTTCTGGGCCCGGGATTATCAGGCAGAGAACATACTGACCGGAGAGGACAGAAATGTTTCTATCCTGAGGAAGCGGCGTCCGCAAAGTGATCAGCCGTACGATATTGCGGTATATCATAAGCTATACGCCAGGATAAATAAATGGGCATACGATGTGGAAAGTTACGAACGCCGGAAGCTGTTGGAGGTTTAATATGGGAGTTGTTTTTCGTACGATTGTGTCAGAAATAGTAGAAGAATTAGTCTGTGAAGCAATTCTGTGGCTGCGGGAACTCTGGGATAACAGGGTCAAAGCGCCGGATAGTCTTCTTGTGGCGAATCTGAGCAAAACAGACAGGTTAAAGCAGAAACAGACGAAGCAGATTATACACGGCGTCCTGGGAGAAGACCCTATACAGGAAATATTGAAGATGAATGCGGCAGACAGGATTCATAAGATGGAAGAAGTTTTCTGCAGACTTGTGGAATGCTATGATTTGAATGTGACGGCGGATTTTTACGGCGACAGCAGAGATTCCTGCGGGTATTTCGACGGTGAGAATAATATCCTGAGCCTGAATGTAGCGGATCTGCTTTCCAAAAACCCTGAGTATGTTAAGGAATTTTTGGACACGATGATTCACGAATTGCGGCATGCAATCCAGCAGAAGGCAATCAGGACAGAAGGATTCTGGGATATTGAGGAGACAAGAAGATTGGAGTGGAGAAATAATTACGACAATTATATAGAATTTGAGGTTGATCCCCAGGGATATGCCAGACAGGTAGTGGAAGAGGATGCGTTGACATTTGCGTCAGGATGTTTGAAAGGAGTATATTAACATATGGATAATAAAATCCGATTAAGTGAGGCAGAAGAAATCCGGCTGGTGAAATATCTGAAGGAGGAGCTGGGGTATACGCAGCGCCGGATATCACAGGCGGTAAAAGCTGTAAACAGGATGGACCATTCTCTGAAAACAGAACTGATGAAAGCTATCGCAACCGGAACGATTCCTGTCATCGTGATTGAAAAGCTTACGGTGCAGGATTTGATGGAACGCCTGAATATGAATATGGTCACGGCATTTCTGGCCATCGATTATTTGCTGAGGGAGCCGGAAGAAGCGAAATATATTCTTGCCAGGAAAAAGGAGAGCAATCAGCGATAACGTATTTGGAAGATATGACAAGTCGATAGGATAAATTCGATAGGACAAGTTCATTCTTGTACTATAAATTACCCTCTAAAAGTGTTACACTATAACAGGTACGGCTGAGTTTTGCCTGCCATATTATAGGGCTGCGGAATGCTTTTAGGGGGTATTTATATTCAGACGGTCTGTCAGAGTACAGGTTCTGCGGCGGAAAGGAAGCCGGTTGCCTCAGAGCAGGCCGGCAGTTGATTTGTATGTCCAAATGGATGATATCAGCCAAGAAGGCGGATTTTAATCAAACAGCGGAGCGGTTCGGCATTGATCCGGTTATCGCAAGAATTATCCGGAACAGAGATCTGATTACGGAGGAAGAGATCGACCGCTATCTAAACGGGACGCTTGATGATCTGCATTCTCCTTATCTGCTGAAAGATGTGGAGAAAGCGGCGGACATTCTGGCGGATAAGATCGCGGCGGGACGAAAGATACGCATTATCGGAGATTACGATATAGACGGCGTCTGTTCCACATACATACTGACGGCGGGTCTGCGTGCCTGCGGGGCAGTCACAGACGCGGTAATCCCGCACAGGATTCTGGACGGCTACGGACTCAATGACAGACTGATTCTGGACGCCGGCGAGGCGGGGACTGACACGATTCTCACCTGTGACAACGGTATCGCTGCGGCGCCGCAGATAGCCTATGCCAATTCTCTTGGAATGACAGTGATTGTCACAGACCATCATGAAGTACCTTATGAGATACAGCCCGACGGCAGCAGAAGAGAGTGTCTGCCGGAGGCGGCAGCGGTGATCGATCCGAAGCAGCAGGCGTGCGGCTATCCCTTTGACGGAATCTGCGGCGCGGTGGTCGCCTATAAGCTGGTTCAGGTTCTGTTCGACAGAGTGCTGTTAAAAAACAGTCAGAGCCGGCTGCGGGAACTCCTTGCCTTCGCCGCTTTCGCTACGGTGGGCGATGTGATGGAGTTAGTGGATGAGAACCGGATTATTGTAAAATACGGGCTTAAGCTGATCACACAATCCGCCAATTACGGCCTGCAGGCGTTAATCCATGTGAATGGCTTACAGAACAAGCCGCTGTCGGTCTATCATATCGGTTTTGTGCTGGGCCCCTGTCTGAACGCTACGGGCAGACTGGATACGGCGGCGCGGGCCTTACAGATGCTTCTGACAAAGGATAAGGCGGAGGCGGTGACCATAGCGGCGGAGCTTAAGGAGCTGAACGACAGCAGGAAGGCCATGACGCTGCGGGGGGTGGAGGAAGCCGTTGCGCTGATCGAACAGACCGCGTTAAAAGAGGATAAGGTGCTGGTGGTCTATCTGCCGGATTGTCATGAGAGCCTTGCGGGTATTATCGCGGGCAGGCTTAAGGAGCGCTACCAGAAGCCGGCGTTTGTGCTGACGAAGGCGGAAGATGGCGTGAAAGGCTCTGGCCGTTCTATTGACGCTTACCATATGTACGATAAGATGAGCGAGTGTAAGGAATTGTATACCAGGTACGGCGGGCATAAGCTGGCGGCAGGCGTATCCATGCCGGAAGAAAATACGGAGCGGTTCCGGCAGTATTTAAACGAGCACTGCGGGCTGACGGAAGAGGATTTGGTGGAGAAAATCGTGATCGACGTGCCGATGCCGATGTCTTATGTGACGATGCCTTTTGTGAGGCAGTTGTCAGTGCTGGAGCCTTTCGGCAACGGTAATCCCAAACCTGTCTTCGCCCAGAAGAATCTGTCAGTGTGCAGGGGCAGGCTTCTTGGAAAAAACGGAAATGTAGGAAAATACCAGGTACGGGATGAAGAGGGCGGAAGGTATGATATGGTATATTTCGGCAATATAGAGAAATGGCATGATTTTCTGACGGAGCATTTCGGGAGAGCTGAGAAAGACAGACTGTATCAGACGGGCAGCGACGCCATCCGCATCAATGTGATTTATTATCCTGATATTAACGTATACCAGGGCAGAGAAAGCCTGCAGATGGTAATGAAGGACTATTGCCTGTAAGCGTAAAATGATTGGAACAGATAAATTATCAAAATTCATGATATACTGACAGCAACGAGCTGGAACAAGGGAGGAACCATGAAGAAAATACTGACAGTGACATTAAATCCTGCGGTGGATAAGACCTATACCGCACAGAGCGTTATTTCCGGACATGTCAACAGGATGCGCACAGCGGTCAAAATCGCAGGCGGCAAGGGCGTCAACGTGACGAAGATACTCAGGCAGTTTGGATGTGAGGTCGCCGCAACGGGATTCTTAGGCGGCTACAGCGGCAAATTCATTGCGGAGGACTTAGAGAGAAGAGGGGCGGAGTGCCGGTTCATAGAGACTGCGGAAGAGACCAGAAGCAATATGAATATCATAGCGGATGACGGGTATGTAACGGAAATCCTGGAACCGGGACCGGAGATTACCAAAGAGGAGCAGGAGAGATTCATGGAGCAGTACGACGCGCTGTTAAGTGAGTGCGGTCTGGTGATCCTGTCCGGCTCTGCGGCAAGGGGGCTTCAGAGTGATATCTATGCGAAGCTGACAGGTCTTGCGGCCGGAAAGCAGGTGCCTGTCTATCTGGATTCCAGCGGGGAAGGCTTAAAGCTTGGAATACAGGCGAAGCCTGAGTTTGTGAAACCCAACTGGAAAGAGCTGGAGTATATTATGGGACATAAGCTGAGGGATCGTCAGGAGATTATAGACAGCGCCGGATATCTGCACAGAGAAGGAATCTCAAGAGTGATTGTTTCCATGGGAAGCAAGGGATTGATCAGCGTTACCGACAGCGGCGTTTACTGCGCGAGGACGGATGGGATTCGGGCGGTCAATACGGTAGGCTGCGGTGACAGCGTGGTGGCTTCCTATGCTTTCTCCGCTCTTCTGGGAGAGGACGAGGAGCAGTCGATCGTGCGTGCCTGCGCGGTATCGGCAGCGAACGCGTCTACCATGGAAAGTGCGGTGATACCTATGGAAACAGCGGATGCGTTGATGAATAAGATAATTCTGGAGCGGATATAGAAGAGAATACCGGATCCGTTCAGACAGTGACAGGATGCAGCCCATTCTTCTATGCTGTTTACAGAAGACGACGAAAAAGCCTGAGATAATCTCAGGCCTTTTCGCATTTTCTTATGAGGGGGGAGATAGTGAGTTCTTCAACTATCTTGAGTCTTATCATAAAGTGTAATTGTGTCCAAAATGTGTTTAGAATGTTATAAAAAAATTAAAATGCATTAAGAAACTTTAAAAAGAATATGAAATAAAACAGAATCCGCAAAACAGGGCATAAAATACGGCAAAAGTTGAAAAGTGGCGGTTTTCATGCTATCTTAATAAGAGGATTTGATAGAAGGAGAGATGATATGGCAGCGTTACAGGAGTTACTTTCTAAAGTGGAATATGAATGCATCCGGGGCGGTATGGACCGGGAAGTGACAGATATTGTCTATGATTCCCGAAAGGTGACAGAGGGCAGCATGTTTGTCTGTATTCCGGGAGCAGTAACAGATGGACACAGCTACGCCGGGAAGGCGGCAGAAGCGGGAGCCGGGGTATTGCTGGTGGAAAAGGAAGTGGATTTGCCGGAGGATGCGGACGTTACGGTGATCAGGGTGCCGGATACGCACTATGCCATGGCGTTTGTATCGGCTGCATATTTCGGATATCCGGCTGAGCAGATGAAGATTATCGGCATTACCGGAACGAAGGGCAAGACGACTACGACGTATCTGGTGAAATCTATTCTGGAACAGGCGGGCAGAAAAGTAGGTCTGATCGGCACGATAGAGATTATTATAGGAGATACGCATATTCACGCGGATCATACGACGCCGGAATCCTACCTGATTCAGAAATATTTCAGGGCTATGGCGGATGCCGGCTGTGATACCGTTGTGATGGAAGTGTCTTCACAGGGACTGATGCTGCACAGAACCCAAGGCTTTGTGTTTGATTTCGGTATTTTTACGAATCTGGAGCCGGATCATATCGGGCCTGCGGAGCATAAGGATTTCGACGATTATCTGCGCTGTAAGGGACTTTTGTTCAAACAGTGCAGGGTGGGAATCGTAAACCACGACGATGCGCACTGGGAGGCAGTAACAGAAGGGCATACCTGTAGTCTTGAGACTTACGGAATCGACACGCCGGCAGATCTTAAGGCGGAGAATATTACCTTTATCAAAGAAGCAGGGGCTCTTGGTATGGCGTTTGACGTAAGCGGGCTGATGAACTTTTCCGTGAAGATCGCAACGCCGGGTAAGTTCAGCGTATATAACGCGCTGACGGCGATCGCGATCTGCAGGCATTTCGGCGTACAGGAGGAAAATGTGAAGCGGGCGCTTCTGCATGCGAAGGTCAAGGGCAGGATCGAGCCGGTTAAGGTATCCGATGAGTTTACGCTTTTGATTGATTATGCCCACAATGCGATGGCGCTTAAGAGTCTTCTGTCCACGCTCAGGGAATATGAGCCGCACCGTCTGGTATGTCTGTTTGGCTGCGGCGGCAACCGGGCGAAGTCGAGAAGATATGAGATGGGGGAAGTAAGCGGACGCATGGCGGATCTGACGATCATCACGTCGGATAATCCGCGTTCGGAGGAACCGCAGGCGATTATCGACGATATTAAGATCGGCATGGGTAAGACTGACGGTCAATACGTGGAGATATGCGACCGTAAGGAAGCGATTGCCTATGCGATCGACCACGGTGAACCGGGAGACATTATTGTGCTTGCCGGCAAGGGACATGAGGATTATCAGGAGATAAACGGCGTAAAATATCCTATGGATGAGAGAGATCTGATCAGGGATATTCTGGCAGAACGGAGAGGATGACAGCATGGCTGCACGGTATGCGGATGTAATTATTGACATTTCCCATGAAAAAGTAGACAGACCTTTTCAGTATAAGATTCCGCAGGAATTGGCGGACGCCGTATACCCCGGGGTGCGGGTTCATGTGCCTTTCGGCAAAAGCAATCAGGATAAGACAGGATATGTGGTAGACCTCCCGGATGAGACGGACTATCCTGTCTGTAAACTAAAGAGTATTACGTCGGTGGATGAGAAAGGGATCTCTGCGGAAGGCAGTCAGATACAGATTGCGTACTGGCTGAAGAGACAGTACGGTTCGACGATGATCACGGCGCTGAAGACGGTGCTTCCCGTGAAGCAGAAGCTTAAGAGGCCGGAGAAAAAGAAAGTGACCGGAATGATCAGCCGGGATGAGCTGCCCGAGGTGATAAAACAGTGCGAACGCAGGCATCAGACAGCCAGAGTCAGAGTGCTGCAGGCGCTGATGGAGGATGATGTGCTGCCATATGATCTGATCAGGCAGAAGCTTAACGTTACGGCGGCCGTTTTGCAGGCGATGGAGAAGCAGGGGTATCTGCGGATAGAGTCGGAGGCTTATTACCGCAATCCTGTCAGACATGTGGAGACGGCGGAGAGAAGAGTCGCTTTAAGCGAAGCGCAGCGGCATATCATTGAGGACGTGATGCAGGAATACCGGGCGGGCAGCCCCGGAACCTATCTGGTGCACGGCGTTACCGGAAGCGGCAAGACGGAGGTGTATCTTGGCATTATAGAGCAGATGGTCTCCATGGGAAAACAGGCAATCGTGCTGATTCCTGAGATCGCGCTCACTTATCAGACCCTTCTGCGGTTTTATCAAAGGTTCGCAGACCGGGTGTCGGTGATCAATTCGACGCTCTCCATGGGGGAGAAATACGATCAGATCGAGCGCGCAAGGACAGGACAGCTCGATGTGATCATCGGTCCCAGATCCGCACTTTTTACCCCTTTTCCCAATCTGGGGGTTATCATTGTGGATGAAGAGCATGAGAGCAGCTACAAGAGTGAGTCTATGCCTAAGTACCACGCCAGAGAGACGGCGGTTCAGATTGCTTCCATGCATGGGGCCAGCGTTGTGCTCGGGTCGGCGACGCCTTCTCTGGAAGCTTACTACCGGGCGAAACGCGGCGAGTATAAATTATACCGGATGACGGCGCGTCATGGCGGAAGCAGCCTGCCGGGCGTATATACGATAGATTTACGGGAAGAATTAAGGCAGGGCAACCGCTCCGTATTCAGCCGCAGGCTGCAGGAATTGATGCGGCAGAGGCTGCGGGATAAGGAGCAGATCATCCTTTTTCTGAACCGCAGGGGGTATGCGGGATTTATCTCCTGCAGGGCATGCGGACACGTGATGAAATGTCCGCATTGTGATGTTTCTCTTTCCGAACATCGCAATGGTATGTTAGTATGTCATTATTGCGGTTATGAGGAAAGGAAACCGCTTACGTGTCCGGTCTGCGGTTCCAGATATATCATGGGATTTAAGGCGGGAACGGAACAGATTGAAGAGGCTCTTCATAAGGAGTTTCCGGAAGCCAGGGTGCTGCGTATGGATGCCGACACGACCCGTACGAAGGAAAGCTATGAGAAGATCCTGTCTGCTTTCGCGGATGAAAAGGCGGATATTCTGGTGGGAACCCAGATGATTGTAAAGGGACATGATTTTCCGAATGTGACGCTGGTGGGCGTACTGGCGGCGGATTTATCCCTGAACCAGAATGATTACCGGGCGGGAGAGAGAACCTTCCAGCTTCTGACGCAGGCGGCAGGCCGCGCCGGAAGAGGAAAGAAACCGGGAGAAGTCGTGATCCAGACCTACCAGCCGGAGCATTACAGCATCGTACACGCGGCGAATCAGGATTATGAAGGCTTCTATGAGGAAGAGATAGCATACCGCGATTTTATGCAGTATCCGCCGGTGTCGCATCTGCTGGCGGTGTTGGTGACCTCGAGGGAACAGGAGCAGGGCGCGGCATTGTGCGAGAAAATGACTGAATTGGTCAAAAGCAGAATGCGCGCGGCGGACAACTGTCATGCCTGGCGCGGTATTCGGATCATCGGGCCCACGGAGGCAACCATCGGGAAGATCAACGATCTGTACCGGCATGTGTTCTATGTAAGACATGCGGACTATCAGATATTAGTCAGCGTCAAGGATATGCTGGAACGGTTTTGTAAGGAACAGGAGCTTAAGAATCAGTCGGTGCAATATGATTTTGACCCGATGAGTACATATTAAGGAACAGGAAGAGAGGATAAGAGAATGGCAATCAGGAAGATCAGAGAGATCGGAGATCCGGTATTGAATAAGAAGTGTAAGGAAGTGACAGAGATCACGCCCCGGACACAGGAGTTGATCGACGATATGTTTGAGACCTTATACGAGGCAAACGGCGTGGGACTTGCGGCGCCCCAGGTAGGGATCCTGAAAAGGATCGTCGTCATCGACGTGACAGGAGAAGATCCGATCCTGCTAATTAATCCCCGAATTGTTGAGACCAGCGGCGAGCAGGAGGGCTACGAGGGGTGTCTTAGTGTGCCGGGCAAGACCGGACATGTGAAGAGACCCAATTACGTAAAGGCCATTGCCTATGATGAGAATATGGAGCCTTTCGAAATAGAAGGAACAGAATTGCTTGCAAG
Organism: Lachnospiraceae bacterium; assembly: GCA_017626325.1. Classification (GTDB taxonomy): domain Bacteria; phylum Bacillota; class Clostridia; order Lachnospirales; family Lachnospiraceae; genus UBA3282. Next base: position 294 of record JAGAIZ010000087.1, on the reverse strand, counting down.
AGCAATCTGTCATGAGTTAGATCATCTGGACGGACATCTCTACGTGGAGAAGGTGGAAGGACCGCTTATGAATACGGAAGATCTGGAAGAGGAAGAGTAAGCAGGTGTCAGATACGGATGATTAGGTTGAAAAATTGCTCTGACATGGAGGATAAGTTTGAAACATATAAGCAGAAGATAGCAAAGAAATAAAGGGCATAGCAAACAAGCCATCTTTTGGTGGCTGAAAAATTGAATATAAACGCAACACCTAATCAGGAAATTGGTAAAGGTTCATCTTTGATGAGATAACCT
>JAGAIZ010000086.1 GCA_017626325.1 Lachnospiraceae bacterium | reverse complement strand
GCTATGGGTACTTCACAGCCTGCTACAGAGGTTATGGTTGAGACCTTTAAGGGTACTCCTTACGATACAGGCTATGATCAGAATCTCCTGGCTGAAATCGCAGATTACTTCAGACCTTACAGAGACGAGTGTCTTGCAAGCGGCCTCTTAAATCCGAAGGTTATGGGTGTTGATATTAAGACTCTGTTATATCAGGTACCGGGCGGTATGCTTTCTAACATGGTTAGCCAGTTGAAAGAACAGAACGCAGAAGACAAGTACTATGATGTATTAAGAGAGATTCCGGAAGTTCGTAAAGACTTAGGTGAACCTCCGCTTGTAACACCTTCTTCCCAGATCGTTGGTACACAGGCTGTATTTAATGTATTGATGGGTGAGAGATACAAGATGGCTACGAAAGAGACGAAAGCAGTTCTTCGTGGTGAGTATGGACAGACTGTTAAACCTATGAATCAGGAAATTATTGATAAGGTTATTCCTGGTGAGAAGAGAATCACATGCCGTCCGGCTGACCTGTTAGAGAACGAGATGGATAAGTTAGAGGCAGAGATGAAAGAATGGAAACAGCAGGATGAGGACGTATTATCCTATGCTTTATTCCCTCAGGTTGCTACTGACTTCTTCAAATACCGTCAGGCACAGCAGGAGAAGGTTGATATGACTCAGGCTGATACCAAGAACGGTGCTTACCCGGTATAATAGGGAAGATGATGATTGGCTTCTTTGTGGCGTGGAAAGCGGCATGATGGAAGTAAAGTCTCAGAACTGAATAGAATGGAGAGAGCGGTTACTTGAGCGATGTATAGTTGCAGGGTAACCGCTTTTTTTATGTGATAGAAAAAGAAATATTCTGTGAAAACATGGAAACTCAAGGTTGACGAGGGTTACATAATGTATTATAATAACATATGTTACTAAAAGATGTTCCGTTTTAGATACAAGAGAGGTATAATCTTATGGCAAGAAAAGAGACGATTACAAAGAATGATATATTGAATGCTGCATTTGAGATGGCACGGGAAGAGGGCATCTCACAGGTGAGTGCCAGAACCTTAGCAGCCAGAGCAGGATGTTCTACACAGCCGATTTTCCGTGTATATAAGAATATGGAAGAATTGGGAGAGGAACTTTTTGCCAGGGCAATAGAGTTCTTCGGAACATATTATGAAGCATTTCCTAAGAAAAATGATACGCCGTTTGTGAATTTGGGGCTTGCCTATATCCATTTTGCACAGGAAGAGCAACAATTGTTCAGGCTGCTGTTCTTATCGGAGAATCGTCACGGCAAGAGCCTGTATGATATGTTGAACGGTAAAACCGGTGCAGTGGTGAAAGAAATCAACAATGCAAAATTTTACGGTTGTAAGAGTCCCAGCGAAATGTTTATGAAGATGTGGATCTTTATTCATGGCGCTGCCTGTATGTCACTTACGGATGATTATGATCTGCAGGAAGAGGATACGATCAAGTTATTGGAAGAATGCTATAGTGCATTTCAGAATATATAGAGAAGGCAGTGAAGAAAGGGTTGTTTGTAACATACCATGGCTATAGAAAATCGTTATGATATTATAACAAGAATCAATGAACATTACGGCAGAATGAGTAAGGGACAGAAAGCAATTTCCGCATTCATTTATGACCATTACGATCAGGCAGTGTTTATGACAGCCGCGAAGCTGGGAGAGACCGTAGGCGTCAGCGAGTCCACAGTGGTACGATATGCTATGTATATCGGTTACAGCGGATATCCGGAGTTTCAGCGTGACTTAGAGGACTGGGTGCAGAATAAGATTAATTCGGTACAAAAGATCGGTGCCAAATACGGTAAGAGTACGCAGTCTGAGATTTTAACATCTGTGCTGCAAGCTGATATGGAAAAGCTGCAGGATACGATACATAATCTGGACCCTGTAGCTTTTGAGACAGCCGTAGATATTATATTAGAGGCGAAGACTGTTTATGTGATGGGAGTCAGAAGCTGTGAGCCACTGGCAGATTTTCTTCATTTTTATCTAAATATGATACGCGGTAATGTAGTGCTCCTTAAGACAACAAGCGTGTCGGAGACATTTGAGCAGATGATACGCATCGACGAAAATGATGCAATGATCGGCATCAGTTTTCCGCGGTATTCCATGCGCACGCTTAAGGCGATGGAATTTGCCAATGACAGAAATGCCAAAGTAATTACGATTACCGATTCCGTGCATTCTCCGATGAATCTCTATTCTTCCTGTAATCTGCTTGCCAGAAGCGACATGGTTTCTATCGTAGATTCTCTGGTGGCGCCCCTTAGTGTCATCAATGCGCTGGTGGTGGCAATGTGTCTGAAACGTCCGGAGGATGTAAAGAAGAATTTGAAAAATCTGGAAGAGGCATGGAATAATTATCAGGTTTACCTGAATGATGAGATTAATTTTATAGATGAGGAACCGATGTTAAATTATCCGCTCCGTAAGAAGGAAGATGCGGAGGATGGGCAGTAGTTGTGCTCTTTGCAATGATGTGTGCTGATACAGGGGGATGCCGTCTGATTTATTGACAGCAGATTTGTAAGATACGTATATAGGATCAGAAGAGAAGATGAGTAATGTAGTAGTAGTAGGCGGCGGTGCGGCAGGCATGATGGCAGCAATCGCGGCGGCGGAACAGGGGCACTGTGTGACCTTAATGGAACAGAATGAGAAGCTTGGCAAGAAAATATATATCACGGGAAAGGGGCGTTGTAATGTAACCAATGCCTGTGAGACGGACAAGCTTTTTGAAAATATAGTGAGTAATCCGAAGTTTCTCTATAGTGCATTCTATGATTATACGAATGTACAGGTTATGGATATGCTTAAAGAAGCCGGCTGTTCTTTAAAAATAGAGCGTGGCGAGCGTGTCTTTCCGGTGTCTGATCATGCATCGGATATTATAGCGGCTCTGGAGCGTACTTTGAAGCAAAAAGGTGTTATAATCCGGCTTGGAACAGTAGTGAAAGATATACTTGCAGAAAATGATCATGTGACGGGCGTGAAATTGAAAAATAATCAGAAGGTGGATGCCGATGCAGTAGTGATTGCTACCGGAGGCTTGTCTTACCCTACCACGGGTGCCACTGGTGACGGATATCGTATGGCAGAAGCCTTGGGACATACGGTGAAAGAATGTATTCCGGCGCTGGTTCCCATGGAGATTGCGGAAGAATGGTGTAAGGATTTGCAGGGATTGTCCCTGAAAAATGTTACGCTCACCATGTTGTGCGGTAAAAAGCAAATATATCAGGGGTTTGGAGAGATGCTTTTTACCCATTTCGGGATCAGCGGGCCGTTAGTACTGTCTGCCAGTAGTTATTATGGCAGATGCAAAGATAAGTCACAGGTAAGCGTTACCGTTGATTTAAAGCCGGCGCTTTCTGAGGAACAACTGGATAAGAGAATCCTGAGGGATTTTGAACAAAATCTGAATAAACAGTTTAAAAACGTGATTGGCAGTTTGTATCCGGCAAAGCTGACACCGGTTATGATAGAATTATCGGGAATTGACGGAGATAAGAAAATCCATGAGATTACGAAAGAAGAAAGAAAACGTTTGCTTGCTGTGACTAAACAACTTACTATGAAGGTAAGCGGGCTGAGAGATTTCCATGAGGCGATTATCACCCAGGGCGGTATTCACGTCAAAGAGATCAATCCGTCTACTATGGAATCAAAATTGGTGAACGGTTTGTATTTTGCGGGAGAGATACTGGATTTGGATGCGCTTACGGGCGGATTTAATTTGCAGATTGCATGGTCTACCGGACACTTGGCAGGAAGCAGTATAGACGGATAAGCCAGTGGCGCTTTTGGGCAGACGTATTGAAAATCGCTTCGGAACGGATGATATGGTTATAAAATATCTAAGTCTGACAGCTTATAATAAAAATAGAAGGCGCGTAAACATAAACGTTGCGGAATGGAGGAAAGTATGAGTTTTAATATAGCGATTGACGGCCCTGCGGGGGCCGGAAAAAGTACCATTGCAAAGAAAATAGCAAAACAGATGGGCTACATCTACGTGGATACGGGAGCCATGTACCGGGCGATGGCGCTGTATCTTCTCAGAGAGCATGTGAAGCCGGAAGAGACTGAGAAGATTAACGAGAAGTGTAAAGCGGCAGATATCTCTATCGGATACGAGAACGGGGAACAGGTCGTATACTTAAACGGTGAGAATGTAAACGGCTATATCCGGACAGAGGAAGTCGGCAATATGGCATCAGCCAGCAGCCCCAACCCGAATGTCCGTGCGAAGCTGGTGGAGTTACAGCAGAAGCTGGCGGCGGACACGGATGTGGTCATGGACGGAAGAGATATCGGTACCTGTGTGCTGCCCAATGCACAGGTCAAAGTATATTTGACAGCAGACAGCAGAGTGCGCGCCGGACGCCGTTATAAGGAATTGCTGGACAAGGGCGAAAACTGTGATCTGGACACGATTGAGAAGGATATTATCGAGCGGGATCATCAGGATATGACAAGGGAGATTTCCCCGCTTAAGCAGGCGGAGGATGCGGTATTGGTTGATTCTTCTTATATGACCATTGATGAAGTGGTAGAAAAGATTATCAGCTTATGCCGTTAAACAGATGCGCATGGAGCGCCTTGATGACGGCGCATGCTATTGTGGTAAAATGTTTGTGCCTTACGCAATGTATGCGGAGCATACATGTAAATCTGAAGGCTGAGCAAGAATGGAGATTAGTTATGGAAGTAATCTTGGCAGAACATGCGGGATTTTGTTTTGGTGTGAAACGTGCGGTGGAACAAGTTTACGAGCAGGCAGAGACGGGCAAGCCGATTTACACCTATGGACCGATTATTCATAATGAAGAGGTTGTAAAGGATCTGGAACAAAGGGGCGTGCAGGTCATTGATAATGAAGAGCAGCTTGCACAGATCAAAGAGGGGACGGTAGTGATCCGTTCTCACGGGGTTCCCAAGAAAATCTGTGAAACGATAGAATCCCTTGGACTTGAGTGCGTGGATGCAACCTGCCCTTTTGTGAAACGTATTCATAATATTGTAGAGAAGGAGAGTGCGGCAGGAAAGAAAATCGTAATTATCGGCAATGCGGGACATCCGGAGGTAGAAGGAATCATGGGGTGGTCTAAAGTGCCTGCTACAGTCATTGAATCGATCGAAGAAGCACAAAATTTTAAATGCGGGCCAGAGGAAGAAATCTGTATTGTTTCCCAAACGACATTTAACTACAATAAATTTCAAGATATGGTTGAAATCTTCAAGGAAAACGGTTACAATATTAGTGTTGTGAATACTATATGTAACGCTACGGAAGTGCGACAGACTGAGGCTAGAAAGATAGCTGCTCAGGTCGACGTTATGATAGTAATAGGTGGCAATCATAGTTCTAATACACGGAAGCTATATGAAATCTGCATGCAGGAGTGTGCAAATACGTATTTTATACAGACACTTGATGACTTGCATTTGGATTTACCTAAATCTGTCCGACTGGTGGGTATTACAGCAGGGGCATCGACCCCAAACAATATTATCGAGGAGGTTCAAAATTATGTCAGAATTAACTTTTGAACAAATGTTAGAAGAGTCTTTAAAGACAATACACACAGGAGAGGTTGTTGAAGGTACCGTTATTGATGTGAAACCGGAAGAGATCATTCTCAACATCGGATACAAATCAGATGGTGTTCTTACCAGAAATGAATATACAAATGAACCTAATGTAGACTTAACAACCGTTGCAAAACCTGGCGATACCATGGAAGTAAAGGTATTGAAAGTCAATGATGGCGAGGGACAAGTTCTGCTTACTTACAAGCGTCTCGCCGCAGACAGAGGCAATAAGAGAATCGAGGAAGCATATGAGAATAAGGAAGTGCTGACCGCCAAAGTGGCGCAGGTGCTTGACGGCGGTTTGAGCGTTGTAGTGGAAGAGGTAAGAATCTTTATTCCCGCAAGCCTTGTTTCCGATACTTATGAGAAAGATCTCACGAAATATGCCGGACAGGAAATCCAGTTCGTGATCAGCGAATACAATCCGAAGAGAAGAAGATATATCGGCGACAGAAAACAGTTGATCTTAGCGGAGAAGGCAGAATTACAGAAGAAGCTGTTTGAGACGATCAAAGTTGGCGATACAGTGGAAGGTACTGTTAAGAACGTAACGGATTTCGGCGCGTTTATCGATCTGGGCGGATGCGACGGACTGCTTCACATCTCTGAGATGTCATGGGGCAGAGTAGAGAATCCGAAGAAAGTATTTAAAGTCGGCGATGTTGTTAAGGTGCTGATTAAGGATATTTCCGGCACTAAGATAGCGCTCAGCCTGAAGTTTGAAGATGCGAATCCCTGGAAAAATGCAGCCAGCAAATATGCCGTAGGCAATGAAGTAACAGGTAAGGTTGCCCGCATGACAGATTTCGGCGCGTTTATAGAGTTAGAGCCGGGTATCGACGCATTGCTGCACGTATCCCAGATTTCCAAAGAACATATCGAGAAACCTTCGGATGTACTGAAAGTCGGCGATGAAGTAACCGCTAAAGTGGTTGATTTTAACGAGGAAGGTAAGAAAATCAGCTTAAGTATTAAAGCGATGTTTGCTCCCGAGCCTAAAGAGGAAACAGCGGAAGAGGATGCAGATGTAGTATCTGTAGATATTGACGCTGTTATTGCAAATGAAAGCGAAGAAACAGAAGCATAGTGATTATTCTGAATAAGTAAGGCGGTATTAACCAATGGCGTATGATTATGAGTATTTTAAGAAAGCGGTTTATGATCTGACCAAGATCGATTTGAATGCTTACAAAGAAAAACAGATGAAACGCCGTATTGATACACTGATCGCTAAGAATAAGATCGTAGGATATGATAAATATGTAGCCGCAATTAAAGCTGATAATAAGATGTTTGAGGAGTTTGTCAATTATCTTACTATTAATGTGTCTGAGTTTTATCGTAATCCGGATCAATGGCAGCTACTGGATAAGGATATATTTCCTGATTTGATTAAACGCTATGGAAATAATCTTAAGATATGGAGCGCGGCATGTTCTACGGGAGACGAGCCGTATTCGCTTGTAATGGCGTTGTCCAGACATTTGCCGTTAAATCAGATTAAGATTTACGCAACGGACTTGGATAAACAGGTCATTGCGAAAGCAAAAGCAGGTTTGTACGCGGAGAAGAGTCTGGCGGGAGTGCCTGATGATTTGAAGAGAAAGTTTTTCACCAAAATCGGCCCTTCTTATCAGATTTCCAATGAAATCAAAGCGAGAGTGGATTTCCATGAACATAACCTGTTAAAAGATGCTTATCCTACGGATTATCATTTGATTGTGTGCCGTAATGTGTTAATATACTTTACAGAGGAAGCGAAGGACGAGGTGTTCCGCAAGTTCCAGAGGAGTCTTAAGACCGGCGGATACCTGTTTATCGGCAGTACGGAACAGATTATTAATTATAAGGATGTTGGATTCGAAAGGAAGAATTCATTCTTCTATCAGAAGCCATAGTCTTACTTTGTATGAAAAGAGTGAAAAATATGTCTGACAGGCATATGCAAAAGGACAGCGAGTTTATATCGCTGTCCTTTTTGGGCTTCTGATTTAATATGTTTTCGCCATCTTACGAAGCAGATACTGCGCATAACGGGAAAATAAGTTCCGATCGGTTTTACTTTCATCTGTCAACTCAAAGAAAAGCTCCTTGCTTTTGTAATCCCGCTTAAAGAACGGTTCCATGAAAATATCCCATTGAGGAAGATACGCGGAATATTTGCGCGTATAGCAGGTGGCGGCGGTGGCCTGCACGCGGTGTTCCCTGTCGACGAAGGAAGCCACAGATTTATGAAGCGCCACATCTTCCGCCGGCAGATAATAATAATCCTTGTAATTGGAATAAAAATATTTCATTTCTTCCTCATAGACTGGTACCTTTAAGATCCCTTCCGACGCTTCGCCGCTGAAATAGCAGCCGTTGGAAAGATTGGATATGTTAAAAGGGAGCGGGGTAGGAAGCGCAAGCTTCATCAAAAGCTCCTGTTTGTCATGACCGTGATAGTCCACATAACGATTCGCCTGTACTTTTACAGCTTTCATAGGGCTGTTGAACAGATCGTAGAAAGCAAGAAGCGGCAGAATCTGCAGCATGCCCTTCATGTCATCGCTGTTGTGCAGCAGAAGAAACTTCTGTGCTTCGGCAGAAGGATTCTTAACATATTGATGATAAATGCTGATTAATTCACCGCCGTTATAGACATCCTCTCTATCGATGCCGAGCAGCTCCTCCAGCGTTTTCTGCTTGCAGTTGGGCGCGTGGAGGAAGAATTTGTATGGGGAGACCCGCTTATAAATATCAATGCCTGTAAATTCATCGAAATTGTAGGATAAATTATGCTGTTCACACTTCTGGAGCAGATAGGGAAGATCAAAATTATTGCCGTTAAAATGAATCAAATGTGTATAATCAGCCGCAAATGTGAAGAAATCCGTAAGCACAGCGGCTTCGTCTGCAGGCTCTTGTGCAAACCATTGTCTGATATGCCAGGAGCCGGATTTATGATAAGCGGTTCCGATCAGATAGAGGGAAGAGCTTTTGGCAGTAAATCCGGTAGTCTCAATATCTATGAAAAGAATACGGTCCAAAGGCGCAAGCCGTTCCAAAGGGTAAGAAATTGTGAAATTATCCAGTGTTTTATTGATTATTTGCATAACAACCCTCATTTCTTTGCACGTTTCCAGATTAATCATATCTTAGCATATTTTTTGAAATAGCAGTAGTTTTTTTTGTTGAAAAATAGTATATTTATAAGGTAAGTTATTATCAATAAGAATCCATTTCGATTGAAAGCATTAAGATCGAATAAGATAAATGAAGAAAGAAGGGTAGGGCATGGCAAAATTAACATTCAGGGGCGGCGTGCACCCCTATGACGGCAAGGAATTATCCAAGGATAAGCCCATTAAGGCGGTCTTGCCGAAGGGGGATCTGGTATATCCCTTATCCCAGCATATCGGCGCTCCGGCGAAGCCTGTTGTAGAGAAGGGCGATCATGTGCTGACAGGACAGAAGATTGCCGAGGCTGGCGGTTTCGTGTCTGCGCCGATCTATGCCACAGTGTCCGGCACGGTGAAAGCGATCGAGCCAAGGCGCGTTGTGACCGGGGATAATGTGATGAGCATTATTGTTGAAAACGACGGACTGTACGAAGAGGTGGAATATCCGAAGAGGAAGCCGTTAGAGGAGATGACGCGGGAAGAAATCATTGAGTGTGTTAAGGAAGCGGGCGTTGTAGGTATGGGAGGCGCAGGCTTTCCGACCTTTATCAAGCTGTCTCCCAAGGAGCCGGAGAAGATCGACTACGTGATTGCCAACTGCGCGGAGTGCGAGCCTTATCTGACCTCGGATTACAGAAGAATCCTTGAGGAACCGGAGAAAGTGATTGGCGGTCTCAAGGTGTCCCTGCAGCTTTTCCCCAATGCGAGGGGGATTCTTGCGGTGGAGGATAATAAACCGGACTGCATTGAGCTTCTGAAGAAGCTGACGAAGGACGAACCGCGTATCAGCGTCAAGGAACTCAAGACGAAATATCCCCAGGGCGCAGAGCGTCAGATTATCTATGCGACTACGGGAAGAGCGATCAATTCGTCCATGCTTCCGGCGGATGCGGGCTGCGTCGTTAATAATGTGGATACGATTGTAGCGATTTATCATGCGGTGATAGAGGGCAGACCGTTGATGCACCGTATCGTAACGGTGACGGGAGACGCCATTGCCGACCCGCGCAATTTTATCGTCAGAATCGGAACGAATTACCATGAACTGATAGAGGAAGCGGGCGGCTTCAGAGAAGAACCGGTGAAAATCATATCCGGCGGTCCCATGATGGGCTTTGCGCTTTTCAATCTGGACGTACCCACGACTAAGACGGCTTCCGCGCTGTTATGTCTGACGCAGGATGACGTGTCCGCGATGGAACCCAGCGCCTGCATCAACTGCGGCCGCTGTGTGGAGGTGTGTCCGGGGCGGGTCGTTCCGAGACTGCTTGCGGATTATGCGGAGCATAATGAGGAAGAAGCGTTCCTGTCGCACAATGGCATGGAGTGCTGCGAATGCGGCTGCTGCAGCTTCGTATGTCCCGCTAAAAGACCTTTGACGCAGACGATTAAATCTATGCGTAAGATACAGCTTGCGAAGAAGAAAAAGTAGGGAGAAAGGAGAACAAGACTAAGATGAGTGAATTGATGAAAGTATCCTCTAATCCACATGTCAGGTCCAAGACGACGACCAGTCAGATCATGCTGGCGGTTGTGATCGCCCTTCTTCCGGCGGCGGGCTTTGGCATCTATAATTTCGGATTAGACGCACTGCTTCTGATACTGGTGACTGTAGCTTCTACGGTGCTGACAGAATACCTTTTTGAGAAAATATGTAAGAAGAGAATAACGATCGGAGATTATTCCGCGGTAGTAACGGGCTTATTGCTGGCGTTAAATCTTCCCCCATCCGCGCCATGGTGGATCGGCGTTGTAGGCGGCGTGTTCGCGATCCTGGTGGTCAAGATGCTGTTTGGCGGACTGGGGCAGAATTTCATGAACCCGGCGCTGGGCGCAAGATGCTTTTTGCTGATTTCTTTTACATCCATTATGACGAATTTCGACTGCGACGCTTATTCGGGAGCCACGCCGCTTGCGAACCTGAAAGCGGGGGCAGAGGTGAATATTCTGGACATGGTGGTCGGCAGGACGGCGGGAACCATCGGCGAGACTTCTATGGTTGCCATTGTGATCGGAGCCTGTTTCCTGATTCTGCTGGGTATTATTGATTTGCGGATTCCGGGAAGCTACCTGATAAGCTTTGTGATTTTTATCAGCCTTTTTAGCGGTCACGGCTTTGACTGGCCGTACATATCCGCCCATCTGGCAGGAGGCGGTCTGATGCTCGGCGCGTTCTTTATGGCGACGGACTATGTTACCAGACCGATTACGAAGAACGGGCAGTACCTGTTCGGCATTCTGCTGGGTATCCTGACAGGAATTTTCAGAATCTTCGGACCTTCCGCAGAGGGCGTGTCCTATGCGATTATCATCGGCAATCTGTTAGTGCCTTTGATTGAGAAGATTACTCTTCCGAAAGCATTTGGTAAAGGAGGAGAGAAAGCATGAAAGAAATGATGAAAAATACAGGCATTCTCCTGGCAATCACAGTGGTTGCAGGGCTGGTGCTTGGACTGGTATACCAGATTACGAAGGAGCCGATTGCCGCTCAGGAAGCCAAAGCCAAGCAGGAGGCATGTCAGGAAGTGTTTGTGGATGCGGCGTCCTTTGAGGCGGTGGAAGTCGCCCTAGCGGACGAAGCGGCATGGGACGGCGCAGGCTACGGGCAGGAGTCAATCGACGAAGTGATGTGTGCCAGGGATGCTTCCGGCAGCGTGCTGGGCTATGTCATCACGGTGACGACGAAGGAAGGCTATGGCGGCGATATCCAGTTCGCCATCGGCGTGCGTATGGACGGTACGGTGAACGGCATGTCGATTCTCTCTATCTCCGAGACGGCGGGTCTTGGCATGAGAGCGGAGGAGGTATTGAAGCCGCAGTTTGCGGATAAAAATGTGGAGAAGTTTGAATATACGAAGAACGGAGCCACATCGGAGAACCAGATAGACGCCATATCCGGCGCTACGATTACGACAAATGCTGTGACTAATGGAGTCAATGCTGGACTTTACTATTTCCAGACAGAATTGAAGGGAGGTAGTGAGAATGAATAGATTGGAAAATCAGCAGGCTGGGAAGGAAGGCATGGGTATTCAGGTAAAAGAACGTCTGCTCAACGGTATCGTGAAGGAGAATCCAACCTTCGTACTGATGCTTGGCATGTGCCCGACACTGGCTGTTACCACATCGGCCATCAACGGTCTTGGCATGGGACTGACGACGATGGTCGTACTGGCGCTGAGTAATGTATTTATTTCCTTACTTAGAAATATTATTCCGGACAAAGTGAGAATCCCGGCGTTTATCGTGATTATCGCGTCGTTCGTTACGGTGGTGGAGCTGCTTTTGCAGGGATTTATCCCGTTTTTGTATGACGCGCTCGGAATTTATATTCCGCTGATCGTTGTAAACTGTATTATTCTTGGCCGTGCAGAGGCATATGCTTATAAGAATCCGGTGATCCCGTCTCTGTTCGACGGTATCGGCATGGGGCTTGGTTTCTCGGTGGCCCTGACCTGTATCGGCGCGGTGAGAGAGCTGATCGGCGCGGGAGAAATCTTCGGTATTCATGTGATGCCGGAAAGCTATGTGCCTGTGAGCATCTTTATTATGGCTCCCGGCGCGTTCTTCGTACTGGCGCTCTTGACGGCGATTCAGAATAAAGTGAAAATCAACGGCGAGAAGAAGGGCAAGGATATGTCGAAGATACAGTCCGGCTGCGGCAGCGACTGTATGAACTGCGCAGAGTCGGGCTGCAGCCGCCGTCTTGTGGAGCAGAAGGTAAAGGAGGATAAGAACAATGCTTAAAGAATTATTAGTGATTTTAGTATCCTCTTCTCTTGTAAATAACGTTGTGTTAAGCCAGTTCCTGGGCTTGTGTCCGTTCCTTGGCGTATCGAAGAAGACCAATACGGCGGCAGGTATGGGAGCGGCTGTTATCTTCGTTATCACGCTGGCATCCGCGGTAGCGGGGGCGATTTACAAGTTTATTCTGGTGCCCTTTGACATCACCTATTTGCAGACTATTGTTTTTATCCTTGTCATTGCGGCGCTGGTACAGTTTGTGGAGATGTTCCTGAAGAAGTTTATGCCTGCCTTGTATCAGGCGCTGGGCGTATATCTTCCTCTGATTACGACCAACTGCGCGGTGCTGGGTGTGGCGCTTACGAATGTGCAGAAGAATTATGGTATTCTGACGGGCGTCGTGAACGGTTTTGCAACGGCTGCGGGCTTTACCATTTCAATCGTGATTCTGGCGGGTATCAGAGAGAAAATGGCGTATAACGATATACCGGAGTCTTTTAAGGGAATGCCGATTGTGCTCGTTACTGCGGGCCTGATGGCGATTGCGTTCTGCGGCTTCTCTGGATTACTTTAAAACAGGGGGAGGTTAATATGGATATAACCGGAGTATTGATGGCAACGGTGAGTGTGGGAGCGGTCGGTTTGTTTGTCGGTCTGTTCCTGGGCATTGCCGGTATCAAGTTTAAAGTGGAAGTAGATGAGAAAGAGGAAGCGATTCTTGGCGTGCTTCCCGGCAACAACTGCGGCGGCTGTGGTTATGCGGGGTGTTCCGGTCTGGCGGCTGCCATTGCCAGGGGAGAGGCGCCTGTCAACGCCTGTCCTGTCGGCGGCGAAGCGGTAGGAAACCAGGTGGCGCAGATTATGGGTGTTGAGGCAGGAGAAAGTAAGCGTATGGTTGCTTTCGTGAAATGCCAAGGCGATAAGGAGCGCACCAGAGAGGATTATGACTATTCCGGCGTTGAGGACTGCAGTATGCTTACTTTTGTGCCCAACGGCGGGCCGAAATCCTGTAATGACGGCTGTCTGGGATTCGGAAGCTGTGTGAAGGCCTGTCCTTTCGATGCGATTCATGTGATAAACGGTGTTGCAGTGGTGGATAAGGAAGCCTGCAAGGCCTGCGGAAAGTGTGTGGCTGCCTGCCCTAAGAATCTGATTGCCTTGATTCCTTACGATGCCAGGCACATGGTGGCATGCAGTTCTAAGGAAAAGGGACCGGCGACGATTAAGGCCTGCGACGTAGGCTGCATCGCCTGCCAGCTTTGCAAGAAGGTCTGCCCGGCAGACGCAATTACGATAGAAGATTTCCACGCTGTGATCGATCAGGACAAATGTACCGGCTGCGGAGCATGTAAGGAGAAATGCCCGAAGAAAGCGATTTTGTAAACGACAGTGAATAGGGACGCTTAGAACAATGGGAAAGTTCTTCTCAGGGAATTCTACAGAAATTACGAAAGGACGAAACACCATGCAGACAGTGACATTAGGAAAAACAGGGATTACGACCAGCAGGAACGCCTTTGGCGCGCTGCCGATACAGCGGATATCGGACGAGGCGGCGGTGCGTCTGCTTCGGAAAGCGTATGACAACGGCATGACATTCTTCGATACGGCGAGACTGTATACGGACAGTGAGCATAAGGTAGGGCTTGCTTTCGAGGGAATGCGTGACAAGGTCTATATCGCAACTAAGACAGGAGCACAGAATGCGGAAGCTTTCTGGAAGGATTTGGAGACCAGTCTGGAGAATCTGAGAACAGAGTATATCGATTTGTATCAGTTCCATAATCCGGCGTTCTGCCCGAAGCCTGGGGATGCGAGCGGTCTATATGATGCGGCGGTGCAGGCGAAAGAGCAGGGTAAAATCAGGCATATCGGTATTACCAACCACCGTCTGGCGGTAGCGCATGAGGCCATTGACAGCGGGCTTTACGAGACATTGCAGTTTCCCTTCTGTTATCTGGCGACGGAGAAGGATATCGAACTGGTGGAGAAATGCCGGAAGGCAGAGATGGGTTTTATTGCCATGAAAGCGCTTTCCGGCGGTCTGATTACGAATTCCGCGGCGGCTTACGCGTATCTGGCGCAGTATGATAATGTACTGCCGATCTGGGGCGTGCAGCGGGAGTCGGAGTTAGACGAATTTCTATCCTATATGGAGCAGCCGCCTGCAATGACAGAAGAGCTTGCAGAGGTGATTCGGAAGGACAGAGAGGAGCTGCTTGGCGAATTCTGCAGAGGCTGCGGCTATTGTATGCCCTGTCCTGCGGGTATTGAGATTAATACCTGTGCCAGAATGTCCCTGCTGCTTCGCCGTTCACCCTCGGAGGGACATTTAAGCCCCAGGGGACAGGAGATGATGCGCAAGATTGAGAACTGCCTGCACTGCGGCCAGTGTAAGAGCAAATGCCCTTACGGGCTGGATACACCTGCTCTGTTACAGAAGAATCTGGAGGACTATAACAATGTGCTGGCGGGTAAGGTGAAAGTCTGAGCATCACCGATATACTCGCAGACTGCATCATGTACTTACTACAGGATACAGGCTCGCTGCTTGAAATGAATCATGGAATCGGGAACCCGGCGGAAGTCTGCCGGGTTCCGTTTTTCATGACGAAGAGATATTCTGTATTTGCCATAGAATCCAGAAGCGCAGCGCCTTTCTCCGGGCCCAGGCAGTAGCATGTGGTGGAGAGGGCGTCGGCATCCACGGAGGAGGGGCAGAGGATGGTTACGCTGACCAGATTATTGTCCACCGGATAGCCTGTGGCAGTATCCAGAATATGATGGTAGAGTATGTCATCTTCATAGAAATACCGTTCATAGATGCCGGAGGTCACGACGGATGTATCCTGTACTTCGATGACTGCCTCGGTAGCCCCGTCCTCGGCGAAAGCCTTCTGGATGCCCACCCGGAAAGCGGAGCCGTCCGGCTTGGCGCCAAGCAGCATCACGTTGCCGCCCAGATTGATGCAGGCGCTTTGCACGCCCTGTTCCAGAAGATATTCCTTCATGCGGTCAGCAATATAGCCCTTGGCGATGAAGCCTAAGTCAATTGCCGCCTGGGGGTCTGAGAGAGTAACCGTATTGCGGTCGGTGTTGACGGATACATTCTGCCAGGAGACGTGGGTCAGCGCTTCTTCGATATCCTGCTCGCCCGGCAGGCGGGGCGTATCGTTGGAGCCGAAATGCCACAAGCTGCTGACAGGAAGAATGGTTGGGTCAACAGTGCCGTCTGTCAGCTCGGCGTAGTGCAGAGCCGTCAGAAGCAGGGAGACGGTATCCGGGGATACTTCCACCGGCATGGCGCCGCTGTGATTGATGCGCCAGACGTCGGAGCCTTCCACGGTGGCGCTGAGCAGATTTTCATACTTTTCGGCCAGGGCGAAGCAGCCGTCCATAACGACCGTATCCTGTGTGTCATACAGCGTAATCTGGATAACGGTGTCGAAATAGAACCCGGTCTGGGAGAGGGGGTCTTTGCTTTGACCACAGCCGGTTACGCCGGCAGGGACAAGGAATAAGGATAGGAAGAGGAGTATCAAGGTGACAGGTTTCTTGTTCATGTGTAAGCCTTTCTTATAAATTGATGCAGATATCTGGTACTTCTGACAGTTCTCCAAACTCGTAAGTTGTGTTATAATCAAATATAATTGTCCAATATCAGAATATTAAGCGTATCAGACTGTAATAAGTATAACATCGGACATATCATATGACAAAGCAGAAATGATAAAGTATAGATGCCGGCGTCAGACTAAAAGACATATTGAAAGAGATATACTGGCTGGGAATGGAGGCGTATCATGAGATTACCGGGAGAAGAAGAATCAGGAGGAATGGGTTTTTCTGTTATTTATATGATCATTGGCGTGTCAGCTTTTGTTCTGCTTATTTTGTTTGCGGTATTCAGCAACAATAACCAGAAGAAGAGCGGTAGCGAATATCTCAAAAAGATGCAGGAACAGCAGGAGACGGAAGAGGCTGTCGGGGAACCGGAGCTGGAAGAAGCGGGAGAGACAGTGTCCAAGCTCAGGGCGGAGGATCTTGATTTCTGGGATATGTATCCTGTGGAGGAAGGAGATACGGAAGGGCTGGAAATACAGCAGACGGAAGACGGGAAGGAGAATTCCGGCTATTCAGAGAAGGCTGAGAAAGACAGGCAGGAACAGCAGCAGAAGGAAGAGGAGGCGTTAAACGACCCTTCTACGGACGGCAAGCATACGTTAGTCACCAATACGGACGGCACGGAGGAGTGGGTGCTGCTCAATCCGTATCTGACCAAGAATACGTATGACTTTACGAAGATGGAAGAAAAGGCGAATCTGAAGCGCTATATGGAGAATGGCAGGAAGACTTCATACGTAGGTGTGGATGTGTCCAAACATACGGGGAAGATCAGCTTTGCCAGCGTCAAGGCGGCTGGCGTGGATTATGTGATGATCCGGTTGGGAAGCCGGGGCTACAGTACCGGGCAGATTTCTCTGGACGAGAATTTCAAGGAAAATATAGAAGGAGCCATCGAGGCGGGATTAGACGTGGGGGTCTATTTCTACTCCCAGGCGATCACGCAGGATGAGGCAATACAGGAAGCCAATTTTGTGATTCAAAATCTGGAGCCGTATCGGGCGAAGGTGAAGTATCCGATCGCTTTTGATATGGAACATGTGTCGAATGATGAATCAAGGGTGGACGGATTAAGCAGGGATGATAAGACGACCGTCACGGCGGCTTTCCTCGAAGGCGTTAAGGCGGCGGGCTATGTACCGATGATTTATGGAGATAAAGAATGGCTGATTAAGCAAATCGATCTGACGAAACTGCAGAACTTCGATGTATGGCTTTCCCAGGAGGAGGATATTCCGGATTATCCTTATCAGTATACCATGTGGCAGTATTCTACAAGCGGCGTGCTGAATGGCATCAACGGAAGCGCGAATCTGAATGTCTGCTTCGTAGGTTATTCAGAGCGGTAATTTGTCAGATGCGGCGATATTTTAACAGAGGAATATATGTCGGCGTAAACAGCAGGCGGAACGCCTTCCATGTAATTGGGGGCATAAGCCTTGTTTACGCCGGCTTTTTTCAGAAGGTCAATGGCTTTATTATAAGCGATTGCCGCCTCTAACTCAGAAGGATAGGTGCCTACGGTTACATTGCCCTTTACATGAATTTTGACCTGATACACAGTGCCGCCTTTGTGATTGACCGCACGGACGCCGTTGTAGCGGTTGATGATTTCTATATTTTCATATCTGAAATCACGGTTGTTGCCATTGATGAAACGATAGTCTCTGCCCTCCACAGCATGGTTTTTGATGCCATAACGGCCCATAATATTGATCTGCATGCCATAGTCGGCAACGAAATAATGATTGCCTCTGTGGGAAATTTTGCGGGAAGAGTAGTAAAAGAGGTCTTCCGTATCAAAAATGAAGAAATCTGACGGTGAGAAATAATAATAAAAAAATTTCGGGCGAATATAAATCGGTGTGGAGAAATAGATGCCGTTGTCCCTGAAATTCAGAAGGCAGACCCATTTCTCAAAGGAAAGGGCGCAGTCCGGCCGGTAAGCATTGAGCGTGATGGAAGAATCCTTTATAAGAGCCGAAGCAGACAGATAGCATTGGTGCGCGTCATAAGAGGAGGCGTAGCTTCCGAGGCTGATATGCTTATTGCGATAAGTTAAGGAAGCGCGGTAATAGATGCTTCCGTCTTTGCGTTTTGCCGTGTAAACGCCTGCTAACTGCTGTTTCATGGATGGAAGTCCTCCTTTTCTATTATTGTACCATTTTTGAGAAAAAAAACAAATTCAGAAATATTTTTCCTGTTTCCTGTATAAACTATAACCATGAATGAATTTTCAGGGGACTTCCTTAAGATTCAGGAATGGAGGAAAAATGTACAGGAAATATATAACCGGGTTTCTTCTGGCAAGCATGACTGTGGTGTCGTCGTGGATCTGCGCCAGAGAACTCAAGATTAACCGAATAGCGGCCAAGCCCGCTTTTCAGATGGAATATCTGAACGAATCGATGGAAGAGGATAAGCAGAGCTTTATCGAGATGGTTGCCTGCGTGTCGTCAGGACAGAGAGTTGTGGATTACGAGGTGTTGGAGCAGACGATCCGGTATCAATTATCGGACAAGGATTATGACGCGCTTCTAAGGATTGTGGAAGCGGAAGCCGGCGGGGAAGATCAGAACGGCAAGCTTCTGGTTGCCAACGTAGTGCTCAACAGAGTCAACAGCAGTCAGTTTCCTGATACGGTGTGGGATGTCGTTATGCAGAAGGAACAGGGAATTGCGCAGTTCTCACCTACGGCAGACGGGCGGTTTGAGCGTGTAAGCGTCAGTGAAGACACGATAGAGGCGGTGGAGCGCGCGCTGTATGGTGAGGATATATCGCAGGGCGCTTTGTACTTCTGCGCCAGAGAGAAGGCGGATTCGGAGAATGTGAAGTGGTTTGACCGCAAGCTGACTAAGCTGTTTGCCTACGGAAATCATGAATTCTTTTTATAGGAGCAGGGACGTTTTGGCGTGGAGTATACGCATGGATTATTGCGCAACCAAAGATTGTGTGATACAATCATGGCAGATTGTTATACAAGTATGTACGAAAGGCATGGTTTTAATAAGATGGAAGTATTATACAGCAGTACAAGAAACGGTGAGAAGAAAGTTACGGCATCGCAGGCAATCCTGCAGGGATTATCGGAAGACGGCGGCTTATTCGTGCCGGATCACATTCCGGCTCTGGAGTGTTCTATGAAGGAGCTTGCGGGTAAGACTTATCAGGAGATCGCTTATCAGGTGATGAAGCTGTTCCTTACGGATTTTACGGAGGAAGAACTGAAGAATTGTATCGATCGCGCGTATGATTCGAAATTTGACACAGAAGTGATCGCACCGCTTGTAGAGGCAGAAGGTACATATTATCTGGAATTATTCCACGGCGCTACGATAGCGTTTAAGGATATGGCATTATCGATTCTGCCGCATCTGATGATTACCTCCGCGAAGAAGAATCATGTAGACAATGAGATTGTAATCCTGACGGCGACGTCTGGAGATACGGGCAAGGCCGCACTGGCGGGATTTGCGGGAGTAGAGGGAACGAAGATCATTGTCTTTTATCCCAAGAACGGCGTCAGCCCGATCCAGGAGAAGCAGATGGTGACGCAGAAGGGTGATAATACTTTTGTGGTTGGCATTCACGGCAATTTTGACGACGCCCAGACAGGAGTCAAGCAGCTTTTTAATGACAGGGAGCTTGCGCAGCAGATGGCGGATGCGGGATTACAGTTTTCTTCCGCTAATTCGATTAATATCGGTCGTCTGGTACCCCAGGTGGTGTATTATGTATACGCTTACGCAAAGCTTCTGGACGAGGGGAAGATCGCGGACGGAGAGCCGATAAACGTGGTGGTTCCCACCGGCAATTTCGGTAATATTCTGGCGGCGTATTATGCGAAAAATATGGGTGTGCCGATTAACAGACTGATCTGTGCGTCCAATGAAAATAAAGTGCTGTACGATTTCTTCGTATCGGGCAAATATGACCGTAACAGGGAATTTATGCTGACGAGTTCTCCGTCCATGGATATTCTCATATCCAGCAATTTAGAGCGTCTGATTTATCGTATTGCAGGAAACGACGCGGGCAAAAACGCTGAGTTTATGGCTGCTCTTTCAAGAGACGGAAGCTATCAGATCACGGAAGAGATGAAGGAGAAGCTTGACGATTTCTATGGAAATTATGCCAGCGAAGAAGAGACGGCGCAGCGGATTAAGAGTATGTATGAGAATACCGGCTATGTGCTGGATACCCATACGGCGGTAGCAAGCGCTGTTTATCAGAAATACACAGCGGATACCGGCGATCAGACCAAGACGGTGATCGCGTCCACAGCAAGTCCGTTTAAGTTTACAAGAAGTGTTATGAACGCAATAGATCCGAAATATAATGAGATGTCTGATTTTGAATTGGTGGACGAGTTATCGAAGATCGCCAATGTAGAAGTGCCGGGGGCGATCGAGGAAATCAGAACAGCTCCGGTTCTCCATGACAACGTGTGTGATAAGGCAGAAATGAAAGCAGTTGTAAAGCGCTTTCTGGGTATACACGCGTAGTTATGAAACATATTCTGGTGATTGATGATGTGTCTACGAACCTGAAATGCCTCGGTATGATTTTACGCAATCAATATCAGGTAACGATGCTGAAGTCTGGCGAGGATGCCGTAAAATATCTTGCTTCGCACACTCCTGATATGATATTGCTGGACATCCGTATGCATGGGATGGACGGTTACGAAGTGATGGAATATCTGAAGAAGAATCCTTCTACAGCGCATATTCCTGTTATTTTGATAACCGCGGACGCGGTAAAGGAGAATAAGGAGAAAGGGATTGCCTTGGGAGCGGCGGATTTTATCGGCAAGCCGTTCGAACCGCAGTATCTGCTGGATCGGATTGAGGCGGTCTTAAGAACAGAGGAATAGAAGAGGATAGGTTGAAAAATCACTCTGATGAGCTGATTTTTCAACCGACAATTTGAGTCAGAGCCTCAAATTGCCTTGATCGCAGTCGGAAATCTGACATTTCCGACGCGTGTCATCGCAATAAATTGCGCTGACATGGAGGATTAGTATAATGGGAATGAACGGATTGATAGACATTCTGTTTCTGGGATGTGGTATTTACCTGATCTATACGGCATGTATGGCGAAGAAAAACGGGACGATCGCGACGAATGTCATGCTGGATAAGAACACGAACGAGAAGAGCATTAAGGACAAGAACGGTTATATTGAATATATGTATAAGAAGATCATAGCCGCCGGTGCGTTGATCGTCGTGTCCGGCGTCGTGAATCTCATAAACGATTATTATATTTCGTCCATGGCGCTTAACTGGATCGGTATCCTGTTGATACTGGCGGCGATCGTGGTGTATATCGTCGCTTATAAGAACGGACGCAGGATCTATATTGAGATGCGGAAGAAAGAGGAACATAAGAAGTAACACAGACCGCGTAAGGGCCTGGAGGACAGAACCGGGAATAAAGAACAGAGATTAAAAAAAGAGATTATAAAAAAGAGATGCCTAGGCATCTCTTTTTTCAATCCTGACGTAATCTCTGTCGGTACAGATCGTCTTGTAAGCGGGCCTGATAATTTTGCCGTTGTTGGCAAGCTCTTCCATGCGGTGGGCGCTCCAGCCTACGATTCTGGCAATTGCGAAGATCGGCGTGTAAAGCTCCATCGGCAGGTTCAGCATATCGTATACGAAGCCCGAGTAGAAGTCCACATTGATATTGACGCCTTTGTAGATCGGACGTTCCTTGGATATAATCTGAGGAGCAAGTCTTTCTACCATGGAATAGAGTGCAAATTCATCGTGCAGTCCCTTTTCTTCGGAGAGCTTCTCTACGAAGGATTTGAAGATCACGGCACGGGGATCTGACTTGGAGTAAACGGCATGTCCTACGCCGTAGATCAGCCCGGCGTGATCAAAGGCTTCCTTGTGAAGCAGCCGTGTGAGATAATCGGCAACCTGACCCTCGTTGGTCCAATCGGAGACTTCACGCTTCATTTCATCAAACATCTTAACCACTTTGATGTTGGCGCCGCCGTGACGGGGTCCTTTCAGAGAACCGATGGCAGCCGCGATGACAGAGTAGGTATCTGTCAGGGAAGAGGTGACGACGTGGGTTGTGAAGCTGGAATTGTTGCCGCCGCCGTGCTCCATATGTAGGATTAACGCAATATCCAGGATCTTGGCCTCAAGCGGCGTGTATTTGCTGTCCGGTCTTAAGATGTGCAGGATATTTTCCGCATTGGACAGTTCCGGTTTGGGCTGGTGGATATAGAGACTTTCACCGTTATGATAATGACTGTATGCCTGATAGCCATAGATGGAAAGCATCGGGAAAAGCGCAATCAACTGCAGACACTGGCGCAGTACATTGGGAAGGGAAGTATCGTCCGCCCTGTCGTCATAGGAGTAGAGGGTCAGTACGCTTCTGGCAAGCGTATTCATCATATCGTTGCTGGGCGCTTTCATGATAATGTCGCGTACAAAACTGGTGGGAAGAGAACGGTAACTGTTCAGAAGCTGCGTAAAGCTGTCTAATTCTTCCCTGTTAGGAAGCTTGTCAAACAGAAGGAGATAGGTTACTTCTTCAAAGCCGAAACGGTTTTCACCGGCAAAGCCTTCTACTAAATCTTTGACATTATAACCACGGTAGAATAGCTGGCCGTGGGTGGGGATCTGTACACCGTCTACGATCTTGCTGGCGCGTACGTCGGAAATGTTCGTAAGACCGGCTAAAACACCCTTGCCGTTTAAGTCGCGCAGTCCACGTTTTACATCGTATTTTGTAAATAAATCAGTATCGATAATGCCGGCGCGTTCACTTAAGCCGGCAAGACGCACAATTTCAGGGGTAACCTCAGAAAAGCTGTTTTGTTCCATGATGAGTTCCTCCTTTCAACATCATAAATTCTTTCTCAATATCTTCATAATATTATTATCATATCATGAAAAAAATGTAAGAAACAAGTGAAAAGAGGAATTTAACAAATAATTAACAATATTCACAAAATTTTCAGATATCTTCCTGCATGGTATTTCCGGGATAAAACCGTTTCGGGAGGAAGAAAATGAGGAAAAATCGCGGTTATAATTCCTATTTCAATATTTTTGAGTTTCCCCATTTTTAAAGCACAAATGCCCCGGTATCCTCTATTTTAAAATGTTCAAAGAGATTCATCTGTTGTGATTTGACTTTTTTCGTAAGAAAGTCATTTATGCCTTTCCGACTCATGGATAAGACGCGCTC
>JAGAIZ010000085.1 GCA_017626325.1 Lachnospiraceae bacterium | reverse complement strand
CCGGCTGCGACAGTCTTTTTGTGCTTGACCGGAACCAATACTCCCAACAGGATACCAATGGAGCAAAGGCAGAATTTAAGACCCGTAAGCATTTTCCAATCTCTCGATTGAATGTAGTGGTCTGCACATCTAAACAGTTGTTTCATCGTAAAAACCTCCTGTGTTTCTGAGATTATGACAGATATGAGAAGCTACAATACTATCTACAACATATTACATTTCTTTGCCTGCCCACTGATTCTTTGCAAGGAAAATTGATAGGAAAGTAATCACCCCTGAAATCAGCAGGAACATAAGGGAGATACCATCTTTAGCCACTGCATATACATCAAAGTATTTTAGAGGTGTTAAATAAAACAGAGCCGGAATACACAAATATTCTGCCACAAAATAAATACAGTAAAATACTATTAAAGCGCCAAAGCCAAAAAGCATAGCCTGTTTGTAGGATTTGCAGAGACTGGATACCCAAAAACCAATCGAGTATAATATGATTTCCGTCAGAAAAAGCCCAACAGTTGTCAACAGAGCCGCATTCTTTTGATCCAGTCCACCCAGAGGAGCGATTGCAGTATAGTAATTACATACACCGCTGACAGCTGCAAGAATAAATAAATTACATACGTTGGCGGCAGCTTTTCCTATAACAATCTGATTTCTGCCTAAAGGTTTTGTGAATAGGTATTCTGCTGTTCCTTGCGTTTTTTCTTTTGCAATGCTTGAAATGCCCAGATAAATCGCATAGGAATAAGCGAGGATTGCCACCCAAAAATAAATACAGCCATACCAACCCAATGCAGTGTTAAGATCTTCACTAACACCAAACATCACCATCAAAATTCTTGGAAAGTCGTTTAGCATTTCTACCAGAATCGGTAAGCTGTCTTTTAAGGAAAGATACTCTATGTACGCAAAGACACAAAGAAGAATGATTATTCCAAGCCATATCAACAGTATTTTCCTTGTAAGTTTCAGTTCCTTTTTTATCAATGATATCATGTTGTTCCCCCCCTATACTGCTAATTTAATGTCTTTCTTCATCAGAATCTTACGAGACAGGAAGAAAAATACAGTGAGTAGAAGCACATACCACAGAAAATAATCCCATTCATAAAAAGAGTTCTCATGAATGTGAGCTGGATGAAAAAACGAAAATGGAGAGAGGTAACTTATTATTCTGCTTCCAATCGTTCTTGAAAAAGCTGTAATACAGTATCCCATAAACACAGCCAAAGATGCTGTCAGCAAAGGAGAACGATTGTTAGGATGCCAGCATCCTAACAATACTCCCATCCCTCCAAAAATCAAAGTAACAAGTGGGAAGGAGCCAGCCAACAGAATAAATTCTAACATAGAGAAGCCAGATTCATACACAATCATTGCTATAAAAGACGCAAGGATATATGCAGCACTCGTAATGCATGTGCCGACAAGTAGACAAAGCACCTTTCCTTTATAAATTTGAATACGCCCGCAGGGTTTTGTGAACAGGTATTCTGCTGTGTTTTCGGTACATTCTTTTGTAAACAGGGATAAGGCAAAGTGCATCCCGAAAATTCCGCCTGCCAAAGCAAAAAACGCATTAAGAAATCCATACATTCCCAGAGGTTCCAAGAGCAGTGCGAGAGAGATGCCGACAGTTTCAAAGAATCCACCCTCTGCAAAGTTTTTAGGCAGAAGCTCTGGCGTTTCAATCATGCTGTAATAGACAGGTATCATAGAGAAAATACAAACGGCAAGGGAAAGACCCCAAATCAGAATATATTTTCGACTACGTTTCCACTCATAATGAAATACAGTCATAGTGTCACCTCTCATTCGTAATAATGAAGAAAGATCTCTTCTAAAGACGGTTCTTCAATCAGAATATCAACCAAAGGTAGTTTATGTAGTTTTTCCATGATGGTCATAACATTGCCATTAAACATAAAAGAAATGGAATTTTGATTCTGTTCCAGGTTGGCAATTCCTGGGATGTCGAAGAACTGCGCAGGGACAGGCTCCTCGGTGGAAAGCGAAATCTTTTTATACCCGTTTTCACGCAATTCCTTCATGGACTGTATAGCAATGAGACGACCTTCTCTCAGAATACATACACGATCACATAGCTTCTGCACTTCGCTCAACACATGAGAGGAAAACAGAATGGTTGTTCCACGGCTGTTTTCTTCTCGAAGAATTTCATAGAATGTCTGTTGGACGAGTGGATCAAGGCCGCTGGTAGGCTCATCCAGAATCAGAAGTTTTGGAGAAGGTAGTAAAGCGGACACGATGCCAACTTTCTTTTTGTTGCCTAAAGACAAATCTCCGATTTTTCTGGACAAATCCAGATTCAGTCTCTCAGCCAGTTCTTCTATTCTGTCATGGCAGTTAACACCATACAGATCTGCAGTATATTGTAACTGCTCTTTCACTTTCAAATTATTATAATAGCAATTCTCGCTGGGAAGATATCCCACGTTCTTTGCGATTTCTGCAGCATGCTGCGTACAATCAAGGCCGAAAATCGTAGCATTGCCGCTTGTGGGTTTGAGCAAGCCCATCAAAGTGCGAATTGTTGTTGTTTTACCAGCACCATTAGGACCGATAAAACCAAAGATTTCGCCCGGCAGAACGGAATATGTGAGATTTTCAATACCTCTGTGCTTTCCATAACTTTTTGTCAGTCCATCTAACATTATCACCGCTTGTTTCATAATAAATATTCCTCCTTGTAGAAATGATATTTTAACATTTTCAGAATATTCTCCATTTCGCACACGATTCTATCAAAATCTGACACACCTTCAATCTCGTCTACAATACCGTATCCAATATGCATCAATGTGCGGAACAGTAGTGGCGCATCTTCGGGATGCTTGAATTTGACCAGATCGGCATCACGGAGCATCAGATCATGCAAGTGTTTTTCACCTTCTTGCATTAAGTCCTTAATGTGCTCCGAAATTTCAATGGATGGCTCTTTTGCAACACTTATAATAAAAGCGGCGATATAGGGATTCTTTTTCAAATTATCTATCTTCATGATTATGGCTTGCTGTACACGATCAAAGAAATCTGCGTTTGCATATAACGCCTGTTCCTGATAAGCTGCTTTCATTTGTGTGCTGCTGTGTTCAACCAGATATTCATAGAGGTTTTGCTTTGTACCAAAATATTGAAAAAGGGATGCCTTAGAGATGCCCGCCATTTTTGCAATGTCGTTAATCGATGCTTTTTCGTATCCATGCTGAGAGAAGCAAGATAGTGCTGCATTTCTAATTAAGGTTTGCTTTTCGTCAGAAAGTGCTAAAAATTTTTCCATAATAACCTCCAACAAATAACCGATTCGGTTATTTTGCTATACTATATCACGAATAACCGATTCGGTCAATACAAATGTGCGTTTTTGTTCATAAAAATCGCCCGTGAGATATCTCCCACGGGCGGCAAAATAATCAGCTTTCTAAAGGCTTATACTCAGTTACAGTTTTCAAATAGGTTTCAGGATTGCCGTTCAAAATCAAGTCTGCATATCCAATCGGGTCAGTGTAAATCAGATAGTCAAGCTCTGACCGCTGATACATATTGTCAGCAACTTCATTCTCCACGGCGATGGTATCAATGGCAATCATGCTGCCATCAAAGAATTTCAGCTCCACACAAGCGGTATCCATGTTAAACTCACAAGAAATCAATCTATCCATAAGAAACCTCCATTTTACGGGATGTTAGATTATCCCAAAATATTTGAATGCTTCTCGGATTGCTTTCTCTTTTTCTGGCGGACACAGGGGCTGTCTGGAATCTTCGGATTTTGGCAGATTGTAGTTCTTGCCAACCTCAATCCCACATTTCCGCTTAATCTGTGAGATATACAGGTTAGACACCTTTAATCCGCTATGTTCCAGTACATAGTCCTTGATCTGCGTGTAGGTTGCCCCATCCTGAAATTCGGACATATCCATATCTTCCAAAGAGAACTCAACCCGAATCTTTTTCGAGTCGACCTCGCCCTTGGAAAGCAAGACAACCGTCTCCACATTCCCCGTCCAAGGGAACTGATCCACCGCCACCGCCCGTTCCACCCGGTAGCCGCGCTCCAAAAACACCTCCAGATCCCGCACCAGACTGGTAGGTTTACAGGAAATATACAAAATATGATCTACTCCATAACGAATAATCTTATCCAACGCCTTGGGATGAATCCCGTCCCGCGGCGGGTCTAAAATAATAATATCAGGCTTTTCCGCAATGTTATCCAACACTTTCAATACATCCCCTGCAATAAATTCACAGTTATGTAAACCGTTTAGTTCAGCATTCTTCCTTGCGGCTTCTACTGCCTCTTCCACGATTTCCACACCGATTACCTTCTTCGCCACAGGCGCCATCAACTGTGCGATGGTTCCGGTACCGCTGTAAAGGTCAAAGACCACCTTCCCCTGTGAATTTTCTCCTGCTACCGTACTGTCCGCCGGCGACACACATTCTTCCTCCGACAGCTTATCCTCTTCCTCTGTCCTTCCCGGCTCAGCAGACGTCTTAATAAAGTCCATAATATACTCTCTGGCCGTCTGGTACAGCACTTCCGCGCCCAGACTATTGGTCTGGAAAAAGGAAAACTGGGAAATTTTGAATTTCAGGCCGAGCAGTTCTTCATAAAAATAGTCCTGTCCATACAGAATCTGCGTCTCGTCGCTTTGCACCACATCCGCGACCGAATCATTCTTCGTATGAAGAATGCCTACGATCTGTCCGTCCAGAGACAGCTTTAGCAATTCCTCTTTGAACCCTTCCAGAAGCTGTGTCTCCGCATGCAGCATTTCCCACGCACCTTCTTTTGCTGTCGTCCCGCTCTGCACGCCGCCTTCTGCTGCCAGTCGTTCCTGTTCCCGGCTTTCTGTCGCTGATTTCCGCGTCTGTTCCGCACTTTGCACTATTTCGCTCCCGGTATTTCTCTCATGCTTCCCGGCAAACTGTGTCGTGGTTACCAACGCAACCAGTATCTCTCCTGTTTTGGCAGCCTTGCGGACCAGAAGATGCCTAAGATAACCGGTGTGGCGCAGACGATGGTAGAAGCTTACCGGTACGCCCTGCTCCTGCAAGGACGTAAAATAGTCCTTCACACAGCGCAGAATCTTACGATAATCTTCGTCTACAATCTGACAATCCGTCACGGACACCACATCATAGAAGCTGCCGCGCTTATGCATTCCCAGAGAGAGCGGACCGTCCTTTACTTCATCACCGAAGGAAAATTCCATCTTATTGCGATAGCCGAAGCAGATCGGGCTTGCCTTGATTCCCTCGAAGCGATAGTCCTCCTGTTTACACAACACAGAATCCAGCAGACGTTTCACCTGGTCTTCTTTAATGCGAAGCTGCTCTGCGTAGGGAAAAGACAGATAGGTACAGCCGCCGCAGGCGCCGAAGTGAGGA
Source organism: Lachnospiraceae bacterium (assembly GCA_017626325.1). Taxonomy (GTDB): domain Bacteria; phylum Bacillota; class Clostridia; order Lachnospirales; family Lachnospiraceae; genus UBA3282. The sequence goes on along the minus strand of JAGAIZ010000085.1, from coordinate 8,438 downwards.
CAGGGGCTTGCGCACTCCAAAGGAGACGGTTTAGTTACCTCCAACAGCCTTCCCTCTGCTTTTCCTTTCCTTACTTTATTGATTCCGCATTTCACTTTCTGCCCTGGGAGGGCATTTTTGACCACGCATATTCCTTCCTCAGAGGACACGATTCCTTTATTGGGAAAATCCATCCGCTGTACGATTCCTTCTATAATTTGTCCTTTTTTCATACTTCCTCCACTTCAAAATACATTTCGTCAGATTGCCGCCCTGCGTCCTATGGTAAAATGCCACCTGACATATTCCTTTCTCACCGACGCTCCGGCATATTCCTTTTCATCACAAAAGCGGGATGCACTATACACATCCCGCTTCAACCCTGTATAACATACTAATCCTCCATGTCAGAGCGACTTATTGCTAAATTTTCCTGATTTTACCGCCAGGTAAACGTTTTGGATAACTCTTGGACACAGGAACCATCCGCTCATCAGAGTGATTTTCAATCTATACCTTATGCTTATTATTAGACGGAATCTCTCTTCCGTTATTCAGCGCTGTCCTCTTCTTCCTCATCCTCGAAGAAATCATCGTCAAAGTCATCGTCGAAATCATCTTCAAAGTCTTCCAGATAATCCGGCGTCAGATAACGGTATACTGCGTAAGCAATAGCAGCAACTGCCGCAACAGCACCGATCACAGCGAACACCCACAATAATTTATTACACTGCTTCTCTTCCTCTTTTTTTCTGCCAAGCAGTTCATTCACTCTGGCATTATCCATGATCTCATCTAATTTATTCAAAATCTCCGTTTTGCTCATCACAATACCCTCTCTTTCTTTTCATCTCCGTATCTGAGCACTTCACCGCTCCATTATTTATATAATATACCACTTCTGTTTCTATTTTACTATATTTTCTAATAAAATTTCTATAAAATTTGTAACAGTCAGCCATGCAGAAATGATTGTACAAAATGACCGTGGGAGCTTGTTCACTAAGGACAGTTTGTACAATCATTTCTATAGGGCGGACGCCCGACATGAAATAAGTTGTCGGAAATAACAAATATTTTTGTCTATTATATGCAATCCGACAACTTATGAATGGCATGGCTGATCTGTTACCAAAATCTGTTTTATCAATCGGCTTCCTGTCTCCATTCCTTCGGGCGTGATCAATATCAGCTTTTGTTTCAGGAACGGATTCAGCGCCGACAACGCCGTCTCTTTATCCTTTATTGTACGCCCAATCTCCGGATCCGGTGTCAGCAGCATAATCAGCTTGCTTCTCGCGTGGAATTCCTTAAGGTATGCCAGAAGCAGCTCCAGGGGCTTATCCCCTGTGTCTTCTTCCTGATAGTCCCGGAAATAACTTCCCATCTGAAGATGAGCCGCCGCCACCGTTTCAGTCCGTATTGCCTGTGCGCTCCATGTAACTACATTCAAACGGATATTGCGGAACACCTCGCTTTGTCTCTTGCAGGAAGCAATGATATCCGCGCAGAGCGCTTGAATGGTCTCTTTCTCATATGCACAGTCAATTACGATCGCCATCTCCAGAATGCCGCCCCGATAATTGCCCGGTACATGGAGCACGCGTTCAATCATATTATGAAGCTGCAAATTCTGCACCTGCGTAAGCGCCATCCGTACTTTCCACCTCTTCTTAATACAGTTTATCTTCCTTTATATCTTCTTAAGCTTAGCAAACCCCGCATACATGATTTTCTGTCCCACTTCATCAAACACGACCGTCACCTGCGAATCCCGTGGTCCCGGCTCGATCTTCATAACCGTGCCTTCACCATAGCGCATATGCCGCACCCTGTCGCCCGTTTCATATCCAAGGCTCTTGCTGCCTGCTGGCTGAATCGACACCGCTCCGACTCCCTGTGCCGTCTTAGTAATATAAGGCTGATACTCCAGTGCCGTGCGTTTGGGTCTGACTACCGCTTTGGGCTTTGGCTTGTCAAATATCGTGTCTGCATCCTTGCCGAAACGGCTCTGATAGCTGCCTGCGGCTCCGGTTCTGCTATAACCCGCGTCTGCTGCCGTGCTGTAGCTTTGTGCCTGTCTGCTGTATGGATTTTCCTCTATCGTCGCCGCATAATTCTCCTTGCTTCTGCGGAAACCGCCTGCTGACGGCGCACTGTCTGAAGATATTTGGGTCGAAGTCCTGTTTGCAGCCGACAGGCCCATTTGCAGCCTGTCTTCGCCAAACGCCTCTGTCTCAGGCGTTCCCATACCGGAAGCGTCTGACATGCGCCTGCTTTCCGCTCCGGCAATCCCTGCCCTTTGGCCGTCCGGCCGCACGATACCCGCTCCCGACATGCCGAAGGGCTTCGCCTTGAAATGGCTTCTCTCATAGGAAGCGTCGTCATAATTATCATAATCCCGGCGTTTTGCTTCCGGCAGTTTATGATCCAGCAGAAGCGGCGGAATCTCTTTCACAAAACGGCTCACCGGATTGTACTGCGTCTCTCCCCGTATCATCCGCTGTCTCGCACAGGTAATGGTCAGATCATCCTTAGCCCTGGTAATGCCCACATAGGCCAGCCGGCGCTCTTCCTCGATATCCATAGGATCATCGGAGGTAATGGTCATATAACTCGGGAAAATACCGTCCTCTAAGCCCGCCAGATATACATGAGGAAATTCCAGACCCTTTGCGCTGTGCAGGGTCATCAGCAGCACTTTATTGTTATCCTCGGACACCTGATCGATATCCGCCACCAGCGCCACCTCTTCTAAGAATTCACCAAGCGATGCCTCATCATGGCTCTCTTCATAAGCCACCACCTTACTGATAAATTCGTCGATGTTCTCAATCCTGTCCTCCGCATCTTCCTCATTGGAGGTCTCCAATTCCCGGACATAACCCGTCGTTTCCAGAATATCTTTTACCAGTTCTTCCAGGGTGAAAAATTCCAGCTTACTGCGGAAAGCCTGCATCATATTCACAAAAGGCTGTAATTTGGACGCGCTCCTGCCGATCGTCATGATCTGGTCCGCTTCTCTGAGCGCATCATAGAAGCTGATGCCCCTTGCGTCCGCATATTCCTGCACCCGCACGATAGTAGTCGTGCCTATGCCCCGCTTAGGAACATTGATGATTCTTTTCACCGCCACATCATCACGTCCATTGTCTATGGTTTTTAGGTAAGCAAGGATATCCTTGATTTCTTTTCTGGAATAGAAATTCACGCCCCCGACCACATTGTAAGGAATGCCCTTCATGATAAAACGCTCTTCCAGCATACGGGACTGGGCGTTGGTTCGATAGAGCACCGCGCACTCGCCGTATTCTGCCGCTCCCTCCCGGCTTTTGGCGCGCACCTCCTCCGCGATGTACTCCGCCTCGTCGTAAGCGGTATCGAACTGCCTGAAATGAATCAGACTGCCTTCCGTCTTCTCCGTCCAGAGCGCTTTGTCTTTCCGGCCCGTGTTGTTCTTAATCACAGCGTTGGCAGCGTCCAGCACGTTCTGCGTGGAACGATAATTCTGCTCCAGCTTGATCACGCAGGCCTCCGGATATACTTTCTCAAAATCCAGAATATTGCGGATGTTCGCGCCCCGGAACTTATAGATAGACTGATCGTCATCTCCCACCACACACAGATTCCTGTCTCTGGAAGCCAGCAGGCGCACCAGCTCAAACTGGGCCGTATTGGTATCCTGATACTCATCCACCATAATATACCGGAAACGATTCTGATAACTCTCCAGCACCTCCGGGCAGGTCTTGAACAGCTCCACCGTCTTCACGATCAAGTCGTCAAAGTCCAGCGCATTATTCTTATGCAGCACCGCCTGATACTCCCGGTAGGCTTTGGCAATCCTGCTGCCGTTATAGTCTCCCAGACTCTGCATCTCGTATTCCAGCGGAGAAATCAACTCGTCCTTAGCCGAAGAAATCGCGCCAAGAATCGTCCGCTCCTTCAACATCTTCGTATCGATCTGCAGCTTCTTGCAGATTTCCTTCATGATGCCCTTGGAATCGTCGGTATCGTAGATCGTGAAATTATTGTCAAATCCGATTCTGTCGATATAGCGGCGCAGGATCCGCACACAGGTAGAGTGAAAGGTAGCCACCCAGACCTGCTCGGCGCCGTGCCCGATCAACTGATTGACCCGCTCCCGCATCTCGCCAGCCGCTTTATTCGTGAAGGTAATCGCCATAATATGATAAGGCTCAACCCCATCCTCGATCAGATAAGCGATACGATGGGTCAGCGCCCGGGTCTTGCCGCTTCCCGCGCCGGCCAGCACCAGCACCGGCCCCTGCGTGGTAAAAACTGCTTTCTTCTGTTCTGGATTTAAGGTATCGTAAATGCTCATCTGAATTTCCTCTGTTCTGATATTGTCTAATATAATTGATTGCCGCAGTTGCCGCAGAATTTCATACCATTCGTGGGCGTGCCGCAGTTCGGACAGAACCTGGGGCCTGCGCCGTTTGCGGACTGTGCCGCACCCATACCGCCTGTGCCGGACTGTGCCCCTGCGCCGCCATACTGCATTCCTGTGCCGCCGTTCATCTGGTTCAGCATCTGCTGTCCCATCGCCATGCCCATCTGCAGGCCTACCATATCGGAAGCAATCCCGCTGCCCCCGCGCCCTTTGCTCATGCCGTCAGCCGCCGCCATCTGGGTGTACCTGTTCATATCGCCCACCATGGACTGCGCCGCCGCTTTTTCCTGCATCCTTTTGATCTCCTCCGGGTAGGAGAAGCTCTCGATGGTAAAATCAGTGATGCCGATGCCCAGCTTGCGCATATCCATATCCAAATCGGACTCGATGCCTCCGGCAATGCTTCTCGCATCCGCCTGCAGATTGAACATATCCCGGCCTTCCTTGCTGATCCAGCTCATCAGGAGCTGGTCAAGGCTTGCAATGATACGCTCCTTCACGTCCTCCACCGTATACATCTGACGAATCCCCGCCAGCTTCTCGATAACCACATCGTGCTCCACAATCTTACAGTTAAAAGTGCCGAACGCCCGAATCGGCATACCGCCGGGCAGTCCTGCCGCCTGCAGATTGATGGCGTTCTTGGTTCCCCATTTCACCAGCATTTCCTTCGTATTGATGAAAAGCACCTCCGCGCGAAGCGGCGTGTTAAATCCGAATTTAAAGCTTTTTAACGTGGTTAAAAAGGGGATAATCTGCGACTCCACATCATAGCTTCCCTCGTCCTCGAAAATACCCTCTACCACACCGTTATACAGGAAAATCGCGTCCTGCCCCGGCCTGATAATCAGCCTGGAGCCTTTCTTGATCTCCTGATTCTGCCATTTATAGAACAAGACGCCCTCTCTCGTCTCGTTCCACTCTATCACATTGGAAAACTGATTTGAAAAGAATCCCATCTTCTACACTCCCATCTGAGCTTTCAGCGCCGCCAGTTCATCATCTACCGCCGAGTTACCTGTCTGTGCGTCGTATTTTCTGGCAAGCTCCTCAATACTGCTGCCCTGCGCCGACTGGTTCAGCTCACTCATGGCATTGGCTTCATCCAGCATCTTATTTACCTTATCCTCCATCCTGTCAAAAGCCGCCATATTGCTGCCTGCGTCCGCCATGCCGGATCCCATCTCATTAATCTTTTTCTGGGTTTGGGCAACTTTGACCTTAGCCTTCAGCATCTCTCTCTTGCTCTTTAAGGATGCGATATCCCCTGCCAGCTTGTCATGCATCTGCCGCATTTTGGCGGAATTGTCACATGCCAGCGTATAATTCTGCTCCAGCACCACGCGCTTCTGGGCAAGATCTGCTTTTCTCGTCAGAAACTGCTTCGCCTCTGAGTCATTGCCAGCCGCTACCGCTTTCTTTGCATACTCGGTCATACGCGTCATTTCCGCGTCGCACTCGTCTAACTTTCTCTTAGCGCTCTTTTCCTCCGCCATAATGGAGGCGGTCTCTGCCTTCACTTTGGCAAAATCCTGCTCCAGATTACGAAGATACTGGTCGATCATCTTCTCAGGATCCTCCGCCCGGTCCAAAAGCGCATTCACATTCGCCGCCATAATGTCCTTAAATCTTGTCATAATTCCCATAGCTTTCCTCACATTCTGCCGCTTACACGGCCTCTGAATCCCCGATGGAAAATGTCATCTTCCACCACGCCAAAGCATTCATGCCATCCTAATTCTAACCTGCCGCCGCTTTTTCTAAAGCCGCTCTGCGGCAGTTATTATATTATAGCATAGGTAAATTCCCCCACACAACTCTTTTCACATAACTCCCAATACGATTCCTGCTATGATAATAGCAGCGCACACCAGCTTATGTCCGGTATTTTTCTCATGAAAAAGAAACCGGCCCGCCAGTATCGTCACAATGCACCCCGACTGCTTGATCAGCGTCATCACCGTAATCCTGCTCTCAGCCATACCGTTTGCCGCAAAAAGAGCCCTGTCTGCAATCACAAACAGAATACTCAGGATCCAGATCCATTGGTTTCTGACTACACTTCCCATATGAACCGGCGTTCTTGTCACCAGAATAAAAATCAGATACATAAGCACCAGAAACAGCATATACCAGAACTGTAACTGAGAGCTGCTGATATCCCGCATTAACAGCTTGTCCAGAAGACCGGACACAGCGTTGAGCAGGCAGGATGCAAACGCCATCACCACGAGTTTCACATCAACCCGTTCTTCTGTTTCCGGTTCCTTCTCTTGCCCCAGACCCTTTTCCGCTTCCAGCTCCTTCTCCTGCCCCAGACCCTTTTCCGCTTCCAGCTCCTTCTTCTGCCGCAGACCTTCTTCCGCTTTTACCTTATGCTCTTTTTGTGTGCTTTCCTTTTTTTGTGTGCTTTCCTCTTTCTTCACATATTCTTCCGCATTCCCTTTCTGCGGTTCAGATACTTCACCGGCCTTTCCTGCCAGCCCCACAACGCCTGCCCTCAGCCTGTGTCCCGGCTTATACTTCAACAGCACAAGCCCCAGCGATACAAACGCCAGACCTGTCACCTGGAGCGCCCCCAGTGTTTCCTGCAGCACTACCACGCCAAGCAGCGTAGCGAAGAGCACCCTGGACAGATCCAGCACCCCGTACAGGCTGATCGGCATCTTCTTAATCGCCTTGAAGCTGAACATCCACGCCAGAAAAATCACAAAGGATTTCACCGCAATATAGAAATAATATTTCGGCTCCATTCCCAGCGCATTCTGAGCATCTGCCGCCACCAGCAGGAACGCAAGAAGCGTATACATAAACAATACCTCTATGGTAGAGTTTTTCTCCAGCGCCTTCTTTTTAACAATTTCCCTGAATCCTTTCAACACTCCATACAGGAGCACCAGCCACATCCACATTTCTCTTCTCCTCTTTCATATTTCCTGTTCATGAGAATAAATTTTTCTTTCCTTTTTTCCTTTCCGGTGGTATACTAGGAACATGCAGATATAGTTCATCGGTAGAACGCCAGCTTCCCAAGCTGGAGAGGCGGGTTCGATTCCCGTTATCTGCTTTTTTTCTGTCTGTTTTTATCTTTATATATCTTGTCATATCTCCGCATAAGGTATTACATTCACCAAATCCCCATTCCGGCATAAGCTATTACAAATGCATACTGCTGAATCCTCCTAAACAGAGTTCCTGTCCTCGTTCCCAGGCACATGCCTCATGTGAAAAACTCAAGAATATGTCTGACGGCAAACCCGGCATATGTTCAACGGAATGGAGCATTCGGCAAAAACGCTTCTAAATGGAGAAAATTATGAAAAAAAGAATCTGTGGTTTACTTCTCACGATAACCATGCTGGCCTGTGTTCTCTGCGGCTGCAGCCTGCCCTCCGGCGATAAAAGCGATACGGCGGTTGCTTCCAATACGCCCGTCGTGCTCAACGAAGTAGCACATTCCATTTTCTACGCACCCATGTATGTGGCGATCGAAGAAGGATATTTCGCCGAGGAAGGCATCGACCTGACGCTTGTTACCGGCTTCGGCGCCGATAAGACGATGACCGCTCTCTTAACGGATGAAGCCGATATCGGTTTCATGGGCAGCGAGAGCACTATTTATACTTACAGCGGGGGCGCTTCCGACTATGCGGTGAATTTCGCCCAGCTCACCCAGCGCGCCGGCAATTTCCTCGTATCCAGGGAACCCGTCGACGATTTCGACTGGGATATGCTGATTGGAAAGGACGTATTGGGCGGACGCGCAGGCGGTATGCCTGAGATGGTATTCGAATATATTCTCAAGAAAAACAATATCAACCCCGCCACTGACGTCAATATCGACCAGAGCATCGACTTCGGCTCTACTGCCGCGGCATTTTCCGGCGGGCAAGGGGATTTTTCCGTAGTGAGAGTCTATTTACTGCACCTCTAAAACTACCACATATTATTAGGATTGTAAACAGCTCCATGTCTTTTTACCGACAACTCCGTCAATCGTAAGACCGTTCTCAGCCTGGAACGCTTTCACCGCTTCCAGAGTCTT